>DASVRT010000020.1:0-85337 GCA_036388475.1 Pyrinomonadaceae bacterium | reverse complement strand
TTTGCCGCAACTGCGGCATAAATATCGCTGCGTGCCGCAGTGACTCTTTCCGTTTTTTATTTGTTTCTCTGAATTTTCACAATTTGGACAAGCTGGCATTGACAAAGTTTATCCTATCAACATTCGTTTAGTCACTCCCTTCCATAAAGTTTTCGATTGTTTTCCGGCTCGGAAACAGAAGCGGCATAAAGTTGTAAAAGCTGGTTTTCGGCGCGAAGGAAACATTGGTTAAACCGGACGGGTTCATCAAAATCGCTTTTTTGATGCGGTCGGGCAAATGTCGCGCGGCTTTCAGACAGAGACAGCCGCCGAAAGACGCGCCGGCGACGCTGGTTTTATCTAAATCTAAGCCGTCCAGAACCTCGCCGATCCACCCGGCGTATTCGCCGGATTTCGCATCGGGCGTGCTGCCCGCGCTCATTCCCGGCTGACCGATGGCGTCAACCAGATAAAGCCGAAAATCTTTTTTGAGCGGCGCGAGATTGTCGTTCAAATCGAGAAAAATTCCGCTGGTGCGAAAGCCCGGAAAATAGACGAGCGGTTCGAGATGTTTCCGTTCGTGGTTGTGCGCGAGGACGACGGTTTCGCCGAAAAAGGTCGGAACGGTAAGTTTTTGATAATCGAAATTGTTTTGCTGCTGGATTTCGGCGAGCCATTCGTTTAAAAATTCGCGGTCGGCTTCGGTTTTATATGACGAAACGCGTTTTATTTTCATATTAAATATAGACGCTTCGAAAACAAAGAAATTGCGCTTTGATATTAAACGGAAGTTTCACGGCGGGCGGTTGCCTGCGGTTTCAGAGCAGAAAATAAAGCCGATTTTTAAGACGGCTTTGTTTCGGAAAGTCTCGGATAATCAATGCGGCGCAGGATATTTTTAAATCTTTCGTCCGTCCGTAAATCATCGAAAATCGGTTCGACGCCGCTCCAAACGAGCCACGCTTCTTTGGCTTCGAAAGAGCGTTCGAGATATTCAAACGTTTTTTCTTTATCGCCGAGAAAGCAGTAGATGATGGCGGTGTGATACGGCGAGACGAAGCGCGCAGCGGAAGCGGCGTCGAGTTTTTCGAGAACTGCGACGGCTTCTTCGCGCTGTCCGGCGCAGGCGAGCGTCTGACCGTATTGCGCGAGATTGAAAAGGCTGTCCGCGCCGGATAATTCCATTGCGCGGCGCGAGGCGTTTAAGGCTTCCTCGTAACGCCCGATTTTCCGCAGCGTCCAGCTCAAGCCGTAATAGGCGATGCTGTAAAGCGGGTTTTCGGCAATCGTTTTTTCATACTGCCGGATGCTGTCTTCGTAACGACGCGCGAAATACAAACACCAGGCGAGATTGTAATCATTAAACGGCGTTAGCGGGTCAAGCTCGATGCCGCGCCGGGCGTGATGCTCGCCTTCGTCGAAACGCGCTTCCATAAAAAGCTGGAGCGAATACCAGACGTGCGCCTGCGCGTTGTGCGGGTTCAGTTCGAGGGCGCGGCGGCAAGCCTGCTCGCCGCGTTTCCAGTCGTAATCGCCCGCGACGGCGGCGAAACCGAGCGCGGCGTGCGCTTCCGAAAGATTTTCGTTTAATTCGATAGCTTTCAGCGAATTATTTTTCGCCGCCTGAAAACATTCCTGCGCGGGCAAAACGCCGTAAACGCCGAGCCAATTGTAATAATCGGCGATTCCGGCATAAGCGAGCGCGTAATTCGGGTCGAGCCCGATTGCCTGATTGTAGGCGACAATCGCTTTGCCGAAGCCTTCTTCCGTAAAAGTGTTGAAATGATAACGACCGCGCAGAAAGGCTTCGAAAGCGGCGGCATTGTCGGTCGGTCGGCGGGCGAGCTTTTCGCGCTCGTCGCCCGACAGTTGCGGCACCAGGACTTCGCCGACCTGCGCCGAAATCGAGTCTTCGATTTCCAGCACGTCGCCGGATTTTTCGTCGAATTTTCCCGCCCAGACGACGTTGCCTTCGCGCACTTCCAGCAGCTGCAGCGAAATGCGAATGCGCCCGCCGAATTGTTTTATCCAGCCGTCCAGCACGTAATTTACATTAAGCTCGCGCCCGGCTTGCAAAGGGTCGAAAGTTTCTTCCTGAGAGTAACGTAAAACCGAACTCGTCGGGCGAACCGTGAATCTTTTGACCTGACTTAAGCGCGAAATCAGAGCGTCCGCCAAACCTAAACTCAAATAATCGGCGTCGCCTTTGCCCATCAGCTTCAGCGGCAGCACGGCGACCGCGTTTCCGGCGGTCGTCGTCGATGTGTCCTGCGCGCGCGAAGTGTAAAGCGGAATATTTAAAGCGTTTCCCGTCAGATAAGCGTTGACGTCGGCGATTAAATCCCTGACGCCGGCGTAACGCTTGCGCGGGCGCTTTTCCAGGCATTTCATCACGATGCTGTCGAGCGCGCCCGTTAATTCCTTTTGCAATTCTTCAAGGCTCGAAGCGCGTTTTTCGGCGATTAAATCGACGGGCGCAGCCGTTTTGTTTTTGTATTCGTCCAGCACGCCCGCGTCCGTTTTGGCAATCGCGGCGCTCGGCAGTTCGGGAATTTCCTCGCAGATGACGCGCGCCAGTTCGTGCGCCTGCGCGCCAGCCGGAACATACGGGCGATGCCCGCACAAAATTTCGTAAAGCAGAACTCCCAAGCTGTAAACGTCGGTCGCAAACGTCAGCGGGTCGCCTTTGATTTGTTCGGGCGAAGCGTATTTCGGCGTCATCGCGCGCATCAATGTAAAAGTCTGCGAAACGGCTTCGTTCGGATTGTCGGGATTTAAAAGCTTGGCGATGCCGAAATCGAGCAACTTCGGCAAGCCCTGCGCCGTGATAAGAATATTCGACGGCTTCAAATCGCGGTGAATGACGAAATTCTGATGCGCGAAATTGACCGATTCGGCGATGCGCAGAAAGAGCCTGAGCCTTTCTCTTAAGTTCAAACGATTTTCGTCGCAGTATTCGTAAAAATTTTTGCCCTCGACCAGCTCCATCACGAAATACGGGCGACCGTCGGGCGACGTTCCGCCGTCGAGCAGCGCGGCGATAAACGGGTGTTCGAGCGACGCTAAAATCTGTCTCTCCTTGCGAAAGCGGCGCAGGATATAATCGGTGTCCATTCCGCGCTTGACCAGTTTGACGGCGACTTTTTTGTTGAATTCTCTATCGTCGCGGACTGCCAGATAAACCGTTCCCATCCCGCCGCGCCCGATTTCCGCTTCGACGCGATACGCGCCCAGACGATTGCCGATAACCGGGTCGTCGTCGTCTTTATCGGTGCTCAGCAAAGTCGATAAAAGCGAGCGATTGTCGGGTTCGGTTTCGTCGAGGTCGGCGTAATCTTCGGCTTCGTCAAACTGGACGAGGAGTTTTTCGACTTCGTCGCGCAGGCTCGTGTCGCCGGCGCAGGCTTCGGCGAGATATGCCGCGCGCAGTTCGGGCGTAGATTTATCGAGCGCCGTCTGAAAAATGTCTTCGATTTTTTTCCAGCGCGTCGCGCTAATTGGGGTCATTGCTGAGTTGTCCGTAGAGCCAGGCTTTCGCCATTCGCCAGTGGCGCTTGACGGTAATGGTGGAGATGCCCATCACTTCGGCGGTTTCTTCGACCGTCAAGCCGCCGAAATAGCGAAGCTCCACGATGCGGCTTTTGACGGGGTCGATTTTCGAGAGAGTTTCGAGCGCGTCGTCCAGCGCGACCAGCTCCGTGCTTTGCTCGGCGGCTTTGTCGATGTTTTCGTCGAGCGCGAGTTTTTGAAATTCGCCGCCGCGCTTGTCGGCTTTGTGCTGGCGCGCGTAATCAATCAGAATCCGCCGCATCAGGTTTGCCGCGACGCCGAAAAAATGCGCGCGATTCTGCCACGTCACCTGATTGACGTCAACGAGTTTCAAATAAGCTTCGTGAACGAGCGCCGTCGGCTGCAAAGTGTGCGAGACGCGCTCGCGGCGCAGGTAATTCGAAGCGAGAGAGCGCAATTCGTCGTAAATCAACGGCAAAAGGTCATCCACGGCGGCGCGTTGACCGTTGGAAAGCTTTATCAGCAGCTGCGTTATCTCTTGTGTTTTTTCGGCGGACACGGCTTTCTTGAACCTCTCCGAATCTTTGTTTTAAAAGGTCAAAGCAGAGTATAAACGAGACGGCGCGACATTTCCAAATTGTTATTGAAATAGATTAGCCGCGAAAGGAAGCGAAAAAGCACGAAAGAGAAATAGTTCACAGATGAACACAGGCAGACACAGATAAGAAATTGATTTGAAATCTCAGATTTGAAATTTGAAATTGTAAGTAAAGCTTATCTATCTGTGTTTATCTGTCTCTGCGTGCGGACGATTTTCCTATTTCCTTTTCGTGCTTTTCCCGCGCTCTCGCGGCTGATTCTTTGGCAGTTTCCGCCGGTTTTACGTCTATTTTCCGGTGATTGTTCGCGGCTGAATTTTTTCGTCGGAAGTGTTTTTATTTACAAAAGATTGCTTTAGTTTCGGACAACGCGCCGCGTTCAATCTGCTTCTTAGATTACTTGCTGGAAAGTGTGTTAAAATTCCGCTTCACTGTCGATTCGTCAGTGCCGTTTAACCCGAGATAAGAGGCATAGCGTTTTTAACCGCATAACTGTAATTTGATGTCACCCGATAAATGGAAGAGGCTTGAAGAAATTTTTAATCAAGCGGTTGTTCTTCCGCCCGAAAAACGCGAAACTTTCCTCGACGAAGCTTGCCGGGGCGACCGCGAGCTGCGCGAGCAAGCCGATATTCTGCTCGATTCCGACTCGGAAGCCGAAGATTTTATCGAATCCTCGCCGTATGTTCCGTATCTGGAAAACGTCATCGAAGGAAAAAACGGCGCGAACGGCGACGGCGGCGATTCGACTATCGGCAAGAAAATCGGCGTTTACCGCATCACCAAAGAAATCGGGCGCGGCGGGATGGGCGCGGTTTATCTCGCCGTCCGCGACGATAGAGAATTTCAGCAAAACGTCGCCATTAAATTAATCAAGCGCGGAATGGACAGCGACCAGGTTTTGCGCCGCTTCCGCAACGAACGCCAGATTCTCGCCGCCTTAAATCATCCGAACATCGCGCGCCTGCTTGACGGCGGCACCACCGACGACGGCTTGCCGTATTTCGTGATGGAATACATCGAAGGCTTGCCGATTACGCAGTATTGCGACGGCAATCGCCTGACCGTGCGCGAGCGTCTGCAATTGTTTCAACAGGTTTGCGCGGCGGTTTATTACGCGCATCAAAACCTGATTATTCACCGCGACATCAAGCCGTCGAACATTCTCGTCACCGAGGACGGCGTGCCGAAGCTGCTCGATTTCGGCATCGCCAAGCTTTTAAATCCCGACCTTATTCACGAAACGCAGGAGCCGACGGCGACCGCGATGCGGATGATGACGCCGGAATACGCTTCGCCCGAACAGGTCAGCGGAAATTTCGTGACGTCGGCGACCGACCAGTACAGTCTCGGCGTTTTGCTTTACGAAGTCGTGACCGGGCATCGACCGTATTTGCTCGAAAACCGCTCGCCGCTGGAAATCGCCAAAGTCATCTGCGAGAAAGCGCCCGCGACGCCGAGCGTAATCGTCGGCAGCAGCGACCAATTCGTTAACTCGAACAAATTTTCGCTTGAGCCGGTGACGATGGAAACCATTTTCCGCTGCCGCAAAACGACTTTGGAGACTTTAAAAATCGAGCTGGAAAGCGGGCTGGACGCGCTTCTTTTGCAGTCTCTGCACAAAGAGCCGCATCGCCGTTATTCGTCGGTCGAGCAGCTTTCCGAAGACATCAAGCGCTTTCTGAAAGGTCAGCCGATAAAGGCGAAACCTTCCTTTCAGACCCATCAACCCGAAACGACCGACACGACGGGCGGAACGAAGCAGAAAACGCTCGCCGTTTTGCCGTTCAAACTGCTCAACATCATCGCCAATAACGGAACGCACGACACGGGCGACGAATTTTTAGGCATCGGTCTGGCGGACGCGCTGATTACGCGGCTCGGCAATATGCGCCGTTTTTCCGTGCGCCCTACGGGCACGGTTCTGCAATACGCCACCGCCGAAGAAGATTCGCTGACCATCGGCAAACGTCTCGGCGTGGCTTACGTTCTGGACGGGCGAATTCTGAAAGTCCGCGATAAAATCCGCGTCACCGTGCAGTTAATCAGCATCAAGGACGGCGCTTCCATCTGGGCGGAACAGTTTGACGAAAACGTCGCCGACGTGCTGGCTTTGCAGGATTCGCTATCCACGAAAGTCGCCGCCGCTTTGATTCCGCAGATTTCGACCGAAGAACTCGAACAGATTGCCTTTGTCGGCACCAAAGACGAAGCCGCGCACGAAAAATATCTGCGCGGGCGTTACTGCTGGCACAAATTCACGGAAGAATCGCTCGCCAAATCAATCGTTTATTTTTACGAGGCAATCGCGCTCGACCCGAATTACGCGCGCGCTTACTCGGGCGTCGCCGATTATCACACGTGGCTCGGCATCGTCGGCGTTCTGCCGCCGAAGGAATGTTTCGGCGCGGCGCGGCAGGCGGCGGAAAAAGCCGTCGAGCTCGACCCGCATCTCGCTGAAGCGCACGCGTCTTTAGCCTTTTCCAAATGGGCTTTCAACTGGGATTTTGCCGAAGGCGAAAAGCTTTTCCGGCACGCGCTGGAACTGAATCCGAATTATTTTCAAACGCACGAATGGCTCGCGCTTTTTTACAGTTCTCTCGGTCGTTACGACGAAGCTTTGAACGAAATCAATATCGCGCAGCGTCTGAATCCGATTTCCGCTTCGATTCCGATTATCGCGTCGCAGATTCTCTTTAAAGCACGCCGTTTTGAAGAATCCTTGGCGCAAAACAATCGCGCCATTCAGCTTGAGCCGTCGAACAGCCACGTTTTGCAAAGCTACGGCTGGATTCTGCCGGAGCTTGAGCGCGCCGGTGAAGGCGTCGAGTTTTGCCGCCGCGCCGTCGAGATTTCCGAGCGCACGCCTTCGACGCTCGCCGCTTACGGCTATGCGCTGGCGCGCAACGGAAAGCGCGAAGAAGCCGAGCGCATTTTGCGCGAGATGCTCGAAGCGCGCGTTCACCGTTACGTTTCGCAGTTTTACGCGGCATTGGTGCAGGCGGCTTTAGGCAATAAAAAAGACGCGCTCCGCAGCCTTAAACAAGCCGAAAAAGATAAAGATTATCGAATGTTCTGGCTCGAAACCGACGCTCGCTTCGACTCGCTTCGCGGCGAGAAAGAGTTTCAGGAAATTGTCGATTCGCTGGCGAAGCTGAAAAACGTCAATCCGATCGTCTCGCATTTCACTTTTGAAAAAAGCGTGGAGGCGACCGACACCGACGGCGCGATACACAAAACCGCGGTGACGAAAAGATTCGGCGAGATTTTCAGAAGCGAAGCGCCGAAAAGCAAATTGCTTAATCGGGAAATTGCCGGCAAACAGCCGCGCCGCGAGTTTGGCTGGAAACCGTTTACTGTCGCCGCGCTCGCCGTTCTGCTTTTGATTGTCGGCGCCGGTCTGGGATTTTCGTATTATAAATACGGCACGCTGACATTTTCCGCGCCGACCGTCAACGGCAGCGGCGGCGAAGTGCAGACTTTTATTCCCGGCAAAGTTATTCCGCTGACGTCTGCGGCGGCGGTCGAAAAAAATCCGAAGCTTTCGCCCGACAAATCCGAGGTTTTATTCGTCAGCAACCGCGAGGGCAACAGCGAGATTTACGTGATGAATCTGGACGGCACGAATCTGCGCCGCGTCACCAATAACAAAACCGAGGAAACCAGCGCCAACTGGTCGCCCGACGGCAAGCGCATCGTTTACGAAAGCTATTCGCAAATCGGCGTCGAAAGCGACATCTGGATAATGGACGCCGACGGCTCGGACCAGCGGAATCTGTCGAATTTTCCCGGTCTCGATATGCGCCCGATTTTTTCGCCCGACGGTTCAAAAATTGCGTTCGGCAGTAATCGCAGCCTGAACGACCGCCGCGAGGCGAACATCTGGGTGATGAACGCCGACGGCAGCAGCGCGAAACAACTGACCGACAACACGGCTTTTGAATCCGACCCGAACTGGTCGCCCGACGGCAAAAAAATCGCTTATACAAAGGCGATGACCGGCAGCGTTTTCGACATCTGGATGATGAACGCCGACGGCTCGGAACAGACCAACGTCAGCAACACCGACAAAGCCGACGAAGCGCTGCCCGTTTTTTCGCCCGACGGGCAGCGCTTCGTTTATTCGACCAATTTCGAAAGTCTCAGCCCGCGCTACGATTTGTGGGTGATGGAGACGAACGGCGAAAATCGCCAGCGCGTGACGATAAATCCCGCGAACGATTTGGAAGCGGTCTGGCTTTCGGATACAAAACTCGTTTTTCAGAGCAACCGCGAAACGAATTATAAAATTTATCAAACCGATTTGAACGACAGCGAAGTTCCGGCGGAACGCCGCCCGAAAGCCGTCAATTCGATTGCGATTCTGCCGTTTAATCTGGTGAATCTGAATCAGACGGACGAGCATTTAAGTCTCGGAATCGCCGAAGCCATCACTTCAAGGCTCGGTCAAATCAAGCAGTTATCCGTGCGTCCCGTGACCGCCAGCAGCAAAAAAGCCGCGTCCGCCGAAGAAGCGATAAACATCGGGCGCGAGCTGGCGGCTAATTACGTTTTGTTCACGCAGCTGGAAAGAGTCAACGACAATTTGCAGGTCATCGCCGCTTTGCAAAACACGGAAAAAGGCGAAGCCGTCTGGTCGGAAAAATTTTCCCTGCGCGAAAACGAGCTTTCGCAATTGCAGTATCTGATTGCCGAGCGCGTGGTGCAGAATCTGAGTCTCGAACTGAGCCTGAACGAGCGCGAAACGCTGAACCGGAAAACCACGCTCAACGAGGAAGCTTATCAATTTTATCTCGCCGGGCGCTACAATCTGGCGAAGCGCAAAACCGAAAATTTCAAAATCGCGCTGGTCAATTTCGAACAGGCAATCGCGCTCGACCCGAAATTCGCGCAGGCTTACGCCGGTCTGGCGGACGCTTACGCGCTGATGAATCTGTATCCGCCCGCGCCGCCGGACGGTTATCGAAAGGCGCGCGAAAATGCCGAAAAAGCTTTGAGTCTCGACGACCAGTCAGCCGACGCCAACGCGACGCTCGGACTCGTCGAATTTTACGGCGAGCGCCGTTTCAGCGAGGCGGAAAAACATCTGCGCCGCGCCGTCGAATTGAATCCGAGCTACGCGCAGGCGCGTCACTGGCTGGCGCTGGTTCTAAGCGGCGGCGGAAAATCCGACGAGGCTCTGCGGCAAATCGAAATCGCCGAACGCCTCGACCCGCAGTCGCTGTTTGCCGTCGCCGCGCACGGCAATATTCTTCTGTACGCGCGTCAATACGGGCTTGCCGCCGAGCAATACCGCAAAATTTTGCGCCGCGATGCGGGATTTATCAATGCTTATATGGGCTTGCGCCGCGCGCTTGAGCTTCAGGGCGAGTTTGACGAGGCGATGAACGTGCTCGGTCAGGAAAGAATCTATCACGCGGGCAGCAACGAATTTCATCTGCGCCTGAGCCTGGCGGAAACTTACGCCGCCGGAAATAAAAAAGCCGAAGCCGAAAAAGCGATTGCCGAAGCTTTTTCACTGCCGGACGCCGATAAACTGCAAAAAACGTCGGCGTATCATATCTCGACCATTTACGCGCTGCTCGGCAACGCCGGCGAAACCTTAAAATGGCTGCGCGTCACCGAAGCGGAAAAACGCAACGAGATAAATTTTATAGCCGTCAGTCCTTTCTTCGACAACGTTCGTGAAAACGCCCAGTTCAGCGAATTCCAGCGGCGCGTTTTGCCTTCCGATTAAATTTCACCAGACGGACACAAAGAACACTAAAGAATAGCCCGCAGATAAACACGAACGGGCGCAGATAAGCACGCGAGAATTGCGATTTTGAAATTTCAGATTTCAGATTTCAAATCAATTTCTTATCCGTGTCGTTTCCGGTTTGTCTGCGGAGTATTTCTCTTTAGTGTTCTTTGTGTCCGTCTGGTGAATTTCTTTTAATCGCGTAGGACGAAGTAAAGCATATTTTGCGGAGATAACCGTTCTTCTGCAATAAATGCTTTACTTCGTCTGTCGCCGTCGCCGGTTCGAGCGTGATAAAACCGGACGGACGGCGCTTTGTCGGAAAAACGGGCGACTCTGGATTCGCCCGTCTTCCGAATTGTTTCCGGCACGTGTGAGAAACTTTACGCTTCCCGCTTTTCTTTCGTCTTAAGAAAGGCGGCGACGAAAAGCGCGCCGAGAATTAAATCCAAAATTCCCGCGCCGAGCAGCATCGCGGGCAGTCGGTTTTGCAAAAACAAAACGATTGCGGCAACGCCGAAACTGAATTTTTCGAACATCGCCGGAATCATTATCGGGCGATATCGTGACGGCTCGCGCGAAATAATCAGAAAAGCGATTTGCCACGCCAGCGCGACGCCCGTAAAACCGTAATAATATTCGGGATGCGTTATCGCGGGCGGAAAATCCCGACCGTTTTTCGCTTCGAGAAAATACTGCGGCGCGAGCGCCAGCAAACCGTAAATTGCCGCAATCAGAAATGTATACCTGGCAAATTTCATTTTTCCTCGGTCAAAAGGCGCGAACGGCAAAACCGGCGCGCCTTTACATTAAAAGCCGAATTGCACGCCGTCTTCAGTAAAACTGATTTCGTTCAGCGACCGCTTAAAGAACTGCGACAAAACGGCTTTCGCCAAATCTTTGCCTTTGGCGAGGATTTCAGCGTCGGTTTTTTCCGTGCCTTCGCGATAAAGCATCGTCGTTAAACCGCCGGCGATGACGAATGTTTCATACATTTTCTGTTTCTCGGCGTCCGTCATTTTCTTGAAATTCTCGCTCGAAGCGAGCAGCGCGTTGATGTCCTGCAAAAGGGCTTCGGTCTGTTTTTCCGAAAGCTCGTTTTTGCCTTCGGTCAAAATCGAGCGGCTCGTCACCAGCGCAAAAGTCGCCGCGCCCGCGACGTTGTTTTTCAAGTGCGTTTCTTTATTGGTAACAAGCATTTCCTCGTAATTTTTGAGCAGCTCGCCCGAAACTTTGATGAGCGTCCGGCTGTCTTCCGGTTTGGCATCGACCAGCGACGCGCCGAAAACGGCGGGCATAATCGTCGCCGGATTTGATTTAAAAGAAGTTTCCGTTATAGGCACGCGGCGCAGAATGTTTTCCGCCGGCGCGACTTGCGCGCTCGTCGGATTGCCGCCGCTGCGTCTGCCTTCCATCGCGTCGGCGAGCTGGGTTTTGCCCGCCGCGCGAATCCGCGCCGTCTCCCAGCGCTTCTGGAAAAGCAGGTTCATATTGCCGTTGACCCAGATGCTGCTGCTGTAATTGAAGTTGTACTGCGCGCTCGCCGATTCGGGCGCGGCGGCAAATGACAAAACCGTAAAAATGAATGCGAAAAGATAAATTGTTTTTTTCATAGCGCGAGTTCCTTTTCTATTTAAACGTTTCCCGGTTTTAAATTATTTCAATTCCGCGATTTCCTTGTAGCCGTAGCTTTCATAGACCATCCATTTGCCGCTCAGAAGCTTCTGGACGTTGGCAACGATGTGGTCTTCCGCCCACTGTTTCGGAAATTCCGCGTCGTAATCGCCGCTGCTGACGGCTTTCGCGTATTTGACGTAATCTTCGACCTGCGAATCGTCGTCGACCAGAATCAACTGCGCTTTCGGCTCTTCTTCGTGCAGCTTCTGCGCCGTTTCAATCAACTGCTCGCGGCTCAGGTCAGCCGGAATTTTGTAGTAGATAAATTCCAGACCGCGCAAGCTGTAGCTGTCGAGGCGTTCGGTTTCGCTGCTGCTGCCGTCCGTTTTCTCGGTTTTCGCCGCGCGGTTTTCGGTTTGATTTTTGAAGTCGGGTTTTGCCTCCGAGCGATTGCACGCCAGGCTGACACCTAAAAGTAAAATTAAGACGAGTAAAATATTAAGTTGGTTTTTCATCGGGATGTTCTCCTGTAAAAATTGTCGGTCACTTGTTAAAGCGGAAATCGAGCGGCAAAAGGTATCACGCGATGGTAGCTTTCAGAGTGCGAAACGCGCGCTTTAATTCCAAATTAAAAAGCCCGCGTCTGGTACGCGGGCTGCCGGGATTTAATTCCGGCGGCGGTCTTTTATTTTGTCTGCGAAGCAAATTCTCCTCTATTTGACGCTCATATTTTCGGCGTATTTGCCGACCACCGGCAGCCGGTACATTTCGCCTTTATACGCTTTCACCAGACACATAATCCACGCGCCGAGAATCGCCAGCGCCAGAATCATCCAGACGAGCAGCGAGCCGAGCGAGACGATGATGCCGAGATACGGCGAAATCGCGCCGGCAACCAGCATCAGAACGCCGATGACGAGGCTTAAAACAATCGTCAGGGCAAAAATGCCGAGACCGAAGAAAAGCGATTGCCAGGCGTGAAAACGTACGAGGCGATTCTGTTTTTCGGTGGCAATAACGAGAATGCTCGTCACGGGAACCCAGACGTAGCTGACCAGCGACGCGGCGTTCGGCGAAAGCCCGAAACTCGAAGTTTGAGCGTTGATTGAATTCGAATTGTTTGCAACTTGATATGACATAAAAAATTCCTTTGTTGATGAATGGATATAAGTTTTGTTCTGATTGTTAAAGCGGAGAATTTCGGGGAAAAGTATCAGGCGAAAAAAGTTTTTCCGGAAAAGGGAAAACTCGCCGAAACGAATCTAATAAGAAACATTCCGGCGAGTTTGGCGGGCAAATTGCAAATTGTTATTTCTTTACTTCAAGGCGTCTTTCCACGTCGCGATAATCGCTTCGTGCTCGCGGTCGGAAGTGTTTTCGAGCTTCAGTTTCCACGTTCCGGCGCTGACGTTGCGGTTCACGAAAATCGAACGAAACCACAAATTCGCTTCGGGCGTTTTCGTCAGATTTTTGCCGAGAACTTCGCCTTTGTCGCTCGAAAGCGTGGCGGACACGTTTGAATCAGCCATAAACGTGATGCCGAAATTTTGCGCCGTCGGGACGGGAATTTCGATTTCGACCGACTGCTTCGGCGCGAGTTTGACCGCTTTCGCAAAATCGGGTTTGTAATAATCTTTATCAATCGTATTCGGAAGCGAAAACTCGTTTGAAACCGGCGCTTGGTATGACGCGTTCATAAAATACGCGCCGAATTGATTTTGCTGCTGCTGCTGTCCCGTCCGATTGGGCATCTGGGGCATTTCGGGATTGTGATTGCCTTTCGGTCCGATTGCCACGTGCGGTTTGACGAAATTCGAGAAATCTTTCGTGCCGGTCAAATCGGTGTGCAGGCTGTCGGACAAACCCGTATCTTTGATTGTCCAATGCGCTGACGGCACTTGCACCACGCCGTCGCCCGCGCCCGACCATTTGCAGACGGTCGGCACCGAATTTCCGGCGAGAGCGGAGAATTTGACGCCTTTGCGCTGCGTGATGACTTTGTTGAAACCTTCGACATAATCCTGCTGCAATTGGCGCACGGCTTCGACCTGTTTGCCGACCATTCCAAACGCCAAATCCATCACATCGGCGCAGGGCGAACCCATATTCGGCGTGCCGAGCATCACGAGATGCGAAATGCGCGGGCGACCGTCCTCGGCATTATTCTGCATAATCTGGTCGATGTAATAACGCGAAATCAGCCCGCCCATCGAATGCGCCGCGACATCGACGTGCCACGCGTTACGGTCTTTTTGGGCGTATTCGATGTATGTTTCAAGCTTGTGCGCGTTGTCGGCGATTGAATCCGTCTGTTCCGAAGACATAAACGTCGTGCCCGTGTTCATCACGCCGTGTTCGGGCTTTTCGCCGACCGGAAACGCTTTCCAATCGTAAGAGTGCGAAGTCGTCAGAATATTCTGCCACGGCAGCCACGCGCCCCAATTGCTCCAGAGTCCGTGAACCAGCACGAGCGGTTTCGGCGCGACTTTCAGATTTTCCGTCGCTTCGTCAATCTTTTTGCTGTTTTCTTCGAGTTCGGCTTTGATGCGCTGCACGAGTCGCGGGCGACCGTCGTCAAACCACGCGTAGCCTGACGAATCCCAGACCAATTCGACCGTTTCTTCGCTGTTTGCTTCGACGCGCACCGAAGCGACATCGTCTTTCAGCGGCGCGTCGGGTCGTGCGCCGTCCCATTTGTCGCCTTTGTAAGTTTCTTTAAAACGCACGTCGGCGAATTTCGTTTCGCCCGAAGTGTTCAAAATTTTGGCTTTGATTTTAACGAGATTGCCGTCAATCGTTCCGCGCTGTTCGACGATTTCCTGCCAGTCGTTCCAGTTCGGATATTTCATATCTTCAAACTGCAAATCCGTAATCCTGAGCGGCGCGCCGCATTTTTCCAGATTCCACGAAATCGTTTCCGTCACGTTCTGCCACGTTTTCGAATAGCTTCCCGAAAGACGATTCGGGTCTTGCGGATTAATGCGGTCTTTGCCCTCGCTGGTTAGCGAATTTCCATCGACGCTCGTCGGCGTTTCCGGCAGCGTCAAATCTTTGCCTTTTTTCGGTTGGCACTGCCCGCTGAAGCTGGAAGTTTCTTTTCCGGTCGTCAGCCCTTGAATTTGCGGCAAGCCGACGCTCACCGTATATGTGCCGTCGGCGTTCACGCCGACATTAACATTCGCCTCGGCATTGGTGGCGTTTCCGGTCGTTTCGGCTTTCGTCAGAAAATTTCCGGTCATCACCTGGAAAGTCTTGCCGCGGTCGCACGAGTTTTCTTCTCTGGCGATGGTTTTGTCGATTGATGAAAACTTATGCTCGATGCGCGCTTTGCCGATGTTCGAGCCGTTTTTTTCGGGTGTTTCCAGAACGGCGACCGACGCTTTGTAGTTGTATCGCATCTCCCAATCGCGCTTGTCCTCGCCGCGATTTGAAACTCGCTTGACGGTTTTGCTGTCGGTCATCGTCTGCGTTCGCGTGTATGTGATATTGCCCGTCCACGCGCCGGAGCATTTCGGCGCGGATTTATTCGGCTGATTGCTCGAAGCCGGTTGATTTGAAGCGCGCCGCGTTTGCGCCGCCGCGCTCAGAACGTTGCCGCTCAAAACGTTTAAACACAAAACGATTAAAAATAATTTCCTGAAAGTAAAGTTTGATGCGATTTTTTTCATAATTTCCTTTGAAAGCTGTCCCGCTCGCCGCGCGGCTGCGGCGCTTGATTTGCGCGTTGTCTGTAACGCGCAAATCAAGCGGAAAAAGTATCAGGCAGGCAAATAATCTCGCAAAAAAATTGTCGCATTCGGCTAATTTCGTTATACTTGCGACAATCTTCTGATTGCATAAACGATGTCGCCCAGACAGCAAGAAATCGAAAAAGCTTTTCAAGCCGCGCTCGCGATGAACGAGGCGGAGCGCACCGTTTTTCTCGCCGAAACCTGCGCCGATGTCGAGATGCGCGAGGAAGTGGAAAAACTTTTGACCGGCGAAATGCTGGAAAAAACGCTTGCCGGCGAAACGACCGAAGACCGCGAGCTGGACGCGATGATTGGACGGCAAATCGGCGTTTACCGGCTGGTGCGCGAGCTCGGTCGCGGCGGGATGGGCGCGGTTTACCTCGCGGAAAGAGTCGACGGCGCTTTCTCGCGACAAGTCGCCGTCAAGCTTATCAAACGCGGAATGGACACGGATTTGGTCGTGCGCCGCTTTCGCAATGAGCGGCAGATTCTCGCCACGCTGAATCATCCGAACATCACGCGCCTGCTCGACGGCGGCTCGACCGAAAAAGGCTTGCCGTATTTCGTGATGGAATACGTCGAGGGCGAGCAGCTTTACGCTTATTGCGACCGGCGGCGTTTGAGCATCAATGAAAGATTGCAAATTTTTCAAAAAATCTGCGCGGCGCTTGAAGAAGCGCACCGCCATAAAATTATCCATCGCGATTTAAAGCCGTCTAATATTCTGGTCAAGGCGGACGGCGCGCCGAAGCTGCTCGATTTCGGCATCGCCAAATTGCTCGACCCGGAATTCGGCGCGACGGCGATGGAGCCGACGGCGACGCATATGCGAATGATGACGCCGCAATACGCTTCGCCCGAACAGATTTCCGGCGAGGCTGTCACGCCCGCCTCCGACATTTACAGCCTGGGCGTTTTGCTGTATGAGCTGCTGACCGGGCATCGCCCGTATCGCGTCAAAAGCCGCGCGCCGTATGAAATCGCGCGCGCCGTCCGCGAAGAAGAACCGACGCGCCCGAGCGAAATCCTGACGCGCGAAGACAATTTTGCGCGCAGCGATACGGGCACGGGCGAAAAACCGACGCTGGATGTAATTTTCGCCTCGCGCGGCGCGACGCTTGAGACTTTGCAGCACGAGCTTTCGGGCAATCTCGACAAAATCGTTTTGAAAACCCTGCGCAAAAGCGCGGCGGAGCGTTATCAATCCGCCGCCGAATTGAGCGAGGACATTTCCAATTATCTGGAAAAGCGTCCCGTCCGGGCGCAGTCGTTTGATTTGCCGGTAACGGTCGTTGTAAAAGCCGAACGGACAGCCAAAAATTCGATTGCCATTCTGCCGTTTAAACTGCTCGGCGCGGCGCAGAGCGACGAGACGGGCGACGAATATCTGAGCATCGGTCTGGCGGACGCGCTCGGCTCGCGTCTGAGCGGCGTCAAGCGGCTGGTGGTGCGCCCGACCAGCTCCATAATGCGCTACGCCGGCAGCACCGACCCGTTTGCGGCGGGCGCCGAGCTGGACGTCGAGTTTATCGTCGAAGGCAGCATCCGGCGCATCGGCGACCGCGTGCGCGTCAGCGTCCAGCTTTTGAGCATCGGCGAAAACGCGACGCGCTGGGCTGAAAGCTTCGACGAAAAAATGACGGACGTGCTGGAGATTGAAGACTCGATTTCCGAGCGCGTCGTCAAAACGCTCGTTTCGCATCTGACGGGCGAGGAAAAAAATCAACTGGCAAAACGCGCGACCAACAACGCCGAAGCCTACGAAGCCTACCTGCGCGGGCGCCATCACTGGAATCAATTTACGGTCGAAGGCTTTGCCAAATCGCTCGCCTTTTATCAACGCGCGATTGAGCTTGCGCCGGATTACGCGCTCGCCTATGCCGGAATCGCCGATTATTACAATTTTCTCGGCATTTATGCGGTTCGACCTTTTGCCGAAACGACCGCGGCGACGAAAAAAGCGGCGCGGCAGGCGATTGCCTTTGACCCGAAGCTGGCGGAAGGCTACGCGGCGCTCGGATTTGCCGCGCAGTTGGGCGATTTCGATTGGGAAGCCGCCGACAATTATTTTCGCCGGGCGATCGAGCTGAACCCGAATTACTCCATCGGGCACGTCTGGTACGCCTATCAACTGGGGATGCGCGGGCGCTTTGAAGAAGCCTTCGAGCAAGTCAATAAAGCGCTCGAACTCGACCCGTTTACGCCCATCATCCCGCAGACTTTAAACTGGCTTTTGTATCACGCCCGCCGCTATGACGAAGCGATTGCGGGAACTTACCGGCTGATTGAAGAAGAACCGCATTACGGCTTGGCGCATTTATTTTTGATCGGCGTGCTGTCGCGCAGCGGCAGACACGAGGAAGCGATAAAGGTCGCGCAGCACGCCGTCGCGCTGCTCGGCAGAAGCACGCACACGCTATGCTGGTTCGCTTCCGCCTATGCGGCGGCTGGGCAGGACGACGAGGCGCGCGGCTTAATCGGCGAAATCGAGAATTTATCGGTGACGCAGTATGTCTCGCCGTATCTTCTGGCGATGATTTACGTCAATCTGGGCGACGTGGAAAAAGCCTTTGAATTGCTGGATAAGGCGCTCGAAATCCGCGACGGCAGATTGAGCTGGCTGGCGGTTGACCCGCAGTTCGACGCGCTTGCCGCTGACGCGCGCTGCGAGCGATTATTGAAAGCCATAAATCATCCTTCCGTCAGGCGGCAAAAAGCGTCGGGCGCAACTAAAGACAAAGAAAAATCAATCGCCGTGCTGCCGCTGAAAATGCTCGGCACGAGAGATTCCGACGACGAATATCTCGGCATCGGGCTGACTGACGCGTTGATTTCGCGTCTTTCCAACGTGCGTCGTTTTATCGTCCGCCCGACCAGCTCGATTCTTAATTTCAAGGAAAACACCGACCCGTTTGCGGCGGGCGGCGAGCTGAACGTCGATTACGTTCTGGACGGCAATATCCGGCGCTCCGGCGCGCGGATTCGCGTCTCGGTTCAGCTTTTGAGCGTCAGGGGCAATTCGACCGAATGGGCGCAGAGCTTTGACGAAAAAGCTTCCGACATTCTCGAATTCGAAGATTTGATTTCCGAGCAGGTCGTCAAATCGCTCGTTCCGCATCTGACCGGCGAAGAACAGCAGCAGCTCGCCAAACGCGCGACCGAGAAAGCCGAAGCCTATGAAGCCTACTTGCGCGGGCGTTTCAACTGGAATCTGCACAGCGAAGAAGGCTTTGCGCGCGCCATTCAGTTTTACAGGCGCGCCGTCGAGCTCGACCCGAATTACGCGCTGGCTTACGCGGCACTGACCGAATATTATATTTTTCTCGGTATTCACTGCGTTATCCCGTTTGCCGCAGGCGCGAAACCCGCCAGAGAAGCGGCGGAAAAAGCTGTCGCGCTCGACCCGACGCTCGCCGAAGGCTACGCCGTTCTGGGCTTTGTCGAGATTAGCTATAACTGGGATTGGGACGCGGCGGAGAAACATCTGCGGCGCGCCATCGAACTGAATCCGAATTCGGTCGCGGCGCATAGCTGGCTGAACACGGTTCTTTCGCATAGCGGGCGCTTTGACGAGGCGCTCGATGAAATAAATCGCGTTCTCGAACTCGACCCGGATTCGATTCTGAGCCTGCATCTGCAAGCGTGGGTTTTGTATCACGCGCGGCGTTTTGACGAGTCGATCGCCGTGCACCGGAAAATGCTCGGCAACGAGCCGAATTACGCCTGGGGCTTGCAGACTTTCAGTTGGGTTCTGCGCCGCGCCGGACAATACGGGGAAGCCATCGCCAGCGCTGAAAAATCCGTCCGGCTGACGGGCGAAAATCCGTTCTACCTGAACGAGCTGGCTGCCGCCTACGCCGAGGCGGGCGAGCGCGCCGAAGCCGAAAAAATTCTCGCGCGGCTCAGGGAAATTTCTCAGGCGCGGTTTGTTTCCGAATATATGCTCGCGCTGATTTACTGCGCGCTCGGCGATAAGGACAGTGCTTTTGAAAATCTCGAAAAATCTTTTGCGGCGCGTGACGCGTGGCTGAACTGGCTCGGCGTCGACCCGCAGTTCGACATTTTGCGCGACGACGCGCGTTATGCCGATTTGCTGCGCCGTTCGGGAAATCCTCTGGCTCAGCCGCCGGAAGAATCTAAAATTGCCCGCCTTGATACCGGCGGCGCGAAAGCTATCGCCGTGTTGCCGCTAAGGTTATTCGGCGCGCTGACCGGCGCGGGCGAAGACGAATATCTCGGCATCGGCTTGACGGACGCGTTGATTACGCGGCTTTCCAACGTGCGTCGTTTTGTAATGCGCCCGACCAGTTCCGTTCTGCAATACGCGCAAACGGAAGTCGATCCGTTCGAAGCGGGAAAAAAACTGGCGGTCGATTACGTTCTCGACGGCAGCATCCGGCGCAGCGGCGAGCGTATCCGTGTGACCGTCCAGCTTTTAAGCGTCAGCGAAAACGCGACGGTCTGGGCGGAAAGCTTTGACGAAAAATCGTCGGACGTTTTGGAACTGGAAGATTCGATTTCGGAAAAAGTCGCGCAATCGCTGATTCCGCAATTGACGGGCGAAGAGCGCCGCCAGCTCGAAAAACGCGGAACGAACGACCCTGAAGCCTACGAAGCGTATCTGCGCGGGCGTTTTCACTGGAATCAATTTACGCCCGACGCTTTAATCAAAGCCCTCGAATCGTTTCAAAAAGCCATCAATCTCGACCCGGATTACGCTCTGGCGTATGTCGGGCTGGCGGATTTCTACACGTGGGCGAACATTTACGGCATTATGCCGTCGCGCGTCGCACTGGAAAAATCCGAAGCCGCCGCGCGGCGCGCCATCGAACTCGACGACCAGTTGGGCGAGGCTTACGCCGCGCTCGGCTTGCACACGCAGAACATGCAGAATTGGGATGAAGCCGAGCGGATTTATCATCGCGCGGCGGAGCTGAATCCGAATTATCCGAATTCTCACGAATGGTATGCGGCTTGGCTGGTCGGAACGGGCAGATTTGAGAAAGGCGTTCGGGAAATTCTGCTCGCCGAACAGCTTGACCCGCTCTCTTTGCGCACGAAAACGCTGGTCGCGTGGACGATGTATCAAGCGCGTCATCACAAAGAATCCCTTGCCAAAGGCAGGGAAATTATCGACTTAGACCCGAATTACCCGCAAGGCTACGCGCAGACCGGCATCAATTTATGGGCGCTCGGACGAATCGACGAAGCGGTCGGTTTTCTGGAAAAATTCGCGGCGATGATACCGCAATCGGGGCTGCCGAAATATAAGCTTTGCTTTGCGTACGTCGCGGTCGGTCGAATGGACGAAGCGCGCGCGGTTTTGCGCGAAATGCAGGAGCTCGACGGCGCAACGTATCTCAAACCGTATTTTCTGGGAATGGCGCACGCCGCGCTCGGCGACCGCGACGAGGCTTTTGATTATTTTGAAAAATCGCAAGCCGAATTCGACCCGTGGCTGCTCTGGTTCGCGACCGAGCCGATGCTGGATTCAATCCGCGACGACGCGCGCTACGGCGATTTATTGCGGAGAATGAAGCTTCCGGAAATTGAAAAACCGATAAAATAAAAAAGATAAAATAAAAGAAGGCAAGAAATTTTCATTCTCGCCCGCTCCCGCCTTCCGGGCGTTTTTCCGTCGTCGTTTGAAACTTTATTTACTTTGCCGCAGCCAGAACCGCCTTCGACATATTTTCCAACATCGACGAAAGAACGTCTTCGCCGTCGGCTTTCGCCTTTGTTTTGAAAGAATTTTTAGCTTTAACCGCATTGTCCTCGGTGGAAATCAAGCTGTATTCGAAAGTGAATTCGTCTTTCGATTTCGTCGTCGAAGCCAAATCCGCCGCCTTGTAAAGCACCGTCTGCGCGCCTCCGTTAATGCTTGTCGCCGGCGTCATTGAATTAAGCTTCGCGCCGCTTCGTTTTCTCAAAACGACGGTTTGCAAAATATAAAAACAACTTTTTTCTCTGGCTTCGACGGCAATCGCGGGCGGCAGGCGAGCCTCCAGCGCGATTATCTCGATGCCGCTTCCGTTAAAGTGATTGCCGATAATTTCGCGGATGCTCGCCGCTATTTGAAAACTGTTCACGCCGTCCTCGAAAAAATTCGCTTTCGGCAGAGCAATGCCGATTCTGACCGGCATCGAATTGTCAGGCACCGGCGCTTCAGTTTGAAATTCGGGATTGGTCGGCGCGACAGGCTCCTGTGCAAACGCGGCGTTCGCGGTCAAAATTATCATCAGAGCGATAAAAATTGTAATTGCCGTTGATTTGATGGTCACGATGATTTCCGCATTCTCCTGATTGATTATTCAATTTGCCGATACTTTTAACGGCGGGCAAAGCTGAGAACTGAGAATTGAAAACGATTCTCAGTTCTCAGCTTTCAGTTAAGCTTTAACGGCTTCGACAATGCTATATGGCGAAGCGGTCGGGATGATGCGCGTCAGGCGAAATCCGGCTTGCGCCAGCAGCTGGCGGTATTCTTCCGCCGTGCGCTCGACGCCGCCGGGCGTGACGAGCATTTCCAAATCCATAATCTTGCTGAAATCCGGCTCGTTCGCTTCTTTGACGACCATCTCGACGATTAAAACCCTGCCGTTTTCGTTCATCGCCGAATGAATGTTTTTCAGGATGGCGAGCGCGCGCGCGTCGTCCCAATCGTGAATGATGTGTTTCATCATATAAAGGTCGCCGCCCGCCGGAACGTTTTGGAAAAAATCGCCCGTCACGGCTTCGACTCTTTCGGCGACGCCTTCGCTTTCGAGCAGCGCGCCCGCGTCTTCGATAACCGTCGGCACGTCGAACAAAACGCCTTTTAAATCGGGATTCGTTTTCAAAAATGCCGAAAGCAAAAGCCCGTGACCGCCGGCGATATCGACCAGCGTTTTCGCTTCCGACGTATCATAAGCCTGCGCGATAGCCGGCGCGACGCTCGACGAAAAGCTGGTCATCGCGCGGTTGAAAATATCGCCCAGCGCGCGGTCGGTTTCAAACAGGTACGGGAAAGCTTCCTGCCCGTGGACGCGTTCCCAGGCGGGTTTGCCCGTTCGGACGCTGTAAAGCATCTCGCCGTAAACGCGCCAGTGCGCTTCTTCGCCAATCCAGATTGCCATCTCGCGCATACTGCCCGGGCGGTCGCTCAAAAGCGGCTCGGCAAACGGCGTGAGCGCGAAAGTTTTCGGCGCGGTTTCGGCAAAAATGCCGATGCTCGCCAGCGCGCGCAGAACGCGGTAAAGCGCGTCGGCGTCGGTATTTGTTTCGGCGGCTAATGCCGCGACCGGGCGCGGATTATCTTTCAACAAATCGGCGATGCCGAGCTTGGCGGCGACATAGACGGCTTGCGACGTAAAAGCGCCCATCAGGATTTGCCCCAAAACGGCTTCGGTCGGCATTTCCGGCGCGAGCGCGGCGGCGTGTGTTTGCGTAGTCATAATTGCAGTTCTCCTTTTTAATTAATCGTTACTTCGAGCGTGTAATTAGCGGCGGCATCGGTGCCGATTTGAATCAGGTATTCGCCGGTTTCGGGCAGTTCGACGAGCGTTTGGCGGATGCCGTCCGCGCCTTCGACAATGCCCGCGGTCGGCGCGTAGAGCGTCGCGGAAGTCTGCTCGCCCGTTTTCAGGACGATTGCCATTTCCTGCCCGGCGCGGGCGCGAATGCGGTATAAATGCGTCGTGCCGCGATTGATTCTGCCGCGCAGGGAAGCGGAAATCGCGCCGCGCCGGAAAACGATGTCGCGGTCGATTGTCACGCGGTCTTCCGTCGTCGCCAAAGTCGGCACGGCGGACAAAATAGATAAAATCAGTAATGAATAACAGGTAATTTTTCGAATAATAGACATAATTGCTTGCTCACTTATGGAATAAATAAAAGATTGAAGAATAGTCTTCTCTGGTAATAGCGTAAAGGCGATACGAAAAGTATCAAAAAAAATATATAATTCGCCCGTTTCCGGCTGCCTGCCTTCAAATGGCTTCGGATAAATAAGTTTCGGCGAAAGCCGGACGCAGTTCGGAAGAAGCCGGACGCAGTTCGGCAGTTGCCGGAAGGCTTCCGGAAGCTGCCGTATGAGATTTGGAATTAGCCGAGCGGCGTTTGGAAGCTGCCGGACCGAATTCGGCAGTTGCCGGACGCTTTCCGGAGGTTGCCGGAATCGGTTTGGCAATTGCCGGAAGCGCTTCGGCAGTTGCCAAACGCCATTTGTCCTCTATAAAACCGCAGATTTCGTTCGCTTTTCATACATTTTCGCCCGAAACCTGCCGCCAATAAAAAAAGAGACGGTCGAGCGAAGACCGTCTCAAAAAGGAGGTTCGGATGATGACACTTTTCTGATTTATTTGCCGACCGTTTCCAGAATCGCGGTCGCCGCCTGTTCGACGAGCGGGGAAATGATGTCTTCGCCGTCGGATTTGGCTTTCGTTTTATACTGCCTGGCGAGAGAGGTCGCGCCGCCGGTTGAATTAAGCTTGATTTCGAGCGTCAATTCGTCTTTCGATTTGACGTTGCCCGCCGCGTTTGCCGCCGTGTAAATCGTGGTGTTGGCAACCTGTCCGGCGATTTGTCCGCTTCTGCTTCCGATTCCTGCGACCGGCACGATGTTGCCGATGGCGGGCGCGATTTTCGAGAACATTCCGAAACCGCCGCCGCCTTTTTTGTGCGAAACCTGCGCGTAAAGAACGTAATCGCATTCCTTCTGCTTGGCTTCGGCTTCGATTGCCGTCGCGAGGCTGGCTTCGATTTGAACCAGCTCAATCTTCGTGCCTTTCAGATATTCGCCGAGCGTGCTCCGAATCGCTCCGGCAAGCTCCGCCGCCTTCAAGCCTTCGCCGACCGCGCCGGTTTTCACGCCCGCCAAGCCGATGCGGACAGTACCTTCTTTTTTCGCGCCGACCGTCGTCGAAATGTCCGGTTCGGATTTCGACATATTCTGCACGTTCCGGCTCATACCGGAATTGGAAGAACTATTGGAATTGCCGTTATTGCCGCCGCTCGTCGTGCTGCCGTTGCTCGACTGACCGCTGCTCGATTGGCTCGACATACTCGCATACAGCTCGGACGAATCTTTAACTTCGCGGTAGCCCTGCGGAATGTCGAACAGCGAAGCTTCCAGAGTGGCTTGCGAAAGCTCGACGACTTCGTTGAGCGACGTCATCATTTCCTTGCCGCTTGCATCGTACATCGTCATTTTTTCCCAGACCGGATAACCGCGGTTCGCCGTGCCGACCTGCTTCATCACGTATTTGTCCTGACAGCCGGCTTTCTGGCTTTTCGGCGTGTAGCCGCCCGCATAGCCGCGGTCGCATTGAAAATACCAGGCGGCGTCGATATACCAGCCGTCCATCTCCATCTTGCTGTTGTTTTTCATACAGGCATCGGCGGAAGCGACCGATTCCATCGTAATAATCAAATGTTTCGCCGTGTAGCCGAACATCTGTTTGCGCTCGCCGGTGTCTTTGGTCGTGTAGGTCATCGTAATCGTTCCGCCGGTTTCGAGCTTGGTCGTCGTCTGCGTTTGCGACACGTTTTCGTTCGCCTGCGCCGCCGCGCCGCCGTCAAACGGGTTGACCATATAAACTTTGCCGTCCGGCATAATCTGCACGTCGCGGCGCAAATCGCACTGCGTAATGCTAACCATTTTTCCGCCCATCATCTCCGAGCGCTGGCGTTTGCCTTTGATATAGGTCGTATTTTCGGAGGTCTGCCCGCCGACCGTCTGCCGCGTCTTGATTTTAACGTCGGCATAGACGGCGTTTGAAGAAATTAAACAGATAATTAAAACTGCGAATTTAATAAGATAATTGCTTTGCATTTCGTGTCTCCCTCGGGAAAAAAATCGGTCTCTGCCAACTAAAGCGAAAAGGAGATGCAAAAAGGTATCAGGTAAATGGAAATTTCTCGGAAAGGCAAAAAGGCGGAAGCCGGCGGACAGATATAGCCGGCAAAAAAAGCATCGGAATCGAATCGGCGCGCTCTTCGCACGCCTCCTGTCGGTTCACGCGCGCCTGAAGGCGTACAACCGGCACGGAAACGTGAGGTTTCCGCGTTTTTATCTAAGGAAAGAAAGCAGCGGGAATGGGCTTGTCACCCGTTTGTCCGAAGACGACGCCGGTGAATCCGGCGGTGCTGCGCAGTAAATACCACGCGTTTTCGCCCGGACGGAAAACTGAGAAATCGGCTTTGCCGTCGCCGTCGTAATCAGCCACGACCGGAACGTCGCCGACCGCGCCGAAAGCCGCGGCTTGAAAACCGCCGTCAACGCTGCGCAGATAATAAAAATCGGCTTCGGACGGATTGTTCGAGCCGCGAAAAACGGCGATGTCGGTTCTGCCGTCGCCGTCGTAATCGGCGGGACAAATTTTATCCGTCCCGAAACCGAAATTCACGCCGTAAAAACCGCCGTCCGAGCTGCGCAGAATATACCAGTTTCCGTCGCTGCGGAAAACGGCTAAATCGCCGATGCCGTCGCCGTCGAAATCCCCGATGGCGGGCTTGTCCTGGCTGTTGCCGAATTGCTGCGCGACAAATTGACTGGTCAGGCTTCTCAATTGATACCAGCCGCCATCGGACGGGCGAAAAACCGCGACATCGGCGCGCCCGTCGCCGTCGTAATCGTTCGGCACGGCGTAATCGCCGCTCGCGCCGAACTGCGTGGCGGTGAAAGTCGAGTCAAAGCTTCGCAAAATAAACCAGTAGCCGTCCGCGGGACGAAAAACCGCCGTGTCGGTTTTGTCGTCGCCGTCAAAATCGGCGGGCGCGGGCTGGTCGGTGCTGATGCCGAACTGTTGACCGAACAGCGCGCCGCTGCCGCTCAAAAGCGCGTACCACGTGCCGTTTGAAGGTCGATAAACCGAAACGTCCGATTTCCCGTCGCCGTCGAAATCGAAATTGGCTTTGTTGACGCGCGTGATAACGATGTCGTTGCCGTCGCCGCCGTGATAAGTGATGCGGAAAGCCGTGTTGAGCGCGCCGCCGAAAACCGCGCCTTCCGGCGCGTTCAGAAACGTGCCGTTTATCGCGTCCGTGCCGTCGTTGCGCAAAATCACGAACGAATCATTGATTGCCGGACGAAAAGCGTTCCACGGCAAAGGCGCGAGCCGCGCGTTATTTAACGTGACGGTTCCGCTGACGTTTAACTGGTCGTGCCCGTTCGCGCCCGGCGTCGTGCCGCCGATTTTCACCACGAAATTTCCGGTCGGAGCGAAATTTAAATTGCCGTTGATATTCAAAATTCCCGTCGGCGAGTCGAGCGTTCCGGCGCTGATGCCGCCGTTCGTCACCGTCGTTGCGCCGACCGTGCCCGTCCCGCCCAGACCGCTGATGCCGAAAGCGCCGCCGGTCGAACTGGAATTTATCGTGACCACGCTGTTCGGCAAATTCGCATCGACGACCAGAATTCCGTCGTTGATGTTCAGCGCGCCGCTGTAACCGCTCGCGCCGGCAATCAGAGACGCGCCGATTCCGTTTTTGGTAATCGCGCCCGAGCCGGAAAGCAGCCCGATGCCGAAACTGCCCGCGCCGTCCAGCGTCAGCGGATTGCCGCCGACGTTCAAAATCGCAATCGTCACGACCGCCGCCTGTCCGGCGTTAAAAGTCTGCGCGCCGCTGACGCTGACAGCCGTATTTATAGCGTGCGTTCCGGCGACGGCGTTCAAACCGCGCAAGGTCATCGGGTTGCCGCCGACCGTATACGCGCCGCCTTCAAACGTCAGCGAGTTAAAAGCGGTAAAGAAAAAGAAATTGTTGTTGGTCGCCTGCTGCGCCGCCGTCGCCGGAAAAACGAGGTCGTCATTAGCGGCGGGCGCAACGTCGCCGACCCAGTTTGCCGCCGTCTGCCAGTTGGCGTCCGCCCCGCCGCCGTCCCACGTTTTCACGGCGGAAAAACCGTCAACGGAAAAAACGCAGAGAAGTAAAACGATTAAAAAAAAATATTTTTTCATAAAAGGAGCCTTCTTTCGAGATATTGGGAACCTGGCTGAATTTAGCACAAAAAACGTTTCTTCGACAATTATAAATCAGCGATAAACCCTTTTCCGGCTTTCTGATAAGTTTCGGCGTGTGATAATCTTGTGCAATGCAAAATTTAAAATAAAATAGTCTTGTTCATTTTGCGTTTTGCATTTTGAGTCTTGCATCAATTTATATGTCCTGGTTTAGTCGAAAAAAACCGAAATTAGAAGAGCAAACCGCCGATGAAGACCGCAAGGTGAAAACCGAGGGTATCTTTGTCAAATGCCTCGAATGCGACACGGCGCTCTATAAAGGCGAGCTGGAAGAAGCGCAGCAGGTTTGCAAGGAATGCGGTTATCATTTTCGGCTCGGCGCGCGCGAGCGGCTCAAAAGTCTTTTCGACGACGGGCAATATGAAAAGCTGGACGAAGACGTAACTTCGACCGACCCGCTCGAATTTGTCGATACCAAGCCGTATAAAGACCGTCTCGAAGCCGCGAAAGCCGCTTCGGGTTTGCCGGAAGCCATCGTTTCGGGCAAAGGCAAAGTCGGCGGTCACGCGGTTTACGCCGGCGCGATGGATATGAGCTTTATCGGCGGCTCGATGGGTTCGGCGGTCGGCGAAAAAATCACGCGGCTGATTGAGCGCGCGATAAAAACGCGCGGCGCGGTGATAATCTTTTCGGCGTCGGGCGGCGCGCGAATGCAGGAAGGAACTTTGAGCCTGATGCAGATGGCGAAAATTTCCGCCGCGCTTTCGCAGATGCACGACGCGCAACTGCCGTTTATTTCCGTTTTGACCGACCCGACGACCGGCGGCGTGACGGCGAGCTTCGCGATGCTCGGCGACATCATTATCGCCGAGCCGAAAGCGCTTATCGGTTTTGCCGGACCGCGCGTGATTGAACAGACGATTCGCCAAAAATTGCCGAAAGGCTTTCAAAGAAGCGAGTTTCTGCTCGAACACGGAATGGTCGATATGGTCGTCGACAGGCGCGCGCTGCGCGCCGCGATTATTCGCCTGCTGAATTTTATGATGAACGCGAAAATCAAGCCGAAAGAAGATTTTTTCGCCGCGCCGCAAAGCAAACCGTAAATATTTTTAAGATAAAAATTCTTTTTATCCGTATGTTACAAGAAACCCTGCTCGAATTATTTGAAAGAGAGATGGACAAGCTGGCGAGCGAAATCAATCGCTACGCCGACGAAAATATGCTCTGGTCGGTCGGCGGCGGAATCAGCAATTCAGCCGGAAATCTGTGCCTGCATCTGCTCGGAAATTTGAATCATTTCGTCGGCGCGACGCTCGGCAAAACCGGCTACGTCAGAAACCGCGACAGCGAATTCAGCTCGACGGGCGTTTCGCGTCAGGATTTGCTGGCGAGCGTCGAGAAAACCAAAACGGCTGTTCTGGAAACTTTGCGTAACTTGCCGGACGAGCGCTTTGAAGAAAATTTTCCCGTCGAAAAGCACGATAAAACGGTCAAAACCGATTTTATGCTGATTCATCTGCTGACGCATTTTAGTTATCATCTCGGACAAATCAATTATCATCGACGCCTGATTGAAAAGTGAATTTTGCCGAATCCTTATCGTATCTTCTCTCGCTCGGAAACGAAGTTCTGGCGATGAAGCTCGGTTTAGCTTCGACCGAAAAACTGCTCGCCGCGCTCGGAAATCCGCAAAATAATTTCCTGAAAATCCAGATTGCCGGAACCAACGGCAAAGGCTCGACCGGCGCGTTTTTAGATTCGATTTGCCGCCGCGCCAATATAGAAACCGGGCTTTACACGTCGCCGCATCTCGTCTCAATCACCGAAAGAATCCGGATTAACGGCGCGGAAATCAGCGAAAAAGATTTTGCCCGCCACGCGGCGCGCGTCAGAAAAATTTCCGAAAATCTGGTCGAGAAAGGCGAGCTTGAAAGCGTGCCGACGTTTTTCGAGCAGGTGACGGCGATTGCCGTCGCGGCTTTTGCCGAAGCGAAAATCGAATTGGCGATTCTGGAAACGGGTTTGGGCGGGCGTTTCGATTCGGTCACGGCGACACGCGCGGAAATCGCCGCAATTACGCCGATTGATTACGACCATCAGAAAATTCTGGGCGACACGCTGGCGGAAATCGCGGCGGAGAAAGCGGCGATTATTCGCGAAACTACGCAAAAAGTTATCGTCGCGCCGCAGAAAAAAGAAGCTGAAAAAGTAATTTCAGGAAGATGCCGGGAAATCGGTATCGAGCCGATGCGCGCGACTTCGAATTTTGTTATCAGGAAAGACGCCGAAATTGCTCCGATGCTTTATGCGACTTTTAAAACTTCAAACGACAGCTATCCGAATGTTTTGCCGAGTTTATTGGGAAGACATCAATTCGCCAATGCCGCCGTCGCCATCGCCGTCGCCGAAACGCTCAGGGATTTTCAATTCGATATTTCGCAAAGCTCGATTATCGACGGATTGCAAACGGCGGAGCATCGCGGTCGGCTCGAATTTGACGGGAAAATTTTATTCGACGGCGCGCATAACGTCGCGGGCGCGCGAGCTTTAGCCGATTATCTCGACGAATTTGTCGGACAGCCTCTGACGCTCGTTTTCGGCGCGATGCGCGACAAGAATTTGCCGGAAATCGCGCAGATTCTTTTTCCGAAAGCCGCGCGCCTGATTTTGACCAAACCCGACAATCCGCGCGCGGCGGAAACGGAAGAATTGATAAAATCTTTGCCCGAAAATTTTGACGAGAGAAAAGTTTTTCAGACGCAGACCGCGGCGGAAGCGTTAAAAATTGCTCGCCAGGTTTCGCGCAGCAATCTAATCTGCGTCACCGGCTCGCTTTATCTGGTCGGCGAAGCGCAAAAAGCTTTAAGTGAAAGCGTTCTGGAAAGGTGAAAGCTTTTTTCGCTTTCAGAGAGGAGACGTTTTATGAAAAGAAAAGTTTTATGGTCGCTTTTGGCATTAATTTTATTCGCTTCGGTCAACGCTCAGGCGCAGAAAAAAGAAGTTATGGCGGCGGCGAATAAAATCGTCGCGGCGCTGAAAAACAAAGACCTGAAAACGGTCGCCCGTTTCGTGCATCCGACTAAAGGTTTGCGTATCGCGCCTTACGGTTATCTGGAAAAATCGGATTTGGTTTTCAAAAAAGCTCAGGTTCCGAGCCTTTTCCTGCTTCGGCGAACTTATGTCTGGGGCGCGTTCGACGGTTCCGGCGACCCGATAAACGTTGGTTTTCCGGAGTATTACAAAAAATTCATCTATGACCGCAATTACGTGCGCGCGCCGGGCGTTTCCTACGACAAACAGATTGGCTACGGAAACGGCGTTTTCAATGTCAGGGAAACTTACCCGAAGGCGAAATTTGTCGGCTACAACTTTCCGGAAAGCAAGGACGGCGACGTGATGGGCTGGAGCACGCTCTACCTGGTTTTCGAAAAAAGCGGCGCGCAGTGGTATCTGCTTGCCGTCGTTCACGACGAATGGGTGATTTAAGCCTGAGTTGAGACGCTAAACAAGAACAGCCGCGAAACTACGCGAAAGAACGCGAAAATTATTTATTTCCTTTCGCGTTCTTTCCTGTAGTTTCGCGGCTGTTCTTTTCCGGCGCAGCGCAAAAAGCTTGAGATAAAACCGTCCGACTATCGAACGAGATTTTAATAATTTAATAAAAGGTTTAAGAAATATGAGTGAAAACGTCAGAGAATGGATTATCAACAAAGTGACTAACCTGTTGCCGGGCGAATCATCGGAGATTCGTTCGGATACGAACGGAGTATTATTTCAGGAGTGGACGGGTATGAATCAGTCGAGCTTGGAGTCGATTTGGATTCAGGAAGATACGCAGAGAGCTATCAACCATATAGCTGCCGGAAAGGGCGAAGATTTAAGCGTGATCAAGTATCAGCAAAGGGCGCGGGCGATAATGGACAGAGCGAAATATATGATTGAATATCGCCGGAAAGAATACGCGGAAAGCGCGCAACTGATGAGCGGCACGATTGATTTTAATCTGTCTTCGATGGTCAAATCGGTCGGAACGACGACCACCTGCAACGCCTTTTTAGGCGTCGTCGTCAGAAAAGCGTTAGCCGAAGGCGGATTAGCCAAAAGATATTTTCACTCCTTCGATTTGCCCAATGCCGGCGGAACCGCCTGGAATTGGTATCCGACGCCCGGCAAATCTCCCAAGCCCGGCGATTTTTTCCAGATAGGAAAACGCGGCGGTATGTATCAGCACGTCGGCATCATCATAGCGATGAACGGGGAATCGATGACGACCGCCGATTCCGGACAGGGCGGACCTTCCGTCGGATACGACGCCATCAAAAGAAAAAAACGAAATTCGTCCGACATAATGGGTTGGATTGACGTTGACGTATTTTTCGAGAATTGGAAAGGCGCAGCGGCGCAAGCGGCAGCGCAATAATAAACAAGCGGAAAATGAATAACGAAAAAATCAAAACAGTTTGACGCGTCAAACTGTTTTTTATTTTGGCGCAACGGTCTGTTAAAATTGTCGTTCAGACTAAAATTAAACTTTTAAAATTATGCATAAATTGGTTTTAATCAGACACGGCGAGAGCCAATGGAACAAGGAAAACCGTTTTACGGGCTGGAAAGACGTCGACCTTTCGGAAAAGGGCAGGGAAGAAGCGAAAGCGGCGGGACAGCTGCTGAAAGCCGAAGGTTTTACTTTTGACGAAGCTTACACTTCAGTGTTGAAACGCGCGATACGAACGCTCTGGATTATTCTGGACGAGATGGATTTGATGTGGATTCCGGAGACGAAATCGTGGCTTCTGAACGAGCGACATTACGGCGGGCTGCAAGGCTTGAACAAAACCGAAACCGCCGCGCAATACGGCGAGGAACAGGTTTTAATCTGGCGGCGAAGCTACGACGTTCTGCCGACCGAACTGCTCGAAACCGACGAGCGATGGCTCGGCAAAGACCCGCGATATTTGGGAATCGAAGCGGGAAAATTCCCGAAAGCCGAAGCTTTGAAACAAACCGTCGAGCGCGTCGTGCCGTATTTTCAAACCGAGATTCTGCCGAAAGTTCAAGCCGGACGCCGCCTGATTATCGCCGCGCACGGCAACTCCCTGCGCGCGCTGGTGAAATATCTCAACGCGATTTCCGACGAAGATATTGTCCAACACAATATTCCGACCGGCATTCCGCTCGTCTTTGAATTTGACGAGAATTTCAAGCCGGTTAACAGTTATTATCTCGGCGACCAGGAAGCGATTCGAGCGGCGCAGGAAGCCGTCGCCAATCAGGGAAAGGCGAAATACGATAAAGCCTAAAGCGGAGAACGATGAACGCGGAACGCGGAACGCGGAATTCGATACGCAAAAACTGCAATTCCGCGTTCCGCGTTCATCATTTTTTCTAGAGTTTTAAATCTTTCTTCAATTCTTTGGCGTCCGCCGGTTTGTTGAAGACCGAATCGGGAATGGGTTTGTTGTATTCGATTTTCAGATAATTGATGCGCGAGGTCTGCGCGCCGTTTTGGAAATGGTCGATGATAAACGGCGCGAAAATGCCGTTGACGTCGAGAAACTGCGCGTAACGGTCTTCTTCCTTGACTTCCGCGCCTTCGCCGTTCGTGCGTTTGTAGATGGATTTCATCGGCAAGCCTTCGTCGGAAAATTCGAATTCGACGACGAAACCGTCAGCGTAAGTCAATCTCACGACGTTGTTTCTTTTGCCCAAACTTGCCTCGCGCCGCCCGACAAAGCCGAGCGCCGCGTTCTGGCGCCAGTTGCCGCGCAGAAGATTGTCCAGGCTCGTGCGCATACTGCGTTTAAAGCCTTCAATCTGGTCTTTGTCCTGTTCCTTGATGACTTTGGCGGCAGTGTCGGCGAGCCAGCCGGTGTCGCCGACGTTGGTTTGAATGTTGCGCGTGCCGCCGGTTTTAAATTCGGTGCGCTCGCGGTCGGGAAAAACGATAATGTCGATAAAGCTCTGCGTGATTTGCGATTGACCGTCGCGGTAAATCGAAAAATTTCCGCTGCCGACAACCGATTTTATCTGCAAATATTTTTCGCCGCCGAGCTTTTGGACGGCTTTCGCCAGAATCGCCTCGGCTTTTTCGTCCGGTTTATTCGTCTGCGCGAAAGAAGAAATCGCCGTTCCGAATAACAAGGCAAAAACTGTTAATAATTGTGAAAGTCTAATCATTTTGCGGTTTAAATTCATATTCGATTACTTTTGACTGAACGACGGCGCTTCCGTTTTTGTGAACCGCGGGGTCGAATTTTATCTGAGACGCGGCTTTTCGCGCCGCATCCTGAAAATCCTTCGGTAAATCGCCGGAAACTTCTGTGACTCTGATAATTCCGTTCGTCTCGAAAACGACTCTCACCTGAACTTTTCCGCCGATGGTTCTCAAGTTGCTTTTCTGCGGGTGTTCCGGTTCGGGCATTTTGAGAATCCCGGCATTTTTTTTCAAATCCGGGTCGTTTTCGCGGTAATAAATCGAAAAATCGTATTCGACAATCTTCACCACCGAATAAGGTACGCCGTCTCTGGTTGCCGGCGCGAATTTTATTTTACGAGCCGCCGCCGACGCCTGCTCGGTCAAGCCGTAAGCCAGACCGGAAAGGGGAATTACCGAGCCGATTTCGCCCGAAGCCAGAAATTCTATGCGAACGCGCACGACGCCTTCGACGTCATTTAGTTTTGCCGCTTCGGTGTAATTTGCGCGCGGCTTGGAAATTATGCCGATGCCTTTAAGATTCGCCGGTTTGGAAGGCGTCGAGACGTTGGTCTCGCCCCTTCCGCTTCCGTTTCCCGTGCCGGGCACCGCCGTCGGTTTCGGCGGCGAATCCTGCGCGAGGCAAAAAACAGACGAACAGATTAAGAAAAGAAATGCCGATAATAATTTTTGCATAAATTTTCTCTGAATAAGAAAGGCTTCAGTGAGATTTTATCACCGAAGCCTTTGATGCCAAAATTCCGCGAAAAGGTTGAATCGAGTGCGATTTAATTTACTTTGCGCCGTTGCCGTCTTCGACCGATTTTATCTCTTCGACAATTTTGATTTCGGTTTTTTCCGCGCCGTTCGTCAATTTGCCGTCCGTGTTGACGCCGAGCTGCGCCAGCACGTCCGGCACATTTAAACCGAGCGCCTGAAGCTGTTGCAGCAAGGAAAAAATCATCGTCGGCGCGGTTTGCGCGAAACGATTGATTCCGCTCGAACCGTTTCCGTTACCATTGCCGTTGCCGCCCTGGTCAATCATCACAATCTTGTCGATTTTACCGAGCGGCTCGGCGACTGCCTGGAAGACGGGCGCGGACGCTTCGATAATCGAAGGCAGTTTTTCGAGAATCGTCTGAAGGCGCGCGGCGTCGTTAAATTCGCGCCAGGCGGCGGCTTTTTCCTTGATGGCGGTCGCTTCCGCCAAACCCTGCGCTTCGGTGGCTTTCGCGTGTGCCAAACCCTGCGCCTGTAATTTTTCGGCTTCGGCTAAACCGAGCGCGCGGATTTTTTCGGCTTCGGCGCGACCTTCGGCTTCGATTGCCGACGCTCGTCCCTGACCTTCTTTCTGCAATTTCTGCGCTTCGGCTTCGGCTTGCGCGATTTGCGCTTGTTTGCGACCTTCGGCTTCTAAAATCGCCGATTCCTGTGCGCCCTGGGCGCGCAGAACGGCGGCGCGCCGGTCGGCTTCGGCTTGTTTGACAACCGTCGCTTCGAGTTCTTTTTCCTTGCGCAGAACTTCCTGTTCCTGCACAGCGATTTGTTCCTGCGTGCGAATTCTTTCGATGCGGACTTCTTCCGCCACGACCTCTTGCTGTGCTTTTGCTTCCGCGAGCGGTCCGGCTTGATTGGCTTTGGCGCGTTCTTTCTGGATTTCCGCCGAGACCTGCGCTTTTTGAATCTCGGTTTCGCGGTTCGATTGCGCGATTAACGCTTCGGTATTCAATCGAACTTTTTCGCCTTCCTGCAAGGCTAAAGACGCTTTGATTTTCGAGTCGCGATTGGCTTCCGCCTGCCCGATTTCGGCGTCGCGCTTCACTTCCGCCGTCCGGCGTTTGCCGAGCGCGTCGAGATAACCTTCGTCGTCGGAGATTTCCTGAATCGTCAGCGCGTCGAGCCCGATGCCCATTTTTTCCAAATCGCCCGCCGCTTCCGAAGTCAGTTTCTGCGCGAAGCTCTGGCGGTCGTTGTTGATTTCTTCGACGGTCAGAGTTCCGAGAATTGCCCGCAAGTGACCTTCGAGCGTCTGAAAAATCAGCCCGTGAAACTGGTCTTTCGGCATTCCCAGAAAGCGTTCCGCCGCCGCCCGTAAAGATTCGTCGTCGCCCTTAATTTTGACGTTGGCGACGGCTTTGACCGAAACCGGAACGCCTTGCGAAGTGTAGGCGCGCGATGTGGCGAGCGGCACGGTGATGACGTTTAAATCGAGAAATTCGACCTTTTCCAGAAACGGAATGACGAGCGTTGCGCCGCCGCGCACCTGCCGGTAGCCGACGGTCGAGCCGTCCGTCAGCCGGCGGCGGCGACCGGAAATAACCGCCGCCTGATTGGGCGAAACTTTGATGTAGTTTTTGCTTAAAAGCATCATCGCGATGAGCAGGCAGACGACCACCGCGACAACGACTGCGATTACGATAATAGGAAGTTCAAACATTTTTACCTCACTTTATGCTTGCCCGCCGGCAAGCCTGAAAATTGACGCGCGAAACTTATGAAACTCGGGCGATAAGGAAACCAAAATTTGATATTTTTATTTTGGGTTGTGCGAATTTTAATCTGAAAACGGGTTTGTTTCAAGCCTTTTCGGAAAAAAGCGAAAAGCCTTCGCCCGCGTCGATGCTGACGATGACCGAATCGCTGCCGATTGAATCGATGCGAACGAGCTGACCGGCTTTTATTTCTTCGCCGCCCGCCGTGCGCGCCAGTTTTTCGATTTTTTCGTCGCCGATGCGGCAGGAAATCTGTCCCAACTGGTCGGGCTTGATATTGACGACGACCTGCGCCGTGCGCCCGATTAAATCTTCCGCGCGGACGGAACTGGTCGATTGCTGACCGTAAAGAAATTTTCCGAAGAAAAAAACAATCGCGCCGAACGCCAAACCGCCGACCAAACCGCACAGCGCGCTGCCGGTCGCGCCGAACCCGACCTGCGTGCCGATGGTGCCGAAGCCGCCGAAAGCGACCAGAAAGACGCTGATAACGCGGCTGTCGAAAATGCCGAAATCGTGGCTCGCGTCCAAACCGAAATCAAGTCCGAGAATGTCGAAAATATCGCCGACGACAAGGGAAATCAGCAGAAAAAGAAATCCGACGCCGCCGATTATCAGAAAAGTGGTTAGCAAAGTAATATCAGTCACGGTTTTTGCCCCGCACGGGCGCAAACGTTTTAAGCATTTTGCGCTTTTATATTAAAACGAAAATTATTCTACACCAGTTTCAAAAATCGGACGACAAAAAAGCCGTCGAATTTCAGGCTCGACGGCTTTTTTAAAATATTAAACAGCTTTTGAAATTAATTTAAGCTGAAAGCATCCATTGTTTTGACGACTACCTCGCCGTCTTCCGCATCGACGATAAAGCGCATCGCCAGTTTCCAGTCATTGGTAATCGGCAGCTTCACCTTCTCGTCAATAAAACGTTTCAGAAAACGCGCGCCGTAAGCGGGACTGTATCCCTTTTCGGTGACGAGCTCAATCGCTTTTTCCGTGATTTCGATGATTTTGCCCTGCCGTTCCATCTGGCGTTTTAATTTGCTCAGATAAAGCCGCGCAATCTCGCGCACCTCGTCCATCATCAACGGCGAAAAGACGACGATTTCGTCAATACGGTTGCGGAATTCCGGCGAGAAACGCTGTTCGGCGGCTTTCATCGCCGCGCCTTTGATTTCGCGGATGTCGCCCAGAGTTTTCTGCCCGAAGCCGAGCGGTTTTTCGTATTTCTTGAAACTTTCCGAGCCTAAATTCGAAGTCATAATGACAATCGCGTCCGACAAATAAACTTTCTTGCCGCGCCCGTCCGTCATCCAGCCTTCGTCAAAAGCCTGCAAAAACAAATTCATTAAATACGGCGAAGCTTTTTCGACTTCGTCCAGCAGCAGAACCGTGTACGGATTTTCCCGAAGCTGTTCGGTGAGAATTCCGCCGCGTTCCGAGCCGACGATGCCGCGCGGCATTCCGATCAGCTTTTCGATGCCGACCGTGCCGTCGCCGTATTCCGACATATCGATGCGCACCATTTTCTCTTCGTCGCCGAACATAAATTCGGCAACCGCTTTCGCCAGTTCGGTTTTGCCGACGCCGGTCGGTCCTAAAAATAAAAGAACGCCGTCGGGTTTGTAATGATTTTCCTTCAAAGGTCCTTTATTGAGACGCAGCCTTTGCGCGACGGCTTTGACCGCATCTTTCTGACCGATAACGCGCTGACCTAAAACGTCTTCCATATGCGAGAAGCGGTCGGTCGTGTCGCGGAAAATCATATCTTTCGGAATGCGCGATTCCTGCGAGATGACGTCGATAATGTGTTCGGGTTTGACGACTGCCGAAGTCGGCTCGTTGATTTCGACTTTGACCGAAGCCGTATCGAGCCAGCCGATTGCCTTATCGGGCAGATGCAGATTGCGAATGTATTTCGGAGCCATTTCCAGCGCCGTGTTGATGGCTTCGTCGGAAATCGTCACCGAATAATTTTTCTCCAGTCGCGGACGTAAACCCAAAAGAATTTCCTTGGTCTCGCTAATCGTCGGTTCATCGACTTTGACTAAACGAAAACGTCTTGCCAGCGCTTCGTCTTCGCCGATGTATTCCTTGTATTCGGTTATCGTCGTCGCGCCGATGATGCGCAGCTCGCCGCGCGCCAGAGCGGATTTGAACATATTCGCCGCATCGCTGGAAGTGCCGAGCGCCGCGCCCGCGCCGATAATCGTGTGCGCCTCGTCGATGAAAAGAATAATATCGCTCTTTTCCTTGACTTCGTCGATGATGCCTTTGATGCGTTCTTCAAACATTCCGCGCAGCATCGTTCCGGCGACCAAGCCGCCCATTTGCAGCTGCACGATGTGAGCGTTGCGCAGGCGTTCGGGAACTTTTTCCGGTTCGAGTTCGATAAGCCGCGCCAAGCCTTCGACGACGGCGGTTTTGCCGACGCCCGGCTCGCCGACGAGCATCGGCGAATTCGAGCGCTCGCGGTGCGAGAGAATTTCCAGCATCTGGCGGATTTCCAATTCGCGTCCGATGGTCGGCGGAATCTTGTCTTGGCGCGCGAGCTTATTAAGGCTCACGCCGAAATGTTTTAAGTATGACGGCAATTCGTATTTTTTGCGCGTGCGCTCTTCTTCCTGCTCGCGCGATTTGATGCGCGTTCGCGCCGTCGAAGCTACTTCGTCCGAAGGAACTCCCAAATTTTGCAGAATGTCGTTTAAAAGACTGCGCTCGTCAGTCGAGACGACATAAAAAATATCGCTTCCGTCAATCACGCGGCGACCCTGCGAGCGCGCCCGTTCCATCGAGCGTTTAAAAAGGTCGGTCGTTTCAGGCGCGATGCGAAAGCCTTTGCCCGTATGCGCACGGGTGCTTTCAAGGCGTTTTTCCAACAGAAGCCGAACGGTGCGCGGGTCAATCGAAAGGTCGCGCATCGTCGAATTAAAAAGCTCGGCTTCCTCGTCAGCCAGAGCGTGCAGAATGTGTTCGATAGAAATATAATTCTGGTCGCGACGTCTCGATTCGTTCATCGCGCCGTCCAGAACACGCCTGCCGCTGTCGCTGAATTTATCTTTATAGGCTTCTAAGTCTGTCATAAATTTCTCTTACTGCTCCTGAAACTTTAGATGCCGTGTGAGCGACAATTTATGCCCGGAAACATTGTAACATTTTCAAAGTAACAAAAGACAAGAAACAAATCGGCAGATTAGCGCTTTTCATCAACCCGCCGATTCGTTTCGCTAATTTATCTGATAAAAATTGCCGGAAGCCGTCTCCAAATCAATTCGCTTTCCGGCGAAACTCAAAACGATTGTCCCTTTTCACGAAACAACTCTCGATAAAGCCGCTCGCTTTAGGTTCAATCGTGCCGCGATTAGGTCAAATCATCACCCGTTTAGGTTCAAAGGCTAAAGCTTTAGGTCTCGAACCTAAAGAATTAGGTCTTGAACCTAATGGATTAGGCTTGAAAGCTGGTCGGAGCACGTTTTGACCTAAACGATTAGGTCCGGAACCTAATCGGATACGTTTCAAGGCTAATGGATTAGGTCTCGAACCTAATCGTTTAGGTCCGGAAGCTAATCGTTCAGGTTGAAAAACTAAAGAATCAGGCTTGAAACCCGATTCTTCGTCTTAATACGCTGCATTTATTGCGTGCGGCGCGGCTTTTATGTAACTGCGCCCGATTCTAATCATATTCGTCGCCGTGCGTTCCGGCGGCGGCTTTTTTCTTTTCCGGCACATCGATAATCGTGGCGTCCGTCGTCAGCATCAAGCCGGCAATCGAAGCGGCGTTCTGCAAAGCCGTGCGCACGACTTTTGCCGGGTCGATAATGCCCGCCGCGAGCAAATCTTCGTATTTGTTCGTCGCCGCGTTAAAGCCGTTGCCGCCTTCCGCCGCCAGAACTTTTTCGACCACGATAGAGCCTTCGAGTCCGGCGTTTCTGACAATGCGTTGGAGCGGTTCTTCCATCGCGCGCTTGACGATTTTGATGCCGGTCAGCACGTCCGGGTCGTCGGACTCGATCGAATCCAATTCCTTCGAGGCTCGCAGCAGCGCCACGCCGCCGCCCGCGACGATGCCTTCCTGCGCCGCCGCTTTCGTCGCGTTCAAAGCGTCTTCGATACGCGCTTTTTTCTCTTTCATCTCGGTTTCAGTCGCCGCGCCGACGCGCACGACCGCGACGCCGCCCGCGAGCTTTGCCAGGCGCTCCTGCAATTTTTCGCGTTCATAATCGCTGGAGACGTTTTCGGTTTGACTTCGGATGGTTTGGATGCGCCCGTCAATTGCTTCCGCGCGTCCCGCGCCTTCGACAATCGTCGTGTTGTCTTTATCGACAATCACGCGCTTTGCCGTTCCCAAATCGTCCTGCGTCACGCTTTCGAGCTTGATGCCGATGTCTTCGGTAATAACTCGCCCGCCGGTTAAAACGGCGATGTCTTCGAGAATTTCCTTGCGGCGGTCGCCGAACGCCGGAGCTTTGACGGCGCAAACCTTAATGGTGCCGCGTAATTTGTTGACGACCAGCGTCGCCAACGCTTCGGCTTCCACGTCTTCGGCGATAATCAAAAGCGAGCGCCCTTGCTGCGCCGACAGTTCCAGAACCGGAAGCAATTCGCGCATCGAAGCGATTTTCTTTTCGTAAATCAGGATGAGCGGCTCGTCCAGAACCGTTTCCATACGGTCGGCGTTCGTCACCAGATAAGCCGAAAGATAACCGCGGTCAAACTGCATTCCTTCAACCAAATCAAGCTCGGTCGCCATCGTTTTCGATTCCTCGACCGTCACGACGCCGTCTTTGCCGACCTGTTCCATCGCCGCGGCGATAAGCTCGCCTATCCGGCGGTCATTATTGGCGGAAACCGACGCAACATCGGCAAATCCGCTTTGTCCGGCGACGTTTTGCGACTGATTTTTGATTGCTTCGACCGCCCGTTCGGTCGCCAGCTGGATTCCGCGCTGCAAAGACATCGGATTTGCGCCCGCCGCCACGTTTTTGATGCCTTCTTTGAAAATCGCCTGCGCCAGAACGGTCGCCGTCGTCGTGCCGTCGCCGGCAATGTCGTTGGTTTTCGTCGCGACTTCCTTAACCATCTGCGCGCCCATATTCTGATAAGCGTCCGGCAATTCGATTTCTTTAGCGACGGTCACGCCGTCCTTAGTGATTAAAGGCGAGCCGTAAATACGACCAATCACGACATTGCGACCTTTCGGTCCTAAAGTCACGCCGACGGCGTTTGCCAGAATATCGACGCCCTTAAGCATTTCTCTGCGCGCATCTTCTCTGAATTTTAATTCCTTCGCTGCCATTTTTATACATTGCTCCTTAAAAACTGTTTTGGATAAATTTAATTTTGTTCCTTTAACTCTTCCGGAAGAAGTTCTACACGGTCGTAAATTTCACTCAAACTCAACTCGCAATCGACCATTTCAATTTGAAAAGTTTCGCTCATTTCGCTCAAACTCCGGTAAAGCCAGTTGCCGTCCGCCTGCTCTGTAAAATGCTCGACAAAAGTCTTGTCCTGCGAAACCAGAATGTAATCGGTCAAAGTTTCATTTCCCATCCGGTAACGCTGAAACTTCGTCGTGCGGTCGTAAGTTTCGGTCGAAGGCGAAAGCACTTCAAAAATCACCTGCGGATTTGTCAAAACGTCTTTTTTCGTGTCGTGAAACTGCGGCACGCCGCAAACAATCGTTAAATCGGGATAAGCAAACAGGCTCGCCGACGAAGTGCGGACTTTCATCTTCGGCGACAAAGCCTCGCACAATTTGCCTTTCAATTTACTTCCAGCTTCAATCGCCAAATTTATGCAAATCCGGCTGTGCGAAAGGCTCTCGCCAGCCATTGCGAAAATCTGCCCGTCAAGAAATTCGTGGCGATATTCGGCGGCGCGTTCCAATTCCAGATATTCTTCCGCCGTATAGCGTCGCCGAATTTTTTCCCGCGGGATTGCCATAAGAAATACGTTTTTATTTTCCGCGACCGACCTGAACCTTGGACGGGCGCAGAAGGCGTTCGCCGAATTTGTAGCCGCGCGAGTATTCCGCCGTGATTTTGCCGTCTTGTTCCGCCTCGACCTGAATCATATCAATCGCTTCGTGAAGCTCGGGATTAAAGTCCATTCCGGTTGCCGGAATCGCCTCGACGCCGACGCTTATCAAAGCCTGTTCGAAAGAGCGTGCCGTGCCTTTCACGCCGTCCAGCAGATGCTCAAACGAAGCGTCGGTTTCGCTCGCCTGAATCGCGCGGTTGAGATTGTCCAGAACCGGCAGCAGCGCGGTCAGAAAGCTGAATTGTCCCTGCTTGGCGCGGTCTTCCAAAGTTTTCTGCATCCGCGAGCGCATTTCCTGCGTTTCGCGCTCCATCTGCGTTTTGACTTCTTCAAATTTCGCCTGCACGCCGACGAGCTTGGCTTCGGCGGCTTCGCGCCGCATAGTTTCTTCCTTCAAGCGATTTTCCAGCTCGGTTTCGCGTTGCGATTTGACGTTTTGTTTCGGGTTTTCGGCTTCGTCCTTGACTTCGACGCGAACACGCTCGCCTTCGGTGTTGAAGCGGCGCTTATCGTTGACGGGCAGTTCTTCCGTCGGTTCTTCAATTTCCTGATTGTAATCCTGCTCATTATTGCTGTTCATATTTTTTTTCTTAAACCAACTCATAAATTTTGATAAACGATTTGCTGATAAATCAGTCTAACAAACCATCTATCGCAAAGGAAATTTACAGGGATGGAGGCGATAGACTAAGGATAAAGCAATCTTCCAAAATCCCTGTTTACCTCCAAAATCCCTGTTAAAATCTTATGCCGAAGCGGTCGCCGTCGCCTGCGGCGTGAAATTCAGTCCGCCGTCGTCCGCCGTTACGTGGACGGTCTGACCGCCGGCGATTTCGCCTTTCAAAAGCTTGACCGCGAGCGGATTCTGAACCAGCGTCTGAATCGCGCGTTTCAAAGGTCGCGCGCCGTAATTCGGGTCGTAGCCTTCGTTTGCCAGCAATTCCTTCGCCGAATCTTCGAGCACAATCGTGATGCCGCGCTCGGCGAGATTTTTTCGCAGTTTTTCAAGCTGCACCTCGATAATTTGTTCGATTTCCTTGCGCGATAACTGACCGAAAACCACGATGTCGTCGATACGATTTAAAAACTCCGGTTTAAAGTAATCGCGCAGAATCTGCTGGACGGCTTCGCGCACCTGAGTCTGGTCGTCGCCGACCGATAAAATCTCGCGCGAGCCTAAATTCGAGGTCATAATCAAAACCGTGTTTTTGAAATCGACGACGCGACCTTTGGAATCGGTCAAACGACCGTCGTCCAGAATTTGCAGCAAAACGTTGAAAACGTCCGGGTGCGCTTTTTCGATTTCATCGAATAAAACGACCGAATACGGGCGGCGGCGGACGGCTTCGGTCAATTGCCCGCCTTCGTCGTACCCGACGTATCCGGGCGGCGCGCCAATCATCCGCGCGACCGCGTGTTTTTCCATATATTCCGACATATCGAGCCGAATCATCGCGCGCTCGTCGTCAAATAAAAATTCGGCTAAAGCTTTCGCCGTCTCGGTTTTACCGACGCCGGTCGGACCTAAAAAGATAAACGAGCCGACCGGACGATGCGGGTCCTGCAACCCGGCGCGGGCGCGGCGAACCGCATTCGACACCGCTTCGAGCGCTTCGTCCTGACCGATAACGCGCGTGCGGAGCTTGTCTTCCATCGTCACCAATTTTTGCATCTCGCCTTCGAGCATCTTGGAAACGGGAACGCCCGTCCATTTCGCCACGACTTCCGCCACGTCTTCCTCGTCGACTTCTTCTTTCAGATAAACGCCGTCTTTCTGCAAATCGGCGAGCCGCGATTGTTCTTCGCCCAGAAGCTTTTCGAGTTCGGGAATGCGCCCGTACTGCAACTCGGCGGCTTTGTTCAAATCACCCGCCTGACGCGCCTGTTCAAGCTGAAGTTTCGCTTCTTCAAGCTGTTCTTTTGCGCCGCGCATTTTTTCGATTTCTTCTTTTTCCGACTGCCATTTCGCCTTCATCGCGCCGGATTTTTCCTTTAAATCGGCGATGCGTCTTTCGATGTCGGCAAGTCGTTCTTTCGATTTTTCGTCCGTTTCGCGCGAAAGCGCCTGGCGCTCGATTTCCAATTGCAGAATCTCGCGCTCCAAAACGTCGATTTCCTGCGGCAAACTGTCGATTTCGATTCTGAGGCGCGAAGCCGCTTCGTCAATCAAATCAATCGCTTTGTCGGGCAAAAATCTGTCGGTAATATAGCGATTCGATAAAGTCGCCGCGGCGACAATCGCCGAATCCTTGACCCGCACGCCGTGATGAACTTCGTAGCGTTCTTTCAAACCTCGCAAAATCGCAATCGTGTCTTCGACGTTCGGCTCGCCGACGTAAACCTGTTGGAAACGCCGCTCTAAAGCTTTGTCTTTCTCGATGTGTTTCTGATATTCGTTTAAAGTCGTCGCGCCGACGCAGCGCAGCATTCCGCGCGCCAGCGCGGGCTTTAACATATTTGAAGCGTCGATCGCGCCTTCCGAAGCGCCCGCGCCGACCAAAGTGTGAAGCTCGTCGATAAACAAAATAATCTGCCCGTCCGATTTTTCGATTTCTCTCAAAACCGCTTTCAGACGGTCTTCAAACTCGCCGCGATATTTTGCGCCCGCCAGCATCGAACCCAAATCCAAACCGACGAGACGCTTGTTTTTCAAGGTTTCCGGCACGTCGCCCGAAACGATTCGCTGCGCCAAGCCTTCGACAATCGCCGTTTTGCCGACGCCCGGCTCGCCGATTAAAACCGGATTATTTTTCGTGCGGCGCGAAAGAACCTGAATCGTTCTTCTGATTTCGTCGTCGCGTCCGATGACCGGGTCGAGCTTTCCTTTCCGCGCGCGTTCCGTCAAATCCAGAGCGTATTTTTCCAGCGCCTGAAAATTTTCTTCGGCGTTCTGGTCGGTGATGCGTGCGCCGCCGCGCATATCGGTGACGACTTTTTCAATATCTTCCTTCGTCACGGCGTTCGAGCGCAGGATGCGTCCGGCGTCGCCTTCTTTTTCGTCGGCGATCGCCAGCAGCAGATGCTCGGTCGAAATATATTCGTCCGTCATTTTTTCGGCTTCCTTCTGCGCGGTTTGAAAAATCGTGTTGATGCGCGAGGAAAAATATTGCTGCCCGCCGGAAACCTTCGGAAATTTGGCAATCGCCGCCGCCACGTCCGTTAAAACATTTTCGGTGCGCGCGCCGATTTTTCCCAAAATCGGGCGCAGCGTTCCTTCTTTCTGCTCAAGCATCGACGCGAGCAGGTGTTCCGGCTCGACCTGCTGGTTCTGATTTTTTTCGGCGACTCCGATGGCTTCCTGAATCGCTTCCTGTCCGCGAATTGTATATCTGTCAAATCTCATTTTTTTTGTCAAAAGAAATTTACAGGGATAACAGGATGAAAAGGATATAAATAGCTATTCATCCTTGTCTATCCCTGTCATCCCTGTAAATAAAAATTAGGCATTAGCCGTGTTTGCTTGTTCCTTGGTCTCGGTCGCGTTCGTTTCAATCGTGCGCGATTCGCCCGTCGAAGCGCCCGAAATCTGAATTTTGCGCGCTTTTTCCTCTTCACGCTTCGGCAGTGTTATGTGCAGAACGCCGTTTGAAAAATCGGCTTTCGCCTGGTCGCCGACGACGTTGCGCGGCAGCGTAAACGAACGTGTGAACGAGCCGTAGCTGCGCTCGACGCGATGATAATTGTCCGATTCGTCTTTTTTCTCGAATCTTCGCTCGCCGCGAACGGTGATGATGTTGTTTTCAATCGAAACGTCGACGTCTTCCGGTTTCATTCCCGGCAGCTCGGCTTCGAGCACGATTTCGTCTTTGCCTTCGTAGATATCGACGCTCGGCGTCCACGCGCCGCGCATCACTTCATCCTGCTGCGCGCCGCCGCGCGGAAAACTCATCGAAAACAAACGATTCACTTCATCCTGTAAACTGCGTAAATCACGAAAAGGGTCATATTTAACAATGCTCATTGTAATTTTCCTCCAAACAAAAATTTCTTTGTGCATTATTGACCAAACAAACCTGATAAAATTTATTTGCTTAGTCTGTACTAATAATAAAACCTGAGTGTCTCATTGTCAAGTCTTCGGACAAAAAATTTTCACCGCTAAAAATTATGACTTAGTAACATTTTCAGGTGACACTTTATGCTTTCGTCAGTTATATTTAGCTTGCATAATTCATCGAAACAAAGTGAAAGCTAAAAGCAATCGAGGCGATTTACAAAATTGAAATTGTATGGAGTCTCAGATAAATCGGTCGGCTGTCGTAATTATTTCTTTTTTTTTCGCAATCGGTTTGTATTTATTGTTGGGGCGGCGAATCGAAAAGCAGTTTTTGACAAGCGAAGAAAGAATAAAATGAGAGGCATAATTCCCCGGTATATTGTGCTGACTATATTTTTTGTTCTGCTTTGCCCGGTTATTTTTAAAGAGGTTTCCGGTTTCGGAAAGAGCTTTAATGATACTGCGAGGTTCTCGTTATGACTGATTATATTTTTGTTTATGTTCGGTTGTCAGTTTACAAGGATGTCCAAAATAAATCTGCCTGAAAAATTTGTCGAAAAATGGCGGCAATTGAATTTTGCTTTTGCGCCGGCGGCGATTCTGTTTATGGCTGCAAATTTGATATTGAGTTTTGTTCGCCGGCAGAACGAAGGTTATAGAATTTTTCCGTCTGAATAAACAAAATGAAAATTTTTCGTGAAATACTCTCGCCGCTCGTCGCCGTTCTGGCGGCATTTGTGGTGGGCGGCATCGTGATTCTGCTGATTGGCGACAACCCGTTTGAAGCTTATCGCCTGCTGCTTGCTAATTCGTTCGGCTCGGCGAAAGACGTCGGCTACACGCTTTTTTACGCGACGCCTTTGATTTTTACGGGCTTGGCGGTGGCGGTGGCGTTTCGCTGCGGGCTTTTGAACATCGGCGCGGAAGGTCAGCTTTACGTGGCGGCTTTCGCGACCGCCTGGGTCGGCATCAAATTCGGCGGGGCGGTAGTTGACGTTTTCGGCAAAAAGGAAGATTGGTCCTGGATGAGTCTGCCCGCCGTTTTGCTCATTCCGCTTTGTATTCTGACGGCGATGGTCGTCGGCGGAATCTGGGGCGCGATTCCGGGCATTTTGAAGGCGAAATTCGGCTCGCACGAAGTTATCAACACGATTATGCTGAATTTTATCGCCATCGCGCTGGTCAGTTATTTGACGCAGTATCACTACAAAATTCCGGGCGACCCGCTGCTGCAAACCGCCGAAATCGGGCAGGGCGCCTACATCCCGCAGCTTAATCAATTTCTGCCGTTTATTCCGAAAGACGTGCCGCTCAGCATCGCCTTTATTCTGGCGATTTTGATGTGCTTTCTCGTCTACGTTTTTCTATGGAAAACCAAATGGGGATACGAGCTGCGCGCGGTCGGCGCGAATCCGACGGCGGCGGAATACGGCGGAATCTCGCCGCAAAAGCAGATTATTATTGCGATGACGATTTCGGGCGCGCTCGCCGGAATGGTCGCCGTCGGCGAAGTTCTCGGTTATCGTCATCGTTATTACGACGGTTTTTCGGGCGAAGTCGGATTTTTGGGAATCGCGGTGGCGCTTTTGGGCAGAAATCATCCGTTCGGAGTTCTGGTCGCCGCGCTGTTTTTTGCGGTTTTGCAGCGCGGCGAAATTTTCGTCGATGCCTTTACGCCGAGAGTTTCCAAAGATATCGGCTGGGTTTTGCAGGCAATTATTATTCTGTTTGTAGCTTGTCTGCAAATGTATTCAAAGAAACGTTAAATTATGACTGAGTTATTTACGCTGGCGATGCTTTTTTCGGCGATACGTCTCGCCACGCCTTTGATTTTCGCCGCGCTCGGCGGACTTTTTTCCGAACGCGCGGGCGTCATCAACATCGCGCTCGAAGGCTTGATGCTGGCGGGCGCGTTCGCGGCGGCGATTGCCACTTACGAACTGGGCAATCCTTATCTCGGATTATTGTGCGGAATGGCGGCGGGCGCGGCGCTGGCTTTGATTTACGCGATTGCGACCATTAAATTTGAAGCCGACCAGGTGGTCAGCGGGATGGCGATAAATTTTCTGATGTTCGGACTGCCCGCGCTGCTGAGCGGCGCGATTTACGATTCCTCCGGTTCGACCGAGCAGATTGCCAAGGAAAATCTTTTGCCCGAATTTTTCAACCGCATCTCCATCGCCTCGCTGCTGGCTTTCGCGCTCGTTCCCGTCTGCTGGTATGTGCTGTATAAAACGCCTTTCGGTCTGCGCCTTCGAGCCACCGGCGAAAATCCGGCGGCGGCGGACGCGGCGGGCGTCAACGTCATTCGACTGCGTTATATCGCCGTCATTATTTCCGGCGCTCTGGCGGCGGCGGGCGGCGCGTATCTTTCCATCGGGCAATCGTCGCTTTTCACGCGCAATATGACGGCGGGACGCGGATTTATCGCGCTGGCGGCGCTGATTCTGGCGAAATGGCGACCCGTTCCGGTGCTCGTCGCGTGCCTGTTTTTCGGTTTCACCGAAGCGCTGACGATTCAGATTCAAGGCGTTTATAAACTGCCTTCGGGCGAAGACATTCCCGTGCAGTTTATACAGATGATTCCGTATGTTTTGACGATTATCGTGCTGGCGGGATTTATCGGCTTGTCGCGCGCGCCGAAAGCGCTCGGAATTCCTTATCGAAAAGAGAAATAAAAAGGGAAGCAGGTTTAACGGCTTGCTTCCAGTTTCAAATTTAGTAATTGATTAAGCGAAATGCCTTGCTGCATCGCTTCGAGGGCAAGCCGGCGGTGCATATATTCAGGCATTCGCAAAACCAATTTGCCGCTAAAAGAACGCTTGCCGAAAGGTTCGGGAATCGGCTCGTTCGATTCGGTTAAATCTTTCAAGACAAATTCGACCACATCTTTAATTTCGCGCAAGGCTTCTTCCTGCGTTTCGCCGTGCGCGGCTAAAGAGGGAAACTCAGCCACGCGGGCGACAAAAGCTTCGTCCACCTCGGACCAGCCGACGCTGTAAAGATATTGCTCGACTTTCGGCAAACTTTCTTTTTTCGTTTTCTTGACTTGTTTCTTAGCCGTTTTGTTCATCTTTCTTATCTTCTTCAAGCTCTTTTAATTTACGCAAAGCGCGGAGAAACTGTCGAACCTGATAAGGTTTGGCATTATTGCCTTTTCCTTTTGCAAGTTAATGCGCGCTTCGCCTTGCCGAGGAGTTTTGAAAATATGATGACTCGTAAATAATGATACTATATCAAGTATCACATTTCAAATAAAACAAACGTAAATTTACTCAAACTCAGTCTTTATGTAAAAATAAAGTTCTTTATGAGCTACGAAAAGGCGAAGGAATCGGCGGATTTTATTCGCTCGAAATATGATAAGGAAATAAAAGTCGCGATTGTTTTGGGCAGCGGGCTGGGCGCGTTTGCCGAGGATTTGGAAAATGCGGTCAGGATTTCTTATGAGGAAATTCCGAATTTTCAGAAATCGACGGTCGAGGGTCACGCCGGGCAGTTGGTTTTGGGCGAAGTCGAAGGCGTGGCGGTCGCCGTTCAGCAGGGGCGTTTTCATTTTTACGAAGGCTACGATATGCAGCAGGTTATTTTGCCGGTGCGCACGTTTGGGTTGCTCGGAATCAAAAAGCTGATTTTGACGAATGCGGCGGGCAGCGTGCGGACGAGTATGAAGCCGGGCGGTTTGATGCTGATTCGCGACCATATTAATTTTATGGGCGTCAATCCTCTGCGCGGCGCAAACGACGCGCGTTTCGGCGTGCGGTTTCCTGATATGACGAATGTTTACGACATCGAATATCAGGAAATTGCCAGCACGGAAGCGAAAAAGATGGCGCAGGAAAGAGTCGAGCAGGGAATTGACAAAGAACCGCGACAGCTTTTGCGGCGCGGCGTTTACTGCGGTTTGTCGGGACCTTGTTACGAAACCCCGGCGGAGATTCGGATGATACGGCTTTTGGGCGCGGACGCCGTCGGGATGTCAACCGTGCCGGAAGCGATTGCGGCGCGGCATCAGGAAGTGAAAGTTCTGGGAATTTCCTGCATTACAAATCTCGCCGCCGGAATGAGCGACGACATTATTCATCACGAAGAAGTGATGGAAACGGGCGCGCGCGTGGCGGCAATTTTTAAAGAGCTTTTAAGAAGAATTATTCCAAAGTTGAATTAAAACAGGATGGACAAGATGAACGGGATTATAAAAAATTCAACTTCTTTATTTTTTAATCCTGCTTATCCTGTTTGAAATCTTATTATGATAATTGGCATCTGCGGCGGAACAGGTTCAGGCAAAACGACGATTGCGCGAAAGATTCTCGATGCGGTCGGGCGCGGAAATGTCGTGCTGGTCGAACAGGACTCGTATTATCGAAATCTCGGCGATATGCCGCTCGACGAGCGGCGGCAGGCGAATTTCGACCATCCCGATTCGATTGACAGCGAGATGATTGTCAATCATCTGAAGCGTCTGAAAAACGGGCAGCCGATCGAGATGCCGATTTACGATTTCGTCACGCACACGCGCCGCGACCAAACCGAACACATCGAGCCGAAGCCGGTCGTTATTCTCGAAGGCATCTTGATTTTCGCCGAAGCGCGCGTTTTGGATTTGCTGGACGTGCGCGTTTTTGTCGATACGCCGAGCGACGTGCGCCTGATGCGGCGGCTGCGGCGCGACATCGAGCAGCGCGGTCGGTCGTTCGAGCAGACGCTCTGGCAGTATGAACACACGATTCGCCCGATGCATTACGAGTTTGTCGAGCCGTCGAAGCGTCACGCCGACGTGATTATTCCCGAAGGCAGCCAAACCGACATCAGCGTCGAGCTGTTGTGCGGTCTGGTGCGCGAAAAATTAAGACGCGAGGCAATAGAACAGAATTGAAGCGATGCGCTTCGCAACGCCCCAGACACAGAGGAAAATAAGGCAAAAGTAGAAAGTCAAATGAAAACCGCTTTTACTTTTTAGCTGAAAATCTCTGTGTCTGCGGCGTCTGTGTGGTAAAAATATAGTTTATGAATGAAGATTTACAGGAATTAGTCGAAGCCGCGCGCGGCGTGCGCGAAAAAGCTTACGCGCCGTTTTCGAATTTCAAAGTCGGTGCCGCGGTCAGAACAAAGGACGGTAAGATTTACACCGGCTGCAACGTCGAATCGGCGAGTTACGGTCTGACGGTTTGCGCCGAACGCGTGGCGATTTGGAAAGCCGTCTCCGAGGGCGAAAAGGAACTTACGACCATCGCCGTCGTCGCCGATACGCAGGAATTGACGCCGCCGTGCGGCGTTTGCCGTCAAATCATCTGGGAATTTTGCGGCGATGTTCCCGTAACCTTTTCCAATCTGCACGGCAAAACCGAAACCGTGCAGATGAAAGAACTGCTGCCGCGGGCTTTCGATACAAAGTTTTTGAAGTGATTTCCAAGACAAAGATACAAAGAACACAGGACGGAAAAAGCGAGGAACCGACACGAGAAGACCCGAATGGAAAATCATTTTATCCTGTCCCTCGTATTTGAAATTTCCTTTGTGTTCCCGGTGTCTTTGTGTTGAAAATCTTCTTTGCGTTTTTGCCTGAAAATGTTGTAAATTCAGCTATGGAAAAGTTGAAAATTTTATTGCTCGTATTTGTTTCGATTCTTTTAATTCTCCCGCCGTCCGGCTTTGCTCAGCGACAACCGTTACCGCAAAAAATCGTTCCGAACTGGAATGCCGATTTATTAATCGTCGGCGGCACGGTCGTCACGATGGACGAAAACCGCCGCGTGATTGAAGACGGCGCGGTCGTGGTCAAAAACGGCGAAATCGCGCTGGTCGGCAAACGCGCCGCCGTGACCAAAAATCTGCGCGCGCGCCAGACCATAAATGCCAACGGCAAAGTCATCATTCCCGGTTTAATCAACACGCACACGCACGTTCCGATGGTGCTTTTTCGCGGCATTTCCGACGATTTGGATTTGAACGAATGGCTGACGAAATACATTTTTCCCGCCGAAGCGAAAAACGTCACGGAAGCTTTCGTGCGCGCCGGCACGCGGCTCGGACTGGCGGAAATGATTCGCGGCGGCACGACGACCTACTGCGATATGTATTATTTTGAAGACGCCGTCGCCGACGAAACCGCGAAAGCCGGCGTGCGCGGCGTTTTGGGCGAAACGATTATTCAATTTCCGGTCGCCGACAACAAAACGCCCGAAGAAGCGATGCGCTACGGCGAAAGATACGTCAACAAATGGAAAAATCATTCGTTAATCGTCCCCGCGCTCGCGCCGCACGCGCCGTATACTTTAACGACCGACCATTTAAGAGCGATAAAAAATCTTTCCGATAAGCTCGGCGCGCCCGTGGTCATTCACGTCGCCGAAACGCGAAAGGAAGTTGACGATATTTCCAAACAATACGGCGCGCGTCCGGTCGAGTATCTGAATCGCATCAATTTTTTAGATAATCGAACCATCGCCGCGCACGTCGTTTTCGCCGACGATAACGAGATTCAGATTTTAAAATCGCGCGGCGTCGGCGTGGCGCACAATCCGCAGTCGAATATGAAGCTCGCCTCCGGCGTTTCGCCCGTGCCGCAGATGTTGAACGCCGGTGTCAGGCTCGGTCTGGGCACGGACGGCGCGGCTTCGAACAACGACCTCGATATGTGGGAAGAGATGGACACGGCGGCAAAGCTGCACAAGCTTTATTCGGGCGACCCGAAAGTCGTCAACGCCGAACAGGCTTTTGCAATGGCGACCATCGGCGGCGCGCGCGCTTTGCATCTGGAAAATTTAATCGGCTCGCTGGAAGCCGGAAAACGCGCCGACATCGTGCTCGTCGATTTTGACAATCTGCACCAGACGCCTTTCTATAACTACTATTCTCACCTCGTTTACGCGACCAAAGCCGCGGACGTAAATACCGTCATTATCAACGGAAAAATAATAATGCGCGAAAAACGTTTGCTAACGCTCGACGAAAATGCTATAAAGAAAGACGCAAACCTTTACCGCCAAAAAATCATCAAGAGTTTATCGAATTAAAAAGAGCAGGAATCAAACGCTTGCTTGAGGTGCTTTTAAAAAGGCAAAATAAAAAGATTGTTTGTTGAAGAAAAGTGAACGCCAGTTCATTTTAACCGCAATGAAACCACAGAAGGAGGAAACAGAAATGCCGCTAAACGTCCGCCGATTGGGTGTTGTCGTTTTTTTGGTTTTATTTAGTGTTCTTGGAGTTTTAGCGCAGTCAACCACTTCTGCCGATGTAATGAGAGGGCGCGTGACGAAGGCAAAAGCCTCTATCGCCGTCAAAAATTACAACGCCGCGATATACGAACTCGAAGGAATTCGCCGCGAAATCAATGACGCGACCGTTCACAGCGTCGTCAACGTGATGTTGATGAACTGCTATCTCGAACAGGGCGATTACAAACGCGCGCAAGGCTTTTTAAACGAGCTTTTTAACGCGCAGAAAGCCAATAAGCCGAACGCCGCGCAAAATTATTTCGCCGTCGCCGCGCAGGTCGTCAAAGGCGCGCGCAACCAGCAGGAACGCTACAAATCATTAGGCTTAATGATGAACGACCGCAACCTGACGCCGGACGCGATTGCCGACGTCGAGAAAATGCGCGAAACCGTCGAGATGGTTATCACGCAGACGAAAGCCGCCAGCACGGATAAGAAAAAAGCCTCGGACGCTTTCGCTTTACTCGAAGAATCGTCGAATGCGCGAATCGTCCTGGCGCGCGACGATTACGACGCCAAACGCTGGAAAGAAGCAGTCGCCGACGCGCGCGAAGGCTTGATGACGTCGCGCAGCACGGTTCTGAACGCTGCCGGCGACGACGAAGTGAATAACACCGTCGCTTCAAATCAGCCGACTTACACGAATTCCGCGCCGACCACTCCGCTGAAAACGGAAACGCAGCCGAGCCTGATTCAGACTTCCAATCAAATCGCGCCGAAAACCGAAACAAAAACGGAAAACACAACCGAACCGGCGAAAAATAATGTTAGTTTCGAGCCTGTTCCGGAACAGAAACAATCGGTAACAACTCCCGAAAAGACCGCTGCGGAAACTCCGAAGGAAACGGTGGCGGAAAAGCAACTGACTCCGAACGTCAATCCCGACAACGACGCGCCGAAAGTTCCGACCCGGGAACGCCGCGTCAATACTCCGAACACGAGCACCGAAACCGTCGCGCAAAATACGAATCCGACGCCGACGAAGGTAAGCGACGATACGCCTTTGCAGGTCGGTTCGCTGGTCGAATACGCGACGCAAAAGGTCAATCCGATTTACCCGCCGCAGGCGAAAACTCTGCGAATGACCGGAACCGTGAAAGTCGAAGTGATGGTTGACGAGCAGGGACAGGTTTCCGCCGTGCAGAATTCTTCGGGTCCCTCGCTGCTGCAACGCGCGGCGGCGGACGCGCTGAAAAAATGGAAATTCAAGCCGTTTACCAAAGACGGTCAGCCGGTTAAGGCAAAAGGTTTTGTGAATTTCAATTTCAACCTGTAATCCTCTTCCGGTAAATTCAAATTATAAACGGGCGGCAACCTTTTTCGGAAAGTTGTCGCCTAAATTTTTTGTAGACTTTTTTGCGTTTGTTTCAGGTGAAAATATAAATTTTATGTTGCTACGATTTCTGCTTTTCACGTTTTTATTGACGATGACTGTTTATCCGCAAATTCCGGCAATCGAAACGGGCGTTCCGCGGACGCTGGCGAAATGGCGCGCGGCGCATTACTCGGACGTGCGTTATAAATTGGACATCACGCTCGAAAAAGGCGCGCCGCTGATGAAGGGCGAGCTTGAAATTAGCGTTAATTTAACCGAAGAAGGCGCGAAAAACGATTTGATTCTCGACTGGCGGACGACGCAGTTTGCCAATGATAAGGAGAAGCCTTACGCTCACGTCGTCGCCGTCAACAATACGATTGACGTCATCTCAAGCGTCAGCAAAGAACACCTGATTATTCCGAAAGGCGCGCTGAAAACGGGCGCGAACGTCATCAAAATCCGGTTTGCTTCGCCAATCAAAACGTCAGGCGCGGCTGTTACACGTTACGTCGATAAGGAAGACGGCGCGGAATACGTCTATTCTTTGTTCGTGCCGTCTGACGCCAGCACGGCGCTGCCCGTGTTTGACCAGCCGGATTTGAAGGCGAGATTTCAGTTGAACGTAAAAACGCCGGGCTCTTGGAAAGTGATAAGTAATACACCTTTATCAGAGGAAAGTAACACAAAATCCAAATTCCTGATTAACCCTACTGGCGAAAGTCTTGCTAAAAATCCCTCTAGCGATGGCGTGTATTTGACGGTTTTCACTGAAACAAAACCGATTTCAACTTACGTTTTTGCATTTGCGGCTGGAAGATTTGTTGGTTTTAGCGAATCTCTTAAGGGATTTTACCTTAAAACAGAAGATATACCGGATGATGATACGCAACGTGAAAAGTTATTTGAATCAATTAAATCAACTGTTGCTAAAGATAAAGGTTTAATATATGTCCGCAGATCGCAAGTTAAAAAATTCGAACAGCACGCGGCGGAAGTTTTTCGGCTTAACCGCGAAGGCGTGCGGTTTCTTGAAGGCTGGTTCGATTACAAATTCCCGTTTCCGAAATACGACCTCGTTTTGATTCCCGAATTTCCGTTTAACGGGATGGAGCACGCGGGCGCGACTTTCCTGCGCGAATCTTCCGTTATTTTTCCGTCCGAGCCGACGAAAAACGATTTAGTGTCGCGCGCCAACGTCATTTTTCACGAAGCCGCGCATCAATGGTTCGGCGACACGGTGACGATGAAATGGTTCGACGATTTGTGGCTCAAGGAAGGCTTCGCCGAATTTATGGCGTATAAAACGCTGGAAAAAACGATGCCCGAATACGACGCGTGGAAAGCCTTCTACGAGCGCAACAAACCGCTCGCTTACCTGACCGATTCGACCGCAGGCACGACGCCGATTTACCAGGAAATCACGAATCTTTCGGCGGCGAAATCGGCTTACGGCAACATCGTCTACCGCAAAGCGCCGAGCTTTCTGCGGCAGGCTGAATTTTATCTCGGCGAAGATAAATTTCAAACGGCGGTGCGCGCGTTTTTGAAGAAATATCAATTCAAAAACGCGGAATGGACGGATTTGGTCAGGGAGTTTGAAACGGCGAGCCAGCAGGATTTAAAAGATTGGGCAAACGTCTGGGTGACAAAGCGCGGGCTGTCGATTTTTAGAATCTATTCCATCGCCGGCGGTATGGATAGAACCTTTATCAGGCAGCAGAATGTATTTGACGAAGACACATTCCGGCGGCAGCGGCTTAAAGTTTTGCTCGTAAAAAACAGCGGTGAAAAATATGAAAAAGAAATTATTTCAGCGAAAATTCCGCCGGAACAAGCCGCCACGATGTGGAAAGACGGAACTCTTATCTACACTTCGCCGCCTGAAAATCCCGAATTTATTTTCCCGAACTATCAGGATTACGGCTACGGAATTTTTCTGCTCGACGAGCGAAGCCGCGAATACGTTCTGAAAAATATCCAGAACGAAAAGGACGATTTTCTGCGCTCGATGATGTGGGGCACGCTCTGGGATTCGGTGCGCGAAGCCGAGCTGAATCCGAAAGATTACGTCGAACTGGCAATTAAAAATATCGCCGTCGAAACCGACGAGCTGACTATCGGCACGATTCTCAATCGCGTTTCGACGGCGATGAATTATTATCTTTCCGACGCGCAGAGAGCCGAAGCTGCGCCGCCGCTCGAAAATCTTTTAATCGAAAAAATCCGCCGCGCGCCGACGCTCGGACAGCGAATAACGTTTTACCGCGCGTTTTTGAATATTGCTTCGACGGAAAACGCGCGAAATGTTTTGAAGCGCGGCTTACTTGATTCAATCGCTCAGAGCGCGGAAAATTCCAATTACAAGCCGCGAGCCGTGAAGCCGAAAGTAGCGGAAATATACAAAAACGGGACGGTGGAATTCCCGCCCTTGAAGACCAAGGACAAATTCGACATCGTGACGAAACTCGCCATTCTCAATGACGCGGACGCGGCGAAACTGCTCGCGGATTTAGTGAAAGCCGAAACTTCGGACGACGCGAAACGCTACGCTTACGCCGTCGGCGCGGGCTTCGGAACACAAGAAGCGAAGGAGAAATATTTCAACGATTTTCTGAACAATAAAGAAATTTCCGAAAGCTGGATTGAAGCGGCTTTCGTGCCGTTTAATTCAGTTCGCCATTCCGAATCGACTTTGCCGTTTCTGGAAAAAGCCCTTGCCGAATTGCCGAACCTGAAACGCAGCCGCAAAATCTTTTTCGTCAACGGCTGGCTCGCGGCGTTTATCGGCGGGCAAAAAGACGAAAAGGCGCGGGCGGCGGTGAATAAGTTTCTGGCGGATAATCCGAGTCTGGATAAGGATTTGCGCCTGAAGATTCTGGAAAACGCCGATGCGCTGGAAAGAGCCGTGAAGATTCGCGACAAATACGGAAAGTGAAAAGTGAGAACTGAGAATTGAGAAGTGTTGAATTTTCAATTTACTGATTAGAGTTTAGGGCGCGTCGTTTAAAACTTCTCAGCTCTCAGTTCTCACTTCTCACTTCTCTTGCTTGGCAAATTAAAGTTTTGGGCGCATAATTCCCTGAAACGATTACAAGTCGCTTGCCGCCGGTTCGGATTTTCGCCCGAATCGAGTCGAAACGTTTATCTGATAAATATCGGATATGTAATTAATATTACAGACGCGGCGAGCAAATCCGAATAAATTGGTTCTTTGAATATTAGCTTTCGGTCTGGCAGTTTAAAACAACATAAGGAGATAGTTTATGGCAAAAACAATAGCTACCATATTGGGCATAGTTTTTATCCTGGTTGGTCTAGTCGGCTTTATTTCCGATAATTTTATGGGCACGCATCTGAGTATGACGCATAACCTGATTCATCTGATTTCAGGCGCGGTCGCGCTTTATCTGGGCTTGAAAGGCTCGCTTTCCGCCGCCAGATTATTCTGTCTTGCGTTTGGTGCGGTTTATTTGCTGCTCGGCGTGGCGGGATTTTTGTTCAACTCCGGCACGGCGACGGGCTTGCCGGCGAATCTGACCGACGGCGGCACCAACACCCATATGCTCCACGTTTTGCCCGGCGCTTTGGAATTGGGCACGATGGACCATATCGTTCATGTTCTGCTCGGTCTGGTTTTTTTGATTGGAGGCTTTTTAACGCGCACTGATGTCAGAACCGATGACGCACGCGTATAAAAGTGAAAAACGAAAAGTGAAAAGTGAAAATCAAATTAATTTTCACTTTTCACTTTTACCTGAATACTTCGGCGGTTTCTTCCTGTTTGACGATCAAATTTCCGACCGCTTCAGCCGGAGATTTAATGTAGCCTTTATACTTTTCAACCAGCGGCGTTTCCAGCCAGCGCTTGCCTTTTCCTTCGCGATTTAATTTATAAAGCCCGAGTTCGAGATAAAAATTTTCCAGCGGCTCGTGCGAAAAACGATAGCGCCAGTCAATCATCGTAAACAGCGGAAACCACGTGTAACCGATGACCGGAACGCCGCCGGCGCGCAGGTTTTTTATCATCGCCACGGAAGATTCGAGCCAGCGCTCGCGGATTTCATCCGTCCCGACGGCGCTGGTTTCGGTAATCATTATCGGCACTTGGTAACGCTCGTGAAAATGCCGAATCAAATCGACAAACCCGTTGCCTTCCGGCTCGATGTCGCGAAAAGCGATGCGCCCGCGTTTATCCAGATAAATCTGTCTGGTTGACCATTGCGGGTAAAAATTCATCCCGACCACGTCGAGCGGAATTTTATTCGTCTGAATCTCGTCCAAATCGTTAAGCGAAGCGCCGTTTCTGACCAGCCACGAAAAAAGCAGGTGGTCGTGCGTGATGCGCCCCGAAATCAAATCGTAGCAGAGATAGCCGCGATGCGTTTCTTCATTGGCGAGCACGGACAAATCTTCGCGCACGGTGCGCGTCATGCCGGTCGCTTCGACGTGAACCATCACCGCCTCGGGGTCGATTTCCTTCAAGACATTGACCGTGCGGATAATGCCTTTCGCCAGCTGCATCATTATCCGGATGTAGCCCTGTTCCTTTTTCAGATAAGGCGCCCAAAGCCCGCGCATTCCGCACATCAAAGCGTTGATAATCGGCTCGTTCAGAGGCGTGTACCATTTGATCAAACCTTTGTATCTGGCGGCAAACTCGGCGGCGTAACGGGCGACAAACTCCGGGTAATCCTTGTTGGCAAATTCTTTTTTCAGCCAGAACGGAGTGCCGTAATGCATCAAATCCAGAACGGGCGTGATTTTCAAATCTTCGACCAGATACGGGATGACCTCATCCGTCCATCTCCAATCGAATTTGCCCTCTTCCGGCTCGACCTTATACCACGGCACGCCCCAGCGTAGCGCGTGCAAGCCAAGCTCGCGCGCCAGCGCGAGGTCTTCGCGCCAATGCTCGTAATGCCCCATCAATTCGTATTCGTCCAGCGCGCGATGCCCGTTGCGCGTCTGCGGAACGAATGTGTCTTCGATGCCGCCCGCCCAGATAAAATCTTTGGCTTCAGGTTTCAGTAAATCTGCTGTGGTTTTCAAAGGAGAAATTCCTCTTTCAAATTGTTTAGCTTAAAATAGAAAAAAACAAGGTTGGACTTTGATTATGAAATCTTACGTTTGAATTTTATAATTGGCAAACGCTCAGGTGAGATTCAAAAACAAAATCGCAAAAATCTTTGGCTGAGACGATTATATTTTCCGCTAAGTTGCTAGTTAAAAACTTTTATCACCGGCGGCGGACAGATTTTAAGAAAGAATGAAACCGCAGCTTCGCGCAGATAAACGCGGATAATTAACAGGATGGACGGGATAAAGAAGAAACTTCGAGGTTCTTGGTTTTAATTTTCCTGTTCGTCCTGTAAATCCTGTTTTAAAGCTCCGCGAATCTGCGGTTTCATTTTCTCTTTGTAAATAACGTTTTTACAAAACAGTGAAACGCACCATATCGAAAGCGGCTGAGGCATTTTGGACGGACAAAGCGATTTTGCCGGAATCCGCCGGCGGCGCGTTGACTGTGCCGAGAGTTTCCGCTTCAAACTGTAAAGCGATTTTATTTTTGATTTTCAGAAAACGAAATTGATGAAAAACATCGGGCGAAAAATTTTCGGGCAAAGAAAATACTTTTGTTTCATTAATAGTTTCGGCTTTTAAAGTCCAGTTTTCGCCGGTTTTTTCAATCGAGAAAAAAGGCGTTGCCGCCGTTTCCGCAAACGCCGGATAAAAGCCGAGACGGGAATTTTCGCCGAATGTTTCCGGCAAACGAAAATTTACCGTCAACTCAAAATCACCGGACGGCGCTTCCTTGCAGAGAATCGTTTCGCTTTCGTCCCGCCCGGTGATTATCAAATTCTTTTCTTCGACGTGCGCCGCGCCGCTCGCCGAAATTTTACGCCAGCCTCTTTTTTCCGGATTCGCGTCTTCAAACAAATCTTCAAAGCCGGCGGTCAGCGCAAAACCGGAAAAAGCCGCCGTCGTGCTTTCCGTCAAAAGGGAAATCTGCGGCGCAAAATTTTCTAAAATTTTCTCGCAGCGAACCGTGTTTTCGTCGAGCGAGACTTTCAGCCAGAGACAATCGATTTCGACGCGCAGAAGATGAAAGGCTTGAAAATCAAAATCTTCGGAAAGCGCGAAATTTTCGATTTGTTCGCCGCCGTTTTCAAACCGGACGGCGAGAGCCTGTTTTTCGTCCGGCGCGAGCAGAAATCTAAAAACGTCTGTTTCGCCGTTCTTTAAACAAATGCCGAAAGCGCCGCCGGCATTTTCAAACGTTTTCAGCCAGATTTCGCATAAAAAGCTTTTCGCTTCGGCTTTACAAACAAGCTCGCTTTTTCCCGAAAATTCGGAAATTATTTGATTGTCTTCCGCGCGCCATTTGCCGGAAACGATTTTCCAGTTTTCAGCCGGAAATTCATCGAAAAAATCCGGAACCTGCGGCTTGAAAGGCGCGGGCTGCGGTGTGTGCGTCGCGCCGTCGATAAAAATTCGCGCGCCGCCCGCGAAATCCATACGGTCAATCGCCAGCACTCTGCCGTCGTTCGTCCAGCGATGATAAACGCAGTAAAGCTCACGATTATTCGCGCCGCGAATGGCGCAATTATGTCCGGGACCGATAATCAAATCCGGTACGGTGCGCAAAATCGGAAAGACTTTTTCGCCGTCCGAAAACTGCGTCCATTCTTCATCTTTTTCGATGTCGCCGGTGACGGCAAAGCTCACGCCGTAAGTCACGTTTTGCCAGTTGCCGCCGCTAAACATCTCGTAATAAATGCCTTTTCGTTTAAAAACGAACGCGCCTTCGACCGTGTGCCAGCGGACGCCGCCTTTTTCGCGGCGCTGCGGGTCGTAAACCTGCCAATCGTATCTGGCGCGCGTCACGGGTCTGGGCTTTCCTTCGAGCGTGAAAAAATCAATCATCCGGTCGATGACCGTGCCCGTGCCGATATGCGTGTGTTCCAGAAAATCGGTCGCGTAAAAAAGATAACGCGCGCCGTTCGTATCCTCGAAAACGTGCGCGTCGATGGCGAAATCTTCGTTCGACAGCCGGTGCCCGCTATCGACAAACCCGCCGTCCGGTCGGTCGGAAACCGCCACGCGAAGCTCCATCAAAGTCTCGTTGCCGACGCTGTAATAAAGATAAAATTTGCCGTTGTGATAAGTGACTTCGGGTGCCCAGTAAAATGGCGCGCCCGTTTCGAGAGGCTGCATCGCGCCGCCGATTTCCTGCCAGTCGACGAGGTCGCGCGAGCGCAAAACGCCGAAGACTTTGCCGTCGCGCCAGAAATCGGTGCAATAGGCAAAATACTCGCCGCGAAATTTTAAGACGAAAGGGTCGGGAAACGAATGTGGATAGACCGGATTTAGATAGGTTTCGAAAAAAAGAACGGCGCTATTTTCGGTCATTCAAAAAAATCGTTCAAATAAATTTTAAGCGGCGAGCGATAACGACGAGTTTTGATTTCCGCCGATTGTTTTCGAATAAGCGAGAACCTGAATATCCTGCGCGCCGGACGAAATGTAAAACATTTCTTCGACCGAATCCTGCGAAGCCGTCTCGACCTCCAGCAGAAACACCTCCGGACATTCCCGCACGGTAAAATCGTTAATTTCTTCGATTACCTGAAAAATATCGCCCGCCTCGCAGATGGAAGACGTGTTTTTTTCCAGCCATTGCTTGAAAAAACATTCTTCCCGCTCTTCTTTGCTGATTAATAAAATCATCGGCTGTTGCCCGTTTTTGTTCGTCATTTTCCCGCCCTCGCTTGTTTTTAACAATAGATAGAAAAAGATTAACGAAAAAAATAAAATTTTTCTGTCTGTTTGCTTACATAGCAGTTTATCACCAATCGAAAATTTTTTGAATAAAATTTTGGCGAAGCAATAGAAAATCGGTCAGCAAGCTTGCACGGATACTGCCCTTACATTTCTTTTCACGTGCCGCCCGGAAATTTTACAAGCATTAAAGATTCCATATAAACTCATTCAACAGTCGGAGATAATTTCGGATGAATGTTCTGGTGTTAAATTGCGGCAGCTCGTCGCTGAAGTTTCAGTTGATTGCGACCGACCTCGAACGAATCGCTGCGGATGCCGACCGCCGGCTGGCGCACGGTCAAATCGAGCGCATCGGCGGCGCGGCGATTATTACTTTCGCGGCAGAAGGGCGCGAGCCGCAGCGTTCTGCCGCTCCGGTCAGAGACATTCGCGCGGCGCTGGAAGCGGTTTTGCGCTGGATTACGTCGGAAGATGCGGGCGTCGAGGGCGTCGGCGGGCTGGTTGATATAGATGCCGTCGGGCACCGGGTCGTGCACGGCGGCGAAAAATTCCGGCAGTCGGTGCTTATCTCGGACGAAATCCTCCGCGGCATCGAAGACTGCATCGAGCTGGCGCCGCTGCATAATCCGGCAAATATCAAAGGCATTCTGGCGGCGCGCGAAATATTCGGCAGAAACGTGCCGCAGGCGGCGGTTTTCGATACGGCGTTTCACCAAACTTTGCCCGAACAATCTTATCTTTACGCCTTGCCTTACCAGCTTTATCGCCGCCATCGCCTTCGCCGCTACGGTTTTCACGGCACTTCGCATCGATATGTCGCGTATCGCTATCGCCGCCTGCGAAAACTGGCGCGCGACCGGGTCAATATCATTACGCTGCATCTCGGAAACGGCTGTTCCATCGCCGCCATCAAAAACGGGAATTCGATGGATACTTCGATGGGCTTGACGCCGCTCGAAGGCTTGGTGATGGGCACGCGCGCGGGCGATTTGGACGCGGCGATTCTGGAATTTATCAGCGACAAGGAAGGCTTGACGATTCACGAAGTCGAGATGCTTTTAAATAAGCAGTCGGGGCTGCTCGGCATTTCCGGCTTAACCAACGATATGCGCGAGCTGCTTGCCGAAGCGGACGAATCAGGCGACCGCCGCGCGCGTCTCGCTATCGAGATTTTCTGCTACCGCGCCCGCAAATACATCGGCGCTTACCTGGCGGCAATGAACGGCGCGGACGCCATTATTTTTACGGGCGGAATCGGCGAAAATTCCGCTCCCGTCCGCGCGCTGATTTGCGAACAATTAACGTGGCTCGGCGTCGAGCTCGACGCCAAGCGAAACGAGCTGCATACGGCGGGACGCGAAGGCGTAATCAGTCGCGATGACTCGCGCCTGAGCGTTTACGTCGTCCCGACCAACGAAGAATTATTGATTGCCCGTGACGCCGTGCGCCTTATTCATTCTTCCGGCACGAATCCGTCACAAGGCTGACGAAAATGCAAAACCCGAAAAGGCAAAGCGCTAAATTGAAGAAAGCAATTCAATTTAGCGCTTTGCCTTTAGTAATGCGTTTTGCCGTTGATTTAATGACAACTGCGCAGCGACCGGCGAATTGTCATCTCATTGCCCGGCTCGTCCATATAGGTTTTGCTGCCTGCCGTCGGATTGGGATTTTTCGGGTCAATCGCGCCTTCAATCTCGACGGCTTCATTCGAAAAGCTCATCTTTACCGGCGATTTAACGTTCGATTTTACTTTGCTTTGATTTGCTGCCTTGATTAAACCGGCTTTCAGTTGTTCTTTTCGCTGTTCGGTTTCTTCCGGCAGCGTCTCATTGCTTTTTTCGTTGACAGTTTCGCCGACAGCTTTAAATAATTCCGCCGAATCTTCGTCAATCGCCTTTGCCGCCGCGTCGGCGTCAGCGCCGAAAACGGATTGGAGCAATGCGGGAAATTCCGCGCCGCGCGTTTTGCTGCAATTCGTTAAATTGTTCGGCTGGTTTCAGATGAGCCGTCGCCGCAATTTTGTTTTCGGGAATTTGAATTTCCTCCTGCTGCCGCGCCCGAAGCGGAATCGCCGTATTGAAAACAATGGTCGCGCGCAGCCATAAACTTAAACAAATTGTTTTTCTCTGAGTTTTCACAATCATTTTTTATTCATATTTCAAGTTATTTAATCGCAATCTGGATTTTAAAATTCGTATTCTCGGTTTCAATCGTGCCGACCGAAATTTTGTAATCGCCGTTTTGCGGCAGCTCGCCGCGCCAGAATGTGCCGTAATCTTCGCCCGTCAGATTCGTGCCGTCCGGCGCGAAAACTTCGGCGACCACGTCGTTATATTTGCCGCCTTCGAGCACGCGGAATTCCAGCGTCTGACCTTTTCGCGCGTTGAGCCGATAAATCACCGCCGCGCCGTTCGTGATTTTGCCGGAAACCACGGCTTCGCTTGAGCCGGGCTGAAAGCGTATGCGTTTCGCGGCTGACTCCTGCTCGTTTCCGATCTGGTTTTCGATTTTCGCGTCTTTCGGCTCGTCTTTTTTCTCTTCAAACCATTCGCCGAAAACGGGCGTTTTACCGCTGACTTTGCGATAAACGCCTTCGGGCGCGATTTGCCCGCCGAGATTGCAGTCCATAATCGTTCCGTCGCGCCGGACGGTTAATTTTTCGCCCGCAAACACGAGCGTATAGCGGCATTTCGGATAATCCGGAATTTTGACAATCGCCGTGTCGCCTTTCAGCGTCGCGGGCAAAACGTCCGTCTGGTCGGTGTTTGCCATCGCCATTCCGCCTTCGTTTTTGAACTCGTAAAGCCCCATAAATTCGACTTTCAAATCGCCCGCGCGGTCTTCGATTTTGAATTCGTTAAAGTGATTCGAGTCTTTCGATTGATAAACGCCGGTGACGTTATTCGATTGATTCGGCGTTTCTTCAACGGATTTTTCTTCGTTCGATTCCAAACTTTCCGCCGAGGCTTTTTCGGTATTATTAACAACTGTCCGACTGTTTTTGCCGGCGGCGAAATTTGCCGTGCTGCAAGCCGAAAAAGCCCATATAAAGCTGATAAAAATTAAAAGTACGGTTTTATTCATCGATATTTTTCCAAAAAAATTTAGAGTAGGAGTTTGCATACAAAAGTAAAGCGTAATAAATATCTTTTTGGTATCACCGGAATTGCGAAGCCGGAAGAATTTCCGGCAGCGTTTTTCGTGTGAAAATGGAAGTGTGGTAAAATCAATAGTTTGCGGGAAAAGTCGGCGTCAGAGATTTGTCTTTCGTCAGTGACAGGCGAGCGGCGGGCATTCGCCGGATAATAATTATCGAACGGTTGAATGATGCCGTCGTCCTCGAAGCGGAAAATGGAAATTACGCCTCGCTTTGTCTACTAGCCGACAGAAACCGCTCTTTGAATGTGCTTGAATTATTCAATAAATATTTTAAGCCATCGGAGAAATAGAAATTAGAAGGACATAAACGACTTTACCGGAGAATTCAAGGGGGAAACGATTTTGAGATTTTTGAGTGGTTTTGAAAGCACGCATATTTTCGGCAGCGGAACGGATGTGCTGGAATTGACGAGACACACGGAGTTTGTCGAAGAAGATTTGAAATTGGCGCATTCGTGCGGTCTGGATTTGCTGCGATATTCCGCGCCGTGGCACAGCATCGAGCGCGTGCCGGGCGTTTACGACTGGCGCTGGCTGGACAGAGCGCTCAATTGTATGCGCGATTTGGGCATCGCGCCGATACTCGACCCGCTTCATCACACGAGCTTTCCGGAATGGCTCGAAGGCGGTTTCGCCAATCCGAATTTTTCCCGCGCCTATCTTAAATTCTGCACGGCTTTAGCCGAGCGTTACCCCTGGGTTCGCCATTACACGGTTATCAATGAGCCGTTTGTCACGACCTGGTTTTGCGGTCAGGAAGGCACCTGGTATCCGTTTCAGCGCGGCGCGAAAAATTTTGTGCCGATGATTTTAAACGTCGTCGAAGCCATCAATTCGGTCAGCCGGATGCTGGTCGAAAAGATGCCGGACGTTAGTTTGATTCACGTCGACGCGGCGGAAAAGCATCGCGCCGTTGACGAAGTATCCGAGCCGCACGCCGCGTTTCACAACGAAATCAGATTTCTGGTGCCCGACCTTGTTTTAGGCAGAGTCGACGAACGGCACACGCTTTATAATTACCTGCGGCGACACGGCGCGAGCGAAAAACGACTCGCGCGGCTGCGCGCAAAGCCCGCGCGGATTGATGTTCTCGGACTCGATTATTATTCACACTGCGAGCTTGAATGGTGCAGGCAGGGCAGAATTTATCCGAATCAAACGCCGGAAGGCTTGGTTTCGACCGCGGTGGAGTACGCCGAGCGCTACAAACTGCCGCTGATGCTGACGGAAACGAATATTCGCGGCTATATTTCCGACCGGATTTCGTGGCTTAAATTTATGGTCGAGCAATGCGAGGAAATCGAGACCCGCCTGAAGCCGCTCGGACTTTCTTTTGAAGGTTTCTGCTGGTATCCGTTTATCGACTCGACCGATTGGTGCTCGCTGGTCAGGGAAGCCAACGGCAACATCGACCCGCAGGGCATTTATTATCTCGATAAGGACTGCCGGAAGCGAAACGCTTCGGAGTTGAGCGAAATTTTCACGGCGCTGGCGCGCGGGCAGATTTCCTCGAAAGACATTCCGGCTTATCGCTTTCAAGCGCCGCTCGACAAACTGCTCGAAGCCTTTCTGCCGATGATGGCGCATTGGCAGTGGCGCGAGCCTTTTATCCACGACGCCAAACTCAAAGCCAGACTTCAGTTAAACCGGCTCGAAAGAAAGGCAAAGCAAGCTCTGGTCAAAGAGGCGGCGGCTTGATAAACGATACGAGCTTATCAGGGAAAATTAATGAAGAAAATTAAAATTAATCTCAGACTTTTCCGGCAATTAAAACTTAACTCGTTTTTTTTACTGTCGCTGTTACTGTTGCCGGCGGCTTGGCTCTTATTTTCGCCGTCGGTTAAAGCTCAGCAAGCGGGCAACCCGTCCGCCGATGAAGATGATTTTATCAAGCCGACCAGACCGGGCATTGCCAATCCGGCGGAAATCCAAAAATCCGGCGTGCTTCAAATCGAATTCGGCTATGACGGCAATTTTCGCGCGGCGGAATTTCGCCGGCAGCAAACCGCCCCGCTTAATCTAAGATTCGCCGCGACCTCACGCCTTTTGCTGGAGCTTGCCATTGACGCGATTCAGTCCGAAACCAGAGAAGAGTCGGGGCGGCGCGAAACGCAGACCGGCGTCGGCGACACGCGGCTCGGCATCCAGATTGTTGCGCTTAAGGAGAAACCGAAACGCCCGGCGCTCGCCTTTGCTTATTACGTCAAACTGCCGACTGCGAGCGAAGAAAAAGAACTCGGCACGGGACGCTTCGACCATCGCGTAACGGCTCTCGTCAGTAAAAAATTCGGCAAAACGGATTTGGACATCAACGCCTCTTATCTGAATGTCGGGCGCGAGGACAGCTCGCGCCGCGCCGACGGAGCACAGCTTGCCGTCAGCCTTTCGCGCGAGTTTGAAAATAAATTCGGCGTCGAGGCGGAGCTTTCCGGGCAAAGTCTGGACGACGTGCAGCCGAAAGGCGCGTTCCTGCTCGGCGCGCTGACCTACAAGCTCAATCGCCGGCTTCGCTTCGATACCGGAATGCGGTTCGGAATAAACCGCGACGCTCCGCGCTTCGGAGTTTTCGCCGGATTTACCGTCGGCGCAATAGATTTTTATAGAAAATGAAAAACCGCCGTTCAAGCCGGAAATGATTTTTCGGAAATAACATCGAGTTGCCCGATTATATTCGGATTTACATTTATCCGCGTTTCTTTCTACATCAATGAATTTCTTCCGATTTGCTTCAAAATGCGCGCCCGCTAATAATAAAAGAAAAGGAGCGGATTAATGGAACACAGACAGCTCGGCGGTTCAGGTTTAAAAGTTCCGGTTCTCAGTTTCGGGACGGCGACTTTTGGCGGCGGAAACGAATTTTTCAAAGCCTGGGGCAGCACGCAGGTCGATGAAGCGACGCGAATGGTCGATTTATGCCTGGACGCGGGCGTGAATTTTTTCGATACCGCCAACGGTTATTCCGACGGCTTATCCGAAGAAATTCTCGGCAAAGCTCTCGCCGGGCGACGCGATAAAGTTTTGATTTCCACCAAAGCGACTTTTCCCATCGGCGAAGGCGCAAACGATTACGGCTCTTCGCGGTTTCATCTGCTAAAAGCCTGCGAAGACAGCCTGCGCCGTCTGAATACGGATTACATAGATGTTTATTATATGCACGGTTTCGACGCGCTGACGCCGGTCGAAGAAACCCTGCGCGCGCTGGACGATTTGATGCAAAGCGGAAAAATCCGCTATATCGCCTGTTCCAATTTCTCCGGCTGGCATCTGATGAAATCGCTTGCTGTTTCCGAAAAATACGGCTGGACGCGCTACATTGCGCATCAGGTCGCCTACTCGTTGTTAAATCGCGAATATGAATGGGAACTGATGCCGCTCGCTTTAGACCAGAAGGTCAGCGCCGTTATCTGGGGCGGCTTGGCTTCGGGACGCTTGAGCGGAAAAGTCCGCCGCCGCCAGCCCGTTCCTGAGAACAGCCGGATAGCCAAAGGCGGCACGCTCGGTCCCGCAGTTCCTGAGGAGTTTCTTTTTAATCTGGTGGACACGCTCGACGCGGTTGCCGCCGAAACCGAAAAAACTGTTCCGCAGGTCGCTTTAAACTGGCTTTTGCAGCGCCCTTCGGTCGCCAGCATCGTCGTCGGCGCGCGCGACGAAGAACAATTGAAACAAAATCTCGAAGCGGTCGGCTGGAATCTAACTAAAGAACAAGTCGCGCGGCTCGACAAATCGAGCGCCACGACGCCGGTTTATCCATACTGGCATCAACGCGGATTTCCGCAGTTAATGCCTCCGCCGATTGGCTGAAGCAGGAATGGAGGGACAAGCCGTGATGCCTGCCCCTCCATTCTTTTTCACGAGATTCTATCTCGATAAAAGCAGCATTAATTTTTCGTGATAAGTGCGGCTCAGATTAAGCTCCCGACCGTTTTGCAGGATAATCAGGTGGTCGCCGTTAAAGAGCGGGTGCAGAGATTTTATGCGGTCGAGATTGACGATAATCGAGCGGTGAACGCGGACGAACGTTTCCGGGTCGAGTCTTTGCTCGATTTGCGACAGGCGCTCGCGGATAAGATGAGTTTCGCTTCCGGCGTGAATTTCCAGGTAATGTCCGGCGGAGTTAATCCAGTCGATTTCCTCGGTCAAAACCAGCGTCGTGCCGCGCGAGGACTTGACCGGAATTCGCTTGAGATATTTCGGTTCGGATTTGACTTCTTTTAATAAACGGCGCAGGCGTTCTTCAATTTCATTTGCCGGTTCTTTTCGCTGAATTTCGCGCTTTGCTCTTTCGACGGCTTTTTTTAAACGTTCTTCGTCAAAGGGTTTAAGCAAATAATCGACTGCATTTATCTCGAAAGCGCGCAGGGCGAATTCGTCGTAAGCGGTGACGAAAATCACCGCCGGCATTTTTTCGACGCCGATTGTTTCGATGACGTCGAAGCCGCCGATTTGCGGCATCTGCACGTCGAGAAAAACCAAATCGGGCTGCAAATTGCGGATGGCTTCAATCGCTTCGCGCCCGTTGGCGCATTCGCCGGCGATTTCAATCTCGGCGTCGTCCAGCAGAATCTTGATGCGCTCGCGCGCCAAATCCACGTCGTCAACGATAATCGTCCGAATGCTCATATTTTCGCCTGCTCCCGAAACGGAATTTCCAGATTGATGCTCGTTCCGCCGCCGTCGGGCAAGGCGGCAATCTCAAAGCGATGCGCGTCGGCGTAAAGATTTTTGAGCCGCGCCTGCGTGTTGGAAAGTCCGACGCCGCCGGTTTTTATTTTATCCGTCGCCAGCCCGCGCCCGGTATCGCGCACCCGCAAAAGAAGCCGGTCGTTTGAACGCCGGCTGGAAATCTCGATTTGCCCGCCTTTTTCGAGCGGCGCGATGCCGTGCTGAACGGCATTTTCGACGAGCGGCTGCAAAATCAGATTCGGCACGAGCGAATCCAGAGTTTCGGGTTCGATTTTCCACAAAACTTCCAGTCTGCTGCCCATCAAAGTCTGGTGAATCTGCAAATACGCCTGCAAAAATTCCAGCTCCTCTTTCAGCGAAACCTCCTCGGCTTTGTCTTTTTTCAGAGAGATTCTGAACAAATCGCTGAGCTGCGTGATAGTCCGGTCAGCCTCTTTCGGCGAGCGATAAATCAGCGCCGAGATGGCATTCAAAGTATTAAAGAAAAAATGCGGATGCATCTGCATTTTCAACACTTCGAGTTCGGCTTGCTGCAAACGGAAGGCGCGCTCCTGCGATTCCTGAAAATAAAAATACGCCTGCTGAATGGCGATAATCGTCGCGTAGCGCACCATCGAACTGGAAATAAAATTGAGCATTAAAGCAAAATTAAAAAAGTTTGCGCGCACGTTTCCCGGCGTCGAAAGCCCGAACATCCACACGCCCGAATTGTAGCTGAAATGCTGAATAATTCCCGACACGACGCTGAAAATTAAGTGCAAAAACAAGTTGCGCCAGAGGTTTTTTCGCGTGACGGGAAAAAGGTAGCCGAGCCATAAAACGAACGGAGAGACGAGCGCCCAAGCGTAGACGCCCCATCCGAGACGCGCAATCTGTATCCACGGACTAATCGGGCTGCGGCTCTGCGCATTGTAAAGATAAACCTGCGGCAGTTCGATAATAAACAGGATTGTGTGAGCGGCAAAAATCAGCAGGATGATTTGCCGTATGCGCCGCTTTTCAAGCTTTATTTTCACGAAATTTTCCGGTTTCGCATTTGCTGCCGGGCAAACGAATCAAATTTTATTTTATAACTATTCAGGCTCGAACGTGGAATTCCAAATTCGTTTCCGATGTCCGAATCAGTGTTTTATATCATCCGTGTCTTTAATTTTAAAGTCGGGAAACAATTTAGAAAGCGATTGTTCAACCCCGCGGATTGAACAATCGCTTTTGTTTTTTATTATCGCCGTGACCCGCGCCGTCCGACTAGAAGCCGAAATATCTCAGCATTGTGTAGAAAAAAGACGATTCTTCCTGTCTGCCGCCGCCGGAACCGATTAAACCGATGCGCGTGCCGCTGCCGATTAGTCCGCCGTTGTCCTGGGTGAAAGTTCCGCTGCCGATTGTGCCTCCGCCGCCGTTAGCAGTAGTAACCGTCCCGCTGCCAAGCATACCGCCGTCGGCAAATGCGCCGCTTCCGATTATCTGGCTGCGCCCGCCGCCTGAACCGAGCGCGCCGCCGTCCTGAGCGTAAACGTCATCGCCCGCGATGACAAAAAAGCCGACGAGTAATGCCGACATCAAAAAGGTGCGAACTAAGGTTTGTTTTTTCATTTTTATTTACTCCTTATAATTTTAGAAATTAAGTATTATGATTTCCGGGCAGCGCTTTCGGGAAATCGGAAAAATCTCGCCTGCCTGCGAAATTTTCTTTTTGCCCGCCGCTTGATTCTTTTAATGGATTCCGGCTGGCGGGCATCTCTGGAAATAAATTTAAGCAATAATTTTCAAGCTGAATTTAGGAGAGTTATTCTCATTGAAAAGAATAAAAACGTTCGATTAAATTGAAAACAAAAATGTCCCGAAGCGTTTGATAAAAGTAACCGGACGTGGAGTTGTGTTCATTAACGGTATGATTTCAGGCGACAAAGACGCTAAAAACGATAATTGCGTTGTCGCTTCCATTTTCATTTTATGTCGTGAAATTATCAGTTTATGTGCAATCTCACATTTGTCGGGGCTTTGAAATTACGCATAAACTGATAATTTCTTTCCGGCAAAATCAACGGCTGACAAGCAAAATTTGTGCATCCAATGAAAAAACGATGCGCATAAAGTGAAAATTTATGCCGTTTTCAAAGCATATAATGAAAATTTCTCAGTCGGAGCCCGGCGGTCATAATAATTTTACTGCGCTAAACACGTCTTTGATTTCTACGGCAGGAAGTCGCTCGTCAGTTTTCCCGTTGCCGCAAGACTGAACCCCTGATTTTCAAACGGTGTGTTATAGGCAAGCACGTGAATTGTGTAAATGCCTGCGACCGGCTCGGCGATAGTGACGGTCTCGATATTATTATCGCGGTCCCATTGTTCAAATGAACGCCGGCGCAATTGACTATTTCCGACGAAGCGCTGACCGCCGGGCGCGACCACGACCAAATCCAGATTTTGCTGTAAGCCGTGTCCCGGTTTGTCCGTCCAAGCCAGCGTGATGCGTAAGGGCATTCCGGCTTCGACTTTTACTCTGCGCTCCCAACGTCCTTTACCGGAAACGTTTCTATTTAGAGATTGCGGCGAGTGGCGGCTAATATCGACAAAAAGCAGTTGAAACCCTTCGGCATTACCCGGCACGGGTAAAGTTTGCGATAAGTTTATGCGTCCGAAGCCCTGATGAAAATTCGGTTCGCCCACCTCATCATCCAAAGCCGTATCGCGGGGAATCCAGCTCGTTCCGTTGATTAACGTCGCTTTCAGAAGCGCCGCCGAAGGCTGATGACTGCGCTCGCTCGCGTAGTATTCGCGGATGACCGCCGCCGCGCCGGCGACCACCGGCGCCGCCTGGCTGGTTCCGGAAAGATAGGCGTAGTTTCCGTCAAATTGTTCGTAGGTTGTGCCGAGCGAGCTGTCCTTGCTGCGGGCTGAAACGATAACCGTTCCCGGCGCCACCAAATCAGGCTTTACGCGGTCGTCGTCGCTCGGACCCCGACTGCTGAAAGCCGCGAGATAATCGACATCGCCGCACACCGGCTCATCTTTGATTTGCGGGCTTAAATAAGGACGCGTGTAATGCTCCCATTTGTTTGTTTCTTTAAAAGGTCCGTCCGTGCGGCTGGAACAACAAGCGCCGACCGTCAAAGCGTTTTTGGAAGTGGCGGGCGAGCGAAGCGACCAATACATAATGCGCCCAATCGGGTCTAATTTTATTTCTCCATCCTTGTTTGGGTCTCGCTGCCTGCCGTCGTTTCCGGCGGAAAAAATGACCAGAAAATCCGGATGTTCGTAAATAAACTCGTCGACTTCGTGACTGTCAATCGAGTAACGCCCTTCGGCGGGTATGCCCCAACTGTTGTTGTGGATGCGCACGCCGTTATCATAAGCCTCCTGAAACAAATCGCCGAGGTCGAGCGGCAAAGCCAGTTTTCCGTCTGTCTGAAGCAATTCCTGAACGAAAAGCTGCGCATTGTTCGCGACGCCGTGCAGCAGACCGCCGGAAGCCGTCCCGTCGCCGGCGATGATTCCGCAGACGTGCGTTCCGTGACCGTGCGGGTCGTTCGGGTCGATATTCGTTGCCTCCTGCACTACTTTTGCCAATTTGTTTTTCAGGTCGGGATGCTCCTGGTCAACGCCGCTGTCAGCGACGCCGACAATCACGTTTTTCCCCGTCCAGGGAAGTAACCGGGTCGCATCTTCTTTTTCCAGACCGATGCCGAAGCGAACGTAATTGTTGGTCAGAGTAGGCTCGACATAAGGCTCGATTTTCGAGACAATCTGCGTCATTTGCGACAGCTCTTCCAGAATGGGCGAGTTTTCATCACAATCGAAGCGGACGCGCATCCGTCCGGCGCGTACATTATGCACGCGCGCGTCCTGTTCCAGAGCGTCTGCTATCGTGCTTGTTTGTTCGGGCGTATGACATTTTAAATCAAAGGATTGGAGATTGCTTTCGGCGGCGCTTTCTTCTTCGACGGCGGGCGGCGCAGGCATTTCGCCAAATGAAATTGCCGGCTCGGACGCGGTCAGGCTCGGCGTATTATCGCTTTCAAAGTCAAAATCCGGAAACGCGCTTTTCTGATGGATTTTATCGCTGCCCGGTTCCGCTGCCCCGCTTCCAGCCCCGCCGCTTTCAAACCCGGCGTCCGCCGCTTTGCTCTCGTCGTAAACCGGATTCGATACCTGCTCGCTCGCCTGTCTCTGCCTGGTCATCACTTCTTTAGCCCGGACTATTTCCTTTTTTAAATGCCGCAATCTTTTCTCCGGCTCCAAATCAATGACGCGGGAGACAAAATCGAGTTCTTCAATTTCTTCCCGCCCTTTGTTTCCCAATCTGGCTTTATAAGCAAAATCGGGTTTGTAACTGATTAAATCGACGCCGTATTCTTCCAGTTTTTCCCGCCAGGTCGTGCGCAGCGGACCTTTCAGCTGAATCAGGCACACCTCGTCGAGCTTCGCCGCCATCCGCGTGAGCGGCGAGCTTGCGGCGGCGGTCATATCAACTTGAAACGCAGCCCTTTCAAAACCTTCGTTTTCCGGCTCCAGCCATTTCAAATCCGTGACCGTCGGCAATTCTTCGACAATCAATCCTTTGTCGCGCAGTTGCCTGATGTCGTCTGCGCCGCCGTAGCCGCGCACGTAACAATCGCTGGAAGAAACTTCACCGCGTTTTTCCAGAACGCCTTTCGCCAGAGATTTTTCCGAATCGTCCAGAACTTGAACAATCAGGTTTTTCAATTCATCCATACTTAAATACACCTTTATTTGTAAAAATCCGCCAAGCGTTTCAGAAAAACAGGCAGATGCGCAACTTTTTCGAGAGTGGCAAAGTGCGCGGCATCATCAATCAATGCCGGAGCATCGAGCGGGATGGATTCGGGCAGCGGAACGTCGGCGGTCAGCTCGGCGTCAAATTCGTCAGTTTCCTCCATCTCGTCGTCCAGAAGAAGCTGAAACGGCTCTTCATCAGACATCAGAGCGAAAGCGTCGGCGCTTGCCTGAAGGCTTGCCTCGTGCAGATTCGACATCGAATTTTTCAAAATATCGGTCGCCCTGCCGAAAGAAAGATTTCCGAGCGGGTCATTGTTTCGCGACAAATTAAGCAGTTTTTCACGCCCGCCGACCGTCACGGCTTCGAGCTGCTTGGCTGGAAAGCCGAAGCGGTTCATCACGTCCGCATCGCCCGTTCGCGCGTAGCCGTTTATCACCACCAGCCGGACATCGCGCTCGGTGGCGCGCAAAAGTTTTTCGTAAGGGTCGCCGTCGTCGCCTTCAATCACGATTAAATCCGCGTATTTGTTATTTTCGATGCTGCCTAAAGCGCTTCCCCAGGAAGCTATTTCGGCGGCGTGCCGGGTGACGGCGGCGCATAAATCGCGCGGCGTCAGATTTGCTTCGGCATCCTGCGCGACGAGCCAGGCGACTTTCATTTCTTCGAGTAAATTTTTGCTGCCCGACGGCGACCAGTCGCAGCCGAGCGCAAACGGCACTCCCGACTGCACTAAGGCGTTCGGATTTATCGTCTGCCCGTAGAGCAGAAGATTGCTGAGCGGCGACCAGACGATTTTGCCGCCGGCGGCGTGAAGCTCAGCCAAATCATCCGCATTTAAAGCCAGCGCGTGAATGCCAATTAATGCGGGGCGCAGCAAATCAAGTTCTTTGAGATTCAGAAAATGCTGTCGCGTGACCGCGTCGATGCCTTCGGAAAGATGATAAAAGTAAGCCTGGCGGCTTTGCAGACTGTTGCGAAACGATATGATGTCGTTGGGGTCGGTCGGGTCTAAATCCGAAATCTTCGTGCCGGCATTGGGCAGCGAAACATCGTCCGTGCCTTCAAAATTGCGGACGATTCCGGCGTAAATGCTCGTCGGCATAGTTTTTGTGAAAGTAGAACGCATGCCCTGCGTCGCGGTCGTGCCGCCGAGTAAAGCTTTAACTTCCACATAGCGAACAATCGCCTTCGCCGTCTGCGTGTTTCCCGCCAACACTTTCAGCGGTTTGGTCACGTTTGCCGCATAACTCGAATTGCTTCTCCATTTACTGCGGTTATCGAATCTTTTCGGCACGTTCCAGACCGACGCGACGTTATACGCCAGATGATTATGCAAATCGAGCAAGCCCGGATAAATTGTGCCTTCGGTTTCGATGACCGGCGCGTCCGTGGGAAAACCGGCGGGTATCGCCTCGCCCTGCCGGCTGACCGCCACGATTCTGCCGTTTTTCAGGTAAACGCTGCCTTTTTTGATAACCGAAAACCCAGCGTCCATCGTCACGACGCGCCCGCGGAGAATGGACGGCGGCGAATCCAGCTCGTCAACATTTAAAAACGCGGCGGCTTCTTCTTCGGTTTCCGCGCTTTCGGCTTCGGCGTCCAGCGCGAGCAGGTCAGCGCCCGACGGCGTCGGTCCGGTTTTGGGGCGAGCCGCTTTCACGTTGAGAAAATTTTCCAAAAGGCGCGCCTGTTCCGCGTTTTCTTTCGCCACGCCGGTTTGCTGCGGCGCGACGTCCGCCATCAACGCCGGAGCTTCCTGCGGTGAAATCGGTTTCAATTCCTCTTTATACTCGCACTCCAGAATATGATAAAGCGAGTTGCTGCAAAAGATACAGTTTCCGAGCGGTCTGGCGAGATGTCCCGTCTGCTCATTAAACGCGAGACGCCCGGCATTGACTTCCTCCGAGAGAATGCTGACCATTTTCTCCTTGAACTTTTGAAAGTCATTCGGATTTGCAGAAGCGTGCGGCGAGAAGATAACTCTGGCGCTCAGCTCGGCGCCGGTCGAAGTCTTGCCGTAACCGAGACGGATTTCGCGCGAAAGCAGCGCGTCGAGCGTTTCGTTCGGTTTCGGGTCGCCTTGCGTAAAATGCCCGTCCATCGCCGCGATAAATTCGCGCGCCGTCGTCGCGCTGAAAACGAACAAGACGACCGGCAAACTCTGAAAAAGCTGCCGCAGAAAATATTTGCGCTCGTGGAAGCATTCGCCGACAATGCCGCGCATCCGCTCGGTTCCCATCACCGGCAGCTTGCCGCCGTCCGATTGCGACTCGGTCACAATCCATTTCGCCGACGGGCACGCGACCATATTGGCGTAGCTTAAATCTTCGCCGATAGCCAGTTTGTGATTCGTCCAGCCCTGTTTCAGCGCCAATCCTTCCAGCAGTTCCTGATACGATTTATACATCAGCAAATGCGACTGCTCGACCGGAACTTTCGTGCCGAAATCGACCAGCGAATCAGGAATTTTGTAGGAATCTTCACGTTCGCCCAAAAGCTCGTCGTAGGTTTCGCGGGGGATTTGCAGTTTCGCCGTGCTGCGCTTGCGAAAATAAAAAGCGTATTGCAGAAAATCGTCGAAAACCGGATTCAGCGCACTATGAGTTTTTTCCCAGAATCCGGGCAGATTCGGATTGATTCCGACGCACATTATGGGCGCTTTGCGGCAGCCGCTCAGAATCTCCGGCAGCAGATACGTTTTGCCGACGTAATTCACCTGGTCGAGTTCCGGCAAAGGCTTCGGTCCGGCAGCGCCGTAATCGAAGCTGTGATAAACGCCCCATTCGGCAAAGTAAGTGCACGGATGCGGCTTCTCGGCGGGTTCGTAAACGCGTCGATTGGCTTGACACGGCATAACCTCGAACGCCAGCTGCACTTCGGTCGGGAGATGGAAAGCTTTAATGTCTGACATAAAATCAAATCCTTATCTATAGATGATGTAAATCGATACTAAAAAAGAGATTTCAGTTTCGCGCCCGGCGAGATATTTATAGCCGCGTCGGTTTTAGCATCAGAGTTTCGCAGAAACGAGATATTCTCGCCGTTTAATACAATATCTCGTTTCTGCGAAACTCTGATTTCCGGTTTTTCGCTGATGTCTCTGAAATATTTCGTTCTACGCGAGACTTTTTACCGAATGTTTTCGTATTGATTCACGTAGTTAATAAAGCGGGGCGAAATTTAAGGAGCAATCATCGCCCAGGTCGCTATCGCGCTGTTGACGCTCGTCCAGTAGCCGTAAGTTTCGTAATACCAGACAGCCCAGTGAGCCTGCATATTCAGGGCGCGCGGTCGGTCCTGCAAATCGCCGTTGATTTGCGGGTCGGAAGCGTTGCGGATGACCAGCCAGTGCGGAGCGTTTTCGCCCAATTCCTCGCAGACCATACCGAGCACGGCATCGCCCATTTCAACGCCGCAGCCTTCGAGCTCAAGCTTGTTTTTCGAGTTTCCGAACTCAAAGAAATCGGTCGTCAGCATCGGGTGAAACTCTTTGAAATCGACGCCGTCGATTTTAAAATCGGGGTCGTTTTTCGGCGCTTTAATCAGCGGACCCGGAAAATCGTAATTCTTGGTCGGCGGTCCGAAATCCGGCTCGATTAATTGAGGAGCGTGAATCTTTAAAAGCTCGTGCGCTTTTTCCAGATGTTTGGTCGGTATCTCGAATTTTTCGCATTTGTAAGTCGCGTGCGCGAAAGTTTCGTTTTTAAATTCCTGACTCAGGCGAAACTTCGCGCCGCGCGTAATCATCACGTCGCCGAGCTGGTGCTCCAGAAACGTCGCGCCCGCCGTGCCGACGGTAATGACCAGTTCGGGCTGCACTTCCTGAATCATCTGGTGAAACAAATCCTTCACCGGCAACGTCGCCGTTCCGTCGCCGGTTTTGACGCCGTCCTGATTAAGATGAAGCTCGGATTTGAAACAAATGACGCTGCGGTCGCCGATTTTCGTCGGGAAATAGCTGCCCAGACGATTTGCTTTGAGCGCCGGCGCGCCCTGCCGAATTTTCGGCTTATACTGATTGAAATGGCGGTCGTAGCGATACCAGTTTTTACGGCTGAAGCCGGGCGTCAGGACATCTGCCAGAGCTTCGTTTTCGGCGACCGTCCAGGTGACGACCAGCACGTCGGCTTTCGGCAGCGGGTCGCCGGAAGACGGTTCGGGATTAATCTCCTGCGGAGTCGGCGCAAGTCCGGTCGTCCACGGCAATCCCAAATCAACCAGCATCGCGACTTCGGGCACGACGGCGCGTTCCTGCAAATCTTCCTGTTCGGTGCCAAATTCGATAATCTGGCGCGCAAGTTCAATCCGGTTATCCTGTTTAGTAATTGGCGGCATATTTTTCTCCTGTTTTTTCGAGCGGCTCAACGCGGAAAGCGGGTCACCGTCAGATTTTTAAAAGTAAACTTATTGGGCAGAATCGGCATAAACTCCCACGGTCTTTCTTCGTTTTCCTGTAGCCAGCGCTTGCCGACGCAGCGCAGATAAACAACCGGGTTGAGCGAGTCGTTGCGCGTCACGCCGACGCAGACCCAATCGAGCGGTTCCAAAGGCTGATTCTGCTCGTCTACGGGATTACGATAATAAGCGGCAAAAAAAGCTCCGCGCCGTTCGATTCGCATCTCGGCGCCGCGCGGCGTTTTTCCGTCTCCGATAGGTTTGCCGTACTGGTTATTGTCATATTCGGAGCCTAAATTCCAGTTGATTCGATAACCGTCGTCCTCGTCGTGTTCGACGCCGACATAAGGCGGCGCGCCGTGCGGGTCGTAGAACGAATTTTTATGACGCGCAGAGGTCGGCGGCTTGTCGCGGTGCGCGCCGGGATCGACATTTAAAATAGCCATTTCCAGCGTTGTCGCCTGTCCTACATTTTTGACGGTGTATTCCATTTCGGCGCAGAAATCGCCTTTGATGCCGCGCACCAGTCCGAAACCGCCGCCCGAATAAAATTCCCAGGTCTTTGCCGTCCACATCATTTTCGTTTCCAACTCCTGTAAGCGACGGTCAACTTCATCGACGGGCGCCGGCGGCGGAAACGGAGCGCCCGTGTATTCCTTGATTTCGACGTGAACGCCGTCCTGCTGATAAACATTGGCGTATTTGTTAGCTTTGGCGTAGCCGAAGGCAAACAAATTCTGGTTAACCTTGTCTCCGGCAAAATTCGATTTCGCCAGCGAAAACTGTTTACGGACAAAGGGCGCGACATCAATCATCGAATCGGTCGAGAGCGACCAGACAAATTTGCGATTCGCCAATGCTCGATACTGCTGTTCGGTAAATACGCCGTTTTTCGGGTAAAGAATCGCGCCGAGCGCGCGGCTGCCGGATTCATACGCCGCTTCGAGCCGCGTTCCGAGTTCGGTCAACTGCCCGTCCGCCTGCAAAACGCTCTCCGCCTCCGTCACCAAACCGTCCGCCTCGGTTTGTTCCATCAATTGAAACTGCTCGTCGGGCGACAATTCGTAATCGAAGGCGGCGACGCGCAGCGCGGGCAGAATTTGTTTGGCGAGCCGCAGATTTTCCGGGTCTTTGGAGTACAGCACGACGCGCGCGGTCAAATTTCTTTCGTCAATCGCGGCTAACGATTTACGAATAAAACGGTCGCGCATTCCCGTATCAATCGAAGAATCGTGTTTCAGCTCGATGAGCAGCTCGACGTCGTGCGGCAGCATTTCGAGCAGTTCGGGCAAAGTTTCCAGCTTCACCTTGCGCGTCGAGGCAGGGTTATAATAGTGAAACGAAGGCGAGCTGCGCGGCTGAAAAGTCTCGCCGAAATTGAAAGCCTTCAGCTCGTGCAGAGTCATTTCCCGAATCACGCCTTCCTTTCCCGTCAGGCGCTTGATGTCCGGGTCGTGCGAAATAACCAGACGTTCATCTTTGGTCATTTGAACGTCGAATTCAAGTACGTCAGCGCCGCCCGTATAACCGCTAATCAAAGCGGTCAGACTGTTTTCCGGCGCGTGTAATCGGTTGCCCCTATGTGCTGCAATTCGCATAATTTATTTTTATTGTACGTTCTGACAGACGCGATAAGCGTTTGCGATTAAAGTTAAAGTCGGGTTGGAAGCTCCGGCAGTAGGCATAAATGCGCAGTCGAGCACATACAGTCCTTTGACGGTGTGCGATTGACAATCGGCATCTAAAACCGAAGCGTCCGGGTCAACTCCGGCGCGCAATGTGCCGTGATTATGACCGTAGCCTTCGTTTTCTTCTTTTTGCGGCTCGTATTTACGAAGCTCGCCGCCGTTGTCAATCATTATCTGGCAAACCTTGTCGAGCGCGTATTTGCTCAGCTTCATATCGTAATCGTGATGTTTATAAAAGGTGCGCGCGGCGGGCAGTCCCCAGGGGTCTTTTACCTCCGGGTCTAATTCCACGCGATTGTCGTAAACCGACATCGTTTCGCCGGTAAACGAAAAGGAAACGCCGCCCTGATTGCGCAGCTCGACCATCCGGTCGACCAAATCCTTGCCCCACAAATCTTTCTTTTTCTTCGGCTCCAAGCCGGTTTTCGTCACGGTTTTAATCGGCGGCGTGATGGTAAACGGGTCGTAGATGGAAAACTTTCCGCCCTTGGTCAGTTCGGGAAAATTTTTGTCTTTAATCAGATACAAATCCCGCAACTGAAGACTGCCGAGCGACGTGCGCGGCTGGAAAGCGCGCGTTTCGCCTTCGTCCCAGACGGGCTGTCCTTTAAAGGTCAGCTCCGCCGAGCCTTTCGTGTGATAAGTCAGATAGCGACCGATCATTTTATTCGGATCGGGAATCTCGGACATCAGAAACAAGCGCGCCGATTCGATGGCTTGAATCGAAACAAAAACCATCGGCGCTTTGACGATGTATTCCTCGCCGCCCGGCTCGGTCATATAAGCGACGCCGACGATTTTTCCGTCTTCGTGAACGAGGCGGCTGACGCAGCTGCCCGTCCGAAGCTCGCAGCGTCCGGTTCGGAGAGCTTTCGCCAGAACCGTGTTCGTGCTGCTGGCGCGGTCGTTGACGGCGCAGCCGAAGCTCTGGCAATAGCCGCAGAACGGGCAGCCCGGACGGCTGTCGTAAGTGCGCGAATTGATGCCGCGCGGGCTAAGGTAAGGACGCATTCCGGCTTTGCCGAAAGCGCGCATCAGAAAAGGCGTCGAAGCGTGCGGGCGAAGCGGCGGCATCGGATATTGATAGCCCGGACGCGTCGGCTCCTGCATCGGCGTCTGCCCGACGAGACCGGAAACGCCCCAATCTCGTTCGGCAAGCTCGAAATATTTGTGCCAGTCGGCGTATTTCCAAGCCCAGTTGACCATCGAAGTTCCTGCCGGTTCTTCTTTCATATAATCCATCACGGCAAAATCTTCGTCCGTGTAACGCGGCAGATTCGCTTCCCAGAGCATCGTCGCGCCGCCGACCATATTGCCGATCCACCAGCGGTCAACCAATTTTCGATTCCCGCTCGGCGTGATGTAAATGTTCGGGTCATCGACCATCGAAGGCGTTATCGCCCGGTGTTCCAAAAAATGAAGCTCGTCATACGGCAGAAAGTCGTCAGGGCGCTGCCACTGACCTTTTTCCAATACCAAAACGCGTTTACCTCTCTGAGTTAAAACGTGAGCCGCAGTGCCGCCGCCGGCGCCGCTTCCGACAATGATTGCGTCGTAGTTGTTCATGCTAAGTTGTCCTCCGCCGGCTGCAAATATCCGATTGCACGCCACATTAATTTATCTTTGTTTCCGCCCCAGCGAGGGTCGGCTAAACAACCTTGCAGGCAATGTCGCCACAAGGTTTTAAAAAGCATCGGTTGGTTTATTTCGAGCTGGTCGTTTTTGAGCGTAAGTGTGGTCAATCGACCTTCCGCGACCAGTTCCTTCATTCTCTCGACCAGCCGCGCGTCGATTTTCGACAGTTCTTCCGCGATTGATAAACCGGCAACCTGCCCCTGTTCCAAACCGGCAATCAAGGCGTTCATTTCGGCATCGTCGATTTCGGTGAGTTTTTGCTGGTGCTGCCCTGTGCAGAAACGTTCCAGCGCCGCCAAACCGAGCGGGTAAAAAAGAAACCAGCCTTCGATTTCAAAATAAGTCTCGAAAGGCATAGCGAGCAGTTGACTGACATAAGCGCTCGCGCCGACTTTGACCGCGCCCGGAATGTGTCGTGCCGGGTCGGAGGGCAGAATGCGGGCAAAAATCGCGTCGAGCTGTGCCGTCTCCTCCTGTGTTAAAGCCCCTTTTGACGGCTGTGACAGCCACGCCGGCGGGGCGGCAAAAGTTTGAACGCTCATATACCTAAGTCCTTTTCCATACTGGCGATAACCGCCAGGTAAAGTGTGATGTCGGCGGGTCCGAGACGCGACATCAAATCCACGATGACGGCGTCGTCCATATCGGTCAGTAAATCGCCGATATTTTTGAAAAGCTCGTCGTCCTCTCTTTTTCCGTGTGCCTTGTAAAGGTCTATAAAACCGTTTGCCAAATGGCTGAATTCCGACACCGCGCCGACGATTCCGGCTTGAATGCGGCGCAGCGCAATGTCCATTCCGGCAAAATAATGCCGTCCCTGGTCGTGTTCCAGAATCATTTCATTAATCAATTTCGCGTCGGCGCCGCCCATCAGTCCGAAGGGAAACAGCACTTCTTCTTCCTTGCGATGATGAAACGGGTCGACAAAATTTTTGGTCAGCCAGACGAGAGTCGTCATCGGGCGCAGAAGCGTTTTCGGCGGCAGCTCGCCCGGTTTCAGGCGCTCGGTGATTTTTATCGCCGCGCCGACGATGCGCTTGCCGAGAACGTGTTCTTCTTCGAGCATCACTTCGCTTAAACGACCGCTCGAAACCTCGCTCGAACCTTGTCCTTTAATCGGTTTCTGCAAAAATTCGCGTCCCGGCGGGAAAGGCTTTAAGACGGTCTCCATTCCGGCGGCTTCGGCGGCGATGACCTCGATTAAATTTTCGCCGACGAAAAGACACTGGCTCGGCGTCAAACCCATCTGCTGCGCCGCAAAGTGATAAATCTGCGGGTTCGGTTTTTCCGCGCCCGATTCCTTGTTGCTGACGAAGCCCTGCGGGTCGATATAATCCCAGATTCCGGCTTCCTTGACCATATTGATGCCGTCCTCGCGCGTGACATCGTCCGGCAGATTGGTTATCAAGCCGATGCGCAATCCGACAATCTTCTTCATCGCTTCGAGCAGTTGGTCGCTCGACGGTTTATACTTCACCAGATGTCCTTTGCGGTCGACGATTCCCAAAGTGTCCCGAATGTCGAAAAATATGGCTTCGACCTTTTTGGGGTTGTTTGACATTTTTTATCTCCTCTTATCTACCATTGAATTACTGACGCGCCCATTTCCGTTAAAACTTCGTTTGCGCGAAGAAAGGAATTCGGCGACCTGAAAAATAAAGGCGGCGCGCCGCCGGCTGCCGGATGCGAATGGCGGACGACGCCGACGGTGGTTTCCCAGGTGCCAGCCGCGCGGGCGGCGGCTTCGACACCGCTTTCTTCAAACATTCCCTTTGCCTGATTTCCCCACAAAAGAAAAACGACGGGCTTATCCGGATGCTGCGCCAGCCAGCGCAAGACGTGCGCGATAATGGGCTTCCAGAGCGGAATATGCCCGGCAATCTGCTCCGGCGCGCCGCCTCTTTCAAAGCGGCTGATGGTCAATCCCGCGTTGAGAAAGAGAACGCCTTTTTTTTGCAGGTTATTGAATAATTGCGGCGGCGGCTCAAGCGAAATGACGCCTGTTTCACTGTCAGCTATAAGCTGTTTCCAGGCGCTGTCAGCGGCGGCATAAGCCGGATTATTCGTTCTTGCCGCGACCAGAACCTGAACGATTCGAGCCAAACTGTCGGCGACGTCGCGCGCCTTGCTCGTCCATTGACGCAAGTTTCCCTGTTCAAAGGCGCGTCCCGTCGCCCAGGTAAAATTCGGATAAGGGTCTTGACCGATGACGACGGCGCGCACATTTCGCGGATGAATACCGTCAAAAGCGCGAAAGACGTGAGCGCGCGGCGGCATACCGGCAATCGGACGACCTTTTCGAGCGGGAAAGATAAATTCGCCGTCGTGCAGCTCAAGGTCGTCGCGGACTTTATTAAAGTCTAAATCAACATTGTCGAAAACCTTGCGCCACGGCGCGGACAAGTCGCTCTTCCAGTCTTGCAGATAGGTTTGCAAGGCATTTCTAAGATTCATAAGTAACTATCTAAATAATGAGCAAATACAAGGATAAAATCCTGCTGAATGTATGCTCCGCCTCAAACTCTTGAGAATATAAATATTGCAGCTAAACGATTTCGCCATTCGGGTTCTGGGCAAAATTGTTTATTAAGCGAAGCTTGTAATTTTTTTTGGCATTAATATATTTCCCTGGCTTCGCTGCCTGAACGCGAATTATGCATCCGGCTCTGTTTAGCGATTCGGCGAAAAGCCTTGATTGAAACTTATTTATCAAGCGCTTCCGTGATTTCGGACTGCTGACGCCACGGCGTGAATTGCCGTCAATAAAACATCGTCCGAATTTTCTTTCCGCTTATTTATGCTCGAAATCGACAAAATCTTACACTATTTTTAGAAAGCGATTTTCGGATAAACAATCTTCGATTCCCGAACAGG
>DASVRT010000019.1:0-10982 GCA_036388475.1 Pyrinomonadaceae bacterium | reverse complement strand
TGCTGACGCCACGGCGTGAATTGCCGTCAATAAAACATCGTCCGAATTTTCTTTCCGCTTATTTATGCTCGAAATCGACAAAATCTTACACTATTTTTAGAAAGCGATTTTCGGATAAACAATCTTCGATTCCCGAACAGGTGAGAAAAATATATTAATGCCTTTCTAAATTTCACTTTAAAAACGAAAAACGACTCGTTAAATCCGCAGAAAGAATCTGTCATTACGGGAAACTGAATTCGTTTCCGGCAAATTCTTTAAGTTTTAGCATTTCCCCTTGAACGCTAATGAATTTAACTTGTCGTCGGTTGAAGTGACTTTAGTTTATTTATTAATAAGTGTCAAGATTTTTACCCTATAAGTTTGCTCCGGCAATTCGTCTCGCGCGAAGGCGCGGCTTGGCGCGGACGAAGATATTTTTCGGGGTAATCGAGATTTCGCCGACCGCATTTAACTGTCAGCCGCCGGAAAGAAATGTCGGCGCGGATTCTCTTTTCCTTTATATGCCCGGCGTTCTGTGTTCCCGGTAGATGCGCAGAGCTAATTGCCCTGAAGGGCGCTCCTGCATCTCCTTGACCACGGCTTGTAGCTCGGAAGACGTTTCCGGCAAAGGAGGAAGAGTGTCGCCGCCGCCATAGCTGTCCGGGAAAACGACGGGCGCAGCCGCGACGGCAAATGCCATATCGGAAAGCGAGAAGTGTTCGCCCGAAAGATAGCGCCGCCCGTCTGCCAGACGGTCATCTACAATCTGCATAACCGCGCGGATTTCCGCCAGCGCTTCTTGTGCGCGGGAAGCCGTGAGCCGCAGCAGCAGGCGCAGCAGCCCCGCAAAGACCGGGTAAGCCCGCCGAACCGCCGTCACCTCGAATTGCGGAGCGCCGCCGCTGAGCGGCTGAATCATAATTTTGCGCGACGGCAGCAGGTGATAATAACCGAAAACCGAGGTCGCCGTTCCCAATCTGCCGTTGAATAACGTCCAATCGGCAGTAGCCGTCGCAGGGTCGTCGCCGGACGGTAACAGTCTGCGTTCGGCGGGGCAGAGCGGCTCGAAGTGATCGACAATCTTGCGCACCGTGTTGAGGCGGTAATCGTCACTGTAGAGAAACGGAAAACGCACCGTGTAGCCGTGCCAGAGCGAATAGAACGAGGAAAAGATTATAACGTGGCGCTGTTCCCGATGAGAAATCCGGTAGTGGCTCAGCAAAAAGCGGCTAAGCTCGCTATCGAGACTGGGCGGAAAAGTAATGAGCGTAGTTTCAGGCATATTCGTTATTCATCTCGTAAAGTATTATTCAAGCGTTTTGAAACTGATAAAAAAATAGAAAAACCGACTTATTAAATCCTCCGGAGCGAACTGCAATCTGCAATTTCTCTCCTTTACGGGCATTTCCCCTCAAATGCCGCTGGATTTAATTTGTCGTCGGTTGAAGTGAATGTAGTTTATTTATTGACGAGTGTCAACAAATTTTTTGTTTCGGCTGATGATTGGTCGGGCGGCGGTTCCGCTTTCCGAGCGCTTTTGTTTGCAGGCTTTTACTTTGCCGCGGAATTTCTTCCCGCGCGCGTTATGGCGGTTCTTTTTTCCCGGTTTGCGCCTTCGGTTATCACTACTCTGATTTTTCTAAAAACGCCGGCGCCGGCGTTTTCGCGGGTCGGCGTGTATGAAATCAAATACTGCGTGCGCAGCTCGCGCGAGATGTCCGCGGCTATCTGCGGAAGCTCTTCTATCGAATTCGGAAAATAAACCTTTCCGCCCGTTTCCTGCGCCAGGCGGGCTAAAAAAGTCTTCGCTTTTTCCCGGCGGCTGACATTATTTGCCGGGTCGGGCGCAGCGCTCAAATCATTGACAAATCCGATGACGTAAATCTGCACCTGCTGGTCGCCGAGCAGCGCGAAAAGCTCTTCTTCCTTAAAAGAACTGGAGCGGTCGTCGCCGTCGGAAATCAGGATTAGGGCGCGAAGCCTGGCGTCTTCCCTTTTCCCGGAGTTCTGATACAGCCCGACCTTTTTCGCCGTTTGATAAACCGCGTCGACGACCGCCGTCTGCCCGCCTTCCACGAACAAATTATCGAGCGCGTTGTTCAGCGAATCGACGCTGGTCGTGAAATCCTGGGCGACTTCGATTTTGTCGGAGCTGACGAAACGGACGACGGAAGATTCGTCTTTCGGGCGATTCGTGCCGACGATAATTTTTCCGGCTTCGATGATTTTTGTGAGCTGCGCGCGAAGCGAGCGCGAGTTGTCGATGACGAGCGCGCTGATTATCGGGACTTCGGCGACGGTCAGCGAAGTAATCGGCTGCAATACGTCGTCTTCGTAAACTTTAAAATCCGCCCGGCTCAAATTGTTGACCGGTCGGTTGTTGCCGTCCACGACGCGCACGTTTAGACTGACTTCTTCGGTCGCGATGCGCACGATTTCTTCTTCCTCGACCATAGCGGGCGTCGCCGACGCTGAAGGCGGGCTGACGACAGCGTCTGCGCCGCCGCGGGCAATCGGCTTCGGCTGCGACGGCGGCTGTTGCGAGATGACGGCTGGCGACGTTTGATTGACTTTTTCGGCGTTTTTCACGGCGCGCACCGTGTCGCCGCGTATCCAGCCTTTGACCGCGCCGTCGGAAATCGAAACATAATACCAGCCGTTCGTCAGGCGGGACTTTTCAAAAACGATTTTCTCGCCCTTTTGAACGGTCTGAACTTTTTCCGCCGTTATTTCGGGCGCTTTTCGCAAATAAGTTAAGGTCACAATCACTTCTCCGTGCTTTTGCGCAAACGCCGAAAAAGCACACGACAGAGTGAAAATCGTGATGATAAAAAATCTCATAAACACTTTTTTTCCGCGACCCGAATCTCTCACTGTCCGCATAAAATCGCAATAAAACTATTTGGCGACGAAAGAATTGAAATAACCGTTGACGGCGGGCGAGCTTATATCTTCTTCCGGCAGAACAGCCACGAGCAGGTAAAATCGCTTCTCGTGGAAAAACATACGCAATCGCTCGACGCGGTATTTGATTATCACCTGACCTTCGGCTCCGACCAGCTTACCGCTCGGAACTTTTATGTAAACCTCGCGCCCGGTCGCGCCGCCGTTGGAAAATTCTTCCTCTTTCAATAGCTGACCTTTGGCGGCTTCGACGGCGTCTTTGCGGATTCTTTTAAAATAAGAATTGTAATTCGGCTTCCACGGAACCCAGCGCTTCGGCGAATCGCGGTAAATGACGGCGAAAAACCCGTTGAAATCGGAATACGAGTAACTGCCTTTCGTGCTGGACGATTCCAGCGCCTCGGCGTCGGGGCGCATCTCTCCCGGCGCGAGAATGCTCCACGCGCCGCCCGCCGGGCTGAAGGTTTTCCAGGCTCTTTCCTGCTGCGCGAAACCGCTGGAACACAAAGCGAGGAAAATCGCGAACAATTGAAATAATCTGTTTAAACGGGAATTCTGTCCGAACGTAATTTTTCGCATAAACCGCCAGCCGCGCCGGTTTCCCGGCAAAATTTTATTTATCTGTTATTACAGAGGTTTCGAGCGGAATTTTCCGCGAGCGCGCACGACCGCGTCCGCCCGCTCGACTTTCACCACAATGTCGCGAAGCGCGCCGCCTGATGCGTCTCTGGCGTAATATCCGAGCCGGTACTGCTGTCGCAACTCGCCGGCGATTTTTTTAAAAATCTCGTTCAAGCTCGGCGTGTTGTCGCTCAGGTAGAAACGCCCGGCGGTCATCTCCGACATTTGTTTCAGCGAAGTGACTGCTTCGGAGCCCGAAGCCTTTTCCGCCAGCTTTACGTCTTTCTCCGTGTACGCGTCGCCGGGCACGGGAATAAAAACGGTGTAGCCTTTTTTCTTTTTCGGCGCTTTCTTGTCCTTGGGTTTTGGAGTTTCTTTTTCCTGCTCCGTGATGCTGCCGTCCGGCGCAACGGACAGTTTAGCCGAGCCGGAGCCGGTCTGATAGAAAACGGTGTAAATTATCACGTCCAGTTCTTCGAGCAGACTTAACAATTCATCTTTCGTCAGCGAACTGCCGAAATCTTTTCCGTCCGAGAGCAGCACGATGACTTTCCGTCCCTGCACGTTCGCAAACGATTGCCGCGCGACTTGTTCGACGGCGCGAAACATAACCGTGCCGTCCTCGGTCGCCGTCCGGGCTTTGTCGAGCGAGCTCAAGAGCGCTTGCCGGTCGGAATTGAACGAACTGAGAATCCGCACCTGCGAGTCGAAAGTAGCTATCTGACACTGATCTTGCGGGTTCAGCAGCCCGATAAAATCTCTGGCTGCGCCCTTAATTTTGTCCAAAATGTCTTTGGTGCTGGCGCTGGTGTCGAGCAGCAGAGCGATGCTAATCGGTTCGTCTTCGGTCGCAAAAAAAGCGACGTTTTGTTTGACGCCGTCTTCGAAAACATTGAAATCCTCTTTCTTCAAACCGGAGATGTAACGCCCTTCGCGGTCGCTGACGGTGACCGGAACGCTGACGAGCGTTTTGTCGCCTTTCCGGACTTGTTTGTCGGGTTGAGGCGCTTGCGAGCGCAGATGAACCGGCAAAGTCAAAAGCATCAAAAAAAGTACAACGCTGATGATTTTCATGATTTTGTAAAGTATAGATTTATCTTCAGCAGTTAGCAACAAAAAGGTTTGCGCGGCGCGCGGTTTTCGGTAATGTGCGGTGTTTTGAATCGCCCAAAAGCGATAAGAAAAAGTGGTCAGGAAAAGTGGAGAGTGGAGAGTGGAAAGCGGTAAACGGTAAGCGGTAAGTTCGTTTCTTTGCAATTGCAACTTACCGCTTACCGTTTACCGCTTTTAAATGTATTTCCTTTTCCGCGTCTTTAATTTTCCTTTAGGTAAAGGGCTATTCCCCAAAAATTAATCTCCGGCGGCAGCGCATTCCAGTTGTCAAACGAATGTGAATCGTCGGATTTGTAACGCAGCCGGTATTTTCCCGCCGGTAACGTAATGACGGTATCGACTTTACGATTTTTTTCCGCGCCGCCGCCGTGCGTCGTCTCCGGCTCTTTCGTTTCCCAGACGCGCGTCCCGGTTTCGGCGTTTTCAATCCAGCCGTAATCGAACATTTCCCCGCTTTGTCCTTCTCCGGCGGCGAAGACGCGAATTTGTTTTTCCTGAGTCAGACTAAATTCGACCGTTTTGTCGGCTTCGTCCGCAACCTCGACAATTTGCGCGACGGCGGTTTTTTTAGCCAAATCCTCGGGCAAACTTTTTAAGAACAGCTCGCCGTATATTTTCATCAGGCGTGACGATTCGGTTCTCTGCCCGACGCTCTGGTTGATTCTGACGCGGCTGTTCAATTCCTTAGCGTAAATATCGGCGTAAGATTTGCCGAAAGTCTGTCTTATCTCGGTTTTTAATTCTTCATTCGAAGCTTTCCAGTTTATTTCGGGCAGATTTTCTCCGAAAAGCTCCGGAAAAATGAATGTTTTCAGGAAAGCCATCCCGACCGGCGAAGTCAAAGCATCGCCCGACCCCAAATCGGTCGGGCGGCTCAAATTGTCCGTGTTCGCCATCGCGATAAAGGTGATATTTTTCTCCGGGATTTTCAGGATAAACGAGGAATTCGCCGTCCAGTAGCCGTAATGCCAGAGCATTTTCACGCCCTTATAGTTCTGCGTAAACCAGCCGAGACCGTACGGAAGCGCTTCGCCTCTCGTCGAAACAGCCGGCGTAAAGGCAAGAGCCTGCGTTTCTTTGGTCAGAAATTTGTTCTGGTCGATGGCGATGTCGTATTTCGCCATATCGAGCACGGTCGAGATTAATCCGGCTGACGTGCTGAAATGTCCGGGATAGCTGATTTTTCTGATGTTCGATTGATTATCGAGCGCGTAGGGCTGCGCAATCGTTTTGAAAACTTTATCGAATCTTTGTTGATGATTTTCCAGAATCAAACCTTCGGTTAAAAGCGATTGGTGCGCGTGAACGAGCTTCCACGCGCCGTCCTGCTTGTTCCAGACGATCGTCATTCGCGCCGCTTCTTTGTTGCGCACGGGCAAATTAGGCGGCGGCGTAATCGTTCCGCGCATAACGAACGTCGTCACGGCGGTGTTTCCGTAAACCGCCGCTTCGAGATTGTAAACCTGAAAATTAAACTTGAAATTCGCCTTGACCGCATCGCGCAGCTCCTTCGTATCGACAAAAGAAGTCAGAAATCCGCCTTCGTCGGGAAAACTGTTTTGCTGCGGCGCGAGAAGCCGCTCAAGCTGTTCGACGTTGCCGGAATTAAAACCGCCGATAAGATTCATAACGGCGGCTTTTACTTCCGTTTCCGTCGCCGCATCCGTTCCGGCAGGCGATTTTGTGTGCGCAATCGGCGGAACATTCGGCGCGGTTTCGTCCATCCCGAGCGGGTCGAGAATATTTGCGATTAAAAGCTCGGCGAAAGATTTGCCGGTCGCTTTTTGAACAACTTTGTCCAATTCGGCAAAACGGTTGCCGTTGTAGCGGTAAGCCTCGCCCGGTCTGCCTTCCGAAGTGTGCGAGAGCAGATGCCGGACTCTGACGACGCCTTCGCTTTCGAGCGTGATGCCGTATTTTGAAACCGGGTCGTCGAGCTTTATTTTCCCTTCCTGGACAAGCCGCATCACGATGGTCGAAGCAAAAGTTTTTGTCAGCGAAGCCAGATGATAAGGCGTGTGTTCGGTCGCCGGAATTTTATTTTCCAAATCGGCAAAGCCGAACCCCTTTGCCCAGACGACCCGCCGGTCTTTGACGACGGCGGCGGAAAGCGCGGGAATTTTTAACTCCTGCCGAATATTTTCGAGCCGCGTTTCCAGCCGCGCCAGCCGATTTGCATCCGAAGCCGAAACGGTTTGTTTGACGAGGCTCGATTTCGAGTCTTGCGCGGGCATCGCCTGCACAATCAGGGAAATAATTAAAATCAGCGCTAAAAAATATCCGGTTTTGAATTTCACCACAGTTTCCTCCGCTTTTATACCGTCTTTCAGGCGGCAAAAAATTAATCCGATGAAGTATAGAACAGATTTTGACAATTACACTAGATAAGACGTTCCCGGCTTTAATTATGTTAACGTAACTTTTCTCGCAAAACTGCCGAAACCGTGCCGTTTTTTAATGAGCTTCACCGGCTACGCACAAATAATAGCTTTTTAAAAAATTTAATTGTGCGGTTTCTTTCCTTGAATTTGTTTGCATCCGTTTCTCCGGCGACGGCGAAATACCATTCAAAGGAACAAATGATTCCTTTAGATTTAAGTAAAAACAAACGAGGGAGATTATATGAAGAAATTATTTTTTGGTTTAATGGCTGTCGCGATGATGGTCGGATTTCAGGCAACGAACGCCTCTGCGCAGATGTCGGGCGGCAACCCGATGGTCGGCGGAGCGGCGATGTACAAGACGAAAGACATCGTGGACAACGCGGTTAATTCCGCCGACCACACGACGCTCGTCGCTGCCGTCAAAGCCGCGGATTTGGTCTCGACGCTGAAAGGCAAAGGACCGTTTACGGTTTTCGCGCCGACCAATGCCGCCTTTGAGATGCTGCCTGCCGGAACGGTCGCCACGCTTTTGAAACCGCAAAACAAATCGATGCTGGCGGGAATCCTGACTTATCACGTGGTCGCCGGCAATATGGACTCGAAAGCAATTATGAAAGCCATCAAAAAAGGTAACGGCGAAGCGACTTTAACGACTGTCGCGGGCGGCAGGCTGACGGCTAAGACGAACGGCAAAACACTTGTTTTGACGGACGAAAAAGGCAGAATGTCGAGAGTGACGATTGCCGATGTGAGACAATCGAACGGCGTGATTCACGTAGTCGACTCAGTTTTACTGCCGAACTAACGCGGCGAGAATTTTTGCTCGTCTTCAGCGAAGTTCCGCACTGGTTGATTTTTGCAGTTCGTTACCCTTTTATCTGCCGAGCCAATCAATATCGGAAGTTTCGCTGAAGGCGGCGAAAGCCATTTTTAACTAAAGGTTAATTCAATGAATTACAAGATTATCTTCGCTGCTGCCGCCGCCGCAGCCGTCATTTTGATTTCCATAGCCGGTTTAATCGTGCTCGGCGGCGCGAGCCGTTCCGCGCGCGACCGGCAGCAAATCGAGCAAGCGCCTGCCGCCGCTACAACTACTGCCGCTACAGTGGTAAATAAAACCGGCGAAACCGAACCGTCTGCGATTATTAATCCGGTTAAACAATCGGAGACGGCGGCGCGGGTTGCCGCGAAAAATACGACCAAAGCGCCTGATAAAATGAATTCCGGGGCGCAAAATATACAAACCGCTCCGGCAGTCAAATCTATAAAAGTCAGCCCTGCTGACGGCGACGAAGATTATAACGGGGAGAAAATAGTCAAAACCGACGAAGAATGGCGCAAACGGCTTACGCCTCAGCAGTTCTACGTATTGCGACAAAAGGGAACGGAAGAAGCCTTCGCCGGTGCCTACACGCACAGCAAAAAGCGCGGCGTTTACTACTGCGCAGCGTGCGGTCTGGCGGTGTTTCGTTCCGAATCGAAATTCGATTCGGGCACGGGTTGGGCTAGTTTCTACCAGCCCGTAGCGGCATTGAATATTTCGGAGCAAACCGATAAGAGTCTCGAAGAAGAGCGGACAGAGATACTTTGCGCCCGCTGCGGCTCGCATCTCGGTCACGTTTTTGATGACGGACCGGAGCCGACCGGGCTGCGTTATTGTATAAATTCAGTCGCGCTGAAATTTAAGAAGCAAAAATAGTTAAGACGCTTTCAAGTGCGCCGGACGTTTAATTGACGACTCGGAGAGTTTTCTCAGAAAACCGGAAACAGAGAATAATAAGATTGGAAAGGCTTGCCGGAAAGGGCGGGCTTTTTATTTATTTCAACAGAATTACGCGCCGGGCTAAAAACCCGGTATGACATCGAAACTATTTACAAATCTCTCTTTATCGGTTAAAAAGGAAGCGTACAAATAAACTCTGCCGCCCGCCGGCGCGCGTGCTTCAATGAAAAAATTATTTTATTTGAGTATTTTAGCATTGATTGTTTTTGAAGCTCTCAATGTTTATTTCATAATGCCCTTTCCCGGCAGTCAGCGCGCCGATAGTATCGATACGGCTTATTTTCTATATAGCTGGCGATGGATAATTCGAGTCAGTCTCAGCTTGCTGATGCTGCCCGGCGCGCTTTCCGCCGTTAAAAGCTCGAAATGGCATTTACTCGCTTTCGCTCCGCTGATTGCCGCCGCCTATTTTCTCAATTTTCAACTTGCCGCCGACCGGATGTTCATTGAACCCGGACAAATTATTTTGAAAGGCGCGGCTGAAAATACCGTTAGTCACGACCGGCAAATTATCGGAGTGGTCGAAAGCGGCGAGGCGAGAGCTTATCCGATACAGTTTATTGCGTATCATCATAAACTACAGGACACGATTGCAAACAAGCCGATTCTGGTTACTTATTGTACGGTTTGCCGAACGGGCAGAGTCTTTGAGCCGATAGTCGAAGGCAATTCGGCAACTTTCCGGCTGGTCGGGATGGACAGATTCAATGCCCTGATTGAAGATTCCGCCACGCGAAGCTGATGGCGACAGGCAAACGGTGAAGCCGTCGAAGGGAAACTTAAAGGCGAGACATTGCCTGAACTGAATTCTACTCAAACGACGCTCGCACAATGGCTCGAACTATATCCCGAGAGCCTGATAATGCAGCCCGATACGGAGTTTACGGCAGAATATGAAAGCTACGCCCATTATGAAAACGGTCAGGGCGGCGCGCTGACCGGCGCCAACCGTTCTTCCTGGGAAGATAAATCCCGGATTGTCGGCATCGTCGCCGGCAGCTCCGCCAAGGCTTTTGATTGGAACCGGCTAAAAGAAGAGCGCATTATCAATGACGAGATTGCCGGAATTCCTGTCGTCCTGGTTTTGGCGCAGGACGATAAGAGTTTTTTTGCATTCGAGCGTCCGGCGCGGGACGTGATTTTCGCCTTCGGCGACAATCAATTAATTTTCGGTCAGGATGTTTATAATTTGGCGGGAAAGCATCTGCGCCAGGCTGACCAAACACTAAAAAGGATAAATGCTTATCAAGAGTTCTGGCACAGCTGGCGAACATTTCATCCGAACACGGAAAAATAGTTAATTGAAATTGAAGAAGAAGCAATCAAAGCCGGTTATCGAATATCGGGAGCGTGTGAATCTGGTCTTCGGAAAGAAAGCCGTCGGAAAATTATTACCCCGATTCCGACCGGAAGCAATAATAAATCTTCCGACCGGACTTAGATTCGCAGCTTGCGCGGCGGTTGTTATTACATCAATTCGCCGGGCAAGAAAACGTGTCTTGATAGAAGCTTGTGTAATTAATTTAACAAACAGGTAAAATCTAACGTGAACGTGAGGAAACGAAGCGATTTATTAAAGCGAGATTTCAGGCGGGCGTAATAATACATTGAAAGGGACGATGATTATTCGATTCCGGGTCAGACGTTTGGTGAGGATAAATAATGGCAAATGATAAGAACAAAACGGCATACATCGGTATTGAAAGAGGCGAAAAGTCTCTGAAATACATAGCGAAGGTTTTTAACGAGCCGCCGCGCGAAATTACCAGACAGCAATACAATGCCATTGTTAAGGCGTTAGGCAAACAAGATTGGAAAAATAACGAGAACAAGGACGAATCGAGCATCATCAGCGCCATCATCAGCAACCACTTAAATCCGCCCGCCTAAATTTATGACCGAACCAGCCAAAATGCCCGCGAACCGGCTCGCGCTCGTCGTGATAATTTAAGATATATCGTTTTTGACCGGACCGGATAAATGTCCGAAATTCAAAGCGTCCCGAGTGGAAAAAGAAAAAGCACCTACCGCCGTAAGTGCTTGAAAATAAGTGATGGAGATGAGGAGGGTCGAACTCCTGACCTCTGCATTGCGAACGCAGCGCTCTGCCAAACTGAGCTACATCCCCGAAGAACGAATTTAGATGATAAAAATCTATTGCCGAACTGTCAAGTTTACTTACTGGACGCTGGCGG
>DASVRT010000018.1:0-30983 GCA_036388475.1 Pyrinomonadaceae bacterium | reverse complement strand
GATTCAGGACGCGATTGTGACGCAGCGCAACGAGCGTTACGTCGTTCCGGTCAAGGCTGATTTTCGCGGCAAAGTCACGGGCGTCGCTCACGGTTTTTCGTCTTCGGGCGCGACGGTTTTCATCGAGCCGCTCGAAGCGATTGAGGCAAACAACGAGCTGCAAGCCTTGAAAGAAAAGGAAGAACGCGAAATCGCGCGCGTTTTGTTTGATTTGACCGAAATGCTGCGCGGCGAGCTTCCGGCGATTGAAGCCGCCGTCGAAGCCGTCGCTGAACTCGATTTTATCAAGGCGAAAGTCGAATTCGCCCGCAGCTTCCGCGCCGTCGTGCCGCAGATTACCGACGACGAAACGCTTTCGTTGATTGAAGCGCGGCATCCGCTTTTAGAAGAAAATCTGCGCGAGCAAAAGCAGAAAAGCGTTCAGCCGTCAGCCGTCAGCCGTCAGCCGGAAACCGAAGACCGAAGTCGGAAGTCCGAAGACCAGTCCAAAGAAATCGTTCCCGTTTCTTTCTCTTTAACAAAAGAAAAAAGCGTGATGATAATTTCCGGCGCGAACGCGGGCGGCAAGACGGTGGTAATGAAAACCGCCGGATTGCTCAGCTTGATGGCGATTTCCGGCTTGCCCGTTCCGGCGCGCGATGCGCAGATTCCGTTTTACAAATCGGTTCTGGCGGACATCGGCGACAATCAGTCTTTGAGCGCAAATCTTTCGACGTTTACCTCGCACATTTCAAACATCGCCGGAATGATGCGCGAATGCCGAAATCCGGCGCTCGTTCTGCTGGACGAAGTCGGCACGGGCACCGACCCGGAAGAAGGCTCGGCTTTGGGCGTCGCGATTGTCGACCATTTTCGCCGTCAATGCTCGGCGCAGGTTATCGCTTCGACGCATTATCGCGGCTTGAAAATCTACGCGACGAACGACGAAACCGTGATAAACGCTTCGGTCGAATTTGACGAGAAAACTTTGCAGCCGACTTATCGACTTTTGACCGGCTTGGCGGGCGCGTCTTCCGGAATCGAAATCGCGCGCCGCTTCGGCATTCCGCCGCCGGTCATCGAAAAAGCCCGCGACAATGTCGACGTTTCCGCGCGCGAGGCGGCGGATTATCTTTTGAAAATCCGGCGCGAATCGCAGATTGCCGAAGATTTGCGCCTCGCGCTGGAAGAAGAACGCGAGGCGACGGCGAAAAAATACGCTCTGCTCGACATCGAAGCGCGAAAAAAAGAAAAAGAGCGACAGAAAGAATTTGAAAACGAGCTGAGCGAAACGATCGACAATTTTGAACGACAGGCAAAAGCCTTCGTTTCCGGCATCGAGGACAAAGCTTTAAAAGCGCGCCTGGAAAAGGAAATGCAGGCGCGCAAAGCCGAATTGAAACGCGCGGCGATGGCAAAAGCCGGCGACGGGTTGACGCGCGGAAACGTCGACGCGGAGATTAATCCGCCTTCCGCCTTCCGCCTTCCGCAATTAAGCGACCGCCCTATCGAAACCGGAATGCGCGTCCTTCTGAAAACTTTCGGCTCGGTCGGAACGGTCGAAAAAATCGACGGCGAAACGGCGGAAGTGATGGTCGGCTCGATGCGCCTGCGCGAGAAAATATCGAATCTCCAGGCGGTCGTCGCGGAAGAAAAGAAGAAGGAAAGCAAGCTCGAAAAACTGCAAAAACAGTCGAGCGACACGCTCTTGCGGCTCGACACGGAAAATATGAACGTCGAGCTGAACATTATCGGCAAAACGACCGTGGAAGTCGATGATTTGCTTGACCCGTTTCTGGACGAAGCTTATCTGAACGGATTCCAGCACGTGCGCGTCATTCACGGCATCGGCACGGGCGCGCTAAGGTCGGCGGTGCATCGACATTTAAAAGGGCATCCGCACGTTTTGCGCTACACGCTCGCCCCGCGCGAGCAGGGCGGCGAAGGCGCGACGATTGTCGAGCTGAAACAATAAAAAGCGGAAACCAGGGCAGTGGTGGAGCGTGGCATCTTAAGTGAAGAAGTGAGAATTTAGAACCGACGATACTTCTCACCTCTTTTCCTGTCAGTTTTCACCTGCAACCCCACGCCCCGTCGCTACCCTGGTTTCCGCCTTTGCCTTTGATTAATCTGAAAGCCTGATTACCTCGCCTCCGTCATTCCCGCGATAAAAACAGCCATCTCGCTGCTTCCAACGGGACGATGTTGCACCGGACAAACGCCGGCATCGTCCGCCGCCGCAACGATAAGCGCAGAACCTTCAGATTGGTTCGCGCCGAAAGCCGCAGCCGTCGTCAACAAAAAAATTGCGATAATAGAAGATAGTTTCGATTCATTTTTTTTTATTTTCATACTCTCCTTAACTTTCTCCGCCTTCGCGCGCGGAGAGACAAATGCCCTGACCAGCCGAAGCTTCAAAATGCAAACTTCGGAAAATTTGCCTTCAAAGGTTCGACGGTCGTTTTGAAATCGAGTCTTTTTCTCGCCTGATTGACGAAAAAATACACTTCGACTCCGTCTTTTTGTTAGGAAAGGGTCAAAAGAAATGCCGATTGAAGTCCGAAAATGACTTTTCGCTTGCGGATGCGCTGACGGCGCGATATGATACGGTTACCATCCGGGTATCATTATGTTACGCTTGCTTCGGCATCGTGTCTGATGACCCTGATAAAACCCGCCTGATTGGTTACAGCCGATTGGGCGGGCTTTATTTTTTAAATCAATGCCTTCAGCCTCGTTTTACCCGCTTCGAAAAAGCTCGAAAAGGATAGAAAGAGACCTTCCGGAAAATGCGGCGTCGAGACGCACTTCAAGCCGCCCATTGAAATAAAAATTTAGCTTGGGAACTCAACCGATTTCGGCACTGGTAGCGGTCGGGAGAACCGTGCTGAGTCGAATCGGCAAACTCGCATAAACCATTGTAAGATTTACACTTAATTCGCTGGCAAAAGGAAACGAATCAAATTAATTTGGACATCTTCAAACTTACTCTCTTTGCCGCCGGAAGTCAATATTTTTTCTCTCTTTTTTATAAAAAAAGCGGTCGCTTTTCCGGGGCGATATTAACCCTTGAAAGACTACGGTTTAGAATAATATTCGCTTTGATTGGAGACGAAAAAACAAAAAATGCGTCGCTCTGATTTCACAAAGCCGACGCATTTTTTGTTTTTTTTTAACTAAAGTCTGAATTACAAAAATCAAACGAACGCCGAAACGCTCAATCGCATTTCCAGGTGTTATTAATGCGCTTGGCAAACGCGCCGTCCACGCCCGCCGTTCCCTGTACGCAAACGCCCGACGCGTTTTTCCCGCAGTCTTTGCAGTAAACAATCGCGCCGTCGGTAATCAGCGGCTGCCCGTTGGAGACGGTCGTGGCGTAAACGATGAGGTCGTTGAAAGTCGTATCCTTGTCCATTTGCAGCAAGCCGTTAATCGTATAACCGCGATAAGGCTTTTCCTGGTTGCCTTTGATGCTGAGAAAACCAGTGCTTTCGTCGCGCTTAAAATCATACCAGAAATTAGGCTGTCCGAGCCGGAGGAGAGGCTTGTTGAAGCTTAATGATTTGGCAGCCAGCAGCGGCTCTTCGTTCGTCTCCTCGTCGTCTCTGATTTCGACGTCGTGCCCGAAAAAGTTCGGTCGCCTTTGAATCAGGTTCGCGCCGCTTCCTTCCGTCACGCGCCCGGTCTGGAACATTATTTTTCCGCCGTTGAAACCGGGATTCGTGACCGGCTGATTGTTCTCGTCGCGGCAGTAGCCGGGCGTGATTGCGGGGTCGTAGCAGAAGCGGTCGCCGGTCGAGGTGATTTTCACGTTAGGACCGGCGACGACGGTTTTCGCGCTGTAGAAATTGCCCGTCGAGATGTAATTCATCCTGCCGTTAAGCTCGATTTTGTCGCCGAAGTGGCTGCCGACGACGACCATCATCATCGTCGAAATCGCGCCGTCCGGATTGACGTAGATGCTCTTCTGACCGCGTTCGGTCGAAGTGTTAATCATCGTCAGCGTGCCGAAAGTGTCGATGTTGATAAACGGTCCGCCGATGTATGTGCCGGCGTCGTAACCGCCGCCGAAGCTTTCCTCGATAAGCATCGAGCCGCCTTTTTGCAGGTGAATTCCCTCGCCCGGCGCGACGTAATTGAAAAGCGAATTGGTCACTTTCCAGTCGGTGTTGTAGGTGTTAATCCAGATGCCCGCCTTGTTGTTGATAAAAACTCCGTGGTCGACCTTCACGTAATCGAACTGCCACTGCCCGCACTGCTGCGTGTTGGAGTTGCAGTTCAGGTCGTTCGCATTGTGCAGGTAAATGGCGCGGTCGAGATTTTGGAACGTGATGTTTTCGAATTTGAAAAACTGGCTCGAATTCGGGTTGTCGATTTGATTCGCCGGGTCCAGCTCCCATTTGCCCATCGCCTCGATGCCGTAATTGCCGGTCGAATCGCGCGGCGGCTCGTTGTAAAGCGCCGAATTTCCCAAAAGCTCCAGATTTTTGACGGTCACGAAGTCGGTGCAGCCGCTGATGCGGAAAATCGGCTGGTTGTTGTTTCGCAGGCGAATGCTCGTCGGACTTCTTTTCGACGGCTCGTTGGTCGTCGGAATCGAGGCTTGCGAGCTGGCGCCCTGAATGATAATTCCGCTCGGCAGCGTGATGCCTTTATAAGACGGATTTCTCGTATTACCGTTCGTCGTGCCGACGATGTAATCGCCTTCGGGAAAATAAAGCGTTCCGCCCTGACGCGCGGCGATATAGGCGATGGCTTTTTTGATGGTCTGCGTGTAATCGGCTGGCTCTGTAAAAACGCCGCGGACGATTGGGCGAAAGTCCTTGACGTTATAAAAACCCGTATTTTTCGTCGTCGGATACCAGAGGTATTTGATTGCCCCTTCGAGTTGAATCTCGTAGTATTCCAGATTGCCTTCGAAACACCAGCGCCCGTCGCCGTTCGGCGTCACGCGCCCGAGATTCACGGTCGTACCGCTGCCCGCGCAGGCGGTCACGTCGGAGGCGGTTCTTTTCGTGCCGGCGAAAAGAACGTCAACATAGTTGCTCCCCGAAGGTTTGTATTTGACCGGGCACGTTCCGCTCTCGTCCGCTTCGACGGTCAGCGAATAGCCTTCAAACCTGTTTTGCGCAAAGGCGCTTGCCGCCGCAATGAGCAAAATTGCGATAAGACAAAATAGTTTCAATTCCAGTTTTTTCATTTTTTTAATATCCTCGAACTTTTTAAGGGTGATGATGCCGAGACGTAAAGCTTCTCAGGCTTTTTTATTTACTGCTTTCCAGACATATTTATCCCGCTTTCTCCAGATTCAAACAAGATATATGAGGGCTTCCGGCAAGACGGTTTTGAAACACTTCCGGCGAGTGATGAAATAAACTCAACCTGCGCGCAACTGGACCGATGCAGCAAAGTTACTTTTTTTGTCGCCGAAAGTCAATATATTTCAGGCGTCAACGTCTTTCAAGTGGAAAGTGCTCAGTCGTAAGTTCGTTTCTTTGCAGCGGCAACTTTCCACTTACCGTTTACCACTTGAAAGACGTTGGCGCCCGGTTTTAATTTTCCGCTCGCGTTTACCTTTTCCCGAAAGAATTCATATAATCGTTTTAAGCTGAAAATTTAATCGCCGGATTGATTTTCAAAATCTTTTCGGCGCCGATTAGTTTATAGCCTGTGGTTGCTATCGGAAAGCCGCCGGCGAACGCGAAATTTTACGAATTGTAAATGCCCGCCATTTCGTGTTCCTCCGTGGTTTTTGTTTTTTTTATGAAGATTGTCGTTATCGGAAGCGGGTTTGGCGGTTTGGCGGCGGCGATTCGCCTGCAAGCGCAGGGACACAGCGTCGTCATTCTGGAAAAACGCGATAAAGTGGGCGGGCGCGCGTATGTCTACGAGCAGGACGGTTTTACGTTTGACGGCGGACCGACGATTATCACCGCGCCGTGGCTGATTGACGAATTATTCGAGCTGGCGGGCAAAAAAACTTCCGATTACGTCGAGCTGGTCAAGCTGAATCCTTTCTACAATATCCGTTTTGAAGACGGCACGGTTTTCAATTACAACGACGACCCGGCGGTTTTGCGCGAGCAGATTTGCAAATTCGACGCGGGCGGCGTTGACGCTTACGAGCGTTTCGCCCGCGATTTGGGCGACATTTACCGCGCCGGTTTTGAACTGATCGACCAGCCTTTTTCGCGCTGGCAGGATATGCTGCGCGTACTGCCGACAATGATTCGGCTGCGCTCCGACCGCTCGGTTTACAAATTCGCGGCGCGTTATTTCAAGGACGAGCGCCTGCGCCAGGCATTCAGCTTTCACCCGCTTTTAATCGGCGGCAACCCGTTTACGGCGACCTCGATTTACGCGATGATTCACCGTCTGGAACAGGAATACGGCGTCTGGTTTGCGAAAGGCGGAACGGGCGCGCTCATTCGGGCTTTATGCAATCTGTTTATGGATTTGGGCGGCGAGATTTACCTGCAAGCCGAGGTCGCGGAAATTTACATCAATCGCGCGGGCGAAGCCGGCGGCGTCCGCCTGAAAACGGACGAATTTTTTCAGGCGGACGCCGTCGTCTCCAACGCGGACGTGGCTTTTACATATTTGAATTTAGTTAAAAGCGAGTTTCGCCGGAAATATACCGACCGGAAAATTCATTCGATGACCTATTCGATGTCGCTTTTCGTCTATTATTTCGGGACGGATAAAAAATATGAAAATATGGCGCACCACGAAATTATAATGGGCGCGAGATACAAAGGCTTGCTCGACGACATCTTCAACAAAAAAATTCTGGCTGACGATTTTTCGCTCTACCTGCATCGCCCGACGGCGACCGACCAGACGCTCGCGCCCGCCGGCTGCGACAGTTGGTATGTGCTGTCGCCCGTGCCGCATCTGCAAGGCAAAACCGATTGGCGCGCGGAAGCGAGCGTTTACCGCGACAAGATTGTGAAATATCTGGAAGACCGCTATATGCCGGATTTGTCGAAACACATCGTCACCGAACATTACATCGACCCGCTGCATTTCCAGAACGATTTGAACAGCTATCTGGGCAGCGCCTTTTCGGTCGAGCCGACGCTGACGCAGTCCGCTTTTTTTCGACCGCACAACCAGAGCGAAGACATCGCAAATCTCTATTTCGTCGGCGCGGGAACGCATCCGGGCGCGGGACTGCCGGGCGTGCTGAGCTCGGGGAAAATCGCGGCAAACATTATCGGCGCTGCCGATAAAATTACGAATTAAAAATTACGAATTACGAATGAGAATATTCCGTTAAAACCGCATCTAATTTCTAATGTTGAAAAATAAGCCGTTAAAAAACGATTATGAACTTTAAAGTTTTACAAATCGTAATTCGTAATTGATAATTCGTAATTGTTTATGTGGTATTGGACAAAAGTTTTATTTTTCGTTCTGGTCGGCGCAGTCGTCGTCTGGGCGGGTTACGAATTTTTTACTTTTCCGAATATTTCCAAGCTTCGCAGCGAAAATCCGACGACGACTTCGATGATTGAATATCGAATTTCCGAGGCGAAGGCGAACGGCACCGAGCCGAGGAAATATATGATTTGGATGCCGATTGCGCAGATTTCGCCGAATCTCCAAAAAGCCGTTTTAGCGGGCGAAGACACGCATTTTTTCGAGCATAAAGGCTTCGATTGGGACGCGATTCAAAAAGCCTGGGACGAGGCGCAGAAGGAAGCGGAAAAAGAAGCCAAAGAAGAAGGCGACTATGACCCGGACGCGTGGATTCCGCCGATGCCTTCTTTCAAACGCGGCGCTTCGACCATCACGCAGCAGCTTGCCAAAAATCTTTATTTATCGGAAGAACGCTCGTTTTTGCGAAAGGGACGCGAAGCCGCCATCACCTATTTTCTGGAGCGCGAGCTGTCGAAAAAACGCCTTCTGGAAATTTATCTGAACGTTATCGAATGGGGCGACGGCATTTACGGCGCGGAAGCCGCCGCGCGAACTTATTTCAAAAAATCGGCTTCGGATTTAACGCCGAGCGAAGCCGCATATCTTTCGGCGATGATTCCAAGCCCGCTCAACGTCTTTAACCCGAAAAAAAATCCCAAGCGCGTCGTCAGGCGACAGAAAGTTATCCTGCGCGGGATGAACTACATCAAGCTTCAATAAGCCAATTAAAAATTAAAAATTACGAATTACGAATTACGAATTGAAAGAATAAATCCATCATTCGTAATTCGTAATTCGTAATTCTCGTTTAGCCTTCGCCGCTGCCGGGCGTCGGCGTCGGCACGGGCGTCGGCGTTCGCGTCGGAGTCGGGGCAACAGTCGGCGTCGCCGTCGGAACCGGAGTCGCGGTCGGTACCGGAGTTGCCGTCGGAACCGGAGTCGGCGGCGGAACGGGCGTCGCCGTGGGCACCGGAGTCGGAGTCGGCGTCGGGGTCGGCGGCGGCGGTGTCGGCGTAATATTCGGAGTCGGTCCGCCTGCCGGAAGCTCCGTGTTTCCGTAGCTGTCGCGCGGAATCAGCGCTTCGACAAACTGTATGTTTCGGAGCCCGATTTGCGTAATGCCTTCGAGCTGATATTTTTCGCCGTCCTGAAGCGGATAAGCCGTTTCGACGATGACGCTCGGCTCGACCATTCTGACCAGCGTTTGCTGACCGTCGGCAAGCTGCGTTACCGGCTGGTCGAAAATCAGAGTTCCATTGCCGGTCGGTTTCAAAATGTATCGGAATTGCAGAGAAACGACGTGTTCGGCAATGACGCTGTCGGAATATCCGGCGTCTTTGACGCCAAAAACGCGGCGCAGCAATTTGCCGTCTTCATCGACGAAAAACTGAATTATCTGCATCCGCATCAGCGTCGTCGGGCTGCGGCTCAGATTCGTCGCCGAAGCGAGATTTCCCGTAATGCCGGTGCGATTCAACCCGTAGGCGTCGCCGTTTTCCCAGTAAATTGTCCAGCCGGCGTCATCCTTGCGCGTAATCGTGCCGAAGGTCGCGCTCGCGCCGTCCGAGATAAAATAGATTTCGCCGGTGTTAAATTCGGTCAAATCGCCGCCCGGAATCCAAATCGCGCCGTTGTTGTGATTCGTCCGGTTTACCGGAATCGAGCGCGGCGTAAAGCTCGGGTCAGCCGCCAGAACGGTAATCCGGTCGGTGCGCTGGCGGATATTTTTCGCCGGATTTGAGTCCGGAACCGTCGTTCCCGCCGCAATGTTGTCGTCCGAGATAACGCCGCCCAAGCTAATGAAACCTCTGTTCGTCGGGTCTAAGACGGTCGCGCTCTGCGTCGTCAGATATTTGGTGACGAACGCGGTCGGAATCCAGACGTTGGCGATGCCTTTTAAACCGTCGCCCGCCGAGAGAATGTCGCGCGACAGAAATTCCTGAGAATTGCGCAGTCCCTGACCGGCGTCGGTCATCTCGTAGTTGGCGTTGGCGGTGATAATCGTGCCGCGCATCAGAGAGAAAACCGTCGCCGTGATGATGAGCATCAGCACCATCACAATCATCAATTCCAGAAGGGAAAAGCCGGACTGTTTATTTTTTTCAGGTAAAATTTTCATTTCTTTTTTTGTCATTAGTTCTTTGTCCTTCGGCGTTTGAATGAAAATTAAGTTTTTAATTTAAACTCAACCGCCGAAGGACAAAGAACGCGCGGACTACTGACTATTCACGTAATTTCTGTCGGAATCCGGTTGACGAGACGTATTGGAAAAAAGGCGTTCCCGGCGGCAGTTGATTCGGATTGAGAAAAGTCTGGTCGAAGCTCCAGTTTCGGCGCGGCGGCATATAAATTACCGACGTGTCGTTTTCCCAGTTGGAAAGCGCCTGCGTCGAGCGATAAAGCGGAATAAACGAGCCGGCGTAGTTCCACGTGCGCGTGATGCCGTTTAAATTCCACGTTTCCAGAAAGCGCGGAAAATTAATCACGCCGCCGTTGCGGCGCAAGCCGTCGGCGTCTCTGCCCGGCTGCGCCGTCAGGCTGGAAATATTCGTTCCGGCGATGATTCCGGCTCTGACGGTCGTGCTTTGCGTCACGTCGGGCAGATTTTCGTCCGCCATCCGGTAGCCTTCGCCGGTTAAGTTTCGCGCGTCGGCGCTGCCTTCCGGGTAGAGCGCGCTCAGAGCGTCAAACCACGTTTTGGAAAGCGCGAAAAAGGAATCGGAGACAATCGAAGACGGTATCTGCGCGCCGGTAAAACCGCCGTCGTTCAAGGTCGAACCGCCCGTCGGAATGCCCGTAATTCCGGTCGCGTTGTAGTTGCCCCAAAGGTAAACCATATTTTCCGAAGCGATGGTGATTCCTTTCGTCGGCGAAAGCTTTCCGCTTGCCGCCGTGAAGCTTAATTTTTCGGCGTTGAACAGGCGCACGGCGCTGCGAAAGTGTTTGGCTTTGTTATTGCCGGCATCATAATTCGTCCATTTTAAAACCGTTTCCGCGCGCAGGCGGCGAGCCGCGGCATCGGCGGGCAGGACGGGCGCGCTCCAAGTCGTTCCCAAATCGGGAAGCTCCTGCGTATCTTTCTGCAAAGTTCCTTTTTTGTTCGCGCCGCCGCGCGTCGAATCCCAACCGTAATCGATAACGTCTTCGCCCGCGTCGAGCGTGTTGTTCGGTCCGTAAATATCCTCGTTATCGACAAAACCGTTGGTGCTGTTATATTGCGTGCCGTCTCTTTTATATTCGATTTTCACGCGGTCGCCGCGGCGGTCGGAAACGTATACGACGTAGCCTTCCGTGCCTTGAATATTGCTGCTGACGGCATTTGTTCCCGACAAAAGATTCGCGTCGTAAAGCCCGTCGAGCCAGCGCGCCAGATTTTTCATATTGATTTCGACGACGCTGGTCATTCCGCGCTCGTAGATATCAAACTCGCTCAACTGGCTTCTGAACCAGCCTTCGCGGACGTTATAGACATTTATCGGCACAATCTGGTTGTAATCGACCGCCGTCGCTTCGCGCGAAAGGCTTCCGCCGTCGTCATCGAGGCTGTTTAAATTTCCCGTAATAAAACCGCGCATCGCATCGAAAAGAGAGCCGTTGTCTTTGATTTCGCCGTCGGCGGTCATTTGCGTGTTGTTTGTCAGGTAAGTTAAATCGAAGCGATTTCCCGCGCGGTCGCGGCTTCCCTGCACAAACGCCGCCCACAGCGGACGCTGCAAATAAACGATGCCGTTCGGCTCGCCCTCGGTCATTCCCATACTGAGAATCGTCTGCGTTACATCGACGGTCGTGCCGTCGGGCTTGGTGACTTCTATCAAAATTCTGCCGCGAATGCCCGCACCTGCCGGAATATAATAACCGGGTGAAGTGTCAGCGCCGGATTTAACTCCGCGCACGGTCATCGCCGTCTGGTTGCCGCTGCCTGTCTTCTGGGTGATAAGCGAATCGCCCGAAACAAAGCTGCCCGAATCGTCAATTCGTTTTAAAACGCTGCCGCTGCCTAAAGGCAAAGGCGAAAAAGCCGAAAGCAAAACGCCTTTGCCGGCGGGAATTCCGGCGACGTTTGCCGCGCCCGTGCCTGCCGATTCGTCGTCAATCAAAATCCGTACCTGCGATTTCGAATGATAACGCGAAGCCGCGAGGATTTCGCTGTCCGAAGGAAGCGCGCGTTTTATCAATTCGGCGGGCGAGCTGCCGTCGAGTTCGAGCGGCATTTTCAATTGCGTCGCGCCGGTCGTGTTGGTTAAAACCTGCCCGCCGAAGCGGTTCGGCGTGCCGCTGACCGGCGAGCGCACGGAAAGCGATTCCCAGTTCGGATTGGCGATTCCGTTCGGGCTGCCCGGAAAATAACCGCGCGTTCCGGCGGTGCTGCCCGGCAGATTCGGTCCGCCGACCGTGCCCGAACCGGACGTCATACTGCCGTTGCCGAGCGTGCTCTGGACATTAATGCTGTTGACTTCAAACCAGACGTTTTCGTTTCCGAGTTGCGTGTTCGGCTCGCCGCCGCGCGTGGCGTCGCGGATAAACTCGCCGCCCATCGTCACGCGGTTCAGAAATTTTGTGTTGCGCAGCGCGTAAACGTTGCCGTTGCTGTGAATTCTGCCGTTAAAAGTCATCAGCGGTCCGGGATGAATCTCGACGTCTTCGTTGCTGAAAATGCCGAATTGAAACAGCGGCACGAGATAATTGTTAAATTCGCGCTCCAATTTGACCTGCGTTCCGTTGTAAACGCTCGTCGCGGTCGAAGACATTTTGTAGGGAACGAGGGTCGCGTAAAGCCCGGCGTAAGGTCCTTCGGGAATATTGACGCGCGGATACGTGGTCGCCGGCAGATTCTGCATCGTGCGCAGCGCATTCAGCCTGACGTCGTCTTCATCCAGAGATTGATTGAAAACATAACCTTCGGTGACTAATTCCGCCGGCGGCGAGTTTTCGATAAGGTTCAAATCCGCTTCGTTCGGGCGCATTTTGCTGCGAAACAAATTGCTGAAATCGTGATTCATTTTTTCGAGCGCCGAAGACGAGGCGTAAAAAGCCTGCGTGCGCTGCAAATCGGCGCCCGCAATGCGGATTTCGGTCGAAGAAAAAGTCAGCGCCGTCAGCGCCACGACCGCCATAATCGCCACGATAATCACGGCAATCGCCAGAGCCACGCCGCGCTCGTTTATTTTTTCGTCTTTTATTTTAATTCCTGACTTCATTGCCTTTTCCGCCTTTGGAAATTTATCTGGTGATGCGCGATTCGTCGTTGATATAGGAAACGCCGCGAATCTCGCCGATTTTTCCGCCCGCCCCGAAGTATCGAACCTTGATTTCGACTTTTTTCAGAGTCGTGTTCAGATTCGTAATAGTAATTTCGCGCACGTAACCGCTTCTGACCAGAGTCGGGTCGTCAACGTCGTCGCCCGTGCCGTAAGTTCCGTCCGCGCCCGCGCTGCGCAAATCGTCGTCGGTTCCGTTGACGCCGTCCGGTCCGGGATTCAGCGAAACTTCCTTGTAGCCGCTGCTGAAACCATTGAAAGTATTCGGCGTGCCGTTGTTATCGACGCCGCCGACATTGGCGATTTGTTTGAAATCGAGCCGCCGCGTATTGCGCAGCGATTCGATTTCTTCGATGGTCGAGACAATGACGAGCTTGGCGTTGCTGACGTTGCGGCTGATGGCGCTGAATTCGAGCGCGTAGGTAATGGCGGCGGCGGTTCCGATTAATCCGATGGTGATAATCAGAATCGCCACGACCGCTTCAATCAGCGAAAAGCCTTTTTCGTCGCGGTTCGTGGAATTTTCGTTTTTTTTCTGTTTAAGATTATTCGACATAAGCATTCACGCCGCGACTGTAGCGCCAGACTTTGGCGCGCCCGCCCGCGCCGAGGACGGAAACCGCAAAAGCCGTTTCGGAAGGATTTTTGCTGTTATAGAAAAACAAAGCTTTATTTATCGGAATATCGCTGGCGTCGACGACCGAGCCGTCCGCCTGAAACGTGATTTCGACCGCGTTCGCGGAAAGCGAAGTCATATTCGCGCTGTCGGCAAGCGCCGCAACCGGCGCGCCCGCCGGACGACCGTAAATCACTTCGCCCGGCTGCAAGCCTTCGCCCGCCATCGTGACCAGACGATTTTTCGTATTTCCCAATGTCCCGAAGCTGCCGCCGTAGACGACAATCTTTTTATCCGCGTCGTCGTAGCGGAAAGTAATCGCCGTGCGCTGCGACATCGCTTCCTGCCGCGCCTCGCGCAAAGAACTGACAATCTGCCGCTGCATTCCCGAAAAACGAAGCGCGCGGCGCGACGATATTAATTGCGGCAAAGCCAGCACGACCAAAATCGCAATGACGAAAAAAACTATGACCAGCTCCGGCAGGCTGACGCCGCTCTGTCGATTAAGAGTTATTTTTTTATTAATCCCTGTGTTTATCATCGCTTTTCAAATCCCTCGAAAACAATCTCTACTCACCATAAGATTGAATAAGTTTGTTGTTCCAGGAAAAACAGTGTTTATCACAAAAATATTTTGTGATAAACTTTTTTAAAGAAGATTCTTGGATTTGAGAATTATTCGGATTAATTGGAGCCGGCTTGGTTTTTATGAAATAAAGGCGGAAATGCGGTCGGTAATCGAGCGTGTTTCTTTTATACAAGCGGATTCGTCAATTTAAGACGCGCGCTCGTTCACGCTCGTATTTCCGCCTTTATTTCATTAGAGAGAAAAATTCCCGTCAGAAGTGAGCCGGTTCTGACGGGAAGAGGAAAGAAACAATTTAAGTGGCGAGTTCTTTTTCCAGGAGAAGCTCTGCCCGGCGCAGTTCGTAACGGGCGCGCCCGAAGTTTCCTTCCGGCGATAAAATCGCGGCGATAAAATAATCTTCGCTGACAAATCGCAGGAGGAAAACACCGCCTTCGCCGGTAAAAGTCATTTCGTGAAGCTTGCCGAGCTCCATCTCGCTGCCCGCGCGATACGCGTTTTTAATCAGCGCGGCGAACTCGGCGGCGGCAACATCCAGATTCATTTCCGCCAAAGCCCCGAATTGCCAGACTTTCTCGACGACGATTCCGTCCGTTCCCATTATCAGCGCACCGAGACAGCCCTCGGTGCGCCGCATTGCATCGTGCAAAACTTCCCTGAACACTGAACACTCCGTTTACAGAATTACGGTCTCGACGGGTTATTCGGACTCGGTTCGGCGACCGGCACGACCGGCAGAAGCGGCTGCTGCTGCGTCGTGTTTGTCGTCGGGCTTGAGTTCGACTGCGGATTGCCGAGCGGAACCGGCTGCAGGATGGTCGTCGTGCGGGTTCCGTCGCTGATTTTCGACGGCAGTTGGTTGCCGTTAAAGTCGGGGCGATAAATGCGCGGCGTAATGAAGAATAAAATTTCATTCGTCGTGCGCGAGACGGCTTTGCGTTTGAAAAGATTACCGAGAATCGGAACCTGCGACAAGCCCGGCGTGCGGAACTGGTCTTCGCCTTCGGCGTCGAGCAGCGCGCCGCCGACAATCGTCGTGCCGCCGTCCGGGACGGTGACGTAGGTTTTCATTCTCTGCGTGTTGATGGCGGGCGTTCCGCCGACGCCGATTAAGCGACCGACCGAGTTATTTTCGGCAACGATGTCTAAAACGACCGTTCCGACGTCCGTTATCTGCGGCGTCACTTCCAGGCGCAAAGGCACGGAAACGTATTCGGTCGTGAGCGCGACCGCGGTTCCAGCCGTTCCGGGCTGCGTGGTGACGATGGGAATCTGCGTGCCGCTTTCGATTTCGGCTTTGCGATTGTTCAGCGTCGTCACGCGCGGCGTAGCGATGGTTTTGGCTTGTCCTTTATTTTCGCCGGCGGTAATTAACAAATTGATTTGCGCCGTTCCGAAAATGCCGGTCGTTAAGCCGAGCACCGAGTTGGCGAGCTGCGATTGCAGGCTGCCGTTCGGATTGACATTGCCGGGAACCTGTAATAATCCGCCGTTGCCCGTTCCGCCTTCCGCCGGCGCCTCTAAAGGCAAGGTTGAAAAACCGCCGCCGCTGCCGCCGCGACCTAACAAGACCGCCGAAAGCTGCGCGCCCAAATCGCGACTGAAGTTGCGTGAAGCGATAACGATGCGCGCTTCGATTTCGACCTGCGGTTCGGGATTGTCGAGCAGCAGAATCAACTGCCGAATGGCGTCGATATTTTCGCGCACGTCGGTGATAATCAGCGTATTGCTGCGATTATCGACTTCGACCGCGCCGCGCCGCGAAAGACGTTTTTTGACGACGCCCAGAATTCCCTGGTCAACGCCGCCGCCGCCGCCGCCGCTGCCGCTGGACGTGCCGCCCTGAAAGCTGGTTTGCGAAGCGCAAGTTCCGGCGCAGGCATAATTAAGACGAACAAATTCCGTGTAAAGCGGCGAGCTGTCAAGCTGGCTTTCCCTGATTTTCATCTGTACCGCCTGCTCGGTGGCAAGCGTCTGGCGCTCGGCGACGCGCAGAATCGGACCGTTGACCTGCACGCCCAAATCCTGCGATTGCAGAATCGAATCGAGCGCGATGTTCCACGGCACGTCGCTGACGTTGACCGTCACGGGAACGTTTTTCACCGATTTGTCGATGACGAAATTTACGCCGTATTGTTCGGTAATGTAATTAAGAATATCGCGGATGTCGGCGTTGACGACATTCAGGTTAATCGGTTCGCCGATAAAGCCGGGTTTTCCGTAATCGGTTCCCTGTCTGGGCGTACCGACTCTTTGGGCGGAAACCGCCAGAGTGAATACACCGATTACCATTAAAGCAAGCGCGGCACGAGTACCGAAACTGCTCAGTTTTTGAAGAAAAGTCATGTTTCCTCCCTCACAAATCTTTCCTGTCATAGGCAGACAGCAAGCGATGTGTTATAGGTTTTTAATTGGATTTTGTCTGGCGCGACCGAAAGGTTCCGACCGCGCGTTTAAAGATTTAGGATTGGCTGCTACTGTTACTGCTGTTTGTTTTCGGCAACTTTGACGGCTTTCTTTTCCGTGGTTTTACCGGGAGATTTCTGTTGTTTGCCTTTTTTGTTTTTATCCGTCGATTGCTTAGCCGCATCTTTCGGATTTACTTCGGGCTGGCGCGCCATCTCGTCGAGCGGCGAAACAATCGGAGCCGGCGAGGGCATCACGGCGGGTTTGTTTTCGGCGGTATTGGCGGGCGTCTGCGCAGGTGTTTGCGCGGGGGTTTGCGTCGGCGCGGGGGTTTCCGTTTTGGCGGTGGTGGTGGTTTCAACCGGAGCCGTGCCGTTGACTTCCTGCTCGACGGTGTATTGCCGCAGAGATTTGCTTTCTTCGGACGCGATAAATTTACCGTTCGTCCATTTCGTCACGCGGCGGAAAACCAGTTTGTTTTCTTCAATCGCCACGAGCTGACCGTCAAAAAACTTTTCGCCCGGATAGATTGTGTAGGAAAGCTTTATCGGCTTGGCTTCGACCATCGCCGCGTAGCCGCGCGGAGTGCGGAAAATTCCGGTCACCGCCATTTCGTCGAGCGTCAGGACGCTGGTCACTTTCGGAATCGGCTGATTGCTGGCGACCGCCGTTTCGCGCAGGCGTTTATAATAATTAATGCGTTCCTGAATGGCAGGCGGCACGACCGGCGACGGCGCGACCGGAACGGGTTTGACGACTGTTTTGCCGTCTTTATTCGTCACCGTCATCGTTTTCGCGTTCGGGTCGCGCGGTTTCGCCACGCCGAGTTTGGCGAACGGGTCACGCGCCTGGGCGTGAGCGGGTGTGACATTTCCCGCAACCAGCAGAAAGCCTGCCGCGGCGACACTCAAACTTAAGAAACGTAACATTTTCGATTTTTTCATCATGGCTTTTTCTCTCTTCAACAAAACTCTTTAGCTTTTGAATTTATTTGGCAACGGGAGCCGGCGGCGTCTGCGCGTTGGGCGCGGCGGGCTGACCGGGCGTGGTCGGAGCGGCTCCGTTCGGCTGCTGCGGGTTGGTCGCCGTCGTTAAATTTTCGGGCGAAGCATAATAAGCCGTCAGCAAAAACTGCGCGTGGAGCGTTTTGTCAGCCGACTGTTTTTCCAACTGCTTCAGGTTGAAATCGGTGACTGAGACGATTCGCTGCAATTTCGCCATCTTTTCAAAAAAGGCGCGCAGGTTATTGAAATTACTGTCAACTTCGACTTCGACCGGCTTTGCCATAAATCCGTCCTGCTGCGCGTCGTCGCGCGGTGAAAAGCGCATCACGATTAAGCGGCTTTCGCGCGCCGTGTCCTGAAGTCCCTGCAAAACGTTGGTGATTTCGCGCACTTCCGGCAGGAGAACTTTCAATTCGTCGTATTCCGCCGATTTGCTGGCATAAAGCGAGCGAAATTCATTGATTCGCTGCGTGGCGATTTGCGCCGCCTGATTTTTGGCTTCATACTGCGACACTTCGTCGGTTATGGTTTGAGTTTCGGCGCGCGTCTGGCTGGTCATAAAATACCAGACGCCCAAGTAAACTATCGACCCGATACCGACCAGTATCAGAAGTTGCCAATGCCAAGCGAGTGCTTTAAATTTTTCCATCTTAGTTTTCCTCGTTCTGTTACTTTCCCGTCAGCCGACGAATCCGGGTCGGCGGGAGATAAAGAATTATTTATCCTGATTTTTGGCGACCTGCGGATTTGCCGCGTTCGGGGCGGCATTCGGCGGCGTCTGTGCGTTCGGCGCGTTCGGAGTTTGTCCGGCTGGCGGCACATTTACATTTGCCTGCGTCGGCTGATCCGGATTGGGTTTGCCGCCCGCCGTGTAGGAAGTGCGAATCGTGAAGTTGACCGTCTCTAATTTCGGAACTTCGGCAGAGCCGGTCGCCATTCCGGTCGGCGTGGCAACCTGATTGCTTTGAACTTCTTTGCGCTGCGTCTCGATGTTCAAATTCGAGAAAAGACCGGAAGAAAATTCCAGACTGCGTCCGAACTGCGTGACGGCGGCTTCGTCGGGCGAATTTCCTTTAATCGTCAGCTGGTCGCCTTTCTGCTCGATGCTTTCCAGATAAAGTCCCGGCACCATTCCGATTCTTTCGCGCACGGCTTCCAGCACCGAGCTCGGACCGGACTGCGAAGCGCGCAGAGTTTTAATGGCGTTGATGCGCGAGTCGATATTGGCGATTTTTGTCTCCAGGTCTTTCTGCTCTCGCATAACGGCTTCCAGTTCCTGGGCGATTTTCTTTTGTTCTTCGAGCTGGCGCTCGGCTTCGGCTTTCGCCATCTGCGATGAAACGATGTCCCAGCCGATGACGGTAATCGTCAAAACAGTCACGACCAGCGCCATCAGAAGCAAGCGCGAGGCGGGGCTGCCGACTTTCTTTTCGACGGCGACAACGGCGGAGGCTTGCTTGTCGGTAACAGATTCTAAAAGGTTTATCTTAATCATCTTCTTATTCCACTCCTCTTAGTGCCAGACCGACGGCGACCGCCATCTCAGGCATAATTTCACTTAAATAATCGGGGTCAAATTTTCTGGCATCGACCTTGATTTGACGGAACGGGTCGAGGACTTCGACCGGCAGCTCAAGGCGCGTCGAAAGGTCTTCGGGCAATCCGGCGAGCTTGGAGCCGCCGCCCGAAATCAAAATTTTCTGGACGGGAACGCCGCCGTCTTCGCTGGTGGCGCGATAAAAATCGAAAGTTTTCTGGATTTCCATCGCCACCATTTCCATGACGTTATCCATTAAAGGCTCGATGGCTTTTTCTTCGACGCCTTCCGCCGCGTCCGGCACGCCGCGCTTGACGGCTTCGGCTTGCTGGTAGCTCAAGCCCAGACTTCTCTGCAAAACATCGGTAAACTGGCTGCCGCCGACGGTGATGTCGCGCGTAAACAGCGAGCGATTGCCCTGCACGATGTTCACGTTCATCGTCGAAGCGCCGATATTAAGTAAGGTCACGACTTCCGTATCACTCGGCTGATAGTTGACTTCGTAGCAGTTTTGCAGCGCAAAAGTATCGACATCAATCACGACCGGCTGTTTTCCGGCAAATTGAATAACCTGTTTCAGGTTGTCGATTCGCTCGCGCTTGCAGGCGGCGATTAAAACCGAGGTGGCTTCCGCGTTTTCCGCCGTGATGTGATAATCGAGGCTGACGTCCGCTAAATCGTATGGAATATGTTCTTCGGCGTGCCAGTCGATTGATTCTTCCAGCTCGTCGCGGCTCATCGGCGGCAGAACGATATTTTTAACGATAACCGAGTGACCGCTGACGCCCGTGACGACCTGCGTAGCCTTTATCTGGTGGTCGTTGCAGACGTTTTGAATCACGTCGGAAACCGTGTTCAACTCCATAATTTGACCATCGACGATGGTATTGTCGGGCAAGTTTTCAAAACCCAAACTGACGAGGTTCAGGCTGTTCATTTTGCCTTCGAGTTCGACGACTTTGACAGAACTGGAGCCGACATCTAAACCGGCGACACTTTTCTTTTTACCGAACAGCATTATCTTCTCCTTACTTCTTTTAGCTTTTTTATCGCGGCGTGCGATTGGAACTTTAAAAAATTAAACGGGCATTTTAGTCTTATTTTGAAATGAATTTTGTCACCTTGACGAAACCAGCAACTCTAGACAGGACTTCTCTCGGACAGGCTAAACTGCAGGACTCAAGCCAAAATACCCGTTTGTTTTCCATCTTTTGATGAGCGCAACATTTAATAAACTCTGGTGTATGCGAAATTTAGATACCTTTTGTGCTTTCAGGTGACGATAGGAACAGCGCAGTATTTGCTGCTGTTAAAATTAAACTACAAGATTTAACAAACATTGTCAACAAGTATTTGCATTGTTTAACAGCAAAATGAAAGTTTTTCTTTCACAATGATGAAAGCATTCGGTCAGAGTGAATAAGTAATGAGAAAAGATTAGAAGCATTTGCCGGTGAAACACGCGAAAGACCTGGGAAATAAAAACAATATAAAAGATTAAATTGTTTCTTTTCCTTTTTCGTTCGGTTTCGCGCCTTTCGCGGGCAAATTTCTGAAAGCCTGCTTAAGCGGCAATTTAAAGTTAATTAATGAATCAGATTCGCCAACGCAATTTTAATCAGCCGCGCGGTTTCTTCCGGTTTTTCAAACGGGAAAAGATGCGAGCCTGCGGTGAAGTAAAATTGGAAGGAAAAATTTCGGCGCATAAAGCCGAGGCGCGCCAGGCGGGCTTCGCGCGAGCGCGTGCCGCCGATATAAGCCGCCGGAACTCGCAGTTTTCCGCGATGTCTTGAAAAATCGTGCGGAATCGTTTGATAAATCTGCGATTCGATTTTCGGCTCGAAAAAAAGCTCGATTCCCTTTTCGCCGGCAATCGTTCCGTGTTCGACGTAATCGCGCAGAACCGTTTCGTCAAACGCATTAAATTTTTCTTTGCGCCGGAAATGTTCAAAGGCTTCCGCCTTTGTTTTCCAGTGCGAGCGGCGAGAATCGGCGGCACGGACTAAGGGTAGTTTTTCAATCAGATTGGTCTTTCGCAAAAATTTCAAACCCGCCGCGCTCAGGCGGCTGACGATGGGCGCGTCGAGCAAAACGACGGCTCGGTAAAGCTCCGGCTTTTCGACCGCCGCCAGAAAATGCAGAATTCCGCCCAGACTGTGACCGACGCCGACGACCGGCTCGCCGCCGTAACGTTTTTCGATTTCTTCGCGGAGCTCGTCCGTCAGATGCTGCCAGCCGACGCTGACGGGAAAGCGCGGATTATGCCCGTGACGTTCGAGATAATCGATTTCAAACTCGTCCGCCAGATAATAGAAAAGTCGGTTGTAAGTTCGCGCGGGAAAACTGTTGGCGTGAGCAAAATGAATTTTCGGCTTTTTCATTTGTCCGAATCAATCTTATCAGAAACCTGGCTGAACAAACTATCGAAAAGCCGTCCGAAAAATCGTTTTGCGTTCTTGGCGAAAAACTTCACGCTCGCGGGCGGTTAATCTTTTTCTTTAACCGTACGCGAGCACGAAGCTGTCGCCAAGAACGCAAAGACGTTCCTTTCAGAAATCGAATTCAGTTCGGATTCAATTATTCTTCTTCGTCTCCGAAGCGTTAACCACGTATTTGCCCCAAATCGCGCTGCGCAGTTGCCCGGCTAGTTTGACATCAATTTTTTCGAGCGCTTTAAGCTGTTCGTAAGCCGCTTCGCGATTGCCGTTCGCCATATAGCTGACCGCCAGATTACATATCGCCTCGGCAAAATCGGGTTTCAGACGCACGGCTTCGAGATAGTATTTCAGAGCTTCCTTCTTTTTTCCCATCCGCTCGTAGACGAAGCCGAGATTGTTGTGAACCTGCGCCAATCCGGGATTCAGAGCTTCCGCTTTTTTCAGGCTGGCAAGCGCTTCTCTTTGACGACCGAGCGCATAAAGCGTATAACCGCGGCTGTTGTAGGCTTCGGCAAAATCGGGCAGCAGCTTGATTGATTCGTCGAGCCGCCGCAAAGCCTCTTCGTACGAACCGTTCATCGTCAAGGCGTCGGCATAGTTGCAAAGCGTTACCGCATCCTTGGAATTCAGCTTTAAAGCTTCGCGAAAGACGGGCAGGCTTTCTTTATAAAATCCTTTCGCGCTTAAAGCTTCGCCGAGGCTCGCCTGAGTATTGGGATTGTCGGGAGCGATTTTAACCAATTCCTCGAAAATCCTGATTGCGTCGTCGTATTTTTCCAGTTTCAGAAAAGAGCGTCCCAGATTAAGCCGGCAGACTAAACAATCGGGTTTAATCTCGACCGCCCGCAAAAATAGCGTAATCGCCTGTTTATAATCGTCTTCGGCGAGCGCTTTTTTGACTCCCGAATTATTCAAATCTATAAAGCTCGTCGAATCGAACGTTTTTTCCTTTGTTTCCAAAGGCGCGGAATCGGCTGCCGGTTCATCGTTGATGACCTGCAAATTCCGGGTTTTCATCTGCGCGTTAATTGACAATGACAACGTTATGACTGCCAGAAGTATGTATATTTTCTGCATGATTATTCTCCTTAAATCAAACGAATAATCGTTTGTCCTGATTAATTCAAAGAACGGTTTTGAGCAAAAAGGAAAGCTCTTTTCAAGCCGCAACCGGCTTTGCCTGAAAATGGATTGTTAGCGTTGAAGAAATGTGCTTTCTACAGTTGAAACACCGCCGAATCTGGTTTTATGACAAAAAAGGAATGATTCGGCTTTCCACAAATCCGGTCGGCGCGTCTGTCTTGAAAGCTGCTGACAATAAACTACGTCCTAATGTGCAATTAGTTTCAGGAAAGAATGAATTCGGATGAGCGCCGGCGGGCGGGTTTTGCAAAGCCGTAAAATTCAGGCAGATGAAAGATAGAATAATCGGCTTAGCGTTTTATCAATTCCCAGTATCCGACGTCAATCCATCTGCCGAATTTGAAACCGACTTCGCGAAAATGCGCGACTTTTTCAAAGCCGAATTTTTCGTGAAGTCTGACGCTCGCCTCGTTCGGCAGAGAGATTCCGGCGATAAGGGCGTGAAAATCCTTTTGCCGAATTTCGGGAAATAGTCTTTCGTAAAGCCGCGTGCCGATGCTTTTTCCTTGCGCGCCGTTTTTTATATAAACCGAAACTTCGATTGAATGCCGGTAGGCGCGGCGCGGACGGAATTGCCGCCCGTAAGCGTAACCCAGGATTTCGCCGTTTTCCTCGCACACGAAAAACGGGTAATCGCGCGCGAAAGATTCACTGATTCGATTTTCCATTGCGTTGGAATCTATCGCGTCCAGCTCAAAAGTCGCGTGCGAAGTTTCGATGTAATAATTATAAATTCCGGCGATTTGCGCGGCATCTTGTTTATTGACCGGACGGATATTCATTATTTAATAGCGTTAATATAGGCGGAAATATTTTTCACCAGCACAAAATTGCACGAAAAAGAAAACATCAAATCTATTTCAGAATTAAAAATTAAAACCTTTAAAGCTTTTTCATTCTTTTCCATATCAATTTTAACCTTCATATTTCTGTGCCAGCCTTTGGCTTCAAAATCGGCAACTCCCCAAAATATCAATTTGATTTGGACAGTATTGCATTTCTCATTCCACCTCGGAGAAGGATTGTCGGGAAATTGCGGCAAATCAAAACTCATCTCAAGGCTCGGGCTTTCACGATTTAAATTAATTGAAAATAAATCGACGCTTTCGAGTTCAGGAACTATATTGTAAAGATTCTCCAATGATTGCGGATTTAGAGTAAGCCGGTGCCACTTCATATTTTGTCCGTGGATTTTTTCAATTCCATTTTCGCAATCGATTCCAGATGAACTTCGTCCGGTCCGTCGGCGAGCCTTAAAGTGCGCGCGATAATCCAGAAATTTGCCAGCGGAAAATCCTGCGAAACGCCGCCGCCGCCGTGCGCCTGAATCGCGCGATCGACGATTTTCAACGCAGTGCGCGGCACGACGGCTTTTATCATCGCAATTTCCTTTCGCGCCGCCTTGTTTCCGACTTCGTCCATCATCCAGGCGGTTTTCAAAACCAGCAGCCGCGCCTGCTCGATTGCCAGACGCGCCTCGCTAATCCATTGACGAATCACGCCCTGCTCGGCAATCGGCTTGCCGAAAGCCGTGCGCGCTTTCGCTCTCTCGCACATCAATTCCAGCGCGCGTTCCGCCACGCCGATCAGCCGCATACAATGATGAACGCGTCCGGGACCCAAGCGACCCTGCGCGATTTCAAAACCGCGACCTTCGCCGAGAATCAGATTCGCCGCCGGAACGCGCGCGTTTTCAAACGAAATTTCCGCGTGCCCGTTCGGCGCGTCGTCGTAGCCGAAAACTTCGAGCAGTCTTTCGACTTTCACGCCGCCGGCGTCGAGCGGAACTAAAATCATCGACTGCTGCAAATGCTTCGGCGCGTTTTCGTCGGTTTTGCCCATAAAAATCGCCAGCTTGCAGCGCGCGTCGCCCGCGCCGGTCGTCCACCATTTTCTGCCGTTCAAAACATACTCATCGCCGTCGCGCTTGATAGAAGAACGAATATTCGTCGCGTCAGATGAAGCCACGTCAGGCTCGGTCATCGCAAAACACGAGCGGATTTCGCCGTTCAATAAAGGCTTGAGCCACGCGTCTTTCTGCTCAGCCGAGCCGTATCTTTCCAAAACTTCCATATTGCCCGTGTCGGGCGCGGAACAATTAAAAACTTCCGCCGACCAGTAAACTCTGCCCATTTCTTCGGCGAGCGGCGCGTATTCCAGATTCGTCAAACCGGAAATTTCCGGCAGAAACAAATTCCACAAATCCGCCGCCCGCGCTTTTTCCTTTAAATCCTCAATCAACTGCAAAGGCTGCCAGCGGTCGCCCGAATTTATCTCTTCGGTGTAAGCATTTTCGTTCGGATAAACATTTTTATCCATAAAATCCCGCAGACGTTTTTGCAGTTCGCGCGTTTTCGTTGAATAATCGAAATTCATAATTTTAGCCACAGATTAGCACAAATAAATTTTTCTATGAAAATCGCGGTTGCGGGAAAATATTCGGCGGACACGGCGCGGGAAAGACAGACGAATTTCGAAGCGATGAACGAAGCCGCCGCGCGTTTGCTTGAAATGGGACACACGCCGGTTATCGGCGTCAACGCGGCTTTGCCGGTCGTCGAACGCGCCGCCAGCGCCGATAAATACGAAGCGATAATGCAGATTTCGATGGCGGTCGTTTCCGTTTGCGACGCGATTCTGGTCATCAGCCATTCGCGCGGCGCAGACCGCGAGCGCGATTTTTTTATTTTAAATGAGAAACCCGTTTATTATTCGATTGAAGAAATACCGCGAAATTTATAAGCGAAAACCGGATAAGTCGTGCCGCTCCGGCAAAGAGATTTTGACAAATTTATGCGGCTGACTTTTAAGGGAAAATATCTTTTGCTCGCCGTCATTCTCTTTGCCGTCGAAATCTGTATCGCGCTGTTTGTGAAAGATACAATCGTTCGCCCGTTTGTCGGCGACGCGCTGGTTGTAATATTAATCTATTGTTTTTTGAGAATATTTTTGAGCGTCGATTATTGGAAACCGGCGCTCGGAGTTTTCGCTTTCGCCTGTCTTATCGAAATTTTGCAGTATTTCGATTACGTCGCGCGGCTCGGGCTGGAAAATAATCGCGCGCTTTCCGTAATGCTCGGCAGAACTTTTGAATGGATGGATTTTATCGCTTATCTGGCGGGCTTTTTATTTATTATATTGATGGAAAATTTTTCAGAGCGGAACGATTAGAACTGATTTATGAGCCAGGACACAAAACCGATTCGCGCGGGCGAAGAATTAAACCAAATCAATCTGCAAGCGTTTTTGCGGGAAAATCTCGGCGCGCGAAACCGGCAAATCGAAATCTCGCAGTTTCCGGCGGGAAGCTCGAATTTAACTTATTGCATAAAAATCGGCGCGCAGGAATACGTTCTGCGCCGCCCGCCGTTCGGCAACCAGGTCAAATCGGCGCACGATATGTCGCGCGAATTCAATGTTTTATCAAAGCTTTCGAAAGTTTACGCGGCAGCGCCGAAGCCTTTGATTTACTGCGCCGACGCTGCGGTCATCGGCTCGGAGTTTTATTTGATGCAGCGGCGCAGAGGTTTGATTATTCGCGGAAAATCGCCGGAGATTCTGGAAAGCTCGTCCGAAATACAGCGAAAAGTGTGCGAAAGCTTCGTCGAAAATCTGGCAAATCTCCACGCGCTCGATTACCAAAAAATCAATCTCGGCGATTTGGGAAAACCCGACGGCTACGCGCGCCGTCAGGTCGAAGGCTGGACGAAAAGATATTTTAATGCCAAAACCGACGAAAATATTGAACTGGAAAAAGCCATCGAATGGCTGAACGCCAATATTCCCGCGTCAAACAACGCCTCGCTCGTCCACAACGATTACAAATTCGACAACGTGATGCTCAATCCCGAAAATCTGACGGAAATCACCGCCGTGCTGGACTGGGAAATGACGACCGTCGGCGAGCCTCTGATGGATTTGGGCACGACGCTCGGCTACTGGATGTCGAAAGAAGCGGGCGGCGAGATGCTTTCGATGCCTTTTAATCCGCGCGTTCTGATGGAAAACATTTCCCGCCGCGAACTGGTTGAAATCTACGCGGAAAAATCCGGGCGCGACGTTTCCGGAATGCTTTTTTATTACGCTTTCGGCACGTTCAAAATCGCGGTCATCGCCCAGCAAATCTACTTTCGCTTCGTCAAAGGCTTTACGCGGGACAAACGCTTTGCGACGTTTAATCATTTTGTCGCGGCGCTCGGCAAAATCGCTGCAAAGGCTATAGAAAAAGGCGAAATTTAACCGCGCAGAACAAAGTGAACGAAGAAACAAACGCCTTAATTGCCAGATTTTATCTCGGAAAAACGACCGCCAGAGATTTCGCGGATTGGGCTGTTTCCTGCCTGGAACAAAATCTGGACACAAAAAATATTCGCATTCTATCGGCAATGTTTAATGTTGATTCTCATTCAGAAATTGACGATTATTTTCAACGCGCATTGGAAGATTTGAATTGGAAATTTCCCCGAAAAGAAGAATGCCTCAAAAAATACGCCGAGTTTATTGCGCGTCAAATTCTCGATAAGAAAATCGAACCGGCGACGGGCTGCGGAATAATTCACACTATTTATTATGCTCTGGAATATCCCGACTATTTCTTAAACTGGAACATATTGTTTTGGAATTACGAAGATGCTCTCGCCGAAGAAATTGATTTTGAAGTAATTCGGGAAGCCGAAAGACTGATAAGCGGCAACCCGACTATTTTTCCGCCGGCTGTCGAAGAAAAACCTTTTTTGTCAGACATTCGGGAAGAAGATAATTTTCTCGTCAGGCTTTGGCGAAGAATTTTCTGATTTTCTCGGCGCTGTTTGTGTTTCTGCATCAAAATTATTGTAAAATCAAAGTTTTTATGAGCAACAGAAAACTCGGCATAGCCATCATCGGACTCGGCGGCGCGGTCGGCACGACAATGGTCGCCGGAATCGAATTATTAAAAAAAGGCTTAATCGGCACCGAAGGCTTGCCGCTGGCGGAGCTGCCGGAAAATTTAATCGAAGATTTGGCGGCTTACGACAGTTTAGTCTTCGGCGGCTGGGATTTGTTCGGCGAGCATCTGGCGAAAGCCGCCGCCGAACACGACGTTTTGACGCACAAACAGTTTGTCGCGGTCGAAAATGAATTGCGGAAAATCAAGCCCTGGCGCGCGGTCGGAAACCGTGAATTTCTGGCAAATATCGAAGGCGAAAACAAGTTTTTGACTAACTCGCATCGCCAGACAATCGAAAAAATCCGGAAAGATTTACAGAAATTTAAAAAATCCTGTGACGCCGCCGTCGTCATTAATTTAGCCTCGACCGAAAAGCTCGCTGACGAAGGCAACGAGATTTTCAATTCAATCGCGGGTTTTGAAAAAGCTCTGGACGAAAACTCGAAGGAAATTTCGCCCGCGCTGCTTTACGCTTACGCCGCGATTGCCGAACAAATTCCGTATGGAAACTTCACGCCGTCCGTTTCGGCTGACATTCCCGCGTTGATTGAATTCGCCGAAAAACAAAGCGTTCCCGTCGCCGGAAAAGACGGCAAAACCGGACAGACGATGATAAAAACCGTGCTCGCGCCCGCTTTCAAAACGCGCGCGCTGAAAGTCGAAGGCTGGTATTCGACAAATATCCTGGGAAACCGTGACGGCTTGGCTTTATCGAATGAAGACTCGCTCGCCTCGAAAGTCAAAACCAAAGGCTCGGTGCTGGACGATATTCTGGGCTACAAGGTCGAAGACCATCTCGTCGATATCCGCTATTACCGCCCGCGCGGCGACAACAAAGAAGCCTGGGACAACATCGACGTGCGCGGCTTTCTGGGACAGCCGATGCAGATAAAAGTAAATTTCCTGTGCAAAGATTCAATCCTCGCCGCGCCGCTCGCCGTCGAAATCGCCCGCTGTCTGGATTTAGCCAAAAGGCGCGGCGAAAAAGGCATCCAGGAACAGCTTTCCGTTTTCTTCAAGCTCCCGATGACGCGAAACGAAAAGCCGGAGCACGCGCTTTTCCGGCAGGAAGAAATGCTTTTGAATTGGCTGGAAAAATAACGTTAAGGTTTCCACTGAATTAAGCCCTTCCTCATTGGAAACTTTCATCCGAGAACACAATTATTTACCGCAAATTTTCCTGCCGAACGGGTAAATTCATTTCATTAACCGGCATAAAACGTTGCTCCTTTTGAATTTACATTTCCAGCCGCTCGTAATCGGCGGTCATTTTCTTCACCGTCGCCCGCGGAAATTCTTCCCGCACGTCTTCGAGCAATCGGTTCGCTTCTTCTTCGGTTTCGCCCGCGTAGACGGCGATGTAATCCATAAACAAAACTCTTTCGCCGCTCGCGTCGCGTTTGCCCGCAAAGTCGTAATGAACGCCGTCCATATTCGGACAGCTGTATTCGGCGAAAACTTTGCGTTTCGGGAAAGATTTTTGGACGGCGCGCCGCTCGGCTTCGATTTTGGAATCGTAGTCCATTTCATCGACGCAGGCGTCGTCGTATTTTTTCAAAATGACGGCGTAAAACGCGGCGGACGAATAGTTTTTATTGGCGACGATTTTAGAAGGCAGATTAAACGGCAGTTCCCAATCGGCAAATTCGCGCTCGCGGTGATGACACGGTTTCAGAGGTTCCGGACAAACGGCGTTCGATAATTTTTTCGGCGCGGGCTTCGGCGCCGGCGAAGTTTTAATTTTATTTTCGGGCGCGGCGTTTTCCGCCGTGGAAGCGGCATTTTCATTCGCGGCATTCGAGTTTACGGTTCGGCTGCTCTGCGCGAAATTCAGCGGCAAACAGGCGGTCGCGCCAAACGCGGCAACGGTTATAAAAATCAATAATAAGTTTTTCATATAAATTCTCTCGCTTAAAAAAATCTCTAATTGATAACGCGGATTTTTATCGCCAAAAGAGTCAGCAAAACCGAAAAATTTTTGCTAATCTGAAAGATATGCTGAATTCATTGACTTATTCTTTGCCGACGGAATTGGAAAACGCCGTCGAAACGAAATTCGACGAATGGAAAACGGAAAACAAGATTGCGCGCGTCTGGTCGAAAGACGCGGGCGTCTGGACAAACGACGACGAGTCGAAATGGCTCGGCTGGCTCGATTCGGTCGAAACCGAGCTGAACGATTTGCAGAAATACCGTGATTTTGCCGCCGATGCCGCGCAGTTTTCCGACGTTGTGGTGCTCGGAATGGGCGGCTCGTCGCTGTGTCCCGAAGTTTTGTCGATTACTTTCGGAAAACGCCAATTTCACGTTCTGGATTCGACCGTTCCGGCGCAAATCAAAACGCTGGAAAGCAGGCTCGATTTAGCGAAAACGCTTTTTATCGTCGCCAGCAAATCCGGCTCGACCTTAGAGCCGAATACTTTCAAGCAATATTTTTTCGAGCGCGTTTCGCAAAGCGCGGGGCGCGAAAACGCGGGCAGACAATTCGTGGCGATTACCGACCCGAACTCGAAAATGCAAAAGGTCGCCGAGCGCGACCGCTTTCGGAAAATCTTTTTCGGCGACCCGCAAATCGGCGGGCGTTTCTCGGCGCTTTCGCCTTTCGGCTTGGCGGCGGGCGCGGCGATGGGCTTGGATTTTGAAGGTTTTCTCAGGCGCGCGAATGAAATGGTGACGGCGTGCAAAAACGAAAATCCGAACGAAAATCCGGGCGCGATTCTGGGCACGATTCTCGGCGTTTGCCATAACGAAGGGCGCGATAAATTAACGATTTTCACCTCGCCCGAAATTTACGACGTGGGCGCGTGGCTGGAACAATTAATCGCCGAATCGACCGGGAAAAACGGCGTTTCGGTAATTCCGGTCGACCGCGAGCCGCTTCTGTCAGCCGAGAATTACGGCGACGACCGCGTTTTCGCATATTTGAAATTGAAAGCATCAAGCGACGACTCTTTGGATGAAAAAGTCTCGGCGCTCGCGGCAAAAGGTCAGCCGGTTGTCAGAATCGAGTTTGAAGACAAATTAAATCTCGGACAGGAATTTTTCCGCTGGGAATTTGCGACCGCCGTCGCCGGAGCGATTATGGAAATCAATCCGTTCAATCAACCCGATGTCGAATCAGCCAAAATAGAGGCAAAGAAAATCACCGAAGAATACGAAGCGACGGGCGAATTACCGCCGGAAACGCCGTTTTACGAATCCGAAAACATCAAACTCTTTACCGGCGAAGAATATGCCGCCGCACTCGACGGATATGCCGAAGGCGAAAAATCTCTGTCGAAATATCTGGAAGCGCATCTCGCGCATTTGCAGGAAGACGATTATTTCGCCTTGCTCGCCTACATCGAAATGAACCGAGAAAACGAAAAACTTCTGCAATCAATTAGGGAAAAAATCTTAAAAGCAAAGCTCGTCGCCACTTGTCTGGGATTCGGTCCGCGTTTTCTGCATTCGACCGGACAAGCCTACAAAGGCGGGGCAAGCAACGGCGTGTTTCTGCAAATCACTTCAGATGACGCTGAAGATTTCCCGGTTCCCGAACAGAAATTCACATTCGGAATCGTCAAAGCGGCGCAGGCGCGCGGCGATTTTCAGGTTTTATTAGACAGAGAACGCCGCGCGTTGCGCGTGCATTTGGGCGCGGACGTAAAAAACGGTTTGGAAAAAA
>DASVRT010000017.1:0-17443 GCA_036388475.1 Pyrinomonadaceae bacterium | reverse complement strand
CGCAAACTGGGGCGCTACTGGCTTGCCTTTCGACAACACGGTTTTGGCGCCGCATTTTGGACAATTTATGATTTGTGTACTTACAGAAGCATTCATAAATTTACAGTAACTCCTCTTTTATCTAAATTTCTACCGTTAATTATCATAACGCTAGTTTTCTGAAATGATAACGTTCAATTTCGTTAATTTCTAAACATTGCAATGGGAATTGAGTAGTGTTTGGTGTGATTATAGGGGTGAAATAGAAAAGAGGCATCGTTAGGATGCCTCTAAGCTGTTGGAACCGTTGGTGCCGACTACAAGATTTGAACTTGTGACCTATCGCGTGTGAAGCGAGTGCTCTACCACTGAGCTAAGTCGGCGCTAAGCAAAAAAGATGCTAACAAAGCAGTCCGCCTCGCGTCAAGGTTAGATAGAAGGAGAGCTTTCGTCAATCTGATTGGTCGAGCCTTCCTTGAATTTGATGCCTGAAGCCGCCGAGCTGGTGAAAAATGAACGCCCGCCGGTTGCCTGAATGCCTTCAGCCACTTGCGGCAGCGCGAATATCTTGTAGGAAGCCGGAGCATTCGCGGATTTGGGGACAACTACCATCGTGAATTTATAGCCGTTTATCACCGGCTCGTCGCCTTCTTTAAACTTGGAGTCAAGCCCGACTTTATCGACCAAATCTTTGAACGTTCCGAAATTCTGCTGATTTTTGCTGGCATACTGCGCTTGCAGCGTGCGCATAGTATTTAGATTTTGAATGGCTGAAGTCTCGTTGCCGCTCTGCACCATATAAGTCCAGGCGGGAATGCCGACGCCAATCAGCAAAGCGATAATGGCGATGACAATCATCAACTCAACCAGCGAGAAGCCGCGTTGATTTTTAATACTGCTGTTACGACGAAAATTTTTCATGTTTATATTTAGTTCCTTCCGAGAATGTTTCACGTTCCGAAAATAAAGAAGTTTCAAAATTTATATCACAAATCGCCTTGCCGGAAAAAGTTTGGACGGCTTTCTTTGCCGTTTCGCGCGCGGGTAGAAACTGTTGGCAACTTTTTTATGCAGTTTAGCAAACAAATCCTGTAGAATAGAAAAGGCGCTTTCAGTGCCTCAAAAATAAAATGATGAGAGATTTCGTAGTCAGCGAACCGCCAACGGCGACGCCCGGTTTCAGCCGCGTCGAGAAATTAAAACATCTGCAAACGGAGATCGAGCGCGTCATTCGCGGCAAATCGGAAACCGTCAAGCTGGCGCTGGTCGCGCTGATTGCGCGCGGGCATCTGCTTATCGAAGACGTTCCGGGCATCGGCAAAACCACGCTTTCCAATGCGCTGGCGCGGGCGCTGGATTTATCGTTTCAGCGCGTGCAGTTTACCTCCGACCTTTTGCCGTCGGACGTTATCGGGCTTTCGATTTTTAACCAGCGCAACGGAAATTTTGAATTTAAAGCCGGTCCGATTTTCGCGAATATCGTGCTGGCGGACGAAATCAACCGCGCGACGCCGAAAACGCAGTCGGCGCTGCTCGAAGCAATGGCGGAAGGACAGGTGACGGTCGAAGGCGTCTCGCGCCCGCTGCCCGAGCCGTTTATGGTTATCGCCACGCAGAATCCGACCGAGCATCACGGAACTTACCCGCTGCCCGAATCGCAGCTCGACCGCTTTATGCTGCGCCTGCACGTCGGTTATCCGAGCCGCGAGGACGAGCGCGGAATCCTGCGCGACCGCGAGCGTAAAAATCCGCTCGATTACGTGCAATCGGTGATGAGCGAAGCCGAAGTTTTAAATTTGCAGGAAACGGCGGCTGAGGTGCGCGTCGATGAAGTTCTGGTCGATTATCTTTTGCGCATCGTCGAGCAGACGCGGAAAACCGAAACGGTCGAGCTCGGCATCAGCCCGCGCGGAACGCTCGCGCTTTTTCGCTCGGCGCAGGCTTTGGCTTTGATTGACGGGCGCGATTTCTGCATCGCTGACGACATCAAACGGCTGGTTATGCCGTGTTTCGCGCATCGCCTTATCGTCAGCTCGCGCTACGCCAACGTGACGCGCCGGACGCACGAAGCCGAGCAGATTTTGCAGGAAATCCTGCTGAAAACGAAAGTTCCCATTTAGTGAATCGTGAATCGTGAATCGTAAATCGTGAATCGTAAATGAATGTTTGAATCTAAAGATTAAACCGATTTACGATTCACGATTTACGATTTACGAAGGAACAATGAATCTAAAAATTCTCAGCCAGCTTTTCAGTTTCCGCGATATTCGCAACGCCGTGCTCGGTTTCGGCGTCGTTATCGGCGGGTTGGGGCTTGCCGGATTGACGCTCTGGGCGCATCAATCGGGAAACACGCGGCTCGCCGGAATCGCCGCCGGAGTTTCGCTGGTTTTTGTTTTGCTGATTGTGATTTTTGTCGTGCCGCCGCTTGCCAGAAGCGCCAGCGCCGAGGCTTCGCAGATGGATTTGCCGTTCGAGTTTACGGTCGGCGGCGCGGTTTTTTTAGGGCTTCTCGTCATTGTCGGTTTCGCCGCCTGGAATACGGGCAATAATCTTTTGTTTCTCGTGCTTTCCTTTCTGGTTTCGGCGCTCGTCGTCGGCTTTTTTATCGGAAATTTCTGTCTGAAAAAACTGGACGTGAAAATGCGTTTTCCCGAAACGATTTACGCCGAACAGGCGACGCCGATTCTCGTCAGCCTGCATAATCGAAAGCGCCTTTTTCCGACCATTTCCGTTATCGCCGAAGTGCGCGGCAGAGAACGCGAAAAATCTTTAATCGCCGACGAGCTGGGCAAAATTCTGCCCGCCGCGCTGGTCGGAAAAATCACGCGCCCGCCGCTTTTGAAACACACGCTCGATTATTTCGTCCACGTGCCGCGCCGCGGCTTTGTCGAAAACCGCGCCGAGCACGTTTTCGAGCATCGCGGGCGTTTCATCATCAAGGATTTTGAGCTTTCGACGCGTTTTCCGTTCGGTTTTTTTCGTCATCGCCGGAGGCTTTCGGCGCAGGAAGCCGAAATCGTAATTTTTCCGAAAGTCGAGCCGGTGCAGACTGAAATTTTGGATTTTCCGCTCGAAGTCGGAAAGCTGGTCGCCGCCAAGCGCGGAATGGGGCAGGATTTACTGGCGCTGCGCGATTACCAGCCGCAGGACGATTTGCGGCACGTCGATTGGAAGGCGACGGCGCGCACGCGGCGCTTGATTGTCCGCGAGTTTGCCGCCGAAGACGATAAACGCGTGACCGTGATTTTCGATACGCGCATTCGTCCTTCGACAAAAGACAAAACGAAAACTCTGCGCCAGCGAATCGAGGAAGAACAAAAAGGCAAACGTCTCTCGCCCGTTTCCAAAAGATTCGAAAAAGGCGTCAGCCAGGCGGCGTCTCTGCTGAATCATTTTAACGAGGAACAAACCGAAGTTCGCCTGATTATCGACGATAAAATCGGCGAATTCGGCATCGGCAAAACGCATCTCGGCGAGGTTTTTAAGCAACTGGCTTTGATTGAGCCGACTTTTATCGAAAACGGCGAGACGGATTTTCCCGCCGAAACCATCGAGGAAATCTTTACAGGAAGAGAAAATAGTTATACATTTTTTGTGACGACCGTGAAGGAAGAAAAACTGCCCGCCGAGATTCAGCAAACGGCGAAGGTTTTGAGGTTCTAAATGATGAGAAAAATTACAGGCATTTTTGCTGCCGTTTTTACGTTTTCCCTGAGCGTAACGATTTATTATGCTTTCCTGAGTTTTGCGGTCGATAAATCGCCGCTTCTCGTTAAGCCTCCCGAATATTCCTCGCTTCCGCTTATTTCTCTTTGCGAGGCGACTAGTAAGCCGGAGCTTTATGAAACCGAAGATATTCGCATTAGAGTTCATTTGTCTGGAAAAGACGGAATTGGTTTTTCTGTTCTCGAGCCTGAAGGAAATTGCGAGCGGTCGAGCGCGCAGATAACGTTTTCGTACGAAAACGAATACGCGAAAACAGACGAGCTTTTAAAACAACTTACCGCCCAATCCGCAGAAGGCTCGCTGACGACCGTCGAAGTCGAAGTCGTCGGAAAACTGGTAGATGAATATAAATTCTCAAGACCTTTTTTTGGAAGGTTTTCTATCGCGGCAAAAGAGGTGAGACAAATTTCGCCGATTAGACAAACTGCGCTTCCCGATTTTCGATAAGCTTTAAAACACCGAAACTTAAAAAACAAAATCATCGTTCTCGAAACGGGAGAATGATTTTTGCGTCGTTTCCGTTTTTTCGATTATATTAAAAAATTCTTGTCACAAAATTCACAAGCGCGGTGTTTTTTATACGGAAGCAGTTTTGATGTTAAGATGACGGACGTGAAAATATTGATGGACGCGATGTCCGAGCAGGCAGCAGCAACAGCGAAAATCGAAGTTGGGTTTGACGAGGCTTTCACGCTTCATCACCGGACTGTGTTTCGCACTGCGCGGGCGGTGGTGCGCGACGCGGGGCTTGCGGAAGATATCACGCAGGAAGTTTTTATGCGTCTTTACGACAATCTGGACAGCATCAAAGACGAGGAAATGCTGCGCCCGTGGCTGATTCGCGTGACTTTAAATTTATCGCGTAATCAACTGCGCACAAATTTTCGTTCCAACGTCCGCGAGGAAACTTACGTCAAAGAGACAGAGGAATCAGGCAGTTTTACGGTCGACCACGAAACGGAGCTTGAACGCCGCCAGCAGGCGGAAGAAGTTCACCGGGCGTTGAATAAAATCAAAGAGCCGCTCCGCAGCTGCCTGGTTTTGAAACAACAGGGCTTGAGTTACAAGGAAATTGCCGAAAGCTTATCGCTAAACGAAACCAGCATCGGACAATTTGTGGCGCGGGCGAGAAAAGAGTTTATGAGATTTTACGGAAAAATCGGTAAGGAGGAAGCGTGATGGACAAATGTTTTGACGAAGGCATAATTCAAGCCTTTTTAGACGGCGAACTGGCTTCCGATTTATCGGAAAATGTGGCTTGCCACGTGGCGCTGTGCGCCGCCTGCGCCGGTATGCTCGCCGTGGCGGAGGAAGAATCGTCTTTCGCTTTTGCGGCTTTGGACGCCGAATTTAACACGCTGGTGCCGACCGAAAGAATCCGCACGCGTTTGTTTGAAACAATCGCCACCGAGAGAAAAACGTTCTGGCAGAAAATTTTCGGCAACGGTTTCCGCTGGACAAATCCGTCGGTCGCGGCGTTTGCCAGTCTGATTTTAGTCGTCGGGCTTTTCGCCGCGCTCTGGATTGCGCGCGAAAATTCGGTCAGCGAGCTGCACGTTGCCAAAAATGAAGCAACGCCATCGACGGCGACGAAATTGTCTCCCGTAAGCAGCGGCGAATCGACGCTGCCTGTCAATCCTGCTGTTATTCCTTTTAAAGAGATTGAGCCGGAGCCGGTCGCGCCGCAAATTCGTCAGGCGGCTTATAAACCGAAAAACGAAAACAGGTTTGAAGCGCAGAAAGCGGTTTACAGACCAACCAATAATATTGTCAGAGCATCGGTTGCGCCGTCTGCGGAAACGAATTATGACGCGATTTCCGGCGAGCAAAGCTACCTGAAAACCATCGCCACGCTCCAGCAATCGGTCGATAATCGGAAAGACGAATTGATGAAGCCTTCGATGCGCGTGGCGTTTGAAAAAGATATGGCGGTCGTTGACGACGCGATTAAGAAAATGCAGCGCGAAGTCCGCAAAAATCCGAAAAATGAAGCCGCCCGAGAAGTTCTGCGTTCTTCGTATCAAAACAAAATCGATTTGTTAAATTCAGTTACGGAAAAAAGCGAATTGATGGCGAGCTTGAATAGAAAGTGAAAAAAGGCAAAGGAAAAATTTTTGTCAGGGGCTATGAGGCGTCGCAAAAGGCAATTCTTTTGTCTTTTGCGATTCTGCTCCTTTTCTCCGCTTCCGAAATTTTCTCTCAAATCAACAAACCTGAGCCGAAAGTAGTGGTCGTCGTGCCGCAGCCGACGATTCTGCCGACGCCTCCGGCACGACCGATGATTCCGAGAAAGCGCAGAGTCGATAACGAAAGTACGGCGGCGGCTGAAAAATCGATTCAGACCGAAGCCAAAGTCAACATTTCGCTGTGCGTTTCCGAAGGCAATGTCCACATCAACGGCTGGGAACGCAATGAAATCCGCGCTTTCGTCGACGGCGGCAGCAAAGTCGGTTTTAAAGTTTTGCAGAAAAAGCAGAATCCGGTCTGGGTGATGGTTCTGGGCTTCGACCCTTTGACGGACAAAGAACCGGGTTTGGACGAATGCCTTTCGGGCGCGAATATCGAATTGGACGTGCCGCGCGGCGCGATTATTAATATGAAAAGCCGCGCCAGCCAAATCGCGGTCGAATCGGTCGCCAGAGTAAAAATCGAAAACATCGGCGGCGACATTTCGCTCAATAATATCGCGGGCGGCATCGACGCCGGAACTTATCAGGGCGACGTGATGGTCGAAAAATCGGCGGGCGCGATGTCGCTTTTCGCGACGACCGGAAATATCGTCGTTTTCGACGTCGAGCCGAGCGAGGTCGGCGACAGCTTCAAGGCGAAAACCCGCAACGGCGCGGTGACTCTGCAATCAATCGGGCATTCGCTCGTCGAAGCCGGCTCGACCAGCGGCTCAATCCGCTACAACGGCGAATTTACGAGCGGCGGGCAATACACTTTCATCACCAACAACGGCACGATTCTGCTGTCCGTTCCGGCGGAATCTTCCTGCCGAATCAACGCCAATTACGGTCTCGGCGCCTTTCAATCGGACATCGCGCTGAAAGACGTCCAGAAAACTTCCGGCACGTCGGTGCAGAAACTGACGGCGCTGCTCGGCACGGGCGACGCCAATCTGACGCTCACAACCTACAGCGGCGCGATTCGCATCAGGAAAAAATAATTGGTTTCGTGAAAAAGAATGTAGGGCAGGTCTTGTGCCCGCCCAAAGCGTCCGCCAGAACGCTAATCAATTTAGAATAAATTCAACCTTGAATTTATTCTAAACGTTTATTCGCTTTGCTCATTGGGCAGGCAGCGCGGCATATCCCTACATTCTTTACTACGCGGCTTTCCGCCTTTTTACTTTTTCAGTAAAAAAACAAAAATACTTGTCACAAAATTTTTCGGCGCGGTGTTCTTCAATTAGACACGGGAAGTTTCCTTCCAAAATTCAGCGAGGAGAATTAATAAATAATATGTCTTGGGTTATATCTTTAGTTTTAGCCGGTTTGATGATTACGCCGGGCAGCAATCTTTCCATTAATACCGATAATAATTTTGTCAACGTCAACGCGCCGACCGTCGTCAGTCTCGACGAAACCGAGCGCTTTGAGCAGACTTATCCCTTAAACGCGAACGGCAGAGTCAGCGTTTCGAACGTCAACGGCTCGATTATCGTCGAAGCCTGGGACCGCAACGAAGTCAAACTCGAAGCCGTCAAAACCGCCGACACGAAAGAGCATCTGGCGGAAGTGCAAATCAGAATCGACGCGCGCCAGGATGCGTTCAGCGTCGAAACCGATTACGGCTCGTGGAAACGCAACGACGGCGGCGTCTGGAAAAATAGAAACAACGGCAAGCTCGAAGTGCAGTATCGCCTGCAAGTTCCGCGCGGCGCGGTTCTGGACGAAGTCGAAACGGTCAACGGTTCGGTCACGATTTCCAATATGACCAACTCGACCAAAGCTTCCGCCGTCAACGGCAACGTCAAAGCGACGAATCTGCGCGGCACGGCGCGGATTTCGACCGTCAACGGAACGACCGAAGCTGATTTCGATTCGCTTGCCAGCACCGGACAAATCACGCTCGATACGGTCAACGGAAAAGTTCTTTTGACGATTCCTTCAGATGCGAACGCGACGCTCCGCGCCGATACTTTAAACGGTCAGATTTACAACGATTTCGGTCTGCCGGTGCGCAAGGGCGAATATGTCGGACGTGATTTATACGGCAAAATCGGCAACGGCGCGCTGAGCATCAAGCTGAACAGCGTGAACGGCGAGCTTTCGATTCGCCGAAAACAGGACGGCAAAAGCGTGAGCCCGGCGACGAATCTTTTACAGCAAAAAAATAAAGCCAACAAAGATTCGGACGACGATAACGACAATGATAACGACAATGATAATGACAATGACAATGACAACGATAACGACAACGACAACGTTTCCGTCAATGTCGAGAAAATAAATAAGGACGCCGCCAAAGCGGTGAAAGACGCGCAGAAAGAAAGCCTCAAGGCGATGAAGCTGACTGAAAAAGAACTCGCCAACATCCAGCCGGAACTCGACAAAATCAACGAAGCCGCGATCGAGGACGCCGCTAAAATCGTCAATTCGGAAAAAATGAAAGAACGGCTCAGAGAAGCGCGGGTGCGGCAGCGAGATTCGCTGCTGCGCGCCCGCGAAATCGGCTGGGTCGCGCCGGCAATCGAAAAAAAAACCGAGACTTTTAAAGTTAAGGGCGCTCCGAAAGTAACGGTCGATGCCAAAAATTGTTCCGTCACCGTTAAGGGCTGGGACAAACCGGAAGTGCAGTATTTCATCACCAAGATTTCGAAGACGCAGCAACCTGTCAATTACAAAGCCGACCACAACGATTCGCAGGTCAACATTACAGTTACGGAAGAAACCACACCGCCCGCAGACGGTGTGGTTTTTGGCGATTTGAGCCGCATTCGGGTGGAGGTATACGTGCCAAAAAAGTCGAATCTGCGGATTCACACTAATCGTGAAATCCGCCTCGAAAACGTCTCCGGCGATATTGAGCTGGAAGGCGGCGAAGATGCCGTCAACGTCCGCGACGTCGATGGACGGCTTCGCGTGGCGACCGCCGACGGCAGCATTCGCATCATCGGTTTCAAAGGCGATTTGGAATCGAGAACGACGGACGGCGCGATGAATCTGGAAGGCGATTTTCAAAAAATCAACGCGCAGACCGTGGACGGCACGATTGTTTTGACGCTGCCGGAAAACGCTAACGCAAATATCGAATCAAACCGCAAAGACATCGAAGCCGATGGCGTTTCGCTCATCCCGGCAGGCGATAAAAAAGACGTTTCCGTCTGGAAAGTCGGCAACGGCGGCGGCAGCATCTATCGGCTTTATACGACTGCCGACGGGCAGGTTTTCATACGCTGTGCAAATAATCTGAAAGCGAGCTTTTAATTCGGGCAGAGAAAATTTTTTTCTTCTCTGCAAAAATTTTTGAAACTCTTTGACTGAGTTTGCGTTTTAGTCATTAAGCGGAAATTATCCCCTTTTCTGCATTCATATAAATAATAGATTTTCTTTTTATAAGATAAAGAGGTGGAGTATGAATAAATTATTCGCTCTTTTTACAATTTTATTTTTCTCGCTTTGTATTCAAGCCCAGACTCCGACCGAAACAAACGGCTCCGCAGATAAGGATAAAAACGAAAAAAAGATAGAAATCGTCAAAATTAACTCAAACACCAATTCACTGACCGACGGCGAAAGCACAAAAAAATTCGGAAAATTTAACGTTCCGCGCGAAAAAGCCGAGCCTATCAGAATCGTCAAATTTCCCGCTTCGCCCGTCATCGACGGCAAGCTCGACGACGAAGTGTGGAAAAGCGCGCAGGTTTTGAAAGATTTTTACCAAACCTATCCGGGCGATAATATTGCGCCGTCAAAACCGACCGAAGTGATGATCGGTTATGACGAAAAGCATTTTTATATCGCCTTTCGCTGTTTTGACGAAAAAGATAAAATCCGCGCTTCGGTCGCCAAGCGCGACAACGTTTTCGGCGAAGACAACGTGCGCATCTGGCTCGACACTTACAACGACCAGCGCCGCGCGTATGTTTTGGGCTTTAATCCGCTCGGCATACAGCAGGACGGAATCTACACCGAAGGAAATGGCGCGGATTTTTCGGTCGACATCGTGATGGAATCGAAAGGCGTCATCGAAGATTGGGGCTGGTCGGTCGAAGTCAAAATTCCTTTCAAATCCCTGCGCTACTCGGCGGGAAAAGGAAAGCTCTGGGGCTTTAACGCCGCCCGCAATATCGACCGCTTTAACGACGAATTCGACCAATGGCTGCCGGACGACCGCAACATTTCCGGTTTTCTCGTCAAGCACGGAAAATTGAGCGGGCTGGACGAAATCAAAACCGAGCGCACGCTGGAAATCGTGCCGAGCATCACCGTCGGCGAAACCGGTCGCCGCGTGCGCCAGTTTCCGCGCTATCTCGTCAATCAATACGGTTATTACGACCCGGTCACGAATCCGACCGGCTTGCCCGAAAGAGGACGCTTCGTCAACCAGCCGATTAAACAGGACATCGGCGTCACCTTAAAATACACGATAACGCCGAACATCACGCTGGATGCGGCTTACAATCCCGATTTTGCCGAAATCGAAGCCGACGCGCTGGTCGTTACGGCAAACCAGCGTTTTCCGATTTTCTTTCAGGAAAAACGCCCGTTTTTTCTCGAAGGCGCGGACATTTTCAATTCGCCTCTGCAAATTTTTTACTCGCGCAATATCGTCGATCCGGATTATGCGGCAAAGCTGACGGGAAAAGTCGGGAAAAATTCTTTCGGTTTGATGGTTGCCTCGGACAACGCTCCCGGAAATTACGAGGAAGACGACCGCAACGACCCTTCCGTGCGCCCGCGCATCGACGAATTTGTTGACGAAAACTCGCTTTTTGCCGTGTTGCGCGTCAAACGCGATTTCGGCAAAAACAACAACGTCGGATTTTTCGGAACTTTTCGGAGCTTTCCCGAACAGCGCAATTTGGTCGGCGGTTTTGACGGGAATTTCAAGTTCACCGATAAATTGATTTCGACGTTTCAAGTGGTCGGAACGCACTCGCGCCGATGCTTTTTTGACGCGACTTTCGAGCCGACATTGGAACCTTTGCAGGCGCAGCGCAATCGTGAAATCTGCGGTACGGGTTCGACCAATCAGACCAATTCAAATTCCAATACGTTTAACAACTACCGTACCGGCAACGGCTTGGGTTATTACTGGAATCTGGATTACACGGAAAAAAATCGCGGCTGGTTCGTCGAGGTCGGCGGTCGTTCCAAAGATTACCGCGCCGATTCCGGTTTCACGCGCCGCATCAATACGAATTTCATTTTCGCGTCTAATCGTCTGAGCACCGAGCCGAAGCCGAAAGAAAAAATTATCCGCATCGACTGGCGGCAGTTTTCCGGCATCAACTACGATTGGAAAGGTCGCTTGCAGGATTTGAATTTCGGCACGAATTTCAATTTCGCGCTCCAGCGCAATACGTTCGTCTCTGTCGAATCCGGCATTTATCTGGAACGGCTTTCCGAAGAAGAATTCGGCTTAAAGCGTTCGCCGACGCGCAACGGCGCATTTCTCGGCGACCCGACGCGTTCCGTCTGGCAGCATTACGTGAGCGGCAACCTGAACACGACGCCGATTAAAAAGCTGAGCTTCGGAATGTTTCTCGGGCATATCATTAACGCTTACGATTTCGATTTCGGACATCGCCCGCAAAATCCGGGTCCCGGCAGACAATTCGACGCGGAAATCTTCGGCGAGGTCAGACCGACCGACCCGCTCCGCATTTCGCTCAGTTATCGCAAAAGCCGTTTAGTTCGCAACGATAATAATGTCAGAACTTTCGATTCGGACATTGCCACGCTGCGCTCGACTTATCAATTCTCGCGCTTTACTTTTACGCGTTTTCGACTGGATTACGATTCGCTGAGCCAGAACTTCAGCGGGCAAATGTTATTCGGCTGGAATCCGAGCCCGGGAACGGCGTTCTACGTCGGCTACAACGATAATTTCAATTACAACGGCTTTAACCCGTTTACCGACAATCTCGAACGAAACTTCGAGCGCAACAGCCGGACGTTTTTCATCAGAGCTTCGTATCTTTTCCGCAAGAGCTTTTGATTATTCATACTTAGCTCCTCGTTATGTAAATAATTCTCTTGTTGGAAAGATAAAGGCAGCGGCTGGTCACCACTGCCTTTTTTATTTTCTTCGGCTTACGGGGCTTTGCACAAAAACCGAGATTCTCTGTCTTTTGTTTTACTGAAAAACGTTCGTCACCGGCGTAATCGTCACGTCCTGCGGTCGAAGCTTAATCGGGTAAGCCGAGATGACTTTATCTTCGTCGAGAATATCCTTCGGCTTCGGCGCTTCGTAAGTTATCGGCGACGGCTTGTTGTTCAGAATCGCGTCGCGTAAAGATTCGGCGTCTTTCGTTATCATCACGACGCGCATCGAATCGTTGTCGCCGAAATATTTCCGAATCGCGTTGTTGACGTCCTGCAAGGTCAGCTTTGCCAGCTCGTTTTTCATAAACGAATTGTAATCGCCGGTGCCGTAAAATCGACTGTCGAGCGCGTAGCCGAGTTCGGCGTCTTTCGTCTGCGTCAGGATGTTGACGTATTTCGACAAAAATTCGCGCGTGGCTTCGAAGGCTCCGGGCGACATCCCGTTTTCGACCAGCTTGTGATATTCATACAGCGCGGCGCGCAAGGCGAAATGCGCGTTTTGCGGCTCGACGGGACGAATCCAGATTTGGAAAATCTGGAATTTTCGCGCCAGATTCGGGTCAGGCTCGAACTGAAACATTCCGCGCGGAAAATATTCGATGTAAGCGTAATCGCCGTAGTTTAAACCGCGCAGCTCGCGAATTCGCCCGTAAAGATAGCTGTTCGACGAGCGATGCTGACCGAAATACGAAGCGACCAGCGCGAGCGCGACGTAATCTTTGCCGCTCGTGCGATTGACCGGAATCGGGAAGCCGAGCGAAATCGCCGTCGCGCGCGTTTCGCGTTTGACGATGTCGATTTTTAAACCGTTTTCCAGCTTCGGCTCGCCGATTTTTCGCAACATTCGCGCGCCTTTCGGCAGTTTTTGAAAATCAGCCGTTAATTGTTTGGAAAATTTCGCGTCGAAACCGCCCGAAAGACCGAGCATAAGATTTGCCCGCGTGTAATTTTCCGCGTAAAAATCCCGCACGTCCTGTATCGTCAATTTTTCCAGGCTCGAAACTTTTCCGCGCGAATGATGCTCGTAAGGATGCGCAGTGTAGATGATGTTGTAAAGCCGTTCCTTGCCGAGTTCCTCGTCGTTGCCTTCGCGCAGATTAACCTTGAAAAAATTGATTGCTTCATCTGTCAGGCGCGCAAAATCTTCCTGACGAAAGCCCGGCTCAAGCAGCATCTGACGAACGAGCGCGTAATATTTCGGCAGATTGTCAACGTGCGTCTGCCCGACAAAGGTCGTCATTTCCTTATCGACCTGCCAGCCGAAGCCGGTCGCCATCGGGTAAAACTGCTCGACTATCTGCTCGTAAGTCAGATTTTTCGAGCCGCCCTGCGCCAGCATCGCGGCGGTCAGCGAAGCCAAGCCTTCTTTGCCTTCCGGGTCGTCAATCGAGCCGGTCAGAAATTGAATGCGAAACGTAATGAGCGGCGATTTACTCGGCTGAAAAATGGTATTTGAGCTTGAATTCATAGGTTTCGGCGCGGGTTTTGTGCTGCCGCGCTTCTGAGCGAAAATCGGAAAGGCGAAAACGGCGATTAAAATCGCCGAGACGCAGAAACGCAGGGAATTATTAACCGCAGACGAACGCGGATAAACGCGGATTCTTTCAAGATAATTTTGCATTTTGCATTTTGAATTCTGCATTATTTAGCGCCTCCTTTTTTCGTCGCCAGGGTGATAATCGTCTGACTGTTCGGCTTGAAATATTTTTCCGCGTAGAAGCGCATATCTTCCGGCGTGATGGAATCGTAGAGCGCAAAGACTTTATCAATCGTGTCGGGCGAACGGCGCAGCGCGATGTATTGCGCGAGCGTGTTGGCAATCGCGTCGTTGCTGTTCATCGTCATCGAAAAGCTGTAGCGCAGGCGCGAGCGCGTTTCGTCCAGCTGTTTCTGCGGAATCAATTCCTTCGTAAATTTTTGATAAGTTTTAATGATTTCGTCGCGCACGTAATTCAAATCCTTCTCGTCTTTGACCTGCGACCAAACTGAGAAAAGCTCGGCGTCGACGTGATTGTCGAATTCCGGCGAAATCCAGACCGCCTTCTGCTCCTGCAAAACGAGCTTTTGATAAATATCGGAATTTTCGCCGAAAGCGACGGCGCTCAATAAATCCAGCGCCGCTTTATCCTTTTCGGTTTCGGAAAAAGCGGGCGCGCGATAGCCGACGATGATGTGCGGCAAAGTCTGCGAAGTCCATTCGATATGCTTGCTGCGCGTTTTGTCCTGCGGCTTTTCGACCGGAATCTGCTGTTTATATTCGCCCGTTTTCCAGTCGCTCCAATATTTTTTGACCATCGCCAGAACTTGCCGCTGTTTGACGTCGCCGACGACGATTAGCGTCGTGTTTTCCGGTCGATAAAAGCGATTGAAAAACTGCCAGGCGTACTCGTATTGGTTCGGATAATCCTTGATGTCTTCGAGATAGCCCATCGTCGTGTGGCTGTATGTGTGCTGGCGAAAAGCGGTTTCGCGCAGCACTTCATACATTTTAAAAGTCGGGCTGGCGCTGTTTTTGTTGTATTCGCCCAAAACCGCGCCCGCTTCGGTTTTGTATTGTTCCTCGGTGAACTTCAGACGCTGGAAACGGTCGGCTTCGAGCCGCATCACCTCGTCCAAATCTTCTTTGGCGAAAGTTTCGTGATAGATGGTTTTATCGTCCCAAGTCGAAGCATTGCTCGACGCTCCGGCTTTTTTCATAATCTCGTCAAACTTTCCCGCCGGAAAATTTTCGCTGCCGCGAAACATCAGATGCTCGAAAAAATGCGCGTAACCGCTTTTCTTTGCTTCGACTTCGTTGCGCGAGCCCGCGCCGACGACGATGTACAGCGCGACCAGATTCGGATAATCGGTCGGCACGGTCACGACGCGCAAGCCGTTCGGCAAATCGTCGGTTTTATATTGATACGGAAAAACCCTGCGCGCCTGCGCCGAAGAATTAATCACGGACGCGACGCATAGCAAGGCAACTAAAATTATATAAAGTTTCATCTTGACCTCTGTAGAAAGAGAATTTTGCATTTCGTTAGATGCAGAAATTTTACTGGAAAAAACACATTTCCGCTTGTCAAAAATACCATCAATTGACATTAGATTGACTCATCCTTTGTCATAAGAAGTATTATAAATAAAAGATTTAGAAAATTGTGAAAACTTACAATTTTTAAGGCTTTGACTCATCGTTTGTCAGAAATCAGGGAATTTCACTCATCTGGTGTCAGTTATATAAACAATCTATCTAGCTACTCTACTTGTTAATACAAAATAGTTTGAGGTCGCTAATACCAACTCCATTCAGGTTCAATTAATGTAGGCGGCTTTTTTAAGACATCTAACAACCGGTCATATGGCATAATTTCAACTTTATGTTCGGTAAAAAAAATCAATCCGAAATTTTCTCTCGGCTAAGGTTTCATCGGCTCTGCGACCAATGATGATTTTTCCCGAACAAATAAAATCGTCTAAATCATCAAAACGCAAAACGTCAAAAAAGTTATCGTGAATCGCTCCTTGATAAGGTGAGTGCGATTTCTCGTCAGCCAGTTTTCTAAGATTCTCTTTCAGTTCACTCAAAAAACGTTGACGGTCTTTATTGATTGCCGCTAATCGTGATGTAGTTTGTCGCTGCGCCGCGCTAAAATCGGATGTTGGTTCGCCATTGCTTTTTAGAATCACTCGTTGCGGACGTTTTAACTCGACTAATGTAATGCTGAGATGTAGCGAGCGCCCGTGAACAATCATATGGTCAGCATGCTCTCCTGAACCGATTAGATATTCTGAAAAAACTTCTCCTTCATCGCCGCCAAAAACCAGACTCAAAATCCAAGGATGAAGAGTAAGAAACTTTCGCAAATCAGTTTCTCTTCGACAGAGATTTAACTTTTTTTCAAATTTTTCTCTAATATTTTTCCATTCTGTGTGTGCGAGATGCCATAGTTTCATGATGATGTGAACAATTATCCTGTTTTTAGCTTTCAGATTAAACTTTAACTTTTAATTGTTAAAAAAATGAAATAGTTATTAGAAATGCTGTCAATTGACAGCATTTCTTAGTAGGCATGCTAGGAGTTATGAGTAAGCTAACGTCTAATTAGTTTGAAGTGGTAAAACTTGCAGCCTTTTTCTTTATGGTGGAGGTAGATGCTTTCTATTTCATCTATTAAGAGGGGTTTCAATTTTGTGTTTGTTACTCTATCAAAGTGTAGCAAGCATAGTAGAATCGTCAACCAAGTTATTCACAGACTTGACTTAAATACAGAGTTAGAATATAGATGAGCTTATGTTAAAGGATTGGCTTGCAGCGAAAAGGGAACAAGTAAAAGAATCTGAAACGTTATACAAAGCTACTTCTAGTATTGTTGCCCTAACTACTTTATTTGGTTTTACGGCTGCTATAGTCTCGACTCTCTCATCCACCACGAGTTTTATTGATTTAGTAAAAGAAAAACAAGCTATTTATTATGTATTTGCTGCCCTCCTTATTGGCACAATAATTAACATATTTCTTGGTTTTATCGTTAGAATCATTCAACATAAAACTAGACCAACAAGGGAAATCAAAAAAGGAATTACTAAGGCATTTAATTCTGCCCTAGATAGAAGTTTTCTTAATCCAGAAACCAATAGGAGAACTTTCGATGAACGACGGCTTACAGACTCGTCCCTCTAATTTACAAAAATTAATACATGAAGTTGAAGATGAATTAGAAGGTTTAAATCACACTCCATTTTCAGAAAAGGCTTTTGAACGATTGAAATCTAAAATCAGCGAATATTCCCTACAACTAATAAATGAGTCACTCAAAACCTCTAAGAGACGCAAATCGGATTTAATATCAACGAGCGACGTAGAACATTCTAGTCAATATCTAACTTATAGCTCAGGCAGTAAATTATCTCGAAATATAGGAACTTTAGGAGGCATTTTATTGGGAGCCGGATTATCAACCTTTCTTTCAATGCTTGTTGCAGGAGCTTTTACGGCAAATCCAGTCCTAATTGCCCTCAGTTTAACAGTAATTGGAATGTTTATGGTTGCTTATCAGATTGCAAAAGAATAGTAATATATTTTTATTGACTTTTTTAACTCTAATCTCCGATAATGGCGCTATGGATTCTTGGAATACTATCATTTTAATTGCAGCATTAGTTGGCATAATTAATGGAATAGTATCAGTTTTGGACAAAGCCTATACCTACGGCAAACCTCTCTTTAAGTCCTTTAAAAAAAATCTAAATGTTGCTCGTGCGACATATAAAATAATCTCCAATTTAGAAGTCTACCTTTTAAAAAAGCTAGACTTTAAGCACTTTTCTAGCTTTTTATCACTTAACCCCTAATCTGTGGAAAACTTTTAGATACACCACACATAGAAATCAACAAATAGAGATAGCTTTAATTGTTCGATTTCAACTGACGGCGTTTTGGGGCTTCAGGAAGTTGTTTAAGCTGATTTAATTGT
>DASVRT010000016.1:0-70350 GCA_036388475.1 Pyrinomonadaceae bacterium | reverse complement strand
TGAACGAAACGTCATCTTCGGATTATGCTTGCTCAACACTTTCGTGATTGCCGCCGTCAAAGTCGTCTTCCCGTGATCGACGTGCCCGATGGTGCCGATATTCACGTGCGGCTTGCTTCTGTCAAATTTCTCTTTGCTCATCTTTTCCTTATCCTCTTGTACGATTAATAAACTTGTACGATTAATAAACTGATAAAAACTGCCTGGAGCCCAAGACGAGGATTGAACTCGTGACCTCATCCTTACCAAGGATGCGCTCTACCACTGAGCTACTTGGGCTGAATTCCATTTAATCCAGATAAAATATTTGGAGCGGGAGACGAGGCTCGAACTCGCTACCCTCAGCTTGGAAGGCTGATGCTCTACCAAATGAGCTACTCCCGCTCTTGTAAAAGGCGAAGGGATAAAGGCGAAAGGCAAAATAATTGTTTTAGCCTTTATCCCTTATCCTTTAGCCTTTCAATTCTGGTGCAAGGGGTAGGATTTGAACCTACGTAGGATATTACTCCGCCGGGTTTACAGCCCGGTGCCATTAACCGCTCGACCACCCTTGCATTTATTTAATGTTTGTCGAGTCTTGTTTGCCAGACATTTGAGTCAATAGCAAAATCAACATATTAACGGAGATTTGACCAAGTTGCAAGTAATGAGATGCGTCTTTTCGCTTTTACGTTTTATCCTTGTTTTTGGCGCGCGGGTGAAATTGTTCGTAGGTTTTTCGTAAATGACTGTCTGTCATATGCGTGTAAATCTGCGTCGTCGAAATGTCGGCGTGTCCGAGCATTTGCTGAACCGAGCGGACGTCGGCGCGGTTTTGCATCAGATGGGTGGCGAAGCTGTGCCGCAGCGTGTGCGGCGAGATGTCTTCGCGCCCGATTTTTTCGCCGCATTCCTTGACCATCTTAAAAACGTCCTGACGCGAAAGCGGATTTCCCAGGCTCGAAACGAAAAGATTCTGAATCTCGATGTTTTCCTTTCTGCGGCGCAAAACCAGGTAGCTTTTCAGCCATTCGACCGCGCTTTTCCCAATCGGCACTTTGCGCGTTTTGCCGCCCTTTCCCGTGCAGGTCAAGATTCCGGCGTCCAGCTCGATGTCGCCGAGTTGCAGCGAGCAGACTTCCGACACGCGCAAGCCCGCCGCATACATCGTTTCCAGAATTGCGCGATTCCGCAAGCCGATTTCGCCGGAAACGTCCGGCACCACCAGCAGCTCCTCGATTTCCGCCCGGTTCAGAAATTTCGGCAGATAAAAGCCTTTCTGCGGCGCGTCCAAATCTTCCGCCGGATTTTTGGCGATGTGACGGTCAAATTGCAGAAATTTGTAAAATCCGCGCAGCGCGCTGATGATTCGCCCCACGGAATTCGGCGACAAATTTTCGCGCGACAAGTCTCTCAAAAACTCGCGCAAATCCTGCCGGCTCAAATTGATAATGTCGAAATTGTTTTTTTCCGACCACGTTTTCAGCTTCGCCAAATCTCTCGCGTAGCTGCTGAGCGAATTTTTCGCCAAGCCTTTTTCGACCTGCAAATACGAGAGATATTCACGCACGAGGTCGCGTTTGTTCGTCGCGTCAAAAGTCATTGTAATCGCTTTGTATGGAAACCGGACAACCGACCGTTTCCAGCCGCTCGCTGTATTGTGTCATTTCCCGCCGCGCAAGCCAACGCGAAACGTTCCACGTCCGAAAATCGTTTTCGTCCTGCGCTTCTTTAAACCTTCGCGCCAGTTTATATTTGACCGGACATTGCTGTTCAAATTTCATCGCCGGCATCGTTTCCAAAAGCGCCGGAACGGCGTCGTCGCTCAGATTCGCCACGTAAGCCGAATCGAAGCTGCGACCTTCCTGCATCAGCCGCACGTTTGTCCGCACGATAAATTCGTCCGGGTTAAAAACGTGCAGAGTGCCGACCATAAACAGCGCCAGCCACAGCGCGCCCCACGCAAACTGCTCGCGCGCGCCGCGCAAAACCGTCAAAGCGAACCAGACGAAAACCAGCGCCAGCAAAATCATAAACGCCATCGGATAAAGCCGCGCCGACGTCAAACCGTAACCGAGATTTCCGGTCAGCAGCAGCAATCTCTGCGTCGCCGAAATCATTATGACAAACAGCAAAACAATCTGAGCCGCCGCCAGAACGCGATAAATTTTCTCATTGACGGGTTTATCTTTTCGCAAAAGCCAGTGCGACAAAAGCAGAATCGGCAAAACCAGCGCCGCCACCGCGACCAGCTCGCCGAAACCGCGCCGCGCATATTCGGCGAGCTTGAAATCGGGCGTGCTCTGCACCAAATCCATTCCGCCGAAAAGATACGGAATCTGCACGATGACAAAACTCAAAAACAAAAGATTTATCAAGCCCAGAACGATTCCCGTTTCGATTGCGCCGAGCGTAAACGCGCCGGGCAAAGCCGAATTATTCAGGTCGCGCCAATTCCAATCTTCCGGCGGTTTCTGCGTTTCTTCTTTCTTCGCTTCATCTTTCGGCGCAGATTCTTTCGCTGCTTCGGTTTTTTCCGTTGCGGTGACGCTCAACGCCTGCGTTTTTATCTCGGTTTGTGTTTCTTCTTTAACGTCTTCGCCGGCGGATAAACCGATTATCGAGCCGCGCAAGTAACCGGCGCTGCACCACGAAAGGAATCCGGCGAGAAGAAGATGTCCAAGTAAAACGTCCGGATTAATACGAAGAGTTTTTTCCACGATGCCCTGAAAAACCGCGTCCGCCGCCATAAAAAGCCCGCCGAAAACAAACAAAATCGGCGCGGCGATCGCCAGCCCGCGAAAAACCGCAATCAAATGTTTCGTCCAGCCCGCGCGCGGAATCGTTTTCCACTGGATGTCCGCCATAAAAAGATAAAACGGAGCGAATCCGGCACTTATCCCCGAAAAACACGCGGCGTAAACGTAATGAATCAATCCGGCGATTTGCGTTTTGATTTTCAGCGCCGGCAAAGTCAGAACGGTTAAAATCGCCAGGATTGCCAGCGCGTCTAAAAGCTTCAGCTCAATCGAGTCGCGCCAGACAAACATTCCCGCGAAAAATATCAGAGCGGCGTGCAAAGATGCGGTTTGAAAATTCCAGAACTCGCGCCGCCGCCGCAAAACCAGCGCGAGCATCGTCACCGTCAATGCGCCGACGAAAAGAAAAACATTCAAGCCCCACGGCGTCGCTCTCAGAAAAGCGTCGCCTAAAATTCCGAGTAAAACCGCCGCTTCGATAATCTCCAAACCGATTTTTGTACGCTCGTTCATTGGTTGATAAACTCCCTTTAATTTGTGTTTTCGACGAAAGTAGTTTTCGCTTTTTCGCTTTTTGATAAATCGACGTCCGGAAACGAGCCGCGCCCGAAAAAGACGTGCGCCGCCAGTTTTTCGAGCAGCGGCAGGCGCAGGAAAAAGCAGCCGGTTTCCAGCAAAAACTGATTTGAAAACATCGCTAAAACCCGGCGCATCCAAAGCCTCGACACGAAGCGCGCGCGGAAAAGCTCACCGGAAAATTTTAATAAAACCCGCGGATTTCCGCTTTCGAGTCTTTCCCAAATCACTTGCGCCGCCATTTTCGACAAACGCAAACACGGGTCAAGCCCGCCCGCCGTGAGCGGCGAAACCGCGCCCGAAGCGTCGCCGATAAGCAGTCCGCGCTCGCAGGCAATTCGTTTTAAAACGCCGCCGACCGGGATTTTTCCGCCGCGTTTTTCCGCCAGTTCCGCCGACCGCAAATCGACGATTTTTCCGATAACTTTCGCCTTAAACTTTTCTAACGCTTCGCGCGGGTTAAAGCCAGCGTGATAACCACCGACGCCGATGTGGACTTCCTCACCGTCGTTCGTCACCCAGGCAAGATAGCCGGGCGCGAGTTTCGAGTCCAGAAAACAATGCAGAACCGGCTCGCCCGTTAAAGAAACGCCTTGCCAGACTTCTTCGACGCCGACGATGAATTCGCGATTTTCGTCCAAATCCAAATCTTTCGCCACGCGCGAATTTGCGCCGTCCGCGCCGACCAGGACTTTTGTTTTCACCGCAAAGGCTTCGCCGTTTTTTTCGAGCTTGACAACTGTTTCGGCTGGTTGAATTTGCTCCGGTGAAAGCGGCGCGCTATCGCCGGCGCTTATGACTCGTTCCGCCGAAACGTAGCGGGTCGAATTGGAAAACTCGACGCCGTTTTTCACGCATTCGCGCAGATAGCTTTCGTAAAGCGCGCCCATTTTCCCGACGCGAAACTCGTCGTATTTGCTCGACAGATTCAAACGCTTCAAACGCGGCGAATAAAGCGCGACGTTGCGGACAGGCTTGCCCAGAGTTTCAGGCGGGAACCGGAAATCTTCCAGCGTTTTGCGCACGAAAATTCCCGTCGTGTGAATGCCTTTCGTCAAATCCGTTTTGCGATCGACGAGCAAAATTTTTGCGCCTCGCTGCGAAAGCAGCTTAGCGCATTGCAGACCGGCTAAACCCGAGCCGACGATTACCACATCAAAACTTTTCATAAAATTTTAATCAATCCAAAAAACTCTTTTGCCTTCTATATTTTCGCCGGTAAATTCCCGGTAAGCTTCGGCGAGAGCGGCTCTTTTTTCTCTATCCTGCGCCGCGTCGAAAGCGTATTGTCGGGGTAAATCGCTGAAATCGACGAGCGGCGCGACGTATTTTAATTTTGCGGCTTGAGCGCGCACCGTCTGCGCGTCGCCGTCTCTCATCGCGTCCAAAGCTCTTTTGATTTGTATATTTAAGACTGTCGGCAAAGCGACGCTGAAAACCGCGCCCAGCATAAATGAGTTTATTAAAACTCCTCTGTCGAAAAACGGTTTCGACGCCTGAAAGGCGCGCCGCGCATTGCGCAGAAAAACAATCGCGGCAAACAACGGCGTAAAGCCTAAAATCCCGATTAAGAAGAACAATCCGAGCAGGCTGAAGGGCAGTAAAACAATCCCGACGCCCAGCGAAATCACGCTGCCGACGGCAAAAAGTCCCGCCAGAAATCCGTTGAGCCATTTCAGCTTCGCGCCCCAGATAAGCCACGCCGACATCGCCATCACCGAAACGAAGCTCAGGACATAGGCAAATGGCTTTAAAATTCCTAAAAAAGGCGGTTCTCCGAATCCCGATTTAAAAACTATCGGGTCGGCGACAAAACAAATCACCGGCAGAGCGACGCCGAAAATCCAATCGAAATTTCTTTGCGATACGGTCGGTTCCTTCTGAAACTGCCGCCGCCAGAATCCTTTCCGGCTGGTGGGTTCCGCTAATCCAAGCTCCTGCATAAAACGTTAACTCCTTTTTTTTAATTCACGCCCGCAGTTTCGGTTTGTTGCGCCAGCTTAAAATAATTTCGCTTGTGCAGCAGGCTGTCCTCGTCGCCGATTAAAACCGCTTCGATAACTTGTCGATGCGGACGCCCTCGGCGACGTCCGGACGCGCGTTTTTCACATCCAAAGGCAAATCAAAAACGATTTCCTTTTCAAACTCGCTGCCCGCCGGAATTTTCTGGTCAAAAGGCTGCCCGGTCGCCGGCGCGATTAAAGCGTTTTCGGCATCGCGGTCACGCTCGAAAATCTTGCCGCTCGCGTCGATGACCTGCGCTTGCGGCGCGTGCAAGCTTAAAGCAGCGCGTTCGGCGGCGCTCGAAACTATTGAAACGGTGAATACTATTCCAAGCAAGAAACACCCGAAATAACCGGCGATTCCGACTAAATGCTTCTTCATTACTTTCCTTTCATCGCATTTATCAATGCTTCCATATGATTCAGATAATGACGCAGCGCCTCGCGCCCTTCACTGGTAATTCGATATTCGGTCAACGGCACGCGACCCTTAAAAGATTTTTCGCACGCGATGTAGCCCGCTTCTTCGAGCTTTCGCGCGTGGACGCTGATGTTGCCGTCAGTCGTGTTTAATAAATTCTTCAAATCCGTAAAAGACAAAACTTCATTTGCCGCCAGCGCGCTGACAATGCCCAGCCGCAAGCGCTCGTGAATCAATTTATCGAGCTCGTTCGAAACGTTTTCCGCCGCCTTGTGAACCGCATTCGGCTTGGGCGCTTCCGCCGGCTCGTTTTCTTTCGCTAAAGCTAAATTTCCTTTTGTTCGCATAATTTTATAAGGCGCTTCGCCGCCGGCTTCCCTCTTTAGCCGCCAAATCTCCTTGCGATAATAATTCCGAAAACGACGTGAAGAACGCCGAAGCCCGACGCCATCAGCCAGTTGCCGTATCCGGCGGGCAGAAAAAACGCGGCTGTGCCGAGCGCGATAAAACACCAGCCCATCACCGGCACCGCTTTCACCGAAAAAGCGCCGCCCGTCACGACCGCCGCGCCGTACAGCAGAAGCCACACCGGAATCATCACTTCAAAATGTCCGAATCGCCACAGTCCGAGCGTCAAAATGACGCCGCACAGCAAAGACGGCAGAAATCCGAGCGCAAATTTTCGGGCGGGCGCGCTGGTGAGCGGCAGCTTGGCAATTTTCGATTTCTGCCACATCGCAAAAAGCCCGATGGCGAAAGCCAGCACCGCTTCGGTCAGCCAGACTAAAAGCCAATCCCTGATGGTCGATTGATTAAAGGCAATCGCGCTCGCGGCAATCGCCGTCAAGCCCATAAAAATTCCGCCGTATCCGGGAACCGCCGTAAAATGCGTCGAGCGCTCCATCGTTTCGCGGATAAACCGCAGGTTATCGAATGCCCGGTCGCCGATGTTGACCGGCTGGTTTGTCTCGGTTTCTTCTTTGCGTAGCGCCTGAATCTTCGCCATATGTCTTGAAATTTATATTAAGTTGTATTGTTTGTCAAGAACTTTATAATATAAAGCACCAAAAACTTCTTTGAAATCCGATTTTGCGACGAGTTTAAACAGCTTTGAGAAAAAAGTGCTTGGCGGATAAGTCTTTAAGCGTAAGAATTCTGAGCAAAATATGCGATAGTTGACATCAAAGCTAAAAGGAAACTAATAGTTTTAAATAAATAAGGAAATAAAAAAATGATTTACAGAATTTACAAAGTCACCGGGCGCATCGGAACAGGGATGGAAAAAACCGATATGCCGTTTATGGAAATGCAGGATTTGTTAAGCGTCGTCGGAGAGCAAACTTCGCTTGCCGCCTTTGATAATGAGACTAATACGATTCATATTCTCAACGATAAAATAATTGATGTTTCAACCATTGTGCAGAAGTTTAAAAATCACTGCGACCTGCCGAATAATCATCAATTCAGCATTCTTCATAAATAAACGCCTTTTATAATCTGGCGGATTTTATCGCAACTCGAACGCCGGTTTTTCTGAAACAAGCAATATGTTTGATTTAAATGAAGCGCAAAACACCGCTCGAAAGGAAGTGAAAAAGATTATCGACGCCGACCCGGCGCTGACCGAATCGGAAGTCGAGGAAGTTCGTCTGGCGCGTGAAAATGAATCGGTCTGGACTTTTACCGCCGATATTCCAAAGCTGATTAACGAAGGCTGGTCGCCGGGCGCGATAACCGTCTTGATTGATAAAACGGACGGGCACGTTTTGACCGCAGAACAGGAAGCCGACTTTCATAAAAATTGGGAAAACGCGCGCCGCCGCGCCGGCTTTATAAAGACGAAATAGACATCTGACTGCTTTGCGCTAAAAGTGTCTATTTCGTAGTGTTTTTGAAAAAGCGGTGTTGATAATCGGAAACCTCTATTTTTTCGCGTTCTTTTGTTTTTCCAAAATCTCGTTTTTGTTTTCCACCGGCGGCGCGTTTCTGTCCGCGACGGAAAAAGTCAGCCGTTTGCCCTGCATCCGAAACTCGCTTCCGTTCCATTCATAGCCGGCGCGCGTCCAATGCGTCGGGCAGCAGAGCTGTTCTTCGTCGCCGATGATTTTCATCGTTTCGACGCCGCCCAGAATGTATCGGTCTTGCCCGTAAATCTCTATCACGAATTTTCCGTTTTCAGCGTAGATGTTTTTCAAGCCGCCGTCGGCGCGGTCGCCCGTGCGAAAATGCCAGATTAGTTCCGGCTTTTCGGCTTTCCACGTAAAAACATAGACGATTTGCGGAATCGCCGAACCCGCCGTGACGATTTTCAGAATCACGAAAGCCTCGTCCGAGCCGTCACCCGTAACGTCTCCGTATCTGGTCGTCACATAAGATAACCCGATGCGCTTTTCCGCCATTCGCCGCTCGCCGTCTTCCAGAACGGCGTCTTTGCCGTCATCGTCCTGCCAGCCGCGCGGCAGCGGGTAAATGTAATTTCTAAAATCGAAATCGCCGATTTCGGCATTTGTGGTTTTGTTTCGGTCGTCGAGAATTTCGGCTTGCGTATCGGGCGGCTGCGGCGTAGCGGAATTTGAATTTTCCCGATTTGAATTTGCCTGAACCGGAGTTTGTTCAGCCGCCTTAACGGAAAGGGACGGCGAAACGTCAGCCGCATTTGCCTGATTTTCGAGGCGGGTGCCGCAAGCGGAAAAAACGAATGAAATGCCGAAAAGCAAAACTGATGCTTTCAAAGCGGCGGAAAAAATTTTCATTTAGATTCGGGGAAAGCCCAAGACGGATAGAAACTTGCGGCAACAGGTTAGCACGAATCGGGATTGGAGAAAAGAGATGAAATAGTTTTGAGTTTTGAATTACGGATTTTGACCAATTCAAAACTCAAAATTCAAAACTCAAAACTTTCTTTTATTCATCTCACGCCCGCGTCAGGCTGCGGTATTTAATGCGGTGCGGCTGGTCGGCGTCGTGTCCGAGACGGCGTTTTTTGTCGGCTTCGTATTCGCTGTAATTGCCGTCGAAATACACGACTTTCGAATCGCCTTCAAACGCCAGAATGTGCGTCGCAATCCTGTCCAGAAACCATCGGTCGTGGCTGATGACGACGGCGCAGCCGGCAAAATTTTCCAGCGCTTCTTCGAGCGCGCGCATCGTGTTGACGTCCAAATCGTTGGTCGGTTCGTCCAGCAAAATGACGTTCGCGCCCGACTTCAGCATTTTCGCCAGATGCACTCGGTTTCTTTCGCCGCCCGAAAGCATTCCGACGCGTTTTTGCTGGTCGGAACCCGAAAAATTAAAACGCGAAACATACGCGCGCGAATTCATCTCGCGCCTGCCGAGCTGAACGAGGTCCAAACCGTCCGAAATCTCGTCGAAAATAGTTTTGTCGGCGTTCAGCGAATCGCGCGATTGGTCAACGTAGCCGAGCTTCACGGTCTCGCCGACTTTAAAAGTTCCGGCGTCCGCCGCGTCCTGCTCGGTAATCAGACGAAAAAGCGTCGTTTTGCCCGCGCCGTTCGGACCGATAACGCCGACGATTCCGCCGCGCGGCAAGCTGAATTCGAGGTTTTCAAACAGCAGTTTCTCGCCGTAAGCTTTAGAAACTCCGTGCGCTTCAATCACTATATCGCCGAGACGCTCGCCCGGCGGAATAAAAATTTCCAAATCCTCGGCGCGTTTTTCGCTGCCTTCGGCGACCATCTGCTCGTAATCGTTGATGCGCGCCTTCGATTTCGCGTGCCGACCTTTCGGCGACATCCGAATCCATTCCAATTCTCTTTCCAGAGTTTTCTGCCGTTTGTCCTCGGTTTTTTGCTCCTGCGCCAGGCGATTTTGTTTCTGCTCCAGCCACGACGAATAATTTCCCTTCCACGGAATTCCCTCGCCGCGGTCTAATTCCAGAATCCAGCCCGCGACGTTATCGAGAAAATAACGGTCGTGCGTGACGGCGATAATCGTTCCTTCGTATTTTTGCAGATGCTGTTCGAGCCACGCGACGGTTTCCGCGTCCAGGTGATTCGTCGGCTCGTCCAGCAGCAAAATATCCGGCTTTTGCAATAACAAACGACACAGCGCGACGCGACGTTTTTCGCCGCCGGAGAGTGTTTTAATCAATGTTTCGGGCGGCGGGCAGCGCAGCGCGTCCATCGCCATTTCCAGACGCGAATCCAAATCCCAGGCGTCCGAAGCGTCGAGCTTTTCCTGCACTTCGCCCTGGCGTTCGATGAGCGCGTTCATTTCGTCGTCGGTCATCGGCTCGGCGAATTTCAGGTTGATTTCTTCAAACTCTTTTAATAAATCGACCGTTCCCTGCACGGCTTCTTCGACAATTTGCCGGACGGTTTTCGATTCGTCCAGCTTCGGCTCCTGTTCGAGATAGCCGACCGAATAGCCTTTCGAGAAAACGACTTCGCCGTTAAATTCCTTGTCCGCTCCGGCGATAATCCGCAAAAGCGAAGATTTTCCCGACCCGTTCAGACCGAGAACGCCGATTTTCGCGCCGTAAAAAAACGATAGATAGATGTCTTTCAGGACAGGCTTTTTGTCGTAAAACTTGCTGACCTTGACCATCGAGAAAATAATTTTATTTGGTTCGTTATTATTGCTCATTACTTTAATCAACTTTTAATTTCTTTAATTTTTCCACACAACCGACTGTAAACTGATAATCATAAGCGCTCATATGTCCAAATCTGCCGCTCAACAATTTTCCGACGAAGACGACTTCGGCTTTATTATCAAAATATTTGCCGCTTCCCTTTTTTAATTTTCCTTTCGAGCCTTTGCACAAATCGTCTTCGTCGATAAATTCGACCCAGGTTTCCGACTTACGGCTTTGACAATCGGACGCGCCGCAGAAAAAACTCCATTCAAAACCGTAAATCCAGAATGATTTAACGCGGACGGTTTTCCCTAAATACGCATCTTTATTCCGCATCAGCGCGTCGTATGAGAGAGCCGGAATTTGTTCGGATTGATTTGTTTGAGCCGATGTCCGAACGGCTAAAATCAATAAAAGAAACATCGCAAAAACTGATGCAGCTCTCATATAGATTTCTTTTCCTTCCGTCACAAAATATTAAACTTATCTTTTTCCCAAATCAAAACGCAAGCCGACGCGGGCAAAACGCGGCGCGGCGACCGTTCGATTCGGCGTTAAACCGATGTCGTAGCGATTGTTAAAAACATTTTCGACTGCCGTAAAAATTTCGATTTTTTTGGCGAAACGATAAGACGCGAAAACGTCGAGCGTAAAAAACGGGCGCAGCCGCAAATTGTTCAAATCGTCTTCAAACTGCGCGCCGGAAATTCTCGCCTGAGCGCCGAAAGAAAAACGCGACGGCGGGCGGTAAAACATTTGCAGATTCAGTTGACGGCGCGGAACCTGCGGCAGAAATTTTCCGATTAAATCGGGATTATCGGGAAATTCTATGACGCGCGAATCGACCAGCAGATAACTCGCCGAAAAGCGCAAATCTTTCCGCAGCAAAAATTCCGCGTCCAATTCCAAGCCGCGCGCCCGCGTTTTGCCGACATTCCGGCGCTGTCTGGTAATCAAGTTCGGCGTCGAGCTTAAAGTTATGCTCACCACCGGACGCGAAACTTCCGCGACGAAAAAATTTCCGCGCAAATTTAAACGGCTGGAAAAGCGCGTAAAATTTATTCCGCCTTCCAAATTGTCGGCGCGTTCGGATTTCAGATTTTCGTTCGCCAGCGTCAGCACGTTTCCGACGCGAAAAGCGCGATAAAGCTCGTTCAAAGTCGGCGCGCGAAACGATTTGGAAAACGCCGCGTAAAGCGAAAAATTTTCGTTCAGACGATAAAGCGCCGCCAGATGCGGGCTGAAAGCGCTTTCACTGCGATTCGAAAAGTTGATGACCGTTGTTTGATTCGTCGTTAAATTTCTCGTCGCCGAAATCGCGTCCTCGTTTTTCCACGCGTCGAATCTCGCGCCGAAGCTCAAATTTAATTTATCGCCCGCGCGCCAGAAATCCTGCGCCGAAACGGAAAATGCGCGTTCTTTTCCGCCCGCGCCGACCAGCGAAGTCGCTCGATTGTTTGTAAAAATCGTCTCGTCGCTCGCGCCGCGCACTTCGCGAAACTCGAACGCCGACGAAACCGCGTGGTTGCCGAAAGGCTTTGACCAGAAAAGGTTTGCGCCGGAAGCTTGCGACGGAACGCGTTGAATGCGAGTTAAATTTTCCGTGTTTCTGTCGGCGGAAACGCCCGAAAAAATCTGGTCGTAAATTTGTTTTTCCAGAAAAGAGCGAATTTGAAACGCGCCGAATTTCGTTTCGGGAAAGTCCGCGCCGAAAACCGCTTGTCGAAAATACGTGCGATTCGTTTGCAGGCGCGTCCCGTTATGACGATTTTCCGAAAACAAATTTCCGCGCAGAAAGATTCTTGAGTTATTAAAAAACCCGCCCGCTGCCGCAGACGGTTTTGACGGGAAGCGTTTTTCCAATGTCAGAAAACCGTTTTGATAACGGCTGTTCGCATAAAAATCCGCCGCGCCGCGCTCCGTTTCCGCAATCGGAATGTAGCCGCGAGTTTTAAAAGCGTCGAGCGACGCCGAAAAATTCCAGCCGTTTTTGCCGAATGCGCCGAAAACATTCGCGTCAAACGTGTTTTGCGTTCCGGCAGAAGTTTCAAAACGCAGAATCGGTTTTTCGCCGGTCGATTTGGTCTGTAAATTTATCGCGCCGCTCAGCGCCGCGTCGCCGTAGAGCGCGCTCGCGCCGCCGCGCAAAGCTTCGATTTGCTCGATTGCGGATTTCGGGGCGCGCGTCCAATACGTCCAACCGCCGAAAGCGTCGTTTATCGAAATTCCGTCGAGCAGAACCGAAGCGCGAGACGCGCCGCTGCCCGCCAAGCCGCGAAAATTTGCGCCCTGCGCGGTCGGATTCGTCGTCCGGCTCGAACTGCGGCGAAACAAGGCGAATCCGGCGATTTGTCGTAAGGCGTCATCGACGGTCGGCGCGGCGGTCGCGTCCAGATTTTCGCGCGTTAAAACGACGACGCTCGCCGGAGTTTCGCTCAAACGAGTTTCGGTTTGCGTGATGGAAACGGTGATTTCCGCGCGCAGGTTTTGCGGCGCTAAAGCGATTGTCAAAGGCGCGTCGAAATCGTTTTTGCGAACGCTTTTTTCGTAAACGGCAAAGCCTTTCGCCGTGATTTTTAAAATCAGATTCGTTTCATTGTTTGCGGAGACGGAGAATTTCCCTTCCGCGTCGGTTGCGGTTTGAGCGAGCGTTTTATTTTGATTTTCGAGAGAGACGTTTGCGCCCGCGATCGGCGCGTTTTGCGCGTCGGCGACAGTTCCGGAAAGAGTTTGCGCAATTGCCGGAACGGCGAGGAAAAGCAGACAGAGAAAAATGATGAACGATGAATGATGAACGATGAATTGCAATTTCCGCGTTTCGCGTCCTGCATTCCGCGTTTCTCTTTCCCTGTTCATCCTGTTTGAGTTCCCCTTGTTTAAGTCGAAAAGCTAAATTCTAACGATTTGTCGCCGCGCCGTTAATTTGTCGATTCGCCCGCGGTTGACGGCAAAGCCGATTCCCGGCGCTGCGGGCGCGATGATTGTTCCGTTTTCTGTGACTTCGACTTCCGGTTCGATAATGTCTTCGTGCCAGTAGCGCTTCGATGCCGAAACGTCGCCCGGCAGAGTAAAACCGGCAAGCGTGGACATAGCGATATTATGCGCTCTGCCGATGCCCGATTCCAGCATTCCGCCGCACCAAATCTGAATATTTGCATTGCGGCAGATTTCTTCGACCGATTTTGCCTGAGAATGACCGCCGACGCGACCGAGCTTGACGTTGACGATTTTTCCCGCGCCGATTTCAATTGCTTTGCGCGCGTCTTCGGGCGATTTTACCGACTCGTCCAGACAAACCGGCGTTTTGATTTCGCGCTGCAATTTCGCGTGGTCGAGCATATCGTCGTGCGCCAGAGGCTGTTCGAACATCATCAGATTGAACGCGTCCATTCGTTTAAATAAACGGACGTCGGCGAGCGAGTAAGCCGAATTCGCGTCGCCCATCAATAAAATATCGCCGAATTTTTCGCGCACCCGGCGGATAATTTCGTAATCCCAATGCGGCGCGATTTTTATTTTGATTCGTCGATAACCGGCGTCGAGCTCGGTCTGAATCTTTTCAAACAACTGTTCGATAGAATCCTGAATGCCGATGGAAACGCCGCACGCGATTTCCCGATTAGTGCCGCCCAGATGTTGCCATAAAGGCACATCTCGTTTTTTCGCTTCCAAATCCCAGCAAGCCGTTTCAATCGCGGCTTTCGCCATCCTATGCCCGCGCACTTTTTTCAGGACATTCCAGATTTCCGAAGCCGATTCGACTTGCCTGCCAATCGTCATCGGCGCGAGAATTTTCTCCAGCGTCACCCAAGCCGCGTCCGTCCATTCCTCGTTGTACGAAGGCGTCTCGCCGCAGGTCACTTCGCCCCAGCCTTCCGCGCCCGATTCATCCCGGAGACGCGTTAAAATTATTCTTCGCTCGTAGGTTCTGCCAAAACTCGTTTCAAAAAAATGGACGAGCGGCAAATTGATTTCGATAAGCTCGATTGATTTGATTTTCATTGGCGGAAATTGCGCGTGCGGGCGCAAACAAACAGGATAAGCAATTTCGCCTATCCTGTCCATCCCGGTTTATTTGCGGTTTGAATGTTCCGGCGGCTGGAAAATTACCTGCACGTGCCGCAATCGCTGCTTTTTATTCTTTGTTGATTAAAGGTTTTCAGGTCGCGCCGGTAGCCTTCGATGATATTCAAAACGAAGCGAATATCCTTGTCTTCCATATTCGGATAGCGACGGTAAGCGTCGGCGGTCGAGGCGTTGAGAAAATTTTCGGCTTCGCGGTAATTTTGTCGCCGCGCGGCTTCGGTCATATCGAAAAGCGACTGGGCAAGCTCGGCAATCGTGTAATTTTTCTTCACTTCCCCGTCGGCTAAAAGCTCGCACGAATCCTGTCTCGACGGCGTTAAGCTGACTTGCTCGACCTGTTCGACCATCTGTTTGCGTTTGACATCAAAATACGACAGGCGAACTTTTACGGGCAGAGAATTTCTCGTCGCGTTGCGCGCGCGAAAACGCACCATCACGACCTGCGTCAAACCGTTGTTCATATTGTCCAGATTGATTGAAAAACCGTTTGCCCGCACGCGCGGCGCGTAACCGTAGATTTTTTCAATTTGCAGATTCGCGTCGTAATCGACGCTGACTTCGACTTTTTTCGCCACCGACGAGACCAGACTTTGCACTTCGTTGACGAAAACCTTTTCGATGTCCTGATAATCGGAGACAAAATGATAAAGCCCGCGTCCCGATTCGGCTAAACCGCGCAAAAGGTCGTTGTTTAAATCCAAGCCGACGCCGATCGTCGAAAGGTCGATGCCCTGACCGTTGTATTCGGAAGACGCGGCGGCAATCTTCGTCGGCTCGACGACGCCGACATTGGCGATGCCGTCGGTCAATAAAATAACGCGGTTGGTCGCGTCTTTCAGAAAATTTTTCTGCGCTTCGTGATAGCCGAGCATCAAGCCGGCGTGCAGATTGGTCGAGCCGCCCGGCTCGATGCAGTCAATCGCCCGTCTCAATTCATAACCGTCGCCGATGCGGCTTGCCGGAAACAAAACCTGCGCGCCGGTGTCGAAAACAACGATTGAAACAATATCTTCGGGACGCAATTTTCCAATCATCGTCCGCAAAGATTCTTTGACGCGCGACATTTTATCGCTTTCCGCCATCGAACCGCTTTTATCAATCACCAGCGACAAATTCAGCGGGCGCAAATCGGTTCTTTCGTTAACGTTCGGAGTCGTAAAACCGATTTGCAAAACGGCTTCGCGCTGCGCCCTGGAAAATTCGCTGTTTCCCCAGCGAGCGTCCAGCGCCACTGCCTGTCCCGATTTCGGAAGCGGCAGGCGATGCCGGTGATAATTGACGAATTCTTCGACCGCTACCTCGTCGGGCAGCTTAAAAGCAACGCGCGGCTCGTAATAATTTGAATTTCTCGAACCGCTGTTCGGCGAATTCGAAGTTGTAGCCTGCGGATTCGAATTCGAAATCGCGCGAGTTCGGGAAACCGACGCCGAAGAAGCACTCTCCTGCGCCAAAACATTTATGCCGAAACACAAAAACACTGCGACCAAAGCAAACAGCATTCCGCCAAAACGAACGACTTTCATTACTTTCTCCTTTGTTTAATAAGAATTTTTCAGATTTCGGGAGAACTTTATCAATAAACTTTGCAACGCCCTTTGTCTAAAGGATTCTTTGAACGGAAATTAAGTTGCTTGACCCGGAGCCGAAACATTTCTACTCTCCGGAATTCCTTTACTTTTGCTTCTTAAGCTTTTATCGAACACAATGTAAAAAATATGCGGACGGAAGATTTTGTTTATCTCTACGAGGTCGAGGAAAAGCTCTGGTGGTTTGCCGGAATGCGCGAGATTTCCGCCGCGCTGCTGGACGAGTTCTGCCCGCCGGAGATTGAAAATATTCTGGACATCGGCTGCGGCACGGGATTAAACCTGAAATGGCTCGAACGCTACGCGAAAGCCGAAGCCGTCAAAGGACTCGACGTCGAAAAAACGGCGCTGGATTTTTGCCGCGAGCGCGGCGAGAATTTTTTGACACAAGCCTCGGCGACCGAATTGCCTTTCTCGGACGCGAGTTTTGATTTGGTGACGAGCTTTGACGTGCTGGTGCAGATTCCGGGCGAAAAAGCGGACGAAAAAGCGATTGCGGAAATGCATCGCGTTTTAAAGCCGAAAGGCACGGCGTTTGTGCGCGCGGCGGCTTACGAATGGATGCGGAGCGGGCACGATAAAGCTTTAAACACGCAGCGCCGATACACCGTCCGGGAATTGTCGCAGAAACTTGAAAACGCCGGTTTTACGGTTTTGCGGAAAACTTATGCGAACACGCTGCCGTTTCCGCTCGCCGTCGTTCGCCGCTTGCTTTTCAAGCCGATAGGTTTATCCGATAAAGGCTCGGACGTAAAACCTTTTCCGCCTTCGATGGAATGGCTGAACCGTGTTTTGACGCGGGCTTTACTTTCCGAAGCAAAATTTCTGAAACGTTCGAACGCGAGATTTCCTTTTGGTTTGTCGGCGATTTGCGTCGTGCGAAAAGACTGAATTTTCACTTGACGCGTCGTAGCGCCGAATAAGATTTGGAAATCGTGTTTTCGTCCGCCGCATCCCAGTAACGTTCGCGATTTTGTTGATAAAATTCAATCGTGCGTTTTAAGCCTTCGTCCAAATCGACCTGCGGACGCCAGCCCAAAACCTGCTCGATTTTTTTGTAGCTGCAATTGCAGTTGCCGACATCGGTCAACTGGCGCTCGGGCGGAAAAGGAACGCCGACGACCGCGCCGCGCCCCGTGAGATTAATCAGCTTATTGGCGATTTCCGCCAGGGTGACGATTTGATGATGTCCGAGATTAAAAATTTCGCCTTCGGCTTCCTCGCTTAAACCCGCCAGCAGCAGCGCGTCAACCACGTCATCGACGTAATTCAAATCGCGGCTTTGTCTGCCGTCGCCGAAAAGCTCGATGGTTTCGCCGTCCATCGCCTGCCGGATAAACCACGCGATAAAGCCCTGCCGGTTATGATGCATCTGCTGGCGCGGTCCGTAAGTGTTTGTCAGGCGCAAGTTTACCGTTCGCAAGCCGTAAGCCCGCTGGTAAAGCAGATGATACATCTCCGCCGCGTATTTGTTGATGCCGTTGATGTCCATCGGCTGGACCCGGTGCTGCTCGTCAATCGGCAGATAAGCGGGTTTGCCGTAAACCTGGCGCGTGCTGGTAAAAACGATTTTGACGTGCGGGTTAAACATCCGGCAGGCTTCGAGCAAAGTCAGATGAATCGCGCAATTGAGCTGCAAATCACGGTGCGGCACGCGCATCGAATCCAGATGGCTGATGCTGCCCGCCAGATTAAAAATATAATCGACGCCGCCGACCAGATGATTAATCACCCAGCTGTCGCCCATATCGGCGGCGTGCAGCTTGACGCGGTCTTTGATGTCTTCGATGTTGTATAAACTTCCGCCCTGGTCGTCGCTGAGCGAGTCGATAATGGTGATGTCGACGTCGCCGGTTTCAGCCAGCCGCCGCGCCAGGTTGCTGCCGATAAAACCTAATCCGCCGGTTATCAAAACCGAGCGACCTTTATATTTTTCGGGTAAAATACTCATAAATTATAAGCGTTCCGAAAGAATCAGCGCGAATAACAGCAGATTGTCGCCGTTTTTTCGCAGAACCACGAGCCGCAGCCACAGGAAAAAAAAATCGAGTAAAGTTTTTGTCACGCGCCGAACGGTAAAAAACTGCGATTTGCCGAACGGACGCTCGTAATGATTAACGCCGGTTTCGCGAAAACGCGCGCCCGCCCGCTTAAGTTTGTAAATGAGCTCGACACAAATACTACCGCTTGTTGAAGATAGAGCTATTTTGTCCGAAAACTCTTTGCGAATCAAGCGAAAATCGCAATCAATGTCGGAGACGGGCAAAGAAAACATCAAATGCGCCAGGCGATTGTAAAAACCGCCGACGACTTTGCGGTTTATTTTGTCGCCGCGCTCCAGCTTGTAGCCGTTTACCACGTCCGTTTTTTCGTCGAGCAAAGCGTAAAGTTTTTTTAGCTCGCCCACGTCGTATTGCCCGTCGCCGTCGGTGTAAAAAATCAAATCAAGGCGCGCGGCGCGAAAACCGCTTTGCAGAGCGCCGCCGTAGCCTTTATTCGTCTCGTGCCGGACGACGCGCAACGCTTTATGTCTCGCTTCCAACTGCCGCAAAACTTCGCCCGTTTCGTCGGTGCTTCCGTCGTTGACGACGATAATCTCGTAATCGTCCGCCAGAGACGGCAAAATTTCCAGCGCGTCGGCGACCAGCTTGCCGATTGATTTAGCGTCATTGTAAGCGGGGAAAAAAACGCTGATGCCCGGACGCGATTTTTTACTTTGCATAGAAAAAGATATTGCCGCGAAACACGCAAAAAGGCTGCGACCCGCACGTTAGCAAGGATGCAAAATCCTGAAATAAAAAAACTTCAAATTCGATAAACCGCAATTAGGGACTCACCGGCACGTAGAGATAAATGGGAAAAGACCGTTCCGGCGCGCTTTGCGACATAGGCACTAAACGATAATTCGGAAATCGTGTTTGCAAGACATCATCATACCACAAAATCGCCGCGTAACGACCCGTTTTCACTTCTCTCTCGAAAGCCTCGCGCAGCTCCGGCGACCAGCCGTGCTCGTACTCGCTGAAATCGTCGAATTGGAAACGACAGCCGCTCCACACGACCAGTTCGGCGGCGACGCTGATGCAGTCGCTGCCGGGCGGCGTGAATTTTGCCGTGCGGTCTAAAATCTCGCGATAATACCCGACCGCCTGCCACCGAAAATACTCGCCGTGCAGAATCCTCGCCAGTTGAAACGCGCCGCCCGACGTGAATAAAACAATCATCGCCAAAGCGAGTTTCGGCAAAGAATCTCTCTTGAAATTCGCGTAAATAAACCCGCCGCCAATCGCCAGCAAAAGCGAGCTTTCGATATAATAATTGACGTTTGCGCCGACTCTGCCGCTCGAAATGAAAGCCCAGCCGAGAGAAATCAAAAAGTAAAACAAAATCAACAATTTCGGCGCGCGCAAAGCTTCAAATAACTTTTCGCCGCCGGTTTGAAAAAGAAATTTTCGTTTCCGGTAAATAAAAATAAACAGAAAAACCAGCGCCGAGAAAAACACCGGCGTTTTGAGTAATTTCAAAAATTCGTTTATCGCCTGACGCCAACTGAAAGTCAGCCGCTGCGCGTGCGTCCAATGCTGCCAGACGTAATCGCCGCCGGAAGTGTAATTTAACAAAAAGATTCCCGCCGCCGCCAAAGCGGCAAAAGCGAAAACGGTGAAAACGGCTTCGCGCCGTTTTCCCAGTTGCAGAAACCGCAAAAAAGCGATTCCGGCGGTAAAAAAAAACGTCTGCTTGGTAAAAAAAGCCGCGCACGACAACGAAACGATTCCGGCGACCATCCAAACGGACGTTTTTTTATTTTCTTCAACCCGCGTAAAAATCAGCCACAGCGCGCCCGCGACAAAAGCGAAAGCAATCAAATCAGGTCTGACCGAGCCAATCCAGAATTGCGCGGGAAACATCGCCAGACCCGCCAAAAAAGCCAGCCAGGCGGCTTCTTTAGCGCGCGTTATTTTTTTCGTGATTTTCGCCACCGACCACAGGCAAAAGGCGAAAGCCAAAACGGATAAAATTCTTCCCCACCACAATTGAAACCCGAAAAGCTTTTGACCGGCGGCAAGCAAAGCGTAAAAAACCGCGCCGTAGGGCGTCATACTGTAAGGCGGCGTCAAAGCGAAAGCGTATGGATTTTCGCCTTCCAGAATATGCTGCGCCGGCAGCCAGTTAAACGCTTCGAGAATGCCGTTATCGAAAGGAAATGCGAGCCGCGAAATTATCAGAGACAAAAATAAAACGCTCAAAATCCCGGTTCCGAGCCGCGTAAAAAGCGAAAATTTATCTGCAAAAAAAATCTTTTGATTTTTTTCCGTCGGTTGCATTTCGAGTTTTTTATGAAAGCTTCGTCGTCTAAAAAGATTGCGGTGATTTTCCCACACGTTCGCGCATTTCACAAATGCAGGTTTTCTAAACAAAGAGCGCGAAATCACATATTTACACAATTAACGCGGATTCAAACAGGATAGACAGGATAATTTAAAACTAAGAACATTGAATTTTTCTTTTTATCCTGATTATCCCGCCTATCCTGTTAAATTATGCCCGTGAATCTATGGTTTTATTTCTCTCTCTGTAGTTAACGAAATCTGTACGCCGGGAAAATCCTGCTCGTGAATTCTTTGATGAAGACTGTGCGCAATCATTTTAGCGCGCAGCTTGGCGTTTTCCGCCGTTTCGCCGGCGAAAAGTTTATCGACCGTTTGGCTGAAAATTTCGAACCAGCGACGAAAATGTTCTAATTCGAGCGGCGATTTCTCGTTTATTTTTTGGTGAACAAAAAGCGGATTGCCGAAATAAACTTGTTTGCCGAACAGAATTTTTTCCCAGAAATCGACGATAACCGGCAGATGCGCGGCTAAATCCAATCCGGCAAAATGATGCCCGATTTCCGCATCCACTGTGGCGATTTTATAAAATTCCGTTAAAAGCCGCTCTAAATCCGCGCGGTTTTCAATATCCCGTTTCATTTTTCGACTTTGTCCGGCAGATTCAGCAAAACGCTTAAAATTAATAAAAGCAATATTTTAGCCATCTCAAAAGCGATGTAAACGAAATGCGCCGGCGAGGCGGGCGGAGTTTGCCCGCTCGTTATCAAATCTATTCTCTCAATCAAAAGCGGAATCAGCCAGGCGGTCTGCGCCAGCAAAATGGCGGCAATTACGCCGAAAACGATTTGCGCCCGCCGCGCGCCCGCAAAAGCGAAAAGCGCGATTGCCAGCAGAACTGCCAGCACGCATTCGACGCGATTCAGAGCCGTAAAAACGATTTTCCCGATGCCGAGTCCGAGCTCGCGCGTAATGCCCGGCGCTTGAAATTTCAGTTGCGCTTCCGCGGCAATCGCGCACAGCATTCCGCACCACAAAGGCGGCAAAATTCGCTGTAAAACAAACGCTGTTTTCATTATTCGGTGGAAACCACATCTTCGTTATTGAGCGCGGCGTGAAGCGTGTGCCAGCTTAAAGAAGCGCATTTCACGCGCGCCGGAAACTCGCGCACGCCGGCAAAGATTTTGAGTTTTCCGAGACGATTTTCTTCGGCTTCTTCGTCCATTTCGCCCAGAACCATACGGTGAAATTCGTCAAATAAAACTTCGGCTTCCTCGCGATTTTTGCCCTTTATAACCTGCGTCATCATCGAAGCCGACGCTTTTGAAATCGCGCAGCCCGAGCCTTTAAACGCTACGTCTTTGACCGTATCGTCTTCCATCATCAGATACAGCTTCAACTGGTCGCCGCACAGCGGATTATGTCCTTCGGCGGTTCTGTCCGCGTTTTCAATCTCGCGAAAATTTCGCGGATTTTTGTTGTGTTCTAAAATTACTTCCTGATATAAATCGCTTAATTCCGACATAAGATATTTTTGATTTTAGATTTCCGATTTCGGATTGCCGTTAAATTTTATCTCCGACCGGCGCGGTAAATTTTTCGTCTTCGATGTTGCCCGTGTTTTTTAAGTTTTTCGGCTCAAACAATAAAACTTCGACTTCTTCGTCGGCGACGGGTCGATGCTCGACGCCGCGCGGCACAATCACAAATTCGCCTGCGCTTAATTCGACCGTTTTATCGCGGAATTCGAGGCGAAAACTTCCCTTCACGGCGAGAAACATTTCGTCTTCCGCTTCGTGATGATGCCACGGAAATTCGCCTTTGAATTTAACGAGCTTTATTTCCTGATTGTTCAGCTCGCCGACGACTTTCGGTCGCCAATGCTCGCCAATCAAAGCGAATTTTTCGGCTAGATTAACTTTTTCCATTTTATCCCGATTAAAATTCCAGATAAATTCCGCTTTCGGTTTTAAACGCTTCGCCGCAAGCGTTTATAAGCTTGTCCATCGCCGCCGACTGTTCCGGATTTTGTGCGTTCTCTTTAAGCTTTTGACATTCGGCGAGAAGCCGGTTGATTTCCGGCGGAAAATAAATGGCGTGGTCATAGCAATACCAGATGCGCCCGAGCATTTCATATCCCTTTTCTTTAGCGGCTTCCAGATACATACGCTTCAGGCGTTCTTCGTTTTCGCCGAAGCTCTCGCCTTCCAGATAATCAGTTCCCGTTAATTTTATATCGAGAAAATTTTGCAGCGCGTTCAAATCGTCTATGTCAAAGTAAAAATCCAAGCGGCGGTCGCCCTGACCCGAATCCCAATTCATCACGTCGCACTCGCGCCGCGCGTCCCAGACATAGATTGGATTTTTAACAATGCAGACAGTAAAACACATAATTTATTTCCGCTTCAGGCAAAAACTTCAATCACTTTTTCGACCGCTTCCGCCAAAGCATCGACTTCCTCGCGCGTGTTGTAAAAAGCGAACGAAGCGCGCGCCGTCGCGGGAACTTCAAAAAATTTCATAATCGGCTGCGCACAGTGATGTCCGGCGCGGACGGCGATGCCCGATTGGTCAAGAATCGTGCCGATGTCGTGCGGGTGAACGCCTTCGATGGTGAACGACAAAACGCTCGCTTTTTCTGCGGCAGTTCCGATGATTTTCACGCCTTCGATTGCCGAAAGTTTTGCGGTCGCGTATTCCAGAAGCGCGTGTTCGTGCGCGAAACCGGCATCCAAATCAATCGAATTCAGATAATCAATCGCCGCGCCGAGCCCGATTTGCGAGGCAATCGCGGGCGTTCCGGCTTCGAATTTTTCGGGGATTCCGGCGTAAGTCGTTTTCTCGAAGCTGACCGTGCGAATCATCGAGCCGCCGCCCTGAAACGGCTGCATTTTGTCCAAAAGTTCTTTTTTGCCGTAAAGCACGCCGCTGCCCGTCGGCGCAAACATTTTGTGACCGGAAAACGTGTAAAAATCGGCGTCCAAATCCTGCACGTCGACGCGAAAATGCGGAACCGCCTGCGCGCCGTCAACCAGCACGGGAACGCCGAATTTATGCGCCGTCGCAATCATTTCCTTAACCGGATTGACCGTGCCGATTGAATTGGCGACGTGCGTTATCGCCACCAGCTTCGTTCGCTCATTCAAAAGATTTTCGTATTCTTCCGGAATCAGCTCGCCTTTCGGATTCAAAGGAATCACGCGCAGCCGCGCGCCTTTTTCCTCGCAGAGCATCTGCCACGGCACGATGTTGGAATGATGCTCCATTCCGCTGATGACGATTTCGTCGCCTTCTTTGACAAATTTTCTGCCGTAGCCGTGCATCACCAGATTGACGCCCTCGGTGCAGCCGCGCACGAAAATACATTCTTTCGCTTCCGGCGCGTTGATAAAACGCTTTACCTTTTCGCGCGCGCCTTCATACGCGGTCGTCGCAAACTGCGAAAGATAATGCACGCCGCGATGCACGTTCGAATGTTCTTCCTGCAAATATTTCGAGCCGCGCTCGATGACCAGATTCGGCACCTGCGACGAAGCCGCATTGTCCAGATAAGCCAGCGGCTTGCCGTTTACCGTTTGCGATAAAACGGGAAAATCTTTTCGAATTTTTTCAACGTCCCAATTGTTCATTTTTTCTAAAACTTCTTTTGGCATTGCCATAATTTTATGCCTCTAAATTCGCATTCAGACGATTCAAAACCGCTTCGTCCAATTGCCTTTTGATGGTTTCAATCCCGATTTTGTTCACAATTTCTTCGGCAAAGCCGTAAGTCAGAAGATTGCGCGCCAGCGATTCGTTTAAGCCGCGGCTCAAAAGATAAAACAATTCTTCTTCTTCCAGCTGCCCGACGGTCGCGCCGTGCGAGCATTTCACGTCGTCGTTGAAGATTTCGAGCTGCGGTTTCGTATCGACGCGCGCGTCGTTCGACAAAAGCAGATTTTTATTCGATTGCTGCGCGTCCGTGCCCGAAGCGTTTTCGCGCACGAAGACTTTGCCGTTAAAAACGGCGCGCGCTTTGCCGTCAACGATGCCTTTGTAAGTCTGGTGCGAAACGCAGTTCGGCAATTGATGGTCGATGATTGAATGCGTATCGGCGTGCTGAACATCTCCGACCATATAAAGCCCGTCGACAAACGCTTCGCCGCCTTCGGAATTGAATTTTACCGAAACGTCGTGGCGCGAAAGACGCGCGCCGAGCGTGATATTCGTCGAATCGTAAATCGAGCCGCGCTCGATTTCCGCGCCGCTCGCGCCGACGTGAAAAGCCGCGTGGCTTTCGCGCTGGACGCGATAATGCTTGATTTTCGCCTCGTCCGCGAGCGAGATTTCGACGACGGCGGCGGTCAGATATTTCGTTTCTTCGCTTCGCGCGTAGGTTTCGATAATCGTCGCTTCGCTGAAATTTTCGGCGACGATTAAAACTCTCGGAAACGAAGCTTTTCCGTCTTCGGTCAAAAACAAAAACTGCACCGGCGCTTCGACTTTCGTGTTTTTCGGAACGAACAAAAACGCGCCTTCATCAATAAAAGCCGTATTCAGAGCGGTAAATCCGTTTTTGTCGAAATCGACCAGACTCGCCAGTTTTGCTTTGAAAATCGCGGAAAATCTTTCGCTGCCGGCGGCTTCCGAAAAACTCAAAGCTTCCGCGCCGTTCAGCGCCGAAAGATTCGACAAATTTCGGTTAAAGCCGCCGTTTATGAAAACCAGAACGCTTTCCTTCGATTCATCGAAAACAAACGGCGCGATTTCCGCCTTTGACACCATTTCTTCCGACTGCCGATTGCCGACTGCCCACTGCTCACTGGAAACGGGCGCGACGTTCGTGTATTTCCACTCTTCATTCTGCGGCGTCGGAAAACCGTTTTCGGCGAAAAACCGGAAAGCTTTTGCGCGCAAATCCTTCAGCCATTCGGGCTGGTTCAGCGCCAGGCTTTCTCTAAAATAATTGCTGTAAATTGTTTCTTCTGCTGTTGAAGTCATTTTATAAATCTCTGTTATTTTTAAATCCAGCGGCGCACGCGCCCGCGATATTTCTCGTATTTTTCGCCGTGCGAGCTTGTTAAAAACTCTTCTTCCAGGCGCACCTGAATCTGCATTAAAACGTCGCCCAAAACCAGCGCCAGTAAAGTAATCGCGTTCGGCAGCGTCAGGAAAAATCCCAGCAGAGCGATGCGCATTCCGAAAAAAATCGGGTTGCGCGAAACATTGAAAAGCCCGTTTTGAATTAGTTCGGTGCGATTTTTCCGGTCAATCCCGACGCGCCACGATTTGCCCATCTGAATCTGCGCGATTGCCGTCCAAACCAGCGCGGCGACGAGCAGAAACAGCCCGATGGATTTCACCGCCTGATGCTCAATCCAGACTATCGGCGCGGCGTATTGATACAGCGGCGAAAAGAACGCGAACACGATTATCACCGCGACAATCAAAGCGAAGGTCATTCGAAAAACGACGCCGATAAAATCGTGCGCGTTGTCGGTTTTGCCCAGAACATAAGGATTTACGCCCGTCTGTTTCCAAACCGCGACCGAGCGCCAGACGAAAGCGATGCCGAAATACGCGACCAGATACAAGGGCAAAATTATGCGCAGAATGTCGTCCATTTAATTTCCCGCCGCTTTCACCCAGTCGTAGCCTTTTTCTTCGAGTTCGAGCGCCAGTTCCTTGCCGCCTTGCTTGACGATTTTTCCGTTTGCCAGAACGTGCACGAAATCCGGCGTGATGTAATTCAAAAGGCGTTGATAATGCGTCACCAGAATTATCGCTTTTTCCGCGTCTCTCAATTTATTGACGCCGCCCGCCACGATTCTGAGAGCGTCGATATCCAAACCCGAATCGGTTTCGTCCAGCACGGCGAGCTTCGGTTCCAGAACAGCCATCTGCAAAATCTCGTTGCGTTTTTTTTCGCCGCCCGAAAAGCCTTCGTTGACCGAACGTTTAAAAAAATCCGAGCTCATTTCGACGACTTTCGCTTTTTCTTTCAGATAATCGTTGAATTCGAGCGGGTCGAGTTCTTCCTGTCCGAGATGTTTCATTTTCTCGTTGTAGGCAAGCCGCAAAAACTGCGAGTTCGAAACGCCCGGAACCTCGACCGGATATTGAAAGGCGAGAAAAATACCTTCTCTGGCGCGTTCGTCAGGTTCTAATTCGAGCAGATTTCTGCCTTCGTAAATGACTTCGCCCTGCATCACTTCGTAGCTCGGATGCCCTGCCAGAACTTTCGCCAGCGTCGATTTACCCGAACCGTTCGGTCCCATAATCGCGTGAACTTCGCCTTTGTTAATCTGCAAATTCAAGCCTTTTAAAATCTCTTTGCCTTCGATTCCGGCGTGTAAATTTTTGATTTCCAATAACATAATTTTATTAACCAACTTTTTTAAACGTTTCGGGAATCTGCTTCAGCTTCTCCGCGTTCTGCACGTCAAATCCGAGATAACCGCGGGAAGCGCAAACGTAAAGCTCAAGCAAAGTTTCGGAAAACATCGAAACCGGAACGTTCAGTCCGTAAGTTCCGTCGCGACGCGCGTAAACTTAGCGCTCGCCGCATTTTGCGCAGATTCCGTCCTTCATAAATTTTAAACTTCCGCCGCCGCGGTTTTCGGCGCGTAAAGCCGCGCCAGATTTTCCGCGTCCGCGAAATATAAGCCTTCGCCGACGGGCTGAATCGATTTTAGAATCAAATCCCGCCAATCTTTATCAGCCAAATTTTCAACTATCCAGCCAATCAAATACTGCTGCGCCAGACAGCCGCCCGCCGTGGCAACGTTTCCGCTGGCGACAAACGGTTTTTCAACGACTTCGACGCCGAAGCTTTCGAGCGCGGCTTTCGACGTCGGATAAGTCGTCGCCGTTTTGCCTTCGAGCAAACGAAGCGCGGCTAAAATCAAAGCGCCCGAACAAATCGAGCCGATAAATTGCTTTTCGGGATTCAGACGAAACCGCGAAAGCCAATCCTTATCAATCATTTTCGCGCGCGTGCCCTGCCCGCTGACAAACAAGACGGCGTCCGCGTCGTTTGCTTCTTCAAGCGCGCCTTGCGTCGCCACCGAAATTCCGGTCGCCGAAACGTGCGAATCATTTTCGCCTAAAATTTTCACCGACCAGTCGGCGACGCGCACGCGGTTGAGCAAATCCCACATCAGAAACAAGTCGAGGTCGGTAAATTTATCAAAAATAACGATTGCAATTTTCATATCAGATATAAATCTCGCCTTTTAAGTAAAGCGCCGCGTTGCCGCCGATTTTGACGCGCTCGCCGTTTAATTCACAAAACAATTCGCCGCCGCGCGCGGACAACTGGCGCGCGTAAAGCTTTTCTTTTCCGAGCCTCTCAGCCCAATACGGAATCAGCGAGCAATGCGTCGCGCCCGTCACGGGGTCTTCGGGAATGCCGATGCGCGGCGCGAAAAGACGCGAGACGAAATCCGAATTTTCGCCTTTCGCCGTAACGATAAATTCGTCAAAATCAATTTTGTTCAAAGCCGACATATCGGGCTGCAAAGATTTAATATCTTCTTCCGTTTCAAACAGCAGCATCGCCATATTGCCCTGCGTTTCCCACATCTGCTGCGGCGTTTTCCCGACAGCAGCGGCGATTAATTCCGGCATCATTTCGATTTCGTTTAAACCGTAATTCGGAAAATTCAAAATCAACAGCTCATCCTGTTTCTCGACGCTCAGATGCCCGCTGCGCGACGAATAAAATTTGACGATTTTGTCTTCCAGCTTCAGGCAGTTGAAAATCACGTAAGACGCCGCGAGCGTGGCGTGACCGCAAAGGTTAATCTCGACGTTCGGCGTGAACCATCTAATCTCGTAAAAATCGTCTTTAGCAACGAAAAAAGCCGTCTCGGAAAGATTGTTTTCCGCCGCGATTTTCAGCATCGTTTCGTCCGCGAGCCATTCGTTTAAAGGGCAAACCGCCGCCGGATTGCCGCCGAGAGGCTTTTTCGTAAAAGCGTCAACCTGAAAAATTTGAAGATTCATAAATTCCGATTCTCTATTAAACGCTGCTTTCTTTTTCAATCACCAAAATTCGCGCTTCGCCGATTGGACGGGCGACGTGCTCGCAGCCGATTTCGGCAAAGAAAACATCACCTGTTTTCAACTCGACCGTTTTTTCCAAGCCGTTTTCGCGATAATGCATTTCGACTGTTCCGTCCAAAACCGCAAAGACTTCTTCTCCGTCGTTCGTGTGCCACTTGTAAGGCGCGTCAGTCCAGTGAATCCGCGTCGTGACGCCGTTCATATCGGCGACGGCGATTGATTCCCACGCGCGCTTTCCCGTAAAATTTTTGCTTCTGTAAACTTTCATCTCAAACGTAAATTCGCCTTTCAGATAATCGTAAACACTTCGGCGCGCTAATCCCGGCGGATTCTCCGATACTTCCAGGCAATTTGCCGGAGCATTTCCGAATCCCGCACAAAAAGCTCCGTGTAACCGCAATTCGTGCAAACGTAATAACTCAGATACGCCATTTCCCGACCGACATTGATAGCCATCTCCACGCTCGTCTGCGAAACAACGTGAACTTCCTTTGCTTCACATTTCGTGCAAATTCCGTTTTTCATCAATCTTTTAATGCCGCTATCGCCTGAATCTCAATCTTCGTGTCAAAGTGCAAATCCTTGACCGGCACGATTGCGCGCGCCGGGCGATGCTCGCCCAAAATGCGCGCGTAAACCTGGTTGACTTTATCCCAAAGCTCCATATCGGAAACGTAAATCGTCATCTGGACGACGTGATTCAAATCCGTTCCAGCCGCGTGCAAAACCGCTTCGACATTTCTAAGCGCGAGTTCGGTTTGCGCTTCGATTGCGCCGTTTTCGACTTCGCGCGTCAACGGATTCATCGGCAGCTGACCGGAAACAAAAACGAAACCGTTCTGAACGATTCCGTGCGAATAATGTCCGGCTGGCAGCGGCGCGCCTTCAATTTGTATTTTTTGCATACCTTTTTTTAATCGTCAAAATTGCGACCAAAGCAATAACCGTCCAGGCGGCATTAACAAAACTCGACGGATAAGCGCCGTAAAAAATCGTATTGACCAGCAGCAAAACGCTCGCCGTAATATTCAGCCATTGGTAAGCTGCCGAATCCGCTTCCAGCTTTTTGAACGAAACCAGCGCATACGCCAGCAGAAGCAGGAACGCGCCTATCCAACCGAGCACGTCAAATAATAAAGATTCCATTAGCCGACGCTGCCCTCAAGTTTCAATCCCAAAAGTTTCGTCGCTTCGACGGCGTATTCCATCGGCAGCTCGCGAAAAACTTCCTTGCAGAAACCGTTGATGATTAATGAAACCGCGTCTTCCTGCGAGATGCCGCGCTGTTGCAGATAAAACAATTGTTCTTCGCTGATTTTCGAGGTCGTCGCTTCGTGCTCGACGCGCGCCGTGTTGTTCATCACCTCGATATACGGGAAAGTGTTCGCTTCGCTTTTGCCGCCAATCAGCATCGAATCGCACTGCGTGTAATTGCGCGCGCCAGCGGCTTTCGGCATAATTTTCACGAGTCCGCGATACGAATTATTCGATTTTCCGGCGGAAATTCCTTTGGAAATAATCGTCGATTTCGTGTTTTTGCCGAGGTGAATCATCTTCGTGCCGGTGTCGGCAATCTGCGCGTTGTTCGTCAGCGCGACCGAATAAAATTCGCCGATGGAATTGTCGCCCTGCAAAATCACCGACGGATATTTCCACGTAATTGCGCTTCCGGTTTCGACCTGCGTCCACGAAATTTTCGAGTTTTTACCGCGACACGCGCCGCGCTTGGTGACGAAATTATAAATTCCGCCTTTGCCCGATTCGTCGCCCGCATACCAATTCTGCACGGTCGAATATTTGATTTCCGCATTCTCTAAAGCGACCAGCTCGACGACCGCCGCGTGAAGCTGATTCGTATCGAATTGCGGCGCGGTGCAGCCTTCGTTATAGGCAACGTAACCGCCTTCCTCGGCAACAATTAACGTGCGTTCAAACTGCCCCGAATCCTGCGTATTGATGCGAAAATACGTCGAAAGCTCCATCGGACAGCGCACGCCTTTCGGAATAAAAACGAACGAGCCGTCCGAAAAAACCGCCGAATTTAAAGCCGCGTAATAATTATCGTTGGTCGGCACGACCGAGCCGAGATATTTTTTGATGAGTTCGGGATAATCGTGCACCGCTTCGGTAAACGAGCAGAAAATCACGCCCGCTTCGAGCAGTTTTTTCTTATACGTCGTCGCCACCGAAACCGAGTCGAACACGGCATCGACCGCAACGTTCGCCAGCATTTTCTGTTCGCTCAAAGGAATGCCGAGCTTTTCAAAAGTCTTTAAGAGTTCCGGGTCGACTTCGTCCAGACTCTGCTTTTTCGCCTTCTGCTTCGGCGCGCTGTAATAACTGATGTTTTGAAAATCGATATTCGGATAATTAAAATTCGCCCAATTATCGGGCTGTTTCATTTTCAGCCAGTGGCGATACGCTTTCAGGCGAAATTCGAGCATCCATTCCGGCTCGTTTTTCTTCGACGAAATCAGGCGAATCGTGTCTTCCGACAAGCCTTTCGCAATCGTTTCCGTTTCGATATCGGTGACAAAACCGTATTTATATTCCCTGTTTGTTAATAATTCTGTTGCTGTCGACATAAAAATAAGTTCAATATTTAAAGTTTAAAGTTTAAAGCCGGTCGTCTCTGCCGACCGCTGCCTGCTTTGCCCCGCGCTTAAATTCTCTGCGGCTCGATGGTGCGATGAATGCCCTTAATTTGATGAAACATCGCGTCAACTGCGCTTTCAGGTCCGACCAATTGCGCCAGAGTTATCTGCGACAGAGCGTTTTCGACAATCTCGTGCAGCCCGACAATCACCGGACGAATGCCGCAATCGCCTTTATGAACGCACGTCTCCAAAACGCCCGTGTAGCTTTCGCAATGTTTATTTAAAACGTCTTCATCCAGAACCTTGATGACTTCGCTCAAGCGAATCTCGCTCGCCGGACGCGCCAGGCTATAACCGCCCTTCGTCCCGCGCGTCGCCTGCACAAAACCCGCTTTATTTAAAAGCCACATCAGCTTTCCCGCATTCGCCACGGAAATCCCTTCCAGCTCGGCAATCTGCGGCAAAGTCCGCGATTCGTTCCCGGACAAAGTTGCCAACTGTACCAAACAACGCAATCCATATTCTTCCTGTGCCGATATTTTCATCTGTTTATCCGATTAAAAATTTTGCATTTTGTAGCAAATAATAGATTAGCAAATCTTTACTTTTTTATCAAGATTGCTGAAAAGTCAATGGTGAGTTAAGACCGAAATGCTTTGCCGGACATTTGAGAAAAAGAATAATTTATCACAGCGACCGTTTTCCGCTGGTTCATTCGCGGAAATAACCAGGAAACCCAATTTGATGAGTGAAGCCGAGCCGAAAAGCAAAGTCATTCGTAAAGTTGCGGTAGGAGAAAAACTGGTTCTGGTTAGCGAAGAATCAACCGGAGTTTGGTATCGGGTGATTGACCCGAAAACAAATTCCGAAGGCTGGCTCAACGGCAATCATTTCAAAATTATTAAAGCGAAAAAAACTGCTAAAAAAGTTAAGACGAACAGAAGAAAATAGCCAAATCTGTCTTTTGACGAGATTGGCGGAAGGATAAAATCCGTAAAAGAACGCAAGCTTACTTTAAAACATAATCTCGATTTTAAATGGAATGTTAAAGAAAAAAGAGTTTTCACTGGAAAAAGCCTGTCAATCAGCCAGCTATCGGCTTAATTTGCAGGAAGTCATTCAAACTCATCCGTCTGAATCGGCGAGAAATCCGGGTCTGTCAATTCTTTGTTTGTTCAATGATGAGAAGGAGAAGGCTCTTGAGTACTTAGAGGTATTAGCACATAAGAATCCCTTTCGGAGACTGAATTCCGGGTGACTAAACACGTCTATCTACTGCTCAGACTAGAAATTTCAAAATCAGATATTGTTTCTTCTCATAATCCGCTTATAAATTTTTCTCTGGATAAATTTTCGCTTTTAATGGATTATTTCTCCAGGTTGGTATTGAGAATGTATGATACTGAAGCCATTCCTGATTATAGAGAACTTTCCAACTACAATCTGCACCATTCATTATTAAAAGCTCTGTCAATTTTTGATGATTTCCCCGAAAATTATTTACTTTTTGTGCAGGAACAAATCAAAGCGCCCTGTTTTGCCGAAAGTAATCATGATTATTCGTCTTTCAGTCGCTATTATCCGTCTCTTCATAATGCAACAGAAAGCTCAACGTGGTCATTCATATACAAAACTTTTATTGAAAATATATATTCTCTGCTTGAGAAAAATTCAATAATCAGCAAGAGAAATCTGAAATTTTTAAGGAAGATTTCTAAAACTGATTACGTTAGCAAAAATTTTTACCCACTATCAGAATTTGGGCATTTTTATTTGTCTTTGCTGGAAATATTTGCTGGCGGCTTTGCTTGAAACAATCCAGCTTTACTAAATCGGCAACGCTACGGAAATTATCTGAAGATTCATATCCCTACTAGAGTTTGTCGCGCAATAAATATTTGCCCGGTGGGAAATTGTAATTTTAATCCAAACCAAGCAACAGTATCTCTTATAACGCCTTCAGGAACATTACATTCACCGCGACCCAGACAATAATCAACAATTTCAATTAATGCAGACTTACCCGTTGCTGATTTGCCAGTAATAATATTTGTTTGACCGAGTTTGAACGGCAATACTCGCCTCTGTCCGTTATGGCTGTAGAGAACTATTTCTAATATCTGCTCAAAAGCCTCCGAAATATTTCCATTTTTATGGTATTCACAAATAGCATTGAGCCGTCGCATAGATTTTGGATAGCCGCCAAAATTATTACCTGAAGGGCTTCCTTTTATGGAAGCACTTCTCTGAAAATACGAGGCAATTATTTAATTTTGAGCTTTGCTTAGCATTACTGGAATTTTTACCATAACGTGCTATACTCCACCTGTGAAAAAGTGCCCACAAGCACTCGTCATCGATGATGAGCCTCAGGTTAGCGGCTTTGTCTCTCAAGTTCTGCATTCAGACGGTTGGGAGGTGAGCGAAGCGCGCACTGCCGACGAAGCATTTGAAATGCTCGAAAAACAAGAGTGGCAGCTTGTTTTTTGTGATGTGCTGCTTGGCGGAGCTGACGGCTATGCAGTTCTACGCAAGTTTTCGGAACAACAACCGAAAGCACGGTTTGTTTTAATGACCGGGCACGGTTCTGCTGCGGGCGCACTCGACGCAACTGCAATCGGCGCTTATGATTATTTAGTTAAACCCTTCACCGTTGATGATATTCTAAACATTTCCAAAGTCGTTCAGGAACAATCTCAAATTCGAGTACCGGATGATAAATCAAGTCCAATCGGCTTCTCTTCCGGCTATATTTCGGATATTCCTTTAATCGGCATAAGCCCGAAATTCGTTGAATGTTTAAAACCTGTCGGGCGAGTGGCAGGAACAAATCTGCCAGTGCTTATCACAGGCGAATCGGGAACCGGAAAGGAAGTTGTGGCGCGCGCTATTCACCAACGCAGCAGGCGGACGGCTGGCGAATTTGTCACGGTTAATTGCGGCGCAATTCCCATTGAGTTAATTGAATCGGAGTTGTTCGGTCACGCTAAAGGCTCCTTTACCGGAGCAGACCGCGAGCGTGTCGGATTGTGGGAAGAAGCCGACGGCGGCACGATTTTTCTCGACGAAATTACCGAAACGAGTCCGCTGTTTCAAGTTAAGCTGCTGCGGGCTTTGCAGCAGGGAGAAATTCGCCGTGTCGGTTCAAACCGAACTCAGAAAGTAGATGTCCGCGTTATCGCCGCGACCAATCGTGATATTGAGGAAGAAGTCAGAGAAGGTCGCTTCCGACAAGATTTGATGTATCGTCTAAACGCAGTGACGATACATCTGCCGCCGCTTCGTGAGCGCACCGAAGACATACCGCTGCTTGCCGAGCATTTCGCCAAGCAAACTCGTCCGCCGGAGACTTCAACGGTAAAATTCTCGCCTGCCGCGCTTGAAATTCTTAAAAATTACAGTTGGAAAGGAAACGTCCGTGAATTGGAAAATGTAGTTCTCCACGCCGTTTCGCTGGCTGACGACATCGTCTATTCTGAACATTTACCTTCTCGCGTCCGGAATTTTAGTGAAACACAACCGCCGCTTGCCGAAGCTTTTGCAGCGCCGCAAAAGACTGAAGATAAATGGTTATCGCTCACCGAGATGGAAGAAAAGTATGTCGCTCAAGTCCTTGCTTATACAGGCGACAATAAACAAGCGGCGGCTCGCCTGCTGAACATAGACCGCAAAACTCTAACTCGAATTATTAAACGCGGCGAACTCAAAGCGCAAAAGAATTAGTACTCTATTCCATTTAATCATCGCTGAACTACAAGATTTACCTCACGCTTTGTTACCGGTTCCACACCGAGTTCAATAATTGTCGAGAAACTTTCCACGCCTCGCGGCGAGCGAGCAATCAATTTTATTTTTCCGGCGGGAAGATTTCGCAAGACGTATGCGCCGCTGCTATCAGAAACGGCGACACTATTATTGCCTGATATAATCGTTGCGCCTTCAACCGGCTCCTCTTTTTGCGGACTGAATCGTCCGTCTCCGTCTCTGTCAATAAAAACGATACCGGTCACAGCCCGCTGAGCGGCGACGGGAATATCAAAATAAAATCCCCGCAACGGCAGAACAGCAATTGTCCGGGAAGTCTCGGCGGGAAGCCTAAAATTTACGGGCAAGGTCATCGCATCAATTTCAAGCGTGTAATTACCGGGACGTAGGTTGCGAAACTCGTATGTGCCGTTTGAATCCGTTACTGATTCGACCGCTAAACCGCCAGGTTTTACATCACTCGAACGCAGACGGACGAGCACGTTTTTTAATCCGTGCAAGTTTGATGATGGCGCTTTACCGCTCAGATTTGTGTCGTTGAAAATACAGCCTCCGACAAATCCGTAATCGATAACACCGAAATTCACGTTGATGGTTTGACCCGAGGAAAGTGAAACTTGCCTTTGCGTGGCGGTGCTCGCCCGCAGACGACTTCCCAAATCGTCCGAGACCAATGAAATGTTGTATCCGCCTTCACCGGCATTGAATTGATAGCGACCATTGACATCCGTCATGACGCTTCTTTTTTCGTCGAGTCGAACAGTTATTCCGCCTGTGCCCGGCTCACCGGCATCATCCTGCCCGTTACTGTTTAAATCGTAATAAACGCGTCCTTGAATACGACCGCGGTCAAAGCCGAATAATTTTGAAAATTGAAAACCGTCGCGGCTCTCGACTCCGAAACGATGCGTGTAGGAAAAAGTAACCGCCGCTTGCCCGCCGTTGCCAAAAGAGCGCCAACCGTTTATTTGAAAGGAATTAGCGGCGTCGAGTCGCACGTTTAACCCGACGAAGGCGAAAAGATTTTTTTGGTTGCGCGACAGGATTTCGCCGGCGTTATATCTGGTTTCGCCGCTCAAAGTAAAGCGCGAAAAGTTTGTCTGAAAACGGATTCCGGCATCTAAACTGCGCGTCAGCGGTAGCTCGATACCGGGAAGCAAGGACGCGAGCCGGTCGCGATAAACCTGCAAAAACCTCGCCGGGTCTAAGATAAAAGCGGATTGAAGCGACGGCGGAAGAAGCTGCGGATTGCGAACGACCAGACTCGTCAGCGAAGGCGTCTTATACGTGTAATTAAAAAAGCCTGTCGCCGAGTTTCTTTTCCATGAAAAGCGCAATTGTTCAATCAAGCTGAATCCGTTTTCCAATTCAGCACCGGCATTTGCCTCGCGGCTGAAGTTTATTCTGGCTTCGACGCTGTTCGCCCAATTATGATTAAAACGGATATTGTGACCGGCGGTTACGGTGCGCGCGGCAATCTGGAATTTCAAAGCGCTTCCCGGAACTGCGGTTTCAATCTGCTGGTCTAGAAATCGAAAGAAAAGCCGCGCATCACGGTTGAATCTATACCCGGCATTCGCCAGAAATGTCGAGCGGTTAAAATCCGCCAAGCCGGAATTTACGCGCCGCGTTATCGCCGTGTGATTGTAGCTGACCGAAGCGTTAAAATGTGAATCGGGTCGCCAGTAAAACGACATCGCTTCGCTTCTGCGCCCGCCGGGCTGCGCGCCGATGCTGTTCAGCGGAGAATTCTTGTCGAAACGAATAATCTCGCCGAATGCGCCGAACTGCCTGAGTTTTAAATCCAGTCTGGCTCTTAATGAAAGCTCGCCGCTCGAAAAAGCCATTTCGCCGTCCGCCGAAATTTTTTTATCCGGCGTATAAGCGCCGGTCATCAGCAAAACAGTTCCGCCGTCTCCGAATCTGTTATTTTTTTCCGGAACAACGGTTATGAAACCTGCCCGCGCTTGCCACGATTGCCCTTTAGCGACCGGAATCACCGCGCCGGCAACACGTCCCTGATCATCGTCGTAAAAGGCGAGTGACGGACGCGCCAATCCCGCGAAAACTTCGATTCCTTTGGAGAGTAAATCCGTGCCGGACGGAGATTCAGGCGTTGTCGCCAGATGAAAGCCGCGCATCGGATAGTTATTAAAACTAAGCGGAGAAACGTTGATTTGGCTGTCCAGAAAATCGATTGTTTTTTCGGGGAAATCGATTCCGACCGAGAGGCGGTCGAATCCGAAATTCTGCGCGGCAGCAAATGACTGTTCGCGTTTGTCATTGCCTGTAAACGTGAATATTTCGCCGGAAATGCGGAGCGTTTTTTCTTCTGACAGTTGGCGGCGAAACTCGATGTTTTGCTTGAGAAGCGAAGGGTTTCGGTCAAAGCCCTGAACGTATAAGACATTGTATAAACCGGATGTTTTCGCCTTTTCAGTTTTCGTGCCTCTCGCAACAGATGTAGCGTTTTGCCGCTCGGAAACAGTGGGTTTTCCCGTGACTTCGATAATAAATGTCTGTCGCTTTCGGCTGTCGGAAACTATCAAAATCGTTTCGCCGATTTTAAGTCCGGTAATTGTTAAGGAATTAACGTTCTTGATTTGTGCCGAGGCAATTTCCGGTGTGACTACGACAACCGAATTTATTTCGGTGTTAACGGGAACGTTTTGAGTTGTGCCGACTATAATTTTTATTCGCGCGGCTTGTGTTTGCGGCGGAATTTGGGCTAAAGGCGTATTTATCGGGGCGGCTGTAATGTTGGATTTATCAGGCTGAACGGTAGATTTATCCGGCAAGATACCGCTTGCCGAAAAAGCGTTTCGCGTCAGAAAGAAAGCTGCGGCGGCGCAAATTGCAAGCGTCGCGATGAACAGAATTTCGAGACACAACCTTTTTAGTTTTTGACGGTCGGTAAATTGTCTTTTGGTTGTGAGCATGTTCAATCCTCGAATTAATTTGGATTTACTGTCACGTTATTTGACGGTGAAAGGCAGTTCGTAAACTAATGAAGTCGATTCTAATCCCACGCGGTTATAACTGAGCGTGACGACGCAGGTATAATTGCCGGGCGGTAAATCTCCCGCCCACCTGCTTTTTATAAAATCGCGCTGTGCCGGCAGATACCTTTTCTCGTCAATGTTTCCGCGTCCGGCAAGCGCACCCGACGAATTTAAAACAGCAAACGAGCCGCGCACTTTGGCGTGTGCCGTTCCGCGATTGCGCACGTCGAGATTTATTTCCAGTTCGGAAGAAATCGTCGGCGGTGAAATTTTGCCGCCCATAATTTCAACATTGTATTCGGCTCCGTCTTCGGTGGTAAACATCATTAAACCGCGAAATCTGATTCCGATTGCAGCGGTTGAGACATTACTGAAATTCTCGCCCGCAGCGGCTTGGGGGGCAACCGGATTAAGCTCAAAATTAGGAACGGTGTAATAGCCTCCACTGGCGGACTGCGGAACGGTAATGACGGCTTTCACTACGGCAGAACTATTCGGCTCGACAATGATTTCGGCAGGCGAAAATTGCGCCCAGAGAGAAGCCGAGCGCGGAAGTGTTCCCGCCCGCCCGTTTAAGCGTTTGTTATTCTCGTCATACCAGAAATCGGTAAACGAACAACGGGCAATAAGGCGAGCGGCGGTATTGTTCGTGATAGTGAAGTTTTGTGTATAGCTTGCGCCGCGTTTGACTTTGGCATCAATCGAGGCGGGAGAAATCGTGACCGAAGCCTGTTGTGCATTGGCGGCGCTGAAACAGACTAATAAAGCGATACTTGAACAAACAAACAGTTGTAGAAATTTACGCATTTTTATTTTAGTCATTTTATTCGGCTGATATTTCGGTAGTAAAAATCAAACACACCTTCAAAGTTGCTGGAGATGTGTTTGATTTTCCGTTAATTGGCAATGAGTTGCAGGAGCGGGCTAAGGAAGGCTCGCAGGCTAATTTTGTGGGCTTAGCTTGCTGGAATTACTCGACCGTAATCGTATAAATCAAAGTTGCCGATTTCGCGCCGGCGGCTTCACTCCGGGCGGCATACATACCGACATAACGCTCGATGGAGACGCCGCTTGCCGCGCCGGTCGCGACCGAAGCCGGAGTCGAGGTGCTGACGGTCGAGCTTGCCGAGATAGAAGAATTACCTTCACGAGCCATCTGCGTATCGCCGGACGCATCCTGCACAACTTCGATAGTTGCCGTCTCGGTCGTAAAGCCCGAATAAACCGGCGTCAGATTGATAGGCGTTTTGTAGAGCGCACCGGAGGCGTTCGTCACAACGCTGATGCCCGCAGCCGGCGTACCGAGACCGAGTCCATTGATATTGCCGAAGTTAACGCTGAAAAGCCCGGTCGAATTGCTGCCGCTGACGGTCGCGCCGCCGGTTCCCGTCGAGATATTGAGCTGCACAGCCGTTTGGACGGTGGCTGACATTTCCAGCTCGGAGGTAGTAGTTGCCGAACCGACAACAGGTCCCTGCGCGGCGACAATTCCGGCGCAGACAAACAAAAGTGTCATAAACATTGCGTAGCGCAACGTATTTTGGAAAATCATGGTTAAAATCTCCTGTAAGTTTAATTTGGACTGAATTTGAGTTAGAAGTTGCGCTGAGAAAAAACAAGCGCGTCAGAAGCTGGATAAAAGCAAGGCGCGTGCCATTTGTTTTAACTTTGTTTTGCAAATCTATAAAATATAGAAATAATTGCCGTTAGGACTTCATTTCAATTAAATTTAAGAAAATTCAGAAAAGATTTTTAAGCGTGACGGTCAACCGTATGGGGCAAAATGGATAGGAGATTTTCGTCAGACAGGCGAAAAATGCAACAGTTTATTTTTAGAATGGATTTACCGATTGGAAAGTGAGATTTACGCGGGCTGTCTTTAAAGGAAGGTTTCTGTAAGGAAGCATTTTTTGAGAAAAAATTAAACTGTCCGGGAACTTTATGATTTCAGGACTAAAATTCGGAGAAAGTAAAAATCTGATACTTAACCCATAAGTTTGCCGTCATTGGAAGCATAAATTTGCCACGGTTGAATGTGGAATCAACAACTTACAGGCATCAGATTTTCCCGCCCGGAATAAATTGGAACCACAAGCTTGCCGAAAGTGCAAAATGGAAGCATAAGCTTGCCGAAAGTTCCGACTTAAAGTATTTAACGAAAAACTTGTAAATCTACAATTATTTTTTTAATATTGTTTAGGGAAAGTTAAACTGCTTTTTTTCAAATCGGGTTATTGCAAATCTTTCCAAGAAATACAGATTATCCTTAATTAATCTCCAAAGCGCTTCCCAAATAAAAAGCCCGGCAGCAACCAATGAAGTCACCGGATAAAAACTTTATCGAGAGCTTTCTATTTATCCAATCCCGGCGGAGACGTTTCGTCACTTACACTTTTACTTTCTAAAAGATAGTAATCCGGCTTAAGCGAAAATAGACACATCATGAAAATCTACTCGTTACCTAAAGACTTAATCGAAAGAAGCGTCTTGATTGGATTCGTCTCGGCGATTGTTATCACTTTCCTCGGCGGCGCGTTGTTTTATCACAATACTACTCATTTTCTGGAGATGAATGAGTGGGTTGAACATACTCGTCAGATAATCGAAGAAACCGACACCGCGATGTCGAAGTTAAAAGATGCGGAAAGCGCTTCACGCGGCTATGTCCTGACCGGCGAAGAAAGCTTTCTCGAACCTTATCAAAAGTCGGTTGGCAGCATCAAGGCGCATTTCGATAAAGTCCGGCAGATGAGCTTGGATAATCCGAAACAGCAGCAATTGCTCGCGGCTCTGGCTCCGGCGCTCGATGAAAAGCTGCAATTTACGAACTCTTACGTCGAGCTGCGCAGAAAAGGCGATTTTACCGCGGCGCAAAAACTTATCGCCTCGGGTAAAGGCAAAATCGCGATGGATAAAATTCGCGCCCTGACCGACGAGATGAAGCAGAATGAACGCAATTTATTACAGGAGCGCAACGAAAAAAGCGACGCCAGCGGACGGCGCGCGCTGGTGACGTTTATCAGTCTGAGCGCGATAGTTTTGATGTTCGCCCTGACCGGCTATCTGGTCATCCGGCACGATATCGAAAGACGCAAGCGCGCGGAAGCCGAGCAGTCCCGCCTTATGGGTATTGTCGAAGCCAGCGAAAATCGTTATCGCCGGCTTATCGACGAAAGTCTGGGATTGATTTGCACGCACGACCTCGAAGGAAATTTGCTGTCGGTCAATCCGGCGGCGGCGAATGCGCTCGGCTACCGGCGGGAAGAAGTAGTCGGGCAGAGCCTGCGCGCCGTGATGCAGCCGGGCGCGCGCGATATGCTCGATGCTTATCTGAAAAAGATTCGTCGGGACGGCGAAGACTCGGGCGTGATGCTGGTCGTCACCAAAGAAGGCGACGAGCGCGTCTGGAAATACAACAACGTCTTGTGCGAGGAAGAAGAAGCCAAACCCGCCTACGTGCTCGGATACGCGCAGGACATCACCGACATCAAGCGCGCCGAAGACGACCTGCGCGAAAGCCAGCGTTTTGCGGAAAGCATCGCCGACCATTCCACCAGCATGATTTACCTGCTCGATTTGGAGACGGAAACGCCGATTTATATGAATCGCACGGGCAGCGAGTTTCTGGGCTATTCGCGCGAGCAAATCGAGGAAATGGGCGGAGCTTTACTCCGCCGCGTCGTGCACCCGGAAGACGTGTCGGACGCGGCGCACTACCGGCAGCAGATAAAAGATTTTAGAGACGGCGAAGTATTGGAGTATGAGCAGAGAGTAAAACACGCCGGCGGCGAATGGCGGACGCTCATTTTCCGCGAAGTCGTTTTCGAGCGTCGTGAAGATGGAACTCCGCATTTCATTATGGGAACGGGACAGGACGTTTCCGACCTCAAGCAGGCTCGCGACGAGGCGCTGAAATCGGCGCGGCTCAAATCGGAATTTCTCGCCAATATGAGTCACGAGATTCGCACGCCGATGAACGGCGTCATCGGAATGACAGGCTTGCTGCTCGATACCGGGCTGGACGCCGAGCAGCGCAAGTTTGCCGAGATGATTCGCTCCAGCGGCGAAGCGCTGCTGACGATTATCAACGACATCCTGGACTTTTCCAAAATCGAAGCCGGCAAGCTCGACTTCGAAGCGCTGGATTTTGATTTGAGCGAAACGGTGGAAAGCACCATCGAATTATTTGCCGGTCGGGCGCGCGAGCGCGGAAACGAGATTACGTCGCTTATTTACACGGACGTTCCGCTCGGCTTGCGCGGCGACGCCGGACGCCTGCGGCAGGTTTTATCGAATCTCGCCGGAAACGCCGTCAAATTCACGAAAAACGGTGAAGTCATAGTTCGGGTCAAGCGCGAGAGCGAATCCGCGTCGCACGTGACGCTTCATTTTTCGGTCAGCGATTCCGGCATCGGAGTTTCGACCGAGATGCAGTCGCAGCTTTTCCAGCCTTTTACGCAAGCCGATGCCACAACCACGCGGCGTTTCGGCGGAACCGGCTTGGGCTTGGCTATTTCGCGCCGGCTGGTCGAAATGATGGACGGCGAAATCGGAGTCCGAAGCAATGCGGGCGAAGGCGCGACCTTCTGGTTTACGGCTAAATTCGAGAAACAGACTCGCGTTCGATTAACGCCCGCCGGGGGCAGCCAAAATCATCTGGCTGGATTGCGGGTTCTGATTGTCGATGACAACGCGGTGAACCGCGAAGTTCTCATTTATCAGACACGTTCCTGGAAAATGACGGCGAAAGAAGCGGATTCGGGAGCCTGCGCGCTTAAAATGCTTTCCCGCGCCGACGCTGAAGCCGAATCATTCGACCTGGTTATTCTTGATTTGCAAATGCCGGAAATGAACGGTTTGGAGCTTGCCGAAAAAATCTACGCGCTTTCGTTAGCCGCTGAGCCGAAATTGATTATGGTGTCGTCAAACGGGCGGCGCGGCGAAGCGGAGAAAGCCCGCCGCGCCGGTGTTCACGGTTATTTATCAAAGCCTTACCGTCAGGAAGAGCTTCTGAATTGCCTGCTCGGCATCATCGGCAGCAGGGATAAAACGGCTGCGCCGCCGAAGCGAATGGTGACGCGATATAACAGCGGCGTCGAAACTCAGCCTGAAAACGCAACTGAGAGCGCCGCGCCGCGAAATATTCGCACGTCGGTTTCGGCTGCGTCGCGCCGAAGAATTTTAGTGGTCGAAGATAACGCCGTTAATCAGATGGTCGCCAAAACGCAATTGGAAAAATTCGGTTATCGCGCCGATGTCGCCGCCAACGGGCTGGAAGCGCTCGACGCATTGCTGCAAATTCCTTATGATTTGGTGCTGATGGATTGCCAGATGCCGGAGATGGACGGATACGAAGCCACCGCCGCTATTCGCCGGCGCGAGCAAGGCACTGCGGTTCACACGCCGATTATCGCGATGACGGCGCACGCCATCGACGGAGAAAGAGAAAAATGCCTCGCCGCCGGAATGGACGATTATATCAGCAAGCCGGTTCAAAAAGACCTTTTGCGGCAAACAGTCGAAAGATGGCTAAATACAGCCGTTCCGCAGGTAACGAAAACGAGCGGCGAAGTCGCGGGCGATAAAGCATCGAACGATGTCTGCGTCATCGACCTTGAGCTGCTAAAAGATTTGACGCTCGGCGATGCGGCTATGCTGCGCGAAATAATCGAGCTTTACGTGCAGCAAACCGGCGAACAGCTCGATGAAATAAGCGATGCGATAACCGCGCGGAAACCGGAAATGCTGTATCAGGTATCACATAAAGCCTTAGGCGGCAGCGCCACCTGCGGGATGAAGACCATCGTCCCGTTTTTTAAAGAACTCGAACAATTAGGTAAAACGCGGCAGTTTGAAAACGCGGAAGCTTTATTGTCCGGCGCGCGCCGGGCTTTTACCGAAATCAGTCGCGAAGGCGAAGAAATAATCAGAGAAACCGTCCCGAATTAAAGGAGAATCAATGCCCAAGATAGTTATTGTCGAAGACAACACGCTCATTGCCAAATTATATGAAAACAAGCTTTTAGCCGAAGGACACGCGGTTAAGGTCGCCGCTGACGGCGCTTCCGGCTTCCGGTTAATCAAGGAATTTAAACCCGATGCGGTTTTGCTCGATTTGATGCTGCCCGGAATGTCCGGCATCGAAATCATTAAAGAATTGCGCCGAAACTGGGAGTTTACCAATGTCCCGATACTCGCTTATTCGGGCGGCGATAACGACCTGCTTGACGCCGCCACCGAAGCCGGCACGACATACATCGTTTCTAAAAACGAAAACTCTCTGAAAGAGATTCTGGCTCATCTGAATGACTTGCTTGAACTGACCCAAAACTGGCAGATTTATAATTCTTACGAATATGGATACGAAAATGACGCTGCCTCCGAAACCGAAAAAAACCCGGCGACAGCCAACGAACGCGTTTTAATTGTCGAAGACGATTTATTGATTGTGACGGTCGTCAGGGATATTGTCGAAAAAGCCGGTTACCAGCCGGTCGTCGCCGGCGACGGGCGCGAAGCTTACAGCATCCTGGCAGCCGACGCCAACTTTGCGGCGGGAATTTTCGACGTGCACGTGCCTTATATCGAAGGCACTGATTTGGTCAGACATATGCGCACGGAAAAACGTTTAATGAAAATTCCGGTAATCATAATGACCTCCGAAGAAAGTTTCAAAATCCAGATGGACAGTCTTTCCGCCGGAGCTTCCGTTTTCCTTCCGAAGCCGTTCGAGCGCAAAACCTTTGAGTCTATGTTCAAGGCTCTCGTCGGCGAATAAGAATTTGCAGTGCCGGAAACGCAAGCATAAGTTTGCCGCGAGTGTTTTGAAGCCTGAGTCTGCCAAAACGGCAAACTTATGCTTCAAATTTCAAAATCATCAGCCGTTTCTCGCCTCATCTTTCGCATCCAGCAGGTCTCTTACCCTCTCTGCCAGCGCATTAAAGGTAAACGGTTTCTGAATGAAGTTTGCGCCTAATTCCACAGCACCCTGACGAACTATCGCATCGTCGGTATAACCGGACATATAAAGCACTGTTATTTCAGGACGCAATACCGCCAATTGCTCGACCAACTGGCGACCCGACATTTCAGGCATCACAACATCCGTCAGCAGTAAATCAATTTTAGAGTCCGGCTTTCGACAAATTGACAAAGCTTCATCGCCGTTTGCAGCTTCGATAACCTTATAACCGCAGGCTTCGAGGATTTGACGGCACAGATTTCTCACTATTTCCTCATCCTCAACGAGCAGAATTGTTTCACTTCCTTTCGGAATCCGTTCCGCCAGCTCATTCTCTTCAAATGAGGTAACTTTTTCATCAATACGCGGCAGATAAATTTTAAATGCCGCGCCCTTCCCCAAATCGCTATCGACCCAAATATAACCGCCCGATTGTTTGACAATGCCGTAAACGGTTGCCAGTCCCAAGCCGGTGCCTTTGCCGGTTTCTTTGGTGGTAAAAAACGGTTCAAAGATGTGACGCTGAGTTTTACCGTCTATCCCCATACCGGTATCATGGACAGCCAGCATAACATAAGAACCAGGTTGAGTCGGAACGTGAAGCGCGGCATATTCCTCGTCAAGGTAAACGTCAGAGGTCTCAATTGTGAGTTTGCCCCCCTCCGGCATAGCGTCTCTGGCATTAACGGCTAAATTCATAATGACCTGCGTCAATTGTCCGGGATCGGCTTCGACGTGACCCAGTTCAGGATCGAGACTGAGGTTAAGTTGAATATCTTCACCAATCAAACGCCGGAGCATCGCGCTGGTTTCGATTACGACCTGATTAAGCTCAAGCACTTTAGTTCTGAGCACTTGTCGGCGGCTAAAAGCTAAGAGCTGATGGGTTAAAAGCGCCGAGCGCTCGCCCGCTTTTTTAATCTCTTCGATGTATGAACGTAAAGGGTCTTTATCATTTAACTGTCTGAGTATTAAATCGCTGTAACCGTTGATTGCCGTCAGCATATTATTGAAGTCGTGAGCGATGCCGCCCGCCAGTCTTCCGACGGATTCGAGCCTTTGCGATTGACGCGACTGCTCTGCACTAGCCCGCTCCTGCTCCAGCAATCGCACGTTTTCAATGGTGTTTGCGGCAAGGTACGCAGCCATTCGCATGGCGATGGAATGCTCTTGGGAATACGCTCCCAAATCATAGCTTTGTACTTCAATTACGCCAATCGCATTTCCCATGATTTTCATCGGAGCGATAATGGTCGAGCGCGGTTCGCGTGAATCTTCGTCATAACCCAAATAAACATTAGCCTGGTTTTTCTTTATAGCTTTCAGATAATCGTCAATAATTATAACTTCGCCTGATTTTATCGCCTGCCCGACCGCTCCTTCGCCGACTACCACGGGTTTGAACTTAGAAACGTCCAATTCCTTACCGCAATACCACATATAAATGATTTTGCGGACACTCTTATCTTTGTCATAGAGCGAGATAATTAGCGCTGAACAAGGCACCGAATCGCGGGCGAATTCAAGGATAGCGCTAAATACGGCGGTCAGACCGCGTGCCGCGCCTAATTTCTGCCCCAATGCAGCGAGCTTTTCCAGAAGACGGATGTATTCAAAAATGGCGCTCTCACTGGTTTCCGCGTGCGTAGTTTCGCCCTGCTTTCGCTCGGTAATATCAATCGAGATTCCTACAATGCCGATCAATTTCTCTTCTTCATCAACAATAGGTGAGCCTAAGAGCTGCACCGGAAATGTCCTGCCATCCTTACTGCACGCGATAAATTCGCCTGCCCAGCTTTTACCGGCGCTCAGCTCAGACAACATTTGAGCTGCCCGCTCGCGGGAAATATCCGGCGTCGGCAGCTCCATAATGCTGCGTCCGATAGCTTCGGCAGCAGTCCAGCCGTAGAGTTCGCTCGCAAACCGATTCCAGTAAGTAATAATTCCAGCCAAATCCGTCGCGATAACCGCTTGCTTAATCGTGTCCAATAAATGCGCCTGAAAACGGACAGCATCCTCGGCTTGTTCGCGCACCGGCAATTCCTGCGGAGCAGGATTATTGTTGATAACAAGATTTGCGTGATTATTCATGCGGGCTGAAGACATTTACTTATTATTAAGTTGAAGTCAATTAAGCAAATCAATCTCTTCGTCAACTACCATATTATTAACCTGAGTCACCGATTTCAACTGACAGAAAACTTTAATTACTTCCGGGTCGAATTTCTTTCCGGCATCCGCCTGGAGGCGTTTAATTGCTTCGTTGTGCATCCAATTGGGTTTTAAAGGATGCCGCGTCGTCATCTCGTCATAAGCGTCAGCGACGGCGATAATGCGCGCGTGAAGGGGAATCTGCTCGCCAATAAGAGCTTCCGGATAACCGCTTCCGTCCCATTGTTCATGATAATAACGGATAACCGAAGCGACTTCTTCCAAATCCGGCACGCCCGCCAGAAGCTGTAGCCCGCGCTCAAAATTTTGTTCGACCGTTCGCCTTTCTTCCAGAGTCAGCGCAGTCGTTTTATATAAAATATCGCTTGGGATGTTGATGTTGGCGGCTTCGTGCAGAAAGGCGGCAAGCGAAAGCTGTTCCAGTTCTTCGGATTCAAGATTAAAGCCTTCGCCAATCGCCGCGGCATAACTTCTCGTCCGGCGCGCGTGTCCCTGAGCGTGCGGGTCTTTCAGGTCGAGCATATCGCCGACAACCCTGACAAAACTCTCGCGCGTGGCTTTCAACCGCGCTTCTAACCTTTCGTTTTGCCGTCTGAGTTCGTATTGATTTTTAATCGTTTCGTAATGCTGCAAGGCGCGGACAACGTTTTGTTGCAGATCTTCGTTGACCCATGGTTTGGTCGCGTATTTGTAAACAACGCCCGAATTAATCGCTTCGACCAGCGCATTGACATCAGTGTAGCCGGTGAGAATAATTCGCACGGTGTGCGGGCGCATTTCGGCGGCGCGTTTGAGAAACTCGATGCCGGTCATACCGGGCATGCGCTGGTCGGAGATAATCAGCGCCACATCGTGCAGCCTGAGCAGTTCGAGCGCTTCCGCGCCCGACGCCGCGGTAACGACTTCGTATTGACGGCGAAAAAGGCGTTCAAGCACTCTTAAATTAGCCGCTTCATCATCAACAATAAGAATTTTGTAGCTCATAAATTTATTGCCCTTTATCTTTTAATATCCTGATTTGTGCAGATTACGATTCAGCCGCGCGTGAAGACGGCATTTTAATATTAACGGGAAGCATCACGGTGAAAGTCGTTCCTTCATTAAGAACGGTTTTCACTGCGATTTTCCCGCCGTGACGCTCGACAATGCTGAAGGATATGGAAAGCCCTAAGCCGGTGCCTTCGCCGACTGGTTTGGTAGTGAAAAACGGGTCAAAGATGCGATTGAGATGCTCAGGAGCAATGCCGCCGCCCGTATCGCTGATAGCAACAATCACGGATTCCTCAATCGCGCGCGTGGTTATGCGCACTTCACCGCCGCCTGTGCCGACTGCCTGCGCGCCGTTAGCCAGCAAATTCATCCACACCTGATTGAGTTGCCCGGAAAAAGCGTCTATCGGCGGAAGTTTGCCGTAATCGCGGACGAGCATAATATTGTCAGCGCTGAAATAACGCGAGAGCAGGCGGATAGTCGAATCGATGCCTTCGTGAATATCGGTTTTTTTAAACTCCGCTTCATCGAGCCTTGAAAAGGTGCGAAGATTCTGGACGATGTCGCGGATGCGCTCGGCTCCGTCGCGGCAATCGCAGATAATCGAGCTTAAATCTTCAAGCGCGGCTTCGTAATCAATCTGCTCTTTAATCGTCGCCGCATTGGAAGCTATTTCGTCCGGTAAGTCTGCCTGGTCGTAATAATTGAGCAGTTTTATTAAATCGCCGACGCATTGATTCAGAATGTCCAGGTTGCTATAGACGAAGCCGACCGGATTGTTAAGCTCGTGAGCGATTCCGGCGGCGAGCTGACCGAGAGAAGCCATTTTCTCGCTGTGAACAATCTGTGCCTGGAGACGCTGAAGCTCTGCTTTGCCGCGGACTAATTCGTTATTACGAAGCTCCAAATCACGCTTATACTGACGCGCATTGAGCAGCAGATTGCGTCTTTCCAGCGCGCGCTCCACGGTTAATTCAAGGACGCTCAAATCACACGGCTTAAACAAATAGTCGAATGCACCGAGCCTGACGGCGTCGAGCGCGCGCTGCGGCTGATTAACTCCGGAAACCATAATCACGGCGGTATCGGGATACGTTTCGATTATTTTGCGCAGCAATTCAACGCCGGACAAACCCGGCATCAGAACGTCAGTAATAACCAGGGCGAATTCTATTTCAGCCAGTTTTGCGAATGCCTCGCTAACGGTCGAGGCTTCAAAACAGGTATAGCGAATCGAAAGAGCCTTGGCAAAAATTTTTCTTACCGTGCTCGAATCATCGACAATAAGAACACGTTCTCTTTCTTCATCCGAAGAAAATGTGAATTCTTTGGATGAAATACTTTGCGGCTGATGAATTGGTAAGTGCAGGTTGGTGGACATTAGGCTTAATCCGGCGTGACAAAGAATCTAAACGAAAAGTCTCAGTCAGCAAATATTATTCCTTTAGCCGAAAATTATTAAAAGTATCTAATACGGCTTAAAATCAGCAGATAAACAGGAAAGTTTGTTTTTATCGTTGGCGATAAAATTTCATGTGAGGCAAACAGCTACACCAAAATGCCTCGTCCCTGGGTATTTTGCCGCAGTAAAGCAATTCCCAATTATTGAAAATATTCAAGTATTAACGGCACTAAAAAATTATCGGAGCAGCACTTGAATAAATTCGCGGGGCGGAGAGTTTCTGCCCCGCAGCCGGGCAATTATTAAAAGAAAATATATCAGCCTGCTTTCCGATTACCCCACGGGCTCGACATATTAAATTATTCCGGCACAACCTTTGCTCATAGCTCAGCCCGAAGCCGCTGAACCTTGGCAGAGTTGTCTGAATCACCAACGCCAAAATTTAAAGAGCATAAAAGGGAAACGCAGCTACTGCGCAAGACAATGTCAATGAAATCAGGCAAAAAATCAGTTCAGGGGAACTACACCCGGAAACGGAGCGCTCGACCGTTTCAAAGCGATTCACCCAAAATTATGGGGCGGGGATTCTCATAGCCTTTCGATAAGCGCAATGCTTTCTCACTCCTGGAAGACGTATCAGATGATTACTCCTCAGACAGGTCATAGAATACGGCTTGAGAAAGGAATCCGGTGAAACGGTGCACGCGAGACTGCATTTCACAATTAATAATCGTAATGATTCCTTGCTTTGCAAGGTAACACCTTAAAGAGGTTCTATGACTGATGAAAAGCCTGCTAATAGCAGTCTTATTATTTCCGGGCAGTCTAATTTGGATGAAATTATAGCAACGATGGGGAAAGATGTAGCCGATGGTTTCAGGTACGGTTCTAACCGCATCCGCTTCTGGCGCAAACCGCCGAACTGGTCTTTCAGCGATTGGTGCGACGAGTTTCTGGCGATAGCAATATCGTCGGCGTGGCAGGCTAAGCAGGACTTCGACCCGTCGCGCGGCGTTTCGCTTGCCGAGTTCGTCAGTTCCCGCATCCAGGCGCGGACGCTTACGCGCTATCGCCAGGAGTGGCGATTTGCGCTGGGAATGGTGTTGTCGGACACGGAAATAATCGAGAAACTTATAGACGCAGACCCGACTACGCGCTCTTCCCAATCGGCTTTCGAGTGTCTCGACCGCGCGCTTGAATATCTCTCCGGAGCGGAGCGTTGGCTCATCGACCAAATTTTCTTGCAGCAACGCACGGAAACCGACATTGCCGCCGAGATGCAAATCAGCCAGCCAGCCGTCAACAAACGCAAGCGGGCTGCGCTGCTGCATTTGCGCGCCCTTTTATGAAGCACGAAATTTTTTTTTGACGGCTGGTTATAAAATGACGCAGTCGCTGCAATTAGGATTAGAGTAGTTGGAACATATGCTGAAAGTAGTGCTTTGATAGGTTTTGTTCCTTTGGAACTTTCTGTTAATAGCTTTGCGATTGCTCATGCGGAATATGGTCAAATACGTCCTAAGTCTCTTCAGGATTAGGAAAAACTCCCGACACCCAAACCCGTCGATTAGCCGCGCCGCTGCCGATGATATCTCCGACCGGGCAAAATCCGTCTGCTGATATTACTTTCAGTTCACTACCGATAATTAAACAAACTAGGAGAATATAATTATGTTAACTTCGATTGCCGAAGGCGCAATGAATTGGAATGGTGGTCAGAGAATCACCCTTCAAGCCGGACAGACGGCGACCTGCACGACCCTGAATCCCGGTCAGCTTTACGCGATTTTTATGTATAACTCGACGCAGAACGATACAAACGGCACCGTTAATATCGTTTGGAGCAACAGCCAGCCGCCGGTCAGCGTGACGGTGCCCGGAACAACCGCCAACGCCGGACTTGCCTCGCTCGCTTTTGTATCCGGCTCCGATACCCAGACCGTCAGCGTTTCGCTCGGAACTAACGCCGGCATCGCCCAGATTGACCTCTGGCTCGGAAGCGTCAGCATGCCGATTGATACGACGGGTATGGCTTACAACTCGCCCTTGCCGAACGACGGAAGCGTGAACCCGTTTAACAAGTACGGTCGATACTATGCCGTGCCGCCGTCGAGCTGGCAGGCGCTTACGATTGTCAGTACAATCACGCAGTTTATATCGGTTCAATTTACTGAATCGAAGGCGGTTGTCTACGTCGTTAACGAATCTTCAAACGGGCTTTTGAGCGGGCAGGTAGTGAAAATGGGTCCGACGGCTTCTTCCGGTGTCGTTTCCATCAACGCGGTGCAAATCCAGAGCATCACGGGAAACTTTCAGGGTAACGGACAGCAATGGGTCTGGCTGAATGCAGACAGCGAACAGGATTCATCGCAAGCGACGATTTCACTTCAGTCACTCAGCTAGAGCGACTGCCGAAACAAAGGTATGACTACCTGGGCGGTCGAGTACTGCTGTAAATAAAAGACCGCCCAATTATGAGCTTGTCCGCTACAGAGCCAGTCAACTGGGATGATGGAAGGTTAATAGTCTTATCCGCCGGGCAAACCGCGAAGTGCGAGAATTTAGTAAAAGATCAGCTTTATGCGCTCTTGCTCTACAATACCTCGCAGATTGACGTGGATGCGGTGGTGACGGTGGTTTGGAGCAATGATGTTCCGCCATCGAAGGTGACTGTGCGCGGCAGCACGAGCGACGGCGCTCCGGCGAATTTCGTATTCGTCTCGGGCGCCGATACCGATTTCGTTTCCATCTCTTTAAGCGCGGGCACGACAGCCGGCGTCACGGCGTTCATTGTCAGCGTTTCGATGCCCCTGAATACGGAGGGACTGAATAATGCCGTGCTTCCGGGCGACGGTCAATTCCAGTCCTTCGCCAAATATGATCGCTATTACACGCAATCCTACTCCGGATGGAGGAGCGTCAAGATTCAGAACCAATTTACCCAGTTCATTTGTTTGCAGATACTCCAGAGCGCCGCAACGGTCATCGTGGTAAACCTGGGCTCCGGAATAGCGGATGGGCAGGTAAGTATATTTGGTCCGACAGCCAATGCAGCCGGGACAGTCGTAATCGACCAGAACACTTATCAAAGTTACGACGCCAATATTCAGGGAAACGGAGAAACCTGGGTGTGGATGAACGCGGACAACAAACAAAACTCCCAAAACGCCCAGATTGCCCTTCAACTACTTTCGTTGAACGACGAGATGCCCTTGAGTTTATCGGACGATATTTGAATGTCGAAGATAACCGGCAAATATATCAGGTAATGAACAGCAGCTTCGCTACGCGAGCGAGACGGCAGGCGCAACCCGTCGCCGCTTGGCTATGAACTGAAAAAACAATTTAAAGAAGAAAGAATATTATTATGCAACTCAACAAACTGTCAGGCACAAGTTCAACCACAAGTATCTACTTCGATGCTGCCCTTCAAGCGGATAATGCCGTCTGGGGTTTTATCCCCAATAAGAATTGGATAAATATTCTCGGTCAGTCTATACCTCTGAACACCACGTGGAATTCAAATCAGGGTTACTATGTATTCTTTCCCGCGGCGCAGCGGGGCAGCGGTTGGAGCCAATTTATTTCCAAACTGTCGTCGCAGATGACGAGCAGCAACCGCCGCTTCGGTTTCTTTGACGCGCAGGGCGGCGGACTCGGCTTCCTGAGCGTGACGGGAAGCGGCAACTCTCAGGCTCTGTCGATCGGCAACAACTTCCAGTTCCGAAACATCAGCCTCAATGTGACGGCGATTCAGGGTTTAGTCAGCGCGACGTTCGACGATGCGGCTTCAACTTTCAAGATTGCCAGGGTTTCGTCCGGAGACGTTGACAGCATAGCGTGGATGGCGGCGCCCGGCGGAGCCGGCGCTCGTAAAATTATTCCGTTGAGTGATTTAAAGATTCCGGTCAGCGGTCCGACTCCGGGCGCATTGGTGACTGAACTGGCGCTGAGTCTGGATGACCAGTCCGCGTTTGAAACCGGTCCGATGTATTTCGCACCGCCGAACAATGGAGGCGGATTGACAGTCTTGCGCTATCCAAATTTCATTGCCGGCGGGACAGCCGAGGAGATTTCGGTCACGACGTACCTCGATCCGGCGTTGTTCCTCGACGCGCAGCGCACATATTTCAAACTGAACGACAAAGACCTCAAGACCGCGTTCTCGTCGTCCATCGGTCGCCAAATTATATTATCTCCGCTGGACGGGGCTTCGGACCCGGACGGAATCTCATCGCGCTTCGTATTCAGCAATCGCCCGGTGAATCAGGTAGACGACAACGCCGCCTATTACCTGACCCCATATGGTTCCTTTACGGTTGGAATGACGGGAACGACTGATGAAGGCGAACTGCTCTGCGCTTACTCGGCGACAGAGACCTTTACGTTCTCACGCGGAGACACCTTGCGCTTTGTTCCCGGAAATGCCGCTTATCGCGTTAATATTCCGGCGACCGCCGAAAACGGAGTCGTCTACCTGACCGAGGACGCGACGACTTCCTGGTTAGGACTATCTGCTTCGACAGCAGCTCAGAATATCTATTACAGCCAGCCGCAGGGAAGCCCGATCTACCAGAACAACGGACAAACGGGAGACGGCGCAGCTAACGGTTATACAGCCTATCAGCTTTCGTTCAGGAAGATACCCGTCTATCCGGCGCAAGACCCGGCAATCGCGCTCGAAACTGCGGCGACTCCGACACCGCTCGTGCCGATGGTTCCCTACGGCGGGATTTCGACATCCGACGACTCTGCGGTCAACGAGTTTCAGTTGATGGAAACCAAGGGCATCAATCCTCAGCGACGACTCGTCCTCAAGTCCTTAAGCGAGAACAAGAGTTTCGCTCCGCAAGTCGGTAGAACACTCGCGGAAGATGCGGGCACGCTCGTCAACAGCATGACGCCGCTCGGCTTAATCGGAGGCTTTGACCAGAACAGCAATGTCTGGATGAACACGCAGTTTGCCGTCAGCGGCTCGAAAAAAGACAAGGTTCTCCGGTTTGAAGATATGCAGGACGAGCTTCGCTCGGCGTTGTATCAAAATCAGATATTTCTGGTCATCGACCAGAACAACTCCGGCGCGCAAAAGCTGTTTACGTTTGGCGATACGGACGCCACCGTCGAATTATCCGATTGGTTTTTCGACCTTCAGCTTCAAGGTCAGGACCCGGACGGCGTGCCGCCGATTCTCCTGCTCAAGTTTTTCAGGGATAAGAGCATCAAGGAACTGGTCGATGACCAATCGCTGTGGGCAGACGCAACGACCTTCTCCAGCGCTCCTTCCGAGCGACAGGCGCAGCTTCAAAAAATCATCGATGATGCCGAAAGCGCCGGTATGGATTCGGTTTACGCAAACTTCAATACCGTCGTCAACGACCCAGCCTTTGCCGGACTGCTGGCAATCAACACGGCGCTTAAGCTCGATGACCTGCCGCCCGTGATTCGGGCGCTGCTCGGCGGAATGATAAAAGAAGACGGAACCAGTAACCTCGCCGCTTTCCGCGCGCATCACGTCGGCGTAAATATCAGCGATACGGGCAACAGCGAGACTGTCACGCTCGATTCCAGCTCGGTCTTTGCGCTCGTGGATTATGAGGACGACTCAACCTCCAACACTTCTTTAAGCGTTCGGACGATGGAGCCGGACGAAAGGATGATGCCCGCTATCTACGGCGAGGCTGCGGGCTTGGATTATTACGGCTTCAAGGTTATCTATCTCCGCGCGCTTTTTGAAAACAACGCGCTGACCAGCTTTGAAGCCGAGGTCGATTTAACCGTCAATAACCTGTTCGCCGTCGCCGTCAATTTGGGCGACAGCGCCGGCAATAGCGAGGCGGACGACGAAGACAACATCATCAAAATCAAGGGCAGCTATTCCGAGCACGACGGCGCGCAGACATACTCGTTCGTGGCGGAGAAAACCTACGAATTTACCTACGACGATAACACTTATCTAAAGAACATTATCTTTGAAAAGGTGCAGTTTTCGGCGACGGAAGACACGGCGACGGGAAATACAGCAGGCGACGGCGCGGACAGCGGCGCAACGAGCAAAATCAGCTCGCGCTTTGCCATCTGGGGAAGCATGGAATTCAACAAGCTGGAATTTCTCGATATGTTCAGCTTCGAGAAGCTCTCGTTCGCCGACCTCGGTATCGAGATGAGTTACCTGCTGACGACTTATACCGGCGGCAAGCCGCCCGAAACCAGCGACCTCGCCCTCAAGTTCGCGCCGGGAAATCTCCGCTTCGACTTTGGCGAGACCGAGCAGCGCACCGACGACGACAGCATGCTGGCGCTGCTGCCCTTCAAGCTTCAGAGTTTCCTTTACTCCGAAAACGGTCAGTCGATTTCCGAGCTCGACTATTTTGAAATCAGCCTCGAAACTCTCGGCATTACTCCGCAATCGCAGCCGCCAGCCAGTTCGACTTTTAATTTCGGGTTGATATTCGATTTGGAACTCGGCAGTCTGGGCGCGCTGGTGGGCGATTTGTCCGCGTTCAAGTTCAGCATATTTTTAGGCTGGCAGCCGCCGTCGGGCAGCAAGCCCAACGCGCTGATTTTCGGCGTGCAGATGCCCGAAGCCGACGGCAAGCTCGAACTTAATATCGAAGGCGTGCTGAAGATTTTTATCGAGCAGTTTCAGCTTAAATGGACTCAGGACACCGAAGACAAGCTGCTGGTGCTCGCCTTTTACAATTCCTATATGGAAGTGCTGGGGACGCGGATGCCGCCGGGAAATATCTTCTTCGACTTTGCCCTGTTTGCTCCCACTAAAGGCGAAAATAAGATTGGTTGGCTTGCCGCGTTTAATAAAGAAGCCGAAGAAGAAAAAGCGCTCGCCGTGTCGATGAATAGTCCGATTGATGCTGCCCGGCAGCTCAAAGGCGCGGAAAACGGCGACGACGGCGGCTCGAAGGTGTTCGACCTCGAATATCTGGGCGTCGGACAGCGAGTCGGACCCGATGAAAATCCGACCAATTTCGACGAGTTCCTGGAATACGTTCGCACCGACTTCTGGACGGCGGTCAACTCGGGAAAATACGGCGATGTCTACAAGCCCGACGGCGGTTGGATGGTCGTCGCCAATTTCGTTCTGCTCGACATCGTCGGTCTGGGCTTCGTGTTCTACGATTCCACGCCGTTTTATTCATTGAAGATTTACATTACGCAGGATGCGCTCAAGGGACTGAGCTTTGAAATCACATATACGAAGGTCAACGACAATGTCGGCTTGTTCTTCATCAACTTCACGCTGCCGGACACTCTGCGGACTTTTCAGGCGGGCGCGGCGAGCATCACGCTGCCGGCGCTGAAACTGAGCATCTATACCAACAGCGATTTCAAAATCGACCTCGGCTTCCCTGCTAATGACGATTGGACGGTTTGCTTCCGCGTCGAGGCATTCGTCGGACCGATTCCCGTCACCGGCTCGGGCGGCTTCTACATCGCAAAGCTCAGTTCGGCGACGGACGACACGTTCACGAATAAATACGACATGATTTTAGCCGCCGGATTCGGCGCGCGACTGGGCGTCGGGAAAGATTTCACCTCCGGTCCGTTCAAGGCGGGCGTAAGCCTGACTTTCTTCGGCATCGTCGAAGGCAAAATCGGCTACTACGCTTACAACGGCACTGAAGACGTCGTGAAGTGGCTGACCGACCCGAAAGCGTTGTCCTTGCAGGGGCAATTCGGCGTTATCGGCGAGCTTTACGGAACCGTCGATTTTGCCATTATCAAGGCGAGCGTCAACGTGCAGATACAGGCGTCGATTGGGATACAGCTGCTTCTCGAAAGTGGAATGGGCGGCGATATTCTTCTCTATGTCGAAGCCAGCGTCAGCGTCAGCGTCAAAGTCAAAATCGATTTGGGGCTTTTCTCAATCAAAGTCAGCTTCTCTTTCAAAGCCAGCTTCCGGTTCGAGTGGAAGCTGCTGAATTCGAACAATTCAAATTCGGTCGAAAGGCTTCTTTACAGCGCCGAATGGGCAGCATTGGAAACTACTTTGTGGAATCCGGATTACCCGTTGCAAAACGGTCTGACGAATAATTTGGGAACATGGATGACGCCCGAAATTACGTCGGTCTGGTCAGACCCGAGCGCCGCGGGCGAGCCGTGGTTCGTCGTTTCGCTGACGATGGAATATGTTAACGACACCGAGAGCGTTACCACGCCCAGCCAGTTTAAATCGTTCGAGAATGTCGCGGCACAAACCGTCGCCTGGGCGCTGAACGCCAGCCTGGGATTGGCGAGCTGGAGCGACACCGTCACGCAGGAACAAATCGACGCGCTCAATCAAGACCCGGACAAACTCGTCGGCGGTCTGGATTATACGACTCTCATCGAAGGACTCGGTAAGATGTTTGCCTTATCCATCACCAGCGTGCCGCCGGACGACGGCAAGACGACCAACGCGGACAAGGAAACCAAATACGCCACGATTTTCCCGATGCTGCCGTTTCTGGGACTGAATACGTCCGGGCGCGGCGCGGAGCTCAGCTACGTTTTTCAGAATAAAAGCAACGTGTCGGAGCAGTGGACGCAAAACGAGCTTCAGGAATATTTTGCCCAGCTTTATACCAACATCACTTCCGGCGGAGACAGCGAGAACCTGCTGGCAGCCGATGTCGCTACGATTCCGTTAATTCAATCGGTGTTTCTCGACTGGTTTCAGGCGCTCGTTCGCTCGACGGTCAACGCCTTGCTGACGCAGATGCAAAACGACGAATCGGAAAGCGGCAAGCTCAGCGACATCTACATCGCCGCAGTAAAGAGCGGTCAAATCAGAAACGTCGCCGGGCAGATGTCGCAGTTCTTCCGAAGCGGATTGAGACTGCCGGAAACCGCCGGTATGGAATTGCCCGAAGGCTCGCTCCAGCCGACGAATCCTCTCTACGCGCTGGTTTGGCAGGAATTTCCGGTCGGCAACTTTACCGACGGCAAGCAGTATGTAATCAATCTGGTCGGAGACAATAATCAAACCTGGGTCAGCGTCGACGCTAAATGGACGCTGTTAAACAGCGACGTAACTCCTTACGAAATCGTCGGCACGACAATCGACCTGCCCGGAACGCCGACGTCGATTCCCGTCCTGCAAACCGGTCCGCAGGCGTTCTCGCTCGCCAATCCGATTACCTGGACGCCGTCCGGCGGAAAGGCAACAACGCTTCGCCCGTTCTCAAAAGCAATGAGCGATGCGCTCAAGGCAAGCTCGCCGCTGAAGGTCAAGCTTCTCAGCCGCGAGACTACAAAAGCCTATGACCTTGAGACGAATCCGGTGCCTTCGGCAGATGTCAGATGGGCGCTGTCCGTCGAGATGACCGTCCGCAAGGTTCCGCTCGGCGGCGATGCGTATCTCCCGAATACATATGCGCTGGGAGCCGCCGATTTGACCGTGCAGAACGCGATGCGGGATTTACTGGCGGCGCTCGGCGGCAATTCTTCGCTCGTCAAATCAATTAAGCTTCTTTACCAGCAGTCGAGCGACACTTCGGGCTTAATCTCATTCCCGATTACGACGAATCCGCCGTCCGGACAGCTTTTCGTGTTGCGCACCAATACGACCACCCAATCCGTGCCTCCGCCGACACTTATGGCGATGGCAGAAGAGGAAACTCATACGACGCAGGTCGGCGCTGATACCGGCGATCCTTACGGATTTCTTCAAATCCTTGAGCAAAGCAGCGTTACCAACCAGACGGGATATTTCCTGACCTATGAGACCGCGGACGGAAAGAGCCTGCCAACCGAATTATTCGGAAACCAGACCTTCGCGCCGGTTACGTTCCTGTTTGAACTGGACGTGCCTGCCGCCTCCGATGAATTCTCGCTCGAACGTTACGTCAATGCGGTGGTGCTCGACAACACTGTCGAGGGACAGCTTTATTACGCCGAGACGACCGAGGCTCAAAACGAAACATCCTATGTCTCGACGGCGGCAGGCTCGGCTGGTGTCGAATTGACCCGAAAAGAGCCCGGCGAAACGACTATACCGGATAAACTGGCGCAGCTCTACAGCTTGGTAGCCTATCAAGTCCCCGCCAGTTCCGGCTTCATCGCCAGCAATTTGTCGGTTCCTTCCGGTCCGCAAAAGCAGGATGAGACGGATACCGACCAGCAATGGCGATTATCCGTCCCGCTTTACAAGCTCGCTACTGAAAACCAGAGCAGTGTCGAGCAGAATCGCTACGCCTCGATTGGCGACAATTACTCGATTCAAACCCTGGTGGTGGATGCCTTCGGCAACGCCTTCGGCAGAGTTCAGACCACTGTCTCCAATCAGCCGAATCTTTACTTCGACGACCTGATTCCGATGGGAAACTGGACGGGAGTTCGTTCGATTTTCAACTTCCAGGCGTGGTCAAGCCCGACGGACAACACCGTCTGTAATTCGCTTACTACCGGCAGCTCTACTGTCGGCGGAACGCCGCAGGCGAACAAATTCAGCGTTTACCTGTGTCCGAGCAAAGACGCGCTTCCCGCACCCGGCAGCCAGAGTGCGGATGCGACCGCTTCTCTTTACCGGACGATCATCGACCAGCTGACGCCGGACGACGTATTGTTGTTCGTAACGACCAATCTTAATTCAACAAACTCGGATATAGATTTGAGCGCCGACCAGAAAAAGGCGGTGCTCGATATGCTCGGCAGCATCGGGAATTATCTCGAAGACGGAACCGGAACTCTCTCCGGCGTGACTCTGACCGTAACCGTGCCGGGCAGTTCCGACGCTTTGGCTCTGGTATTCGAGATACAAGCCGACTTCGGAATCAGACGCACAAAAAACGTGTCGCCGGAAGTTGCCGACTACCCGAACGCATTCAGGGCGACGACCAATGTTCCGCCCCAATCGGACGTTGACTTGAATGACCTGGCGGCGGATTTCAGCACCGCGTTCGCGGCGTTCGGACTGGCGACGGGACCGGCGGACGCGACGGATGTGTCGGTCGGGATGCCGATGCTGGAAGACGCTTCGGATAACGCGGCATCGACCAGCCAGCCGAAAGGTTTATGGGCAGTCTCGAAAAAGGTTACCGACCTGACGCTCAGCAGCACGGTTCGCTATTATCTCGCGCCGAAGCCGCTGGATACGAGCCTGCGCTCCGGCACGGTGTCTATGCCCAACGATTTGACCGCCTTGAGCGGTCTGCCCGACAAGCGCACATTCAATGATGTGGATTTGGACGACATCGCGCGGACGGCGTTTGCCGCCGTCGACGCGGCGCTCGGCGCTGAAAGCGCCTCGAATATGTTCCAGAAATCGCAGGATTTATACAGTCAGGTCGCCTACGCGCGCGAGGATATTGCAGACCGCTACGCCGACAACGAAGTTACGTGGCTGCTGCAAGACAGCGCTTATATGGGCGATGCCTCCGACTTATGCCAGGGGCAAGACCAGATGGCGCAGCAGATGCGCGCCGCGCTGAGCAGTGCCTACGCGGTGAATACTATCGTCCAAACCAAGGTCGCGTTCAATCAGCCGCTGCCGTCGAACATGGGCAATCGCCTGCAGCTCTTCGGACAGATGCAGCGCCCGACGGACGGAACCGTTTCGGAAGACGCGGGCGGCTTCGGTCTGGGAACGGCGCGCGTCGATGTGCCGTCGGGAAACGGAGGACAAGCAACGACCACGACCTTCCTTTACGGCGTGACCGACCAGAAAATCGAGAACAATCGCTATCAGGAATTCCCGCTTGAATGGGCTGTCTCGCATCTTCAGGTATTTCTCGAAGACCGCGTCATTGACTATTGTGAACACGGTGAAGCCGCGCCGCCTTCGATTTGGCTGCAATTGATTAACTCGTTCCCGTCTCCGCCGAAAATGGGCGACACCATCATCCCGTTAGCCTACCGCGAATATCCGACACCGCCGACGATGATCGTCCAGACCGCGAAGCGCGACACTGATGACACGGGAACCACGCTCGCCGACCAGACGCGCTGGATTTATACGTCAACCTACCAGGCGCGCCTGTCAGCCGCCGACGAGATTACGCTCCAGCTCATCTATAACACGGGCGGCTCGACTGAATCGGTCGATATGTTTAAGACCGGCGAGGAGGACGCGGAAAAAACCTACACGCTCTTTGAAGCGCTCACGCGTTTTCAGTCCGGATACCAAATTCTGCAACCCCAGATGAGTCCGATTACCAAGGACACTCCGATAGACGTGCTCACCGCATTTGCAACTTTGGTTACGCAGCTGGCGAACAATTCCGACTGGATGCCGAAATCTGAAATGCTTACCGGCAGCGGCGCGCCTGTGTTCACACTTGAGCAGGACATCGTCACGGATCGTAAAAATGATGATAGCGACGAGCGGTTGATTACGCTCACGCCCGACCCGCTGGCGTTGCCGCCTAATCCCTGGGTAGGAGATAAATGTATTACCGCGCTCGACCCCGCGACGATGAAGCCTTATCCGGACGAGCAAGAGAGCTGTTCGACGCCCGGACAGAAAATCGTGACGCACGCTTACACGCCTGTTCCGCCGCCGACCAGCAATTTCGTCACGCATCAGGTCAAAGTCAAAGGGCTGACCACATTGCTCTACGAAAACGGCAACTCCGGCATCGGCGTCAGACGAAATGCTTCGCTTTACCCGGATGATACGGTGTTATCAAATACCGAATTCATCTATCAGACCCCGATTGTGGCGCTTACCAATCCGCTTACGCCGTTTGTCGATAACCCGACGCCTGTCGCAATCTACCCGGCGGTTGTCAACCAGACAAATCTGGATTTGGGCGATTACGTGCGATTAACCCTTGAGGCAATGATGGGGCTGACTGAAACCAACGCTGAGTTATTGACACAAAGTGAAGGAACTACCGACCTGGCAAACCGCCGGCTCAAAATCGACGCGCGTTACGGTTTTCCGATTGGCTCTCCATCCGGAAGCAGCTTAGAGACGGATTACTTCCTGCCTCTTTATCCGGCGATTTTGGTGCGCTCGTTCGATCTGCCCGTTGACGGTCTGCAAGAAGAGTTAACAAAATGGGTCGGAAAGTCGGGAGATTCCGGTACGAGCGGAATCAAGCCATACTCGGCAGTCCTGGCTGATTGGCTGCAAAACTCCGATCTGGCGCTAGGACAGCCAACGTCTCCCGACGCGCCGCCTAAGGGCGCAATCCTGGTATTGGATGTGACACTGTATTCGCAACTGAATTCGGGCACAAATCAACTTCCATTGCTGCGTCTTTCCGATTTGCGCCTCGACCTTTCAGTGGTCGCAGCGCCTGGTTCGTCCGTGTAAAGAGTCCATTTTAAGCGCAGGGCGAAATGTTGACTAAAGTAATTTGAGAGGCAGCAAAAGCCAGGCAAAATAAAGGAGTGTAAAAAATTTAAAACCGAATCCGTTCGCGGATAGATTCAACGTCATTCATCCGACAACGAATTTTCGCCTTGCGAAACCGCCGCGCCGGTCAGCAATAGCGGCGAGGTGTAAAGTCTTCGCCGGCTCATCCCAAGAAGGGTGTTGAGAATACAATTCAACACCCTTTTATTTTGTTGTGTTTAGCAGATATTTTCATTTTATGCGTTAAAAATAGCGGAAATTTTCACTTTATGCGCTAATGTTTTTTCACTTTATGCGCGAATATTTTTTCTAAGTTGTTGATTTTGCTTGAAGCCGATTTTCACTTTATGAGCTATCTCACAACTGCGTATAAAAAACCGCTGACTGAAACTGCTTGGGTAAAGAATTCCATTTAACAAAGGCGGGAGAAGCATTACTAAAAACGAAAATAATTTGACCGATTCGCTTCCGGTAAATTATTGAATGTATTGATTTTTTTCAGATACAAGATTTTTGTTTATAAACTTAACTTTATTTTTTGGAAAAAATATCTTGACAAGAAAAAAAATTAAGTGCATTATTCTGTCACCAAATTTCCGTCGGAAAATTAAAAATCGAACAAGCCGATTGAAATCCAAAAAATTTCAATCATTCCTAAAACCGAAACTTAACGCGTTCGGCGGTTGGATTTGTATCGCGTTCATTAGAAACGCCGGGAACTGCCGCCGAATTTTAACCAAAGGAGAAAAATATGTTGACAGGCAAAGATAGTTTTAGTTTCTCGAACGTTAACATCTTCGGGAAGCAAGGCAGGAAGAAAAACCGGCGGAAACAATCGGTTTCCGATAATCAATCCGCGAAACCGCGGCGTTTTCAGGTAAAGAAATCGCTGCTGCGGAAAATGATTTGCAGTTTACTGATTGTGACGCTGCTGGCTCAAACCACGCCGGCAATGCACATTAATTTGCTGACAAATGCGAGAGAATTTAAAAACGACTTTGCTTTCGCTTTCGGTTCGAGCGCGCTGCTGGCTTTTTTAGGCAATTCGCTGACGGGCGGCAAAACGAAAGCGAACGAGGATGAGGAATCAAGAAAAACGATTAAGCAAATCCGCGTCGAACCTCAGATTGCGGAGATGCTCGAAGGCGACAAGGTAGCTTTTTCAGCCATCGGTCTCGACGCGGAAGGCAATCCGGTCGGCGGGTTGAAGTTTTCGTGGTCTTGCTACGATTTAGGCGCCAAGCAAGGCTCGCCGATTTCCAGGAACGGCGTTTTCGCGCCGACTTATCCGAGCGATTATCGAATCACCGTCGAAGGCGGAAACTTAAAAACCGAATTCGAGGTCAGAGTGAAAAAAGGCTTGAATCGACGCGCGGGCGAAAAGCCGCTCCGAGAAATTACCGTCTCGACCAAAGAAACGGAAGAAACTCAAAACGCGGCGGCGCAGCAGCAGCCGCCGACGTCGAAAAGCGACCAGCCGCAAACTTCCGATTTAGGCGACATCAACGGCTGGAACGACGGCAATTACGGCTCAGGCGATAATCCCGGCAACACGGTCGGCAATCCGCCGGGCGGGCTGGAAGACGCCGGGGCGGGCAGCGGAAACTTTCAAATTACCGCTCCGCTGCTGGATTTACCGGCGCGCGGCAGCGGCATTTCTCTCGGTCTGTACTATAATTCACGCCTTTGGACCAAAGCGAACAGCGATATTACCTACGACATCGATAAAGGCTTTCCCGCGCCGGGCTGGCATCTCGGAGTCGGCAAAATGGTTTTGCCGGGCGGCAATTCCGGCGCAATGATTATCGAACCGGACGGCACGCGGCGCGGTTACACCGGCACGGTGACGACTTACGGAACCTCGCAATGGTTTACCGGATACACGATCGACGGCAGCCTTATCGATTACGGCTACAGCGGCTACAACGGCTACACGACCGGCTACGCGCGCTATCCGAACGGAACCTATGTCAGCTACGGCGCCGGACACGATTGGGTTATCTATCCGACCAGCATTCAAGACGCCAACGGCAACGTTACGACCATCACGTACGTTAATAACCAAGGTCCGCGAATCTCTTCGATTACCGACACGATGGGACGCGTTATACAGTTTCATTACGATGCGTATAATCTTTTAACCGCCGTGACGGCTCCGGGTTTGAGCGGCGGTTCGCCGCGCACGCTCGTTCGCCTGCACTACAAACAGCTTGGCTTGAACTACCAGTTTTCCGGTTTGACGCCGCGCGTGCGAAACAGCGTGCCGTGGGTTGTGGACGCCATCTATTATCCGGCGACTAATACCGGCTTCTGGTTCAACGATGCAGATTCTTATTCCACTTACGGAATGATTAGGAAATCGGTCGAGCAGCGCGGTATGAGTTTTTCCGCCGGTTCGCTGAACGAGCAAGGAACGGTTTATCAGGGCGCGGCGACAAAACAGGAGCTGTATAACTATCCGCAGTATGCGATAGCCGGTTTGACCGACGCGCCGACCTACACGACTTTAACCGAGTCGTGGACAAAAGACGGCTCGAACGTCGAAACAGCAACTACGAATTATCTAGTTCAGATGAACTCGAACCCGCGCAAAGTGACCATTACCGCGCCGAACGGCTTAAAGAGCGTTCAGTATGCTCATTACGCACCGAATCAATGGTATGACGGGCTGATGTATCTGGACGAAACGCGCAACAGCAATGCCGGTGACGCGCTTCTGCAAAGCAGCGAGGTTTCGTGGCAGCAAGGCGCTTATCTCTCTCCGCGCCCCGCCTGGGTCAAACAGACAAATGAATTCGGGCAGACAACGCGTAAGGAATATTCCTACGCCACGACTTATAACGCCGTTACCTCCACGCGCGACTACGATTACAACAACGCAATGCTGCGCGAGGTCAGAACGCAGTATGCGACCGACGCCAACTACGGCTACAATCACATTTTCAGGCTCCCGGCGGTCGTCGAGACTTACAAGGGAGACGGCACCACGCGCGTCAGCCGCACCGAGATTACTTATGACGAGGACGCAGCCAATCTGGCTGATACGCCGGGCGTTATCAACTTCAGCGAAAGCTACAATCCGTATGCTCCGCAGTACTGGGTTGAATCTTATTGCATCGAGTATGACCCGTATTGGGGTTATTGTACTCAGTGGGGCGGCGGTTATTATGAAAGCGCATATCAGCCGGGAACGGGTTATCGCGGCTTGGTCACCACAATCAAGAGTTATGCTGACGCCGCGGGCTTAAGCAGCAGTACCGCCGAGATTGAAACGCGTCGTTACGATATGACGGGAAATCTCATCAAAGCCTCAAAATACTGTGACGCGACAACGCCGTGCGAAAACCTCCTGACGACCTATACTTCGGCGACGCAGTACGCTTACCCGCAATCAACGACGCGCGGCTCGGAGTCAACCGCGAGCACGCAGGTCGTCACATCTTCGGTTTACGATTTCAACACCGGACTGCTTACCTCAGCGACCGACGCGAACGGGCGCACGTCCTACACGAATTATTTCCCGGCTTCGCTGCGCGTCGATTACACGACCGCGCCGTACCGTTACGGTAACGCCGGATATACGAGATTCCTTTACGACGACGTCAATCTGGTGACTACCGAAACGCTTTACACGGATCAGCACGTCATCGCCAAACAGAACATAAGATATCTGAACGGGCACGGCAAAGTTCGTCAGGAAAAGGCGCTCGGCTCGGGCGGAGTGTATGACGTGGTCGACACTTATTACGACAATCTCGACAACGCCGTTCAGCAATCGCGCCCGCACAAGGAAACCGAAGCGGCGCAGCTTATCTCGATTACCTACGACGTGCTTGGTCGCCCGACATCGGTGACGTCGCCGGACGGCAGCGCGGCACAGACTTTCTATAACGAGGGCACGCGTCCGAGCGTCGCTTCCGCCAATCCGGGTCAGACCGTTCGTTTGAGAGACGCCTGGGGACGCGAGAAATGGCAGCGCACCGACGCTTTCGGGCAACTCGTCGAAATCGTCGAGCCGAATCCTTCAGGCGACGGCAGCGTAGCCAGCGGCGGTCTGGTCACGACCTATCAGTACGATGTCAACGGCAATCTGCTTCAAAGCGTTCAGGGCAGCCAGGTTCGCTCTTTCCGCTACGACGGACTGAAACGCCTGACGCATCAGAAATTAGCCGAGAAAAGCGGAACGCTCAACGATGCCGGTCAATACGTCGGCGGAACGTGGAGCGACGTGGTAGCTTACGACAATCGCTCGAATGTTATTACGCGCATTGACGCGCGCGGCGTCAAGACGCTCTACAATTACAACAACGACCCGCTCAATCGTTTGCAGTCAGTCAGCTACGACACGAGCGGCTTCGGCGATACGGCGAACCCGATTTTCGGCGCGCCGACCGCGACTTACAGTTATCGCTCGCGCAGCAGCTCGACGGATTTAACCGACGCGACGCAGCTGGCGCAGATTTCGGTCGCCGGATTCAGCACCGAAAGCGTCGTTTTCGACGCCGAAGGTCGCATCAGCGACTTCACTTTGACGCTGGCGAGCCGTCCGAGCCAGCCGATGACGTCCAGCTACCTCTACGACACGCTCGACCGGAATACGCAAATGCGTTATCCGAAACAATACGGCGTGGCGGGCGAGCCGCGAAAAGTCGTAAATTATACGCTCGACGCGGCGAGCCGTTTGAGCACGTTGACGGTTGACGGCGCGAGTTATGTTTCGGGCATGCAATACAATGCCGCCAGCAATCCGACGTCAGTTACGCTCGGCGCGGCGGGCGCAAATCAAATCACCGAAAATTACGCTTACAACGCTCAGACCGGGTTATTGGAGCAGCAGACGGCAGTGCGCGGCGGTTCGACGTATTTGATGCATCTGACGTATGACTACAAGAACGCTGCCAATAAAACGACCGGGCAATTGACGAAAATCATTAATGGTCTCGACGGTTCGAGCGCGCATAATCGTGATTTTGTTTATGACGCTCTCGGTCGTCTCGTGCAGGCGAGGGGCGGGCATACCGTTGCGCCGGTTTGGTCGCAGAGCTACGCCTATGACCGTTACGGCAATCGCACGAGCGTTGCGGCGGCGGGCAATTCCGCCGGTACGCCTCAGCCTTCGTGCGCGCCGGGACAAACTCTGAGCCTGACGCAGTTTATTCAGGATTTCTACCAGAGCGCGCTCGCCCGACAGCCGAATTCGACGGAGCTGCAATCGTGGAGCGCGCAGCTTCGTCAGGCTTACTGGCAAGGCAAGACGCAGTTGATTCAAGCTATCGCCGGAATGGGCAGAACGATTTTCCAGAGCCAGGAATACGTCAATCGTAATCGCTCGAACAGCGATTTTGTTTACGACCTTTACCGCGCTTACCTGCGCCGCGACCCCGACTCCGGCGGCTGGACGGGCTGGACAAACGCGGTCGCGACGAGCGGGCGGATGGCTGTTCACGAAGCATTTCCGTCGAGCATCGAGTTCGGCAACCTGGCAGGAACCATCTGCCCGAGCGGCTCCGGCGTGGGCGCGCCGGTTCCTTCGGACGGAATTCCTTCGCTCTCTTACGATGCGGCGTCGAATCGCATCACGACCGGCGGTTTCCAATACGATGCGAACGGCAACCAAACGCGTATCGTCAAGACGGACGGCTCGGTTCAGCGATTCCAGTACGACGCGGCGAATCGTCCGGTGAGAGTCAACAACGACTACGGCACGGCGCTCCAGTATATCTGGTACGCGGACAACAACCGGCGCGTTTTAACGCAAAACGGCGACACGCACGACCGGACATACTATTTCGGGAACGACGTTGAATACATCGAAACGACCAACGCGCCTTCGTCTTTGCGATGGTTTAAATCATATGTCAATGTCGGCGAGCGTCTGTTTGCGGTTATCCGCGATAACGGTTCGGGCGGCGAAACGACCGACTTTCATCACCCCGACCGTCTCGGTACACGCCTGATAACCAATCCTTCGACGGGAAGCTCGGTCGAACAAGTGACGCTGCCTTTCGGAACGGCGCTCGAAAACGAGACGACCGGCAGCTCCAACCGGCGATTTACGAGCTATGACCGCAGTTACGTCACGGGTTTGGACTACGCGCAGAACCGAACCTACGACTCGCATCAGGGACGATTTACGCAGGTTGACCCGATTGGAATGAGCGCGGTTGCGCTCGACAATCCGCAAACGTTGAACCTGTACGCTTACGTCGGCAACGACCCGGTGAACCGCGTTGACCCGAGCGGTTTGTTCTGGGGCAGACTGCTTGGATTTATTAAAAAACTGTTCAGGATAGTTGTGATTGCGCTTGCCGTCATCGCGGCGGTTATCGCGGTCGCAACCGTTATCGGTTCGCCGTCCGTATTCGGGCTTCTCGCGGCGATTGGCGCGGTCGCTAATGCGGCGGCGCTGATAGCGGCGGAGGCGGGCGCCGTCAGGCTCGCCAGGATATTCAGGATAATATCCTCGCTGGCGGCGATACCAAACGCCGTACAGCAATTTATCCAGGCGGTCAAAGATGTTGCCATCGCCAAAGGCAGACTCGCCATCACGATGGCGATCGGCAAAGCTATTCAGAAAGGCATTGCCGTTGCGAAGCACGTCACCGACATCGTCGGGCACGTGCGTGCGTCTGCCATTCTGAGTCTGGTTGATTCGGTAATTAACTTTTTCACCTCCGGAACTTATAAACCAGGCACTAATAACCGGGATAGTTGGAGGTATGCGTTTGATTTATTCAAGTTCATACGAACCACGGCTCAAACCGTCGCCACTCTTGCCCGCGCGGAAGCGGCGGCGAGGTTCTTCGACTTGCTCGGTATACTTGAAGACATCGGCGACCTTTATTACCTGATACTACGTCCGCCCCTTCCGCCCGTCATTACGGCTCCGCCGGTACCTCAGGGTAAGTTTTGGGATGTGCTCCGGTTATATCAGGCTATCCAGACTCGGCAGAGAAACATTCTGGCGGAACTTATGTCACTGGGAGATAGGATTCAAAGGAATTTCTAGCGATGACTTTTCCTAAACTACAGCTATATCAAGTAATCGCTTGATATACATTCCAAAGACCGTCGTTTGAAAAAGCGGCGGTCTTTTTTCTGCGATGTCAATTTAACCCGAAGGCGCGTCGCTTGTTGTATTTTGAGATTAAAATCTACCGCCTGTATCTCAGCAATTCTCGCAGTATTTGTATAAGTCAGGAGGTGTCGGGTTAGGTTTTCCAGGTTCGTCTGCGGAGGGCAACAACTGCGGTCGCGGCGGCAGATTGCCGGCAGTCAATCGGCAATCAATAGCGGTGAATCGGGTGAATGCTTAACACGAAAAAGTAAAAGACAAAGCGGCTTTTCCGACAGACGATAAAAAGTGTTGACAAGATAGTGAAAATAGATTTTAATCTTTGCTCAACCAGGAAGTTTAAAATAACGAAAACTAACGACGATTGAATTCACTTGAGCGAAAATCATTGTAAAATTTGAATAAAATCTACGCGAGTTTTTTAAGGCTAAGGCTAAGGCTTAAACTGCCCGGCAGAGTCTCTTATGCAGATAAAGGCAATATTTATCCAGCTTTGCTTTGGAACGTGAAGAAATTTTTGAATTGAATGAACCTCTTTTCGTTTGTGGAAGAAAAAGAACGTTTTGGTTTTAAAGAAATTGAACAAAAAAGGCATTAATATATTTTTCTCACCTGTTCGGGAATCGAAGATTGTTTATCCGAAAATCGCTTTCTAAAAATAGTGTAAGATTTTGTCGATTTCGAGCATAAATAAGCGGAAAGAAAATT
>DASVRT010000015.1:0-52538 GCA_036388475.1 Pyrinomonadaceae bacterium | reverse complement strand
AATTATTAAAATGTGAAACCGGAACAAGCGGGGCTGGCAATTTGAGATTTGAGATTTCAAATTGCGTCCTTATTTATTCGCGGTTCCCGAAGTCTTTCAGTAAAAAATTATGACGATGAAAATTGATTGGATGCGCGGCTGCGCGACGGCGCTCGTGACGCCGTTTAAAAAAGACGGCTCGATTGACGACGAATGTTACCGGAAGCTGGTCGAGCGGCAAATCAAAAACGGCGTCAAATTGCTCGTCCCGTGCGGAACGACGGGCGAAAGCGTGACGATGAGCGAAAGCGAGCGCCTGCACGTTATCAAAATGACCGTCGAAGTCGCCAACCAAAAAGACGCTCGCATCATTGCCGGAACGGGCAGCAACAACACCGCCGCGACGATTGATTTTACGCGAAAAGCGCGCGAAGCGGGCGCTGACGCCGCGCTGGTCGTCGCGCCGTATTACAACAAGCCGACGCAGGATGGAATGTTTGCCCATTTTTCCGAAATCGCCAAATCCGTCAAAAAATTTCCGCTGATGCTTTACAACGTGCCTTCGCGCACCGCTTCGAATATCTCCGCCGAAACGACTCTCAGGCTTGCCGAAAAACACGAAAACATCGTCGCGACGAAAGAAGCGTCGGGAAATTTTTCGCAGATTATGGAGATTCTGAAAAATCGCCCGAAAAATTTTAAAGTTTTTTCCGGCGACGACGCGACGACTCTGCCTTTAATCAGCGTCGGCGCGGACGGTCTGGTTTCGGTCTGCTCGAACGAGATTCCGAAAGAAACCTCGGCGATGGTCGAAAAAGCCCTGAGCGGCGCGTGGACGGCGGCGCGCAAGATTCATTATAAAATTCTGCCTTTGATGGAAGCGAATTTCGCGGAAGCCAGCCCGGCGCCGTGCAAATTCGTAATGCAGGAAATGAATCTGCTGGAAGAAAATCTGCGCCTGCCGCTCGTGCCGGTGACCGAGCCGACGCGGAAAAAACTGCGCCAGATTTTAAAAGATTTATCAGGCAAATAATCTATGGGATTATGGGATTTTACGGGCATTGGAATTATTCCGGCGCTTTTATTTACGCCGGTTGTCTTTATCCTCGTTGCTTTGGTCGCTTTTATGGTCTCCGTAATACCGGAAAATGATGATTCCGGGCGGCTTCGGCGGCAGAACGCCCCTTATTAGAGAAGAATTTAAATATTTTACAAAAAAAGAGGAACTCAATAAATGGTTCGATGAAAAATGTTAGGTTAATTAACCATTGTTGCTAGCTGGAAAAAGCTAAGTTATTGAAAATAAAGGAAATCTATTTTTACTTTGAAAGTGATTTCCGTCGAATTTCAGCTAATTCCGGCAAAATTACGAAAATAACGGTTTTTGCGAATTGCTAACTCTTTTGCTTTCAACATCGCCAACCAGCGCCAATGGTTAATTAGGTAGCTTTTAATGGAAACGGATTGCTTTTGTAGTTAAAGATTATTAAAAACAAAATGATGAATCATAAAAACTCGGAATTACAACTGGAGCGAATCGTTTTTTTCAGCGACGCGGTTTTTGCCATTGCGATAACGCTTTTGATTATCGAAATCAAAGTTCCGCATCTCGACCATCACGCGCCCGACCGCGATTTCTGGCTGGCGCTGTGGAATTTGAAATGGAGTTTTTTCGGCTATTTTTTCAGCTTTTTCGTTATCGGCGCTTATTGGGTCGGGCATCACCGGATTTACGGTCACATCGTGCGCTGGACTTACGGGCTGGTCTGGCGAAACATTCTGTTTCTGATGGCGATTGGCTTTATGCCTTTTGCGACGGCGTTTTTTACCGAGGTTTTTCCGCCTCCTTTTGTGCCGCTGGTGCTTTATGCGACGACTTTCTCGGCAGCCGGATTGCTTGAGCTTTGGCAATGGCGCTACGCTGTTAAAAATGGTTTGATTGATGAAGAATTGAATCCGACGATTATCAGCTATTTTTCCTGGCGGATGACGTCTTTGCCGATTGTCGGCGTGACGGCGATTTTAATCGGATTAATCAACCCGATGTTTTCCAGTTTGGCGTTTTTAATGATGCCGATCGCGCAGAAAGTAATCAAATCCCGGTTTGCGATAAATACGGACAAAATGGAAGTTATTGAAGATGGACTTGAAACATAAAATTGAAAATCTGTTTGCGGGCGATAAAACCGAATTCGAGGCGGCGGACCGCGAAATTTTTGAAGATTTTAAAGCGGCGCTGCGGCGCGGCGAGATTCGTTCCGCCGAACGCGACGCGGACGGAAACTGGCGGGCAAACGCGTGGGTGAAACAGGGCATTCTGCTCGGCTTCAGAATGGGCAAAATGGTCACGATGTCTTTCAGCGGCGAGACTTTCCAGTTTTTCGACAAGGAAACTTTTCCGCTGCGCCCGATGAATCTGGACGACCGTATACGCATCGTGCCGGGCGGCTCGACGATTCGCGACGGCTCGTATGTCGCGCCGAACGTCGTGCTGATGCCGCCGTGTTACGTCAACGTCGGCGCATATGTGGACGAAGGCACGATGATTGATTCGCACGCGCTGGTCGGCAGCTGCGCGCAAATCGGCAAGCGCGTTCACCTTTCGGCGGCGGCGCAAATCGGCGGCGTTTTAGAGCCGGTCAACGCCAATCCGGTCGTCATCGAAGACGACGTTCTGGTCGGCGGCAACACGGGCGTTTACGAAGGCACGATTGTTCGGACGCGCGCCGTTTTAGCGTCGGGCGTTATCCTGACGCGCTCGACGCCGGTTTTCGATTTGGTAAAAAGCGCGATTTACAAATCCGACGGCGAAAAACCTCTGGAAATTCCGGCGGGCGCGGTCGTCGTGCAGGGCGCGCGGGCTGTTACGAGCGGCTTCGGTAAGGAAAACGGCTTATCGCTTTACGCTCCCGTTATCGTCAAATACCGCGACGAGCGAACGGACGCGGCGACGAAACTCGAAGATTATTTGAGGTAGAAAAATAATGAAAAACGAAAATTTTAATCTGCATTTTCCATTTTCCGTTTCCAATTTTTAGAATATGTCTTCACCGATTGAAGTTATCATCAATGCCGGTTCGGGAAGCGTCGAGCGGGAAGAAACCGAACGGCGTTTGGTCGAATTGTTTGAGGAAAACGGCGTCGAGGCAAATATTTTGATGGCGGCGAGCGGCGATGAAATTGCCGCGTTTGCCCAAAAAGCCGCTGCCGGAAATGCCGAAATAATCGTCGCGGGCGGCGGCGACGGGACAATCAGTGCGATTGCCGCTCGCGTGATTAAAGCTCGGAAAACGCTCGGCATTCTGCCGCTCGGAACGCTCAATAACTTCTCGAAGGATTTACGCATTCCGCAGGATTTAAAGAAAGCGGTTCGCGTTATTGTCGAAGGAAACACCGGACAAATCGACGTCGGCGAAGTCAACGGGCGGATTTTCGTTAATAATTCGAGCATCGGACTTTATCCGAGACTTGTCCGGCGGCGCGAGCGCCAGCAAAAATTAGGACGCGGAAAATGGTCGGCGGCTTTCTGGGCGGCTTTGAAGATTTTGAAGCGCTCGCCGTTTTTTGCCGTCAAACTGGAAACCGAAAACGGTGAGCGAGTCGTTAAAACGCCTTTCGTGTTTATCGGAAACAATCAATACGAGATGGAGTTTTTGAATATCGGCAAGCGCGCGCGGCTGGACGACGGGAAATTAAGCGTTTATTTTCTGCACAAAAGCGGGCGCAGAGGTTTATTTATGCTGTTTCTGCGGACGCTTTTCGGCAGGCTCAGGCAGGCGCAGGATTTCGAGGAAATAAATATCGAAGAAATCACGATAGAAACCAGAAAGAAACAAATGCTGGTAGCGTTTGACGGCGAAGTCGAATTTCTGGAAACGCCGCTTTGCTATAAAATTCAGCCAAAGGTTTTGCGCGTAATTGTTCCGCCGCCGGAAACGGATAAAACGTAGCTTTTACGAGCGGCAAAAATATTTACACTTTGTTATTCGTTAAAATTTATGCGGACTCTGGTTCATATTTCGGATATACATTTCGGGCGCGTCGATTACGCCGTCGTCGAGCGTCTGAAGAAAAAAATTGATGAAATCAATCCTCATTTGATCATCGTCTCCGGCGATTTGACGCAGCGCGCCCGCTCGCATCAATTTATTGAGGCGAAGGAGTTTCTGGATTCGCTGCCGAAACCGCAAATCGTTGTGCCGGGCAATCACGATATTCCGATGCACAACATTTTCGCGCGCTTTTTTTCGCCGCTCGAAAAATACAAAAAATACATTACCGACGATTTACAACCGTTTTACGCCGATGAAGAAATCGCCGTCGTCGGCGTCAATACGGCGCGTTCGCTGACGATAAAAGACGGGCGCATTAACGAGAAACAAATCGCGCAGGTCAAAGAAAAAATGTGCGTTTTAAGTGACGCGATGCTGAAAATTGTCGTCACGCATCACCCGTTCGATTTGCCCGCCGGATTTGACGAGGACGACATTGTCGGGCGCGCCGCCGAAGCGATGCCGCAGATTGCCGATTGCGGCGCCGACGTCTTTCTCTCCGGACATCTGCACGTCAGTCATATTACGCACACGGCTGAGCGTTACAAACTCGATTCGGGACGCTCGTTGCTCGTCATTCAGGCGGGAACGGCGACCTCGACGCGCGGTCGCGGCGAAGCCAATTCGTTCAACATAATTGAATTTGAACGACCGCGTCTGACCGTCAAACGCGTCGAATGCCAAACGCCGGACAGCGGCTTTGTTTTAGCGCAGAGTCAGCAGTTCGTGCAGAGCGAAAAAGGCTGGAAACAAAATAACGATTAGTGTTGTCAAATCTTTTTCGTGATAAATTGGAATATTACAGCGCAGAGAAATTTATAAAAACAGATGAACGCAGCGAAGGAAAAAATGCAATTACGATTACCGCGTCGGCTGCAAGGCGTTGCTCCGACTTTGATTCGGCAGATTTTTGAGCGCGCTTTGCCCGACAGCATCAATTTCGGTCTCGGCGAGCCGGATTTGCCGACGCCGCAGTTTATGCGTGAGGAAGCCGCGCGCGTCTCTCTGGAAGATCAGAACGGCTATACTTCGCACGCCGGACTTTTGCCGCTGCGCGAGAAAATCGCCGAGCAATATCCGCATTTGAATTTGGATGCGAAAACGCAGGTTTGCGTGACGGTCGGCTCGCAGGAAGCGATGACCGCCGCATTCCTGGGAATCGTGGACGAAGGCGACGAGGTTTTGATTCCGAATCCGTCGTTTCCGGCGTATGAAAACTGCGTGAAGATTTCAGGCGGCGAGCCGGTTTTTTATCGCCTGCCCGCCGAGCGGGATTTCGCCTTTGACATCGAAGAATTCAAAGCGAAAATCACGCCGAAAACGAAAGCCGCGGTCGTCATTTCGCCGTCGAATCCGACCGGAAAAATTTTTAGCGAAAACGATTTGAAACAGATTGCCGACGTTTTGCGGGACACGGGAATTTATTTGATTTCCGACGAGATTTACGCGGACTTGTATTTTACCGAAAAACCGCGTTCGGCTTCGGAATTTTACGATAAAACCGTGATTGTCAGCGGGCTTTCAAAATCTCTGAGTATGACGGGCTGGCGCGTCGGCTGGGTCGCCAGCTCGCAAACCGATGTCGTTAAAGCCGCTTTGACTTTGCACGGATTTCTGACGGTTTGCACCTCGACGATTTCGCAGAAAGCCTCGCTTTTGGGCTGGACGGAAGAAGCCGAGCGCGCGAAAGCCGAAGCCAGAGAAATTTACCGGCGGCGCGGCGAATTTTTGATTGCTATTTTGCAGAAGGAATTAGGTTTGCGCGGAACTTCGCCGGAAGGCGCGTTTTATACGATGCTCGACGTGCGCGCGCTGGGCGACGATTTGGAAGTCGCGGAAAAGTTTCTGCAAAACCGCGTGATTACCGTTCCGGGCATCGCTTTCGGCTCGGAGGCGAAAGGCTTTCTGCGCGTTTCGTTCTGCAATACGGAAGAGCGAATGGCGGAAGGCGTCCGCCGGATGAAAGAGGCTTTATAGTGGTAAGTGGTAAGCGATAAGTTGTGAGTTGCAATTGAAATTAACGAACTTACCACTTAACCGTTTACCACTTGCCGCTCACCACTGATTTATGACTAAATATCGTGTCGGAATTTTGGGCGCTACGGGGACGGTCGGGCAGCGCTTTGTTCAGCTTTTGGAAAATCATCCGCAGTTTGAAGTGACGGCGCTCGCCGCCTCAGAACGTTCGGCGGGCAAAACTTATCTGGAGGCGACCCCGTGGAAGCTGGCGACGCCGATTCCCGAAGCGGTAAAGGATATAGTCGTGCAGGCGATTGAGCCGCCGCTCGACTGTGATTTGGTTTTTTCGAGCTTGCCCTCAGGCGTGGCGCGCGAAACCGAAGAGGCATTTGCCCGCGCCGGCTTTCCGGTAATTAGCAATTCCTCTTCGTTTCGGATGGACGAAGACGTTCCGCTTTTGATTCCAGAAATAAATTACGAGCATCTCGGCTTGATTGATTATCAGAAACAGAGGCGCGGCTTTGATAAAGGTTTTATCGTGACGAATCCGAATTGCGCGGTCGTTTCGTTCGCGCCGCCGCTTGCCGCTCTGGAAAGACGTTTCGGCATCGAAACGGTTATCGTGACGACGATGCAGGCGATTTCCGGCGCGGGTTATCCGGGCGTGGCGAGCCTGGATATAACCGACAACGTTTTCCCCTATATTTCCGGCGAAGAACCGAAAGTCGAAACCGAAGCGCAGAAGATTCTGGGCAAACTGCAAAACTCGCACATTCAAAAATCGGATTTTACCGTTTCGGCGCAGTGTTTTCGGGTCAACGTGACGGACGGGCACACGGCGGCAGTGCGCATAAATCTGCGAGAAACCGCGACGCTCGAAGACATCAAGCAGGCAATGATGGATTTTCCGCGTTTGAATCTGCATTCATCGCCCAACCCTTTTATATACGTTTGCGACGAGCCTGACCGCCCGCAGCCGCGGCTCGACCGCGACCGCGGCAAAGGAATGTCAATCACGGTCGGCAGGCTTTATCCCGACAACGTTTTCGATTATCGCTTCGTTTGTCTGAGCCACAACACGATTCGCGGCGCGGCTGGCGCGGCGATTCTGAACGCGGAATTGCTGGTTGAAAGACGCTTGATTGAGCGCAAGTAATATTGATTCAGGATTCAGGATTTAAGATTCAAGATTTAGGATTGAATCCGATTTCCAATCTTGAATCCTGAATCTTGAATCTATTGAATCGTGTAAACGCGAATCAAGCCTTCGATAAGCGCCAAATCGGTTTTTTTCTGTACAACGTCCGCGGAGCCGGCGAGCGCGTCGGCGTATTGCTCGGTGATTTGCAGCTGCTCGGTCCATCTGGCGCGCAGATACGGGAATAAATATTTTGGTTTCAGCTTGTCTTTCAATCTTGTGACGGACGATTGAAAGGCTGTTTTGGAGTCGCTTTTATATTTGTCGAAAGCGGCTTTGACGGCGCTCGAAATCGAATCCGCTTTCATTTCGCCGCCGTGCAGCCCGGCTTTAATAGATTGGCGGCAGCCGTTTAAAAAAGCGCTGTTCAAGCCGCGCCGTTCCGCGCGCGAATCGCAGATATTAAAATTGACGGGCAGAACGTCGGTTTCGCCGAACAGAACGTCCAGCGCGAAGGCGCGCTCGGGCATCGGCTTGGCGGCGGAATTTCCGGACGGACGGGCGAGAATCGCCTGCGGCGGGCGACCGTTGATAATCAATTGGCGCGGCGCGCAGTGTGCGGCGGCATCGCCCTCGTGACCTTCCAGATTTTGCGTAATCGCGCCGCGCAAACCTATCGTCGTGGTTTTTCCGATAAATCCAGCCAGCGCCATCAAATGCAAATCGAGCATAATCGAGATGACGACGCGCTGCCGGTTGTATTCGTGCTTGGCGGCGCGCTCCTTTAAAGCAAACGGCATCAGGTGAATGCCCGTGTATTCGGAAAAACCTATTTCGAGAAAAGGATTTGTTCTGTCTGCCATCGTTAAATTCGCTCCGCGCGGCGCAACCGCCAAATTAAATGACCATCTTTAGCATAACTTTTTGCCGTCAAGTCTTTCAAAGTGGTAAGATTCTTCAATTTCAAGCAGTTATAAAAACTTATGACTCCAGTTTTCGAAAATCGAACTTTTACGCATCGCGTGCTGATTATCGTCGGCATCGTCACGCTGACGATTCTGCTCGTCTGGGGCGCAATCTACGTCATAGACGTTATTTTGCTGGTTTTCGCCGCCGCGCTGCTGGCGGTTTTCCTGCGCGGTCTGGCGGAACGGACGCGGCGCTACACAAAGCTTTCCGAAGGCTTATCGGTTTTGCTCGTCGCCGTTCTGCTGATTGGAATTCTGGCTCTGGCGGTTTCACTGCTCGCGCCGAGCGTTACCGAAGAAGTCAGGCATCTGCGCGACGAACTGCCCAAATCGGCGCAGAAAGCCGGTGAATATATTTCCAGATTCGGCTGGGGCAAAACGATTATCGAACAACTGCCGAGCACCGACGAGGTGATTGAAAAGATTGATGCGTCGAGTCTTTTGACGCGCGTCGGCGGTTATTTTTCTTCGACGGTCGGCGCGATTGCCAATTTCTTTATCGTTATTTTGCTGTCGATTTATCTGGCGACCGAGCCGCAGACTTATATCAGAGGTTTCTCAAAATTATTTACCTTCGATAAAAGATTGCGCGTCGTCGATGTCTTTAACACTATCGGCGAAACGCTGCAAATGTGGCTTGTCGGCAAAGTCGCTTCGATGTTGTTTATCGGTCTGCTGACGTGGATCGGCTTGTGGATTATCGGCGTTCGGCTTTCTTTCACGCTCGGCTTGATTGCCGGACTTTTATCGTTTATTCCGAATTTCGGACCGATTCTTTCGGCGGTTCCGGCGATTCTGCTGGCATTTATCGCCAGCCCGATTAGCGCTTTATACGTTATCGGCTTATATGTCGGCGTCCAGCTGGTCGAATCAAACGTCGTCACGCCGATAATCGAGCGCGAAACGGTCGAGCTGCCGCCCGCGCTGACGATTGTTTCGCAATTGGCTTTGAGCGTGCTTATCGGCGGCTTGGGCTTGGTGCTGGCGACACCGATTCTGGCGGTAATAATGGTTCTGGTGCAGACCGTTTATATCGAAGACGTTTTGGGCGATAAAAACACGGAAGTGCGGAAAAAAGATTTAGATGAAGAAATTGAAACCGCCGATAAAGACGGGCAAACATAGATAAAATCAAGGATACATCTCTGTGCGCCGGCGATTAATTTTCCTTTGCCGCTTCGCGCTTTTTGCAACTGAATTTTGATATAGCGAGTATGGTGACGCCTGATTCTTCGGCAAAGACACTGGAACTTGTCGCCGGGACGCCTCCGGAAACTCGGATTACGGCGCGTATTATTCGCCTCCGACTACGCTCCGGGCGGCAATAATGCCGGAACGATTAATGCCTGGAATGCGTTTCGCGCCTTCCGCTGAAGGAAGATGAATTCAAGGTCGTCGCAGGTAATATCACGCCTTATATGCGCTTAAACCTTGCCGCATTACCTTTCAGTCAGGAAAATAAAGCGCGTCGCATAAATCTCCGGCTGGCGTTCTTAAACTTCCCAAAGAAAAGACCGAAAATAAATAAAGCCTTTGGTTTTTGTGGAACCAAAGGCTTCGATATTTGAAAATTGATAAGCGAGCCGGTTAAGACAAAAGCAATCTATCAAATCCGATTTGCAATTTCAAAACACTGTATCCGAAAATATATCTGTTAATTGCTATTACCGGGTGTTCCGGAGTGACCAGACGGCAAAGCCTATTTCCTCAAAATCACTTTATGACACTATGTAAATACCAGTAAAATATACCGCTTATGATTGAACGCTACACTTTGCCCGAAATGGGCGCGCTCTGGTCGCCGCAGAATAAATTTCAAAAATGGCTCGACGTGGAAATTGCCGTTTGCGAAGTTCACGCCGAAGACGGCACGATTCCGCCGGAAGCATTGGGTGAAATCAAAGCCAAAGCCGCCTTCACGGTCGAGCGCATCAACGAAATCGAAAAAACGACCGACCACGACGTTATCGCTTTTACGACGAATCTGGCGGAAAACATCGGCGCAGCCGCGCGTTTCGTGCATTACGGCTTGACGTCGAGCGATGTCGTCGATACGGCAAACGCTTTACTGCTGCGCGATTCGTGCGCGATTTTATTGCAGAAAGTCGATGCTTTGTCGGAAGTTTTAAAACGCCGCGCCTTCGAGTTTAAAGACACGCCGCAAATCGGCAGGACACACGGCATTCACGCCGAGCCGAGCTCGTTCGGCTTGACGTGGGCTTTATGGTACGCCGAGATGCAGCGCAATCGCGAGCGTCTTTTAAAAGCGCAGGAAACGATTTCGGTCGGCAAGATTTCCGGCGCGGTCGGCGCGTTTGCCCATCTCGCGCCGGACGTCGAAGAAAGAGTTTGCGCGCGGCTCGGTTTAAAACCCGCGCCGGTTTCGACGCAGGTCGTTCAGCGCGACCGCTACGCCGAATATCTCTGCACGCTGGCGATTATCGCTTCCAGCCTGGAAAAAATCGCGCTTCAGGTTCGCCACTGGCAGCGCACGGAAGTGCGCGAAGCACAGGAAAAATTTAAAGCCGGGCAGAAAGGCTCAAGCGCGATGCCGCACAAGCGCAACCCGATTTTGTCGGAGAGAATTTGCGGAATGGCGCGCACGGTTCGCGCCAATTCGATTGTCGGGCTGGAAAATATCGCGCTCTGGCACGAACGCGACATCTCGCATTCGTCGGCGGAAAGAATCGTTTTGCCGGATTCGAGCGCGACGACTGATTACATTCTGGCAAAAGCGACGAGTCTTCTGGACGGGCTGGTCGTATATCCCGAAAATATGTTGAAAAATTTGAACCTGACGCGCGGGCTCGTCTTTAGCGGTCAGCTTTTGCTGGCTTTGACGCAAAAAGGCGTTTCGCGCGAAGACGCTTATGTTTACACGCAGCGCAATGCGATGCGAGTCTGGGACGAAGGCGGCGAATATAAAGATTTGGTTTTGCAGGACGCGGATATTCGGGCGAAATTATCGGCGGAGGAAATCGAAAGAGTTTTTGACGTGCGGCATTATTTGCGAAACGTCGAGAAGGTTTTTGCGCGGGTTTTTGAAGCAAATAGTAAAGGGCAGGCGATTTAGACCTGCCCTCGCGGTTCTTTGAATTTTGTATCAAATTAGTTTGACCATTTATCAGCCAAATCGCCGATAACCGGCAGCTTGAAGATTTGTCCCTGATAGGCTTTGATAGCGGCAAAGATTACCGCCGCCAGCATTGCCAAACCGAAAACCAGAGAAATTAAGCCAATCAGCATTGACAAAATACCGGACCTCGCTGCGAGGGCGGCGATATTTACTATTTGAATGCCGACACCTATGATAATACCGACGACCGATAAAAGAATCGACTGCATAGCGTGGAAGCGCGGCAGTTTGTTGGTCTTGTCCGTGACCAGCACGATGATGCTGTAAATTAAACCCAGAGCGCAGACCAGATTGCCCAGGTAACAAATTAACGCGCCCACATTAGCATCTAATCCAAGAGCGGTTTTACCGTTCATATTTTGCATTTTGAATCTCCTTATTTTTGGGAAAAAATTATTATTGAATTGCCTAACTTGGCGAAATGATATAACAAGACGAAAATAGAAACAAGATTTGCGAAGTTTTTTCAGGAGTTTTATTTAAGATGAAAGCAAAAGTTTACGTCACGCTCAAGCCGGGCGTGCTCGACCCGCAGGGAAAAGCCATTCATCACTCGGTCGAATTGCTCGGATTTGAAAGCATCGAGGACGTGCGGCAGGGCAAATATTTCGAAGTCCGGCTCGCCGACGAAATATCCGAAACCGAAGCCCGCGAACTCGCATCTAAAATTGCGAAAGATGTTCTGGCAAATCCCGTTATCGAGGATTACAAGGTGGAAATTGTTTCTTAGCCGCCAGCCGTCAGCTATCAGCCGGAAAATGGCAAGCTGAAAGCTGACGGCTGGCGGCTGACGGCTAAAATTATGAAATTCGGAGTTATTGTTTTTCCCGGCTCAAACTGCGACCACGACGCGTATCACGTTATCTCGAAACACGTCGGGCAGCCGGTCGATTTTATCTGGCACAAGCAAACCGATTTGAGCGGTTACGATGCCGTTATCATTCCCGGCGGATTTTCCTACGGCGACTATCTGCGCGCCGGCGCGCTGGCGCGTTTTTCGCCCGTGATGAACGCGGTGAAGGATTTTGCCGCGCGCGGAAAATTTGTTTTCGGCATCTGCAACGGCTTTCAGATTTTGTGCGAAGCGGGATTACTGCCCGGCGCGTTGATTCGCAACGCAAACCTGCATTTTATCTGCAAGCACGTGAACATCAAGGTCGAAAATCAAAACACGCCTTACACGAGCGAGCTGGAAGCGGGCGAAGTGCTTTCGATTCCGGTCGGGCACGCCGAAGGCAATTACGTCTGCGACGACGCGACTTTCAGCGAACTGGAAGAAAATAATCAAATCGTTTTTCGGTATTGCGACGCGGCGGGCGAAATCACGGACGAAGCCAACCCGAACGGCGCGCGTTCAAACATCGCGGGAATCTGCAATCCGGACCGAAACGTTTTGGGAATGATGCCGCACCCGGAACGCGCCTGCGAGGAATTATTAGGCTCGAACGACGGTCGCGATATTTTTCGCTCGCTGACCAATACGATTAGTAAATCGGGCGTTTAGAAGTAGAGAAGTTAAATACGAATTACGGAAATACGAATTACGAATGAAGAAAAGTCTTCGATAAATGTCTCGAATCTTTCTTCCGATTCGTAATTCGTATTTCCGTAATTCGTATTTTAATTCGTAATTGAAAAACGGCTAGCGCCAAAAAATATCCAGCTCGTAATCTTTCCAGCCGCCGTCCGGGTCGAGAATCTGGACGACTGCCGTGAAATCATTGTCCCGGCTCGGTTGCTGCAAAATGCGAACGCTGCCGCGACCCTTAGTTTTATTAACTCCGACCGCCACAGGTCGCGACGGCAGCGGCGAAGTGAAATTATAACTTTCGCCGCCCCAGTTCGGTCCCGCGACGACGCGCGTTTCGAGCGTGCCGGCTTTGATATGCAATCGCGTTTCGATGTCCACTCTGCCGCGCCACGCGACTCTGCCGATAACCGGATTCGGAACGGGAAGCGGCGCGGGATTCGGATTTCCGCCGCCCGTCGCGCCAAGCTCGCGCTGAATGTCGCCGACCGTGCGCTGCACGTCGCGCCATAAAGCGGCGTTTGTGCCGACATTCGGCGCGCGGCGCGTCAAATCAGACAAAATCGAGATTCCGTCGCGGAGTTCCGCCGCGCGGCGCGAGCCTCTGACCATATCGTCGAAAACGTGTGCGACGGCATCGACCTGCGAAGCGAGAAAAGCGTTTTCGATGTCGCTGCGCGTGTTTGCCGGATTGCGCTTTAAATCTTCGCTCGTGCGGTCGACCAAATCGACCGTCTGGCGAATTAAATCGCGCGTTAAATTCGCCAGCCGCGACGTGCCGTAACGTCCTTGCGCGTCTTCTTCCGGTTGAGCCTGTATCGAAATACTGAAAATAAAAAAGGAAAGTAACAGGAAAAGAAATTGTTTTTTCATATTGTCTCCAAAATAAAATCAGGGAGAGACAAAAACTCTCCCTTTAACGATAAGTAGAAATTTCCGGGTTTGCCGCGAAGCCGTCGCCGAATATAAATAAAACCGCTATTTCACGAGCAAAGACGACGCAGACAGGCAGGCAAAACGATGGTGTCCGGTCGCCATAATACGCTGAGTTATCGCATTTAGACGATGTATGAACGTCTTCATACGCCGGCTGAAACCGGATTTTATTGAATTCAGGCGCCGCACGACTAGCTTTCCCGAATAATCAAGCCGTCTTTATAAAGCTTCCACTGCAAAACTTCCGCGCCTTCGGCTTCGGACAAAGCTTTTTCGACGTCGGCGCGTTTTCCGTCTTCGCAGAAAAAAGCGATGCAGCCGCCGCCGCCCGCGCCGCAGACTTTCGGCGCAATCGCGCCGCTCGCCATTGCCGTTTCAATCAAATCGTCCATATGCGGCGTCGTGATGTTCGGCGAAAGGCGTTTGCGATGCGGAAACGCCTTTTTCAAAATCTCGCCCACTTCGCCCCAATCCGATTTCAGCAAAGCCTCGCGCAAATTTCGCGACGTGTCGCGGATGCCTTCAAAAATATTAAAAATCTCGCGGTCGCCGTCGATGTGGCGTTTGGTGATGTCCCAGTTATTAGTGCCGGAATTGCGCGGCTCTTCCGTGTAAATGACGACCATCCGGCTTTCGAGCGTGTCGGTGTCGATTTCCAGAGCCTCGCGCTGCATTCCGTCCGGGCGAAAATGAATCGCCGAAACCGAGCCGTATTGCGCCGAATAATAATCCTGGTAGCCGGTCGGAACGCGGATTACCTGACACTCGACCGCCGCGGCAATCGGGATGAATTTTTCGGGCGCGTAGCGATTCCCGACCAGTTTGTTTAACGCGCCGATACAGGCGATATTCAGCGTCGAAGAACCCGCCAGACCGGCGCCCGCCGGCGCTTCCGATTCCGTAATCATATTAAAGCCGGTTTCCGGTTTGAAAAAATAGACGAGCTTGGAAAGCAGTTCCAGCCGCGGTTCGTCTTTTAACTGATGAAGATTTGCCAGCGAGGTTTCAAACGCTTCTTTGCGGTCGATGGATTCGATAAAAACACGGTCGTCGGCGCGCGTTTCCAGACGACAGCGCGCCAGCAAATCGACGGCGAAATTGACGGTCGCCGCGCCTTCGTGAAACAAAAAAAGCGGCGGAATATCAATCGTGCCGCCCGCCAAATCAACCCGCGTTGGCGCGGATGCTTCGATAATCATAAATTTATTTCAGAAAATTATTACGGATTTAAAATTACTGATTAGAATCAGAAATCAGAAAATACTTTAAATAATGCAGAATGCAAAATGCAAAATGCAAAATATTAGGATTTAAGATTCAAGATTCCGAAATTAAATCCGGTCTTTCATTTTGCGCTTTGCATTTTGCGCTTTGCATTTTCGACGTTTTGCGTTAGCTGCCGCTTTTTTCTTTCGCTTTTTCTTTTTCTTTTTCTTCGCGGTTCGGCGAGCTGGTCAGATGCAGGCGCTCGCCGAGGTCGTGCAGTTTTTCCTGCGCGACTTCTTCGACGGCGTGAATTTTTTCTTCGATTTTAAGAATGGTTTCCGGTTTGACTTCCTCGACTTTTTGCGAGAGATAAAACCGCTCAATCGCGTAAAAAATAATCACGCCGGTGATAACGATAAAAAACAACCCGATGCCGATTTGATGAAAATCGCCGATAATGTTCGTGATGGCGCCGCTGAAAAAATAGCCCAGACCCGCTAAGATAAACGCCCAAATCGAACAGCTTATCGCGTCCATCATCACGAAACGCCAGAACGGCATTCGTCCGACGCCGCTCGAAATGCACATCGCCACACGGATGCCGTAGATGTATTTGGATAAGATAATCGCAAAGCCGCCGAACTTATCAATCAGCTTTTCGATGCGCGGCTGCGTCATTTTGTAAAAGGCGTAATCTTTGACCGTGTGGCGCGAGAAACGTCCGACGCAGTAGCCGAACGTGTCGCCGACCACGCCGCCGAAAGCTCCGGCAAAAAACACTTTCAAAAAACTGTATGAGCCGAAAAAATTGCTGTGCGCCATCACGCCCGACAGCAGAAGAGTAATGTCGCCTTCGACCGTACACAGCGCGAACACCGCATAAATGCCGTAAGTTTCGATGATTTGTGAAATCTGTTCCATCGTGCAAAAGCAACACTTTCTTCAAATTACAGTTAACAACAAAAGAGTAACTTTCCAAAAGCCTTTCCGTCAAACGTTTTTAATTAAAGGCGAAACGCCTTTACAGCGGTCAGCGGTAAACGGTCGGCGGCAAGTTCCGAATTTTGAGTTTTGAGTTTTGAGTTTTAAATAAAAATTCGATATTCAAAAATTGCGACTTACCGCCGACCGCTTTTGAAGCGTTTCCGAATAATAAAGAAATAACTCAAACGCTTATTTGACAGTTACTTCCTGACTTTCATACAATTCCGTTTGTTTCCTGCCTAAAGCGGTATCGAAAGGTTCACGAAACAAGGGAGCAAAATGAGCGAGCAAGCCGGAAAACTCGTCGGGGTCGAAGTTTCAAACCTGGTATTAAGAGCCGTCTGTCTGAATCAGGCGGGCGAAGCGGTCGATTTACAGGAAGCTGCAATAGACCGGCGCGAGAGCGTTATCGCTCAACTCATCTCTTTTATTAATCAGATAAAACCGCGCTACGGCGATTTCGGCGGGCGCATCGGCGTCGCCGTTTCCGGTTTGATTGACCGGCGCACGAACCGCGTCGCGCTGTCGCGCCACACGCCCGAATACGTCGCCGTCGACCTCGCCGCCGAAGTTCGCCGCGCCACCGGATTAGAAGTCATTCTGGAAAACGACGCCAATGCCGCCGCTTACGGCGAATTCGCGCGCGGCGCGGGAAGCGGAACGCATAATATTTTTTATGTTCTGCTCGAAGCGGGTATCGGCGGCGCGTTTATCATCGAAGGCAAATTGTGGCGCGGAGCTTCCGGTTTTGCGGGCGAGTTCGGGCATATTCTGGTCGATTCCGAAGAAGATTTGCGGCTCGAAGACGTCGCCAATTCGGCTAATATTCTGCGCCGTATCAAAACCAGAGTTCACCAGGACAGCACGTCTTCGCTGGTCAAAATCCGGGAAGACCAATTGAGCATCGCCGACCTCGTCGTCGCCGCCAACAACGGTGACGGTTTTACGCAGATGATGCTCGAACGCACCGGAACTTATGTCGGAACGGCGATTGCCAGCGTCATCAACCTTTTAAATATCGAAAAAATCGTCGTCGGCGGCGAGATAATGGGCGCGGGCGAACCAATACTCGCGGGCATCAGCCGGAATGCGCGCGACCTTTCGTTTCAACCGAGTTTCGAAACGACCGAAATCGTCGCCGGACAGCTCGGAAACCGGGCTATCGCGACCGGCGCGGCGCTGCTTTTGACGAGCCGCGAATAAAATTTTTGTATAAATTTAAAGTTTCGTATAAATCGAAAAAATTAATTAGTTTTATCAGTCAAACTAATTTAGTGAAAACTTGCACAAAGTCCGGAAAGAAATTATTTTTGAAGATGGAATTGCCAGACGGCGAAAAAAATCTGTAACATTGAAGAAAGTTTTTGATAGAGTGTTAGAAGAAGTAAAAAAACAATGCAGCCTAATAAAAACTTGACAAAAAAATCAGGTTTTATATAGGTGAACTGTATTTTCAGACGAAAATTCTCCGAACCGAGAGACGAGTGAATAAGCATGGCTCAAGTTTTTCATCGAAGCGCAAATAATATTGCCAAAATCAGTATCGTTCTGGCAGTAGTTTTAGGCGGAGTTGCATTTTACGTGGTGACGCAGATAGCGCGTTCGTCGTATGTCACGGGACGCTATCTGGAAAGGCAGCAGCCCGTCCAGTTCAGCCACAAACACCACGTCGGCGACGACGGCATCGACTGCCGTTACTGTCACTCGACGGTGGAGACGACCGCGACCGCCGGAATCCCGCCGACGCAGACCTGTATGAACTGTCACAGCCAAATCTGGTCGGACAGCCCTTACTTAGAGCCGGTGCGCGCCAGCTTTCGCGAAAACAAGCCGATTGAGTGGGAGCGCGTCCACGACCTTCCGGAATATGTGTATTTCAATCACTCGATTCACGTCAATAAAGGCGTCGGCTGCTCGTCTTGTCACGGCGACGTAGCGAATATGCCGAGCATTTACCAGGAAAACACGCTCCAGATGGAATGGTGTCTGTCGTGTCACCGCAACGTGGAAAATAACGTGCGTCCGAAATCGGAAATTTACAATACGTCGTGGGTCAACGAACAGACAAAAGACGAAAAAGCGGCGCTGGCAAAGCAATATCGTTTGCGCCCGTCGGAAATGCTGACGAGTTGTTCGACTTGTCACCGTTAGATTTGAATAAAAAATGCAAAATTGAAAATTGAAAATGAAGGGCGCTGAAGCACATTTTCGGTTTTTGGTTTTTTAACTTAAGGAATTGGAAAAACATGGCAAGCAAAGACAGTCAAACTAACTTTGCAAAACTGCGCGATAAGATTCTGGCGCAAAACGGGAAACAATACTGGCGGAGCGTCGAGGAATTTGTCGATGCGCCGGAGTTTGAAGAATTTGTCAAACAGGAATATCCGCAGCACGCGGAAGAGTGGGAAGACGGTTTAAGCCGCCGCCATTTCATCAAGATTATGGGCGCCTCCCTGGCGCTGGCGGGCTTGAGCGGCTGCGTTATCCAACCGCCCGAAAAAATCGTCCCGTACGTTCGCCAGCCCGAAGAACTCATTCCCGGCAAAGCTCTGTTTTTTGCGACGGCGATGACGCTCGGCGGTGTCGGCGTCGGACTTCTGGCGAAATCAAACGAAGGTCGCCCGACAAAAATCGAAGGCAATCCCGAACATCCCGGCAGCCTCGGCGCAACGGACGTGCTGGCGCAGGCGTCCTTGCTGAATATGTACGACCCCGACCGCTCGCAGGAAGTTTTATATCGCGGCTCGTCTTCGACCTGGCAGAATTTTATACGGCAGCTGCGCGGGCAGATTGACGAAAATCGCGCGGACGGCGGTGCGGGCATCCGCTTTTTGACCGAGACGATAACTTCGCCGACGCTCGTCGCGCAGATGCGTCAATTGTTGACGGAACTGCCGAACGCGCGCTGGTATCAATACGAACCGCTGAACCGCGACAACGCGATGGCGGGCGCGAAAATGGCTTTCGGCACGCCGGTTCACACCATTTACCGGTTCGAAAACGCCGACCGGATTCTTTCTCTGAACAGCGATTTTCTTTCCAGCTTTAATGTCGGTTACGTCAAAAACTACTCGAAAAAACACAACGTTTCCCACGAAAAACTCGATATGAACCGCCTTTATATGGTCGAAACGACTTTGACCATTACGGGCGCGAAAGCCGACCACCGGCTGGCGGTCAAGCCGAGCCAGATGAGCGAAATTGCGAAAGCGATTGCGGGCGCTCTGGGCGTGGCGGGCGCGGGCGGCACAGGGTTAACGGAACATCAGGTGAGATGGGTCAACGCGATGGCGCGCGATTTACAGGGCGCGCGCGGTCGCTCAATCGTTATTGCGGGCGATAATCAATCGCCGATGGTTCACGCACTGGCTCACGCGATGAACGCCGCGCTCGGAAACGTCGGTCAGACCATTACTTACACCGACCCGTTCCAACCGAATGCGGAAACTTCACAGATTGACCAGCTGCGCCAGCTCGTCAGCGAAATCGACGGCGGCGCGGTCAAAATGCTCGTCGTGATGGGCGGCAATCCGGTTTACACGACGCCCGCCGATTTGAAATTAAACAAGGAGCGGATGGATAAAATTCCGCTTCGCCTGCATCTCGGTCAATATTTCGACGAAACGGCTGAATTGTGTCACTGGCACGTTTCCGAAAAAAATTATCTCGAAGCGTGGAGCGACACGCGCGCATACGACGGCACGGTGACGATTATTCAGCCGCTCGTGAAACCGCTTTACGACGGCAAAAGCGCACACGAATTAGTTCAAGCGTTTTTCAGAGAAAACTTTGAAAAAAACGATTTGGACATCATCAGGGAATTCTGGCAGCGACAAGGTTTCAGAACGCCCGGAACTACCTCCGCCACCAGCGCGCCGACCGGCGGAAACGCCAATACGCCGCCGCCGCCGCGCCCGCAGGCATCTCCGGCGACGAGCGCGAATACGAGCGCAGGCACGCAGCCGAATGCACAAACATCGGCGTCGCCCGCGACGACCGGCTCGGTCGGAACTACTTCGACAACGACGTCGCAGTCGAATACGACGACCGCGCAGAACGGGAACGCGACGACTGGAAGTTTTGAAGACCAATGGCGCAGAGCCGTCCATAACGGTTTGATTCCGAATACGTTTGCGGCGACAAAAACCGTTTCGGTCAACTCCGCGTTTCTGACGCAGCCGGAAACAAAACCGTCGGGCGACGGCAGTCTGGAAATTTCGATTTTGCCGGACCAGAACGTTTATGACGGACGTTTTACCAACAACGGCTGGTTGCAGGAGCTTCCGCGACCGCTGACCAAAACTACCTGGGAAAATATTGCTTTAATCAGCCCGAACACGGCGCAGCGTCTGGTATTGAACCAAACCGGCAGGGAAGACGACATAATGACCGGCGCGGGACAAGGCACGAGCTTTATCAATACCTACGGCGGAAATTTGTATTCCGATTTGGCGAAACTTACCTACCAGGGCGCGGAAGTTACAAAACCCGTCCCCGTCTGGATTGTTCCGGGGCAGCCGGACGATGTCGTCACGATTTTCTTAGGGTACGGGCGCACGCGCGCCGGACGCGTCGGCACCGGTCTCGGCTACAACGCGTATGAAGCGATGCGTTCGGACGCGATGAATTACGGTATAGGCGAGCTGCGAAAAACCGGCGAGCAAACCCAGATTGCTTCGACGCAGACGCATTTCAGTATGGAAGGACGCGACATTCTGCGCGTTTACAACCGCGAGGTGTTCGAGGCGAAGCCGAACGTCGGACATCAGCACGACGAATATGAAAAGTCGATGTATCCGCGTTTCGATTATTCGGATAATAATGCTCCGTGGCGTCACAAATGGGGAATGACGATTGATTTGAACGCCTGCGTCGGCTGCAACGCCTGCGTCGTCGCCTGTCAATCGGAAAACAATATTCCGGTCGTCGGCAAGGAGCAGATCGGCAGAAGCCGCGAGATGCACTGGCTCAGAATCGACGCCTATTACAGCGGCGACGACATTAATAATCCGGACGGACCGCATTTCCAGCCGGTTCTCTGTCAACAATGCGAGCAGGCGCCGTGCGAAGTCGTCTGCCCGGTTCACGCCACGGTTCACAGCGCCGAAGGCTTGAACGATATGGTTTACAACCGCTGCGTCGGAACGCGTTACTGCTCGAATAACTGTCCTTATAAGGTGCGCCGCTTTAATTTCCTGCTTTATCAGGATTGGAACACGCCGCAATACAAATTGATGCGCAACCCGGAAGTCACGGTTCGCAGTCGCGGCGTAATGGAAAAATGCACTTACTGCACGCAACGCATCGCGCTGTCTCGAATCGAAGCCGAAAAAGACGGTCGCCGCGTGCGCGACGGCGAAGCGACGACCGCTTGCCAGACGGTCTGCCCGGCGGACGCCATCGTCTTCGGCGATTTGAACGACCCGGAAAGCCACGTTTCGAAGCTCAAGCACGACCATCGCAACTACGTGCTTTTGAACGAGTTGAACACGCAGCCGCGGACGACTTATTTAGCCGCTTTGAAAAATCAGAATCCCGAAATGCCTGATTACATCAAGCGCGACGTCGAGGAAACGCCGCAGGAAGAGACAAAAGATGCCCAAACCGGAGGAGAACCGTCAAAGACGCCGGCAGCACATTAGGTTGAATAGGTAAAACTATGCAAGACGCTAAGGAATTTAGAGAAAAAGTTTATCCGCCGATGGTTGAGGGCGACCACGATTTTGCGACCGTTTCAGACAAAATCGGCGACGTCACCTTAAAGAAGAAAACGCCGTTTCACTGGTTTATCGGTTTCGGAATCGCGTTTGTGATTGCTCAGCTGCTTCTTTTTACCGTGACCTATCTGGTCGTAACCGGCATCGGAATCTGGGGAAACAACCAGCCAATCGGCTGGGCGTTCGACATTATCAACTTCGTCTGGTGGATTGGTATCGGTCACGCCGGAACGCTTATTTCCGCCATTCTGCTTCTTCTCAACCAGAAATGGCGCACGTCGATTAACCGTTTTGCCGAAGCGATGACGCTTTTTGCGGTCGCCTGCGCGGGTATGTTTCCGCTGCTGCATACGGGACGCCCGTGGCTGGCTTACTGGCTTTTCCCGTACCCGAACGTGATGAATATGTGGCCACAATTTCGCTCGCCTTTGATGTGGGACGTTTTTGCGGTTTCGACGTATGCGACCGTTTCGCTTTTGTTCTGGTATGTCGGTTTGATTCCCGATTTAGCGACTTTGCGCGACCGCGCGAAAAATCCGATTTTCAAATTCGTTTACGCCGCGCTTTCGATGGGCTGGCGCGGTTCGGCGCGGCACTGGCATCGATACGAAATCGCTTATCTGCTTTTAGCCGGACTATCGACGCCGCTGGTGCTTTCGGTTCACTCCATCGTCAGCTTCGACTTCTCGGTGGCGCAAGTTCCCGGCTGGCACGCGACGATTTTCCCGCCGTATTTCGTGGCGGGCGCGATTTTCGCCGGGTTCGCGATGGTTCTGATTCTGTGTATTCCGCTTCGCAACTGGTATGGAATGAAGGATTTCATCACCAAGACGCATTTGATATACATGGGCAAAGTCATGCTGGCGACCGGCTTGATTGTCGTTTACGGGTACGCGATGGAAGCGTTTTTCGGCTGGTACAGTGCCAACCAGTTTGAGCAGTATATGATTTATAACCGCGTCTGGACAGGTCCGTATTGGTGGTCGTACTGGCTGCTGATTCTGTGCAACGGGTTGTCGATTCAATTGCTCTGGTTCAAGCGTTTCCGCGAAAGCGAAGTCTGGCTGTTCCTGATTTCGATCGTCGTCAGCGTCGGGATGTGGCTCGAACGTTTCGTGATTATCGTGACGAGTCTGCACCGTGATTTTCTGCCGTCTTCGTGGGCGATGTATACGCCGACGATGTTTGACTGGACGATGTTTGCCGGCACTATCGGATTTTTCTTTACCTTGATTTACCTGTTCGTCCGATTTTTGCCGATTATCTCGATTTTCGAGGTCAGAACGCTTTTGCCCGAAGCGAACGTCCACGGACATCATCAGGATTTTGAAGAAAACGTGAACGAGATTGAAACGTTTCCGGCGCCGGAGCCGGGAAAGGCATAGATTTTTGTAAAAGGTTGCCGTGAGCAGCCGCCAAATGTCCGCAGTCAATCCTAAGACCACTCACCCAGGTCGTTTTGACTGCCAACATTCGGCGGCTGCGGGCAACACGAGAGCGAAAATAGATATGGATAAGAAGATTTACGGTTTGATGGCAGAATTTGATACGCCGACCGCGCTGGTCGATGCGGCAAACAAAGTGCGCGAAGCGGGCTTTACGAAAACCGACGCTTTCTCGCCGTTTCCGCTGCACGAAATCGACGCCGCGCTTGGCATCCGGCGTTCGATTTTACCTTTTCTGGTTTTCGGCGGCGGTATTTTGGGCTTGTTGTCGGGAATCGGGTTGCAGTTTTACACGCACGTTATCGATTATCCGATTATCGTCGGCGGTCGCCCGCATTTCAGTTTGCCGGCGTTTATTCCGCCCGCTTATGAATTGACGATTCTGCTGGCGGCATTTACCGCCGTGTTCGGAATGTTGTTTCTGAATGGTTTGCCGCAGCCGTATCATCCGGTTTTCAACGTGCCGCGTTTTGCTCTGGCTTCGCGCGATAAATTTTTTCTGCTGGTCGAGGCGCGTGACCCGAAATTTAAATACGAGGATACGAAAGATTTTATGCAAGGTCTCAATGCGCAGGAGGTTTTCGATGTCGAAGAATAGCCTGTGGTCAGTGGTCAGTGGTCAGCGGTCAGGGCGCGGCAGGCGAGCGATTTACTGCTTACTGCTTATTGTCTTCTGTCTTCTGACTTTCGGCTGTCGCTACGATATGCAGGACCAGCCGCGTTATAAGGTTTATAAAAAGAGCGATTTCTGGGGCGAACGCGACCCTCGCGCCTCGCGCGATTTCCCGGAAGGAACGGTGGCGCGCGGATTTCTGCGCGAGGACAAAGCACTTTACACGGGCAAAAAAGAAAATGCGGGCGGCGCTCAACAGCAGCAGCAGGCGCAAACGGCGACCGACGCGCGCGGCAACACGGTCGTGACGACGTTTCCCGATGCGATTGACGAATTTCCCGTTCCGGTGACAAAGGAATTGATTGACCGCGGGCAGGAAAGATACAACATCTACTGCATCGTCTGTCACGGTCCGGCGGGAAACGGCGACGGAATGATTGTGCGGCGCGGATTTTCGCCGCCGCCGACTTATAACGACGACCGCCTGCGCAATGCTCCGGTCGGGCATTTCTATGACGTCATTACCAACGGCTGGGGCAAGATGAACAGTTATGCCGCGCAGGTTCCGGTCGCCGACCGCTGGGCAATCGTCGCTTATATCCGGGCTTTGCAAATCAGCCAGAACCCGAACGGAATGAGACCGTTGCCAACGTCTTCGCCGGCGACAACCGGCGGCGCAACCGCACCGTCGACTACCGCTCCGGCGACGTCGCAGCCGACGAACAACGCAAATACGACCACTCCAGGAGGAAATCATTAAATGAAAGCGAATTTTGATGCTCCCGAAGAAATCGGTCGTTGGCAAAACATCGCGCTCGGCGTCGGCGGCATAGCGACCCTTGTAATTTTAGCGGCGGCGCTGGTTATGCCGGAGATGCGCGAACAGGCGCTGCGCTCGTGGCTTTTGGGTTTTTGTTTGTGGGGCGGCATCGGCATCGGCTCCATCGGCATTTTGCTTTTGCAGTATCTGACGGGCGGCGCGTGGGGCGTCGTGATTCGCCGGATTCTCGAAGCGGCTTCGCGGACGCTGCCGATAATTTTTCTTTTGTTTCTGCCGATTCTGCTTGGTGCCGGCTGGCTTTACGGCTGGATGCATCCCGCGCCGGGCGACAAAATGCTGGAAATGCGCGCGCCTTATCTGAATTACACTTTCTGGGCTATCCGCGCCGTTTTGTATTTCGTTTTGTGGGGCGTGATGATGTATCTGCTCAACAAATGGTCGAAACAGGTGGACGACACCGCCGACTGGTCGCTTTTGCAGAAAGCCTCGCGCTTTAGCGGTCCGACGATGGTTTTCTTTGTGCTCGTCGTCAGCTTTGCGTCGATTGACTGGACGATGTCGCTCGACCCGCACTGGTATTCGACGATTTGGGGATTGCTTTTCGTCGTCGGCTGGGCTTTGGCTGCTTTTGCCTTTGTCATTGCGATTCTGGCTTGGCTTTCCACCCGCGCGCCGATGAACCGCATTGTCGGCAAACGGCATTTTCACGACCTCGGTAAATTGGTGCTGGCGCTCGTGATGGTCTGGGCATATTTTAATTTCTCGCAGTTTTTGATTATCTGGTCGGGAAATCTGCCCGAAGAAACGCAGTGGTATATCACGCGGATGCAGGGCGGCTGGGGCGTTATCGGCGTGGCTTTGATTCTGCTGCATTTCGCGTTTCCGTATCTGGTTTTGCTGTCGCGCGACATCAAGCGCAACGCGAAATATTTAGCTATGCTGGCGATTTTTATTCTGCTTATGCGGCTCGTCGATTTGTATTACATCATCGGACCCGCGCCGACGACGACTTCGCACGGCGAGCTCGGATTTCATATCAGCTGGATGGATTTTGTCGCGCCGATTGCGGTTGGCGGAATCTGGCTCTGGTGGTTTTTCACCGAGCTTCGCAAACGCCCGCTCGTTCCGATTAACGACCCGTTTTTGGAAAGCGCGATTGAGCACGGGAAAGGACATTGACAATTACGAATTAACAATTACGAACTACGAATGTGAAAATATTCAAGCTCGTGATTCGTAATTTGAAATTCGTAATTCGTAATTGAATTATGGGAAGCACAAAACACGAAAAATCGTTTGTGGATTACGATAAATCCTACGAACAAAATATCATCGGGCTGCGCGGAATCGTCTATTTCGGGGTCGGCTTGTTACTTCTGATCGTCGTGACTTTCGTCTTGATGTTTTTCCTGATTAACGTGATGGAAGACCAATCGCGCCAGGACAAAGACGTGATGACTCCGATGCGCCGCGAAGCGATAGAAAAAAACGCCGACGTTTTTCTGCCGCCCGAGCCGCGTCTGCAATCGGCGCCCGGCTATGGCGTCGACGGTCCGAACGGGCGGGTCAACCTGGAGCTGAAAGAGCCGCAGTCGGAATGGTGGGAACTGGAACGAAAATGGAACGGCGAACTGGCAAACGGGCAGAAAGACCAGAAAACCGGCACGGTCATCGCCCTGCCGATTGAAGAAGCCAAGAACCGTCTGATGCAGGAAAATATTAAGGCGCGACCCGCCGAGCAGGGGCAAAAGGCTCTGGAAGAATCGCGCTCGATTATCTCGGAGTCAAGCGCCGGTCGCGTGGCGAACGAAAAGAGAAGATAGTTTGAAAACGGTCTTTGGTCTTCGCTAAGAATGAGGCTCAAGGTCGAGCAGTAAAAATCGAAGACCGAAGACAAAACCGAAGGTTTTATTTATGAAAAAAAGTTCAGCGTTCTTAGCAGTTTTAAGGCTGAAGCTTTTATTAAGTTTTTGCATTTCAGCGTTTGCCGCATTTGCCTACGGGCAGGGGCAGCATTACAATTCGCCGCTTTACTCGCCGCGCACGTATGACCCGGCGCAGTCGCAGACGAGTAACGGTTTGCCGAAGACTTTGCAGGAAGTCGGCATCGAACAGAAATTGAACGAGCCGCTGCCGCTCGATACGGAATTTAAGGATGAAAACGGCAAAACCGTCAGGCTCGGCGAATATTTCGGCAAAGGTCGCCCGGTAATTCTGGCGCTGGTTTATTACGAGTGCCCGATGCTTTGCAACGAAGTTTTGAACGGTTTGACCGGCTCTTTGAAAGGCAATTCGCTCGATGCCGGAAAAGATTTCGATGTCGTCGCCATCAGCTTCGACGCGCGCGAAAACGATAAGCCGGATTTGGCGAAAAACAAAAAAGCCGGTTATATGCGGCGCTACGAGCGCGCGGGAACGGAAAACGGCTGGCATTTTCTGACCGGCACGCAAAGCGCGATTGATGCGATAACGCGGGCGGTCGGCTTTAAGTATCAATGGGACGAACAGTCGCAGCAGTTTGCGCATATGGGCGGCATTATGATTGCGACGCCCGAAGGCAAATTGTCGAGATATTTTTACGGCATCGACTACGCGCCGCTCGATTTGAAATTAGGCTTGATGGAATCGGCGCAGAATAAAATCGGCACGAAGGTCGACCAGTTGATGCTTTATTGCTATCACTACGACCCGTCGACCGGCAGTTACGGTTTTGCGATTCTGCGGGCGATGCGTTTGGCGGCGGTGCTGACTTTGCTCGGAATCGGGACGATGCTTTTCGTCTTTTGGCGGAAGAACAAGAAAAAGGTTTTAGTTAATGGTTAGTTGTTAATGGCTCGAAACGAGCAAAAATGCCATTAACGATTAACAAAAAAAGTTATGCAGCAAGAGAGTACCTATATTCCATTATTTCCCGAACAAGCTTCCACTTTTGCGTGGCAGGTGGATGCTTTGTACGTCTATCTGATTTTAATCAGCTTGTTTTTCACGGTTGGAATCGTCGTTGGAATTTTTTATTTCGTCGTCAGATACCGTGAACGAGGGAAATTTGAGAACGGCGCGGAGATTCACGGCTCGATGATGCTGGAAACGACGTGGTCGATAATTCCGTTTGTCATTTCGATGACCATCTTTCTGGGCGGCGCCGTCGTTTATTACAATCAATATCGCCCGCCGAAGGACGCGATGGAAGTTTACGTCGTCGGCAAACAATGGATGTGGAAGATTCAGCACGCGACCGGGCAGCGCGAAATCAACGAGCTGCACGTGCCGGTCGGTCACAAAATCAAATTGACGATGACGACCGAAGACGTGCTGCACGATTTTTCGATTCCCGCTTTCCGGACGAAAATGGACGTCGTGCCCGGACGCTATACGACGATGTGGTTTGAGCCGACCAAGCCGGGCAAATATCATCTGTTCTGCGCCGAATACTGCGGCTTGAACCATTCGGGAATGGGCGGCTGGGTTTACGTGATGGAACAACGCGAATTCGACAACTGGCTTTCGGGAAATACTTCCAATCAAACGCCGGTCGCCGCCGGCAAGGATTTGTTTGAAGCCAAGCTCGGCTGCGCGTCGTGTCACGCCGGCGGACCGAACCAGCGCGGCGCAAAATTGGAAGGCGTTTTCGGAACGCAGGTGAAGCTCGCCGGCGGGCAAACCGTCCTCGCCGACGAAGCGTATATCCGCGAGTCGATTCTGAATCCCGGCGCGCATATCGTCGAAGGCTACCAGCCGATTATGCCGACCTTTAAAGGACAGGTTTCGGAAGAACAACTGGTGGCGCTGGTCGCATATATTAAATCTTTAAGCGGAAATAACGCCGGAAGCGGCAACACGACGACAACGACATCGACTTCGACCAATACCAACAGCGGCGGCGGCAGGAATAATGTAATGAGTCCGTCTTCGCGACAAACAGATACGGTCGCGCCGATTACGGACAGAGGACAAACAAACACTCAGGGAAGCAATCCGAACGCTCCCAGAAACAGAAGCGAACCGACAAACCAGCCGCGATAAGTCGGCGGCTGAGCGACCGATAGGAAGGGTAGTAGACAGATATGGAAAACGTAGAAGCAATTAACGCAGGCACAATCAGAACACAGCCGGAACTGAATTATCTGAACAACGGCTACACCGTCTGGTCCTGGCTTTTCACCAAAGACCATAAGCGCATCGCGATAATGTATTTGATAACGGTCTCGATGTTTTTTATGGCGGGCGGACTCTACGCCTCGGCGATTCGTCTGGAACTGCTGACGCCGGCGAGCGATTTGTTTGAAACCGGAACGTATAACAAAGTCTTTACGCAGCACGGCGTCATTATGGTTTTCTTTTTCCTGATTCCGGCGATTCCGGCGATTCTGGGAAATTTCCTGATACCGATTATGATCGGCGCGAAAGATTTGGCGTTTCCGCGCATCAATCTGCTCAGTTTGTATTTTTACTGGATTGGCGGCTTGTTCACGATCTGGGCGCTGATTCAGGGCGGCGTCGATACGGGCTGGACTTTTTACACGCCCTACAGCACGACGTTTTCCAATACGTATGTGATGGCGGTCGGTCTCGGTATTTTTATCAACGGGTTTTCGTCCATCCTGACGGGCTTGAATTTTATCGTCACGACGCACACGATGCGCGCGCCGGGAATGACCTGGTTCAGATTGCCGCTTTTTGTCTGGGCGCATTACGCCACCAGCCTGGTTATGCTGCTGGGAACGCCGGTTATCGCGATTACGATTCTGCTGCTGGCGCTGGAACGCTTTACGCACATCGGTATCTTCGACCCGGCAATCGGCGGCGACCCGATTCTTTTCCAGCACCTTTTCTGGTTTTACTCGCATCCGGCGGTTTACATTATGATTCTGCCCGGAATGGGCATTATCTCGGAACTGATTTCGAATTTCTCGCGCAAGAAAATTTTCGGCTACGAATTTATCGCGTTTTCTTCGATTGCGATTGCGGTTTTCGGCTTTCTGGTCTGGGGGCATCATATGTTTGCGAGCGGTCAGTCGATTTACGCCGGACTGGTTTTCTCGTTTCTGACGATGGTCGTCGCCGTGCCGTCGGCGATTAAAGTTTTCAACTGGGCGGCGACGCTTTACAAAGGTCAAATTTCCTACGATACGCCGATGCTTTACGGCTTGTTTTTTATCGGTTTATTTCTCATCGGCGGCTTAACGGGACTTTTTCTGGGCGCGATGGGATTGGACGTTCATCTGACCGATACTTATTTTGTCGTGGCGCATTTCCACTATGTAATGGTCGGCGGTCAGGTTTTGGCATATCTGGGCGGAATTCACTACTGGTGGTCGAAGATGACGGGCAGGCTGTATTCGGAATTCTGGGCGAAAATCGCGGCGATGATTGTTTTTATCGGCTTTAACCTGACGTTCTTCCCGCAGTTTATTCTGGGTTATCTGGGAATGCCGCGCCGCTATGCATCTTATCCGCCGGAGATGCAGGTTCTCAATATTTTTTCGACCGCGGGTGCGTCGGTTCTCGCTCTGGGTCTGTTTTTGCCGGCGATTTATCTGACGTATTCGTTGATATGGGGCAAAAAAGCACCGGCAAATCCGTGGATGCTGCCCGGTTTGGAATGGCGCACTTCCAGCCCGCCGCCGACCGAAAATTTCCACGAAACGCCGATTGTGACGTGGGAAGCTTACGAGTTCAGCGATGAAAACGGGCTTGATATCAAGAAGGCGAAGGAAGAGGATTTAGCAACGATTTAAGGGATTGGCGATTTTAGATTGGCGATTGACGATTGGATAAGGAATTTGGTTTGAAGCCAAATGCAGTAAATTAAAAAATTCCGATTTTCCAAATCGCCGATCGGCAACCGCAAATCGAAAATAACAATATGGCGACAAACGCAGATTTACACGAACATCACTATCATCCGCCCGGTCTTCAGCATCAGTTCGAAGATATGGGACAGCAGCAGGAATCCGCTTCCATCGGAATGTGGATGTTTCTCGTCCAGGAAATTATGTTTTTCGGCGGGCTTTTCACGGTTTATCTCGTGTTTCGCTCGAAATACCCGATAGCGTTTGCGGCGGCGAGCAATCATCTGGACGCTTTCTGGGGCGGTCTGAATACGCTGGTGCTGATTGTCAGCAGCCTGACGATGGCTCTCGCCGTTTATTACGCGCAGAAAAGCAATCGTAAAATGCAGGTTTTGCTGATTGCCGTCACTATGCTGTTCGGCGCGACGTTTTTGGGCGTCAAAGCGATTGAATATACCGATAAATATAATCACGGGCTGGTTCCGGTCGACGGCTGGAACAAACGCATCGCGGGCGAGGCTGAACACGTCGGCGCCAATCGGGTCGAGCCGAAAAGCGAAGAGAGAACTTCTCTCGACACGCCGCATTCCACAAACGAGGGACACGGCAACCCGCGCGGCGAATTTAAGATTGATAAAGACAACGACCTGAAACTGGTGGTTCAGGAAAGAGAGCATCTGACGGAATCGGAAAGACTCGGCTACTTTACCAACGCCGGCGAGATAGATGCCGATAAATTCCGCGACAAGATGCGCATCTTCTTCTGGATTTACTTTACGATGACCGGCTTGCACGCGCTGCATATGATTATCGGGCTGGCAATTATGGCGTGGCTTTTGTGGAAAGCCTGGCGCGGCAGCTTTACCGCCGAATATTACGCGCCGGTGGAAATTTCCGGTCTTTACTGGCACTTCGTCGATATCGTCTGGATTTTCCTTTTCCCGTTGCTGTATCTGCTCGGCAGACACTTTATGCACGGCGGCGGAGGCGGACACTAAAATTCAGGATTTGAACAGGAATTATTATGGCAGAAAAACGTAAAACTGCGGGAAACGCAGAAAACACCGAACATCATCACCACGATGAGCCGCATACCGTTCCGCTTATCTATTATTTTGGAGTTTTCGCGGTTCTGGTTATCGGCACGATAGTCACCTATTATGTGGCGACGATTGATTTGGACAGCATCTTTCCGGGCGCGAATACACTGGTCGCGCTGCTGATTGCTTTTTTCAAGATGGCTTGCGTGGTGCTTATTTTTATGCACGTGCGCTGGATGCCGCGGCTTATCTGGCTGACGGCGCTCGCCGGATTTTTCTGGCTGGCGATTATGTTTGCCTTTACGATGCAGGATTACCTGACGCGCTCGGTGCTCGGCAGATAAATTTAAACGAAAATAAAGACAAACGCGGAGTCGGAAAGCAAAATGCTTCTCGACTTCGCGTCTTTGTTTGTTAGGTTAAACCACCGGGGCGTGCTATTATTTTCGGTTTAATAAGGTTTTATTCTGCTTTTATGGAAACTGTAGTAAAAGAATTTTTAAGACAACAGGCACTTTGTTTCAAACATCACAAACCACTGATGTGGAAGAAACAAAGCGCCCGACTGCAATTATTTTTAACTTTAATATTTTTATCGGTTGTATTTTTAAGCGGCTGTATCTCGCCGAAGGAAAAAATAGATAAACCGAAATTATTGAAAGGCGAAAATGCCACTCAGGACGTGCTGCTTGGCGAAGTGAATCGCTTCGCCAAGGTTAATTCGATGCGCGCGAAAATGGATTTGAAGTTCGAAGATAATTCATACGCCGAAATCGGCATCGCGGAAAAATACAAAACCGCAGACGGCGAAGTGGTCGTCCAGCGTCCGGGAAAAATTTTGTTGAAAGTGCAGGTGCCGATTATCAAGTCGGACGTCGCGCAGATGTCTTCGGACGGCGAACAATTCCGCGTGGCGATTCTGGAAGACGGCGGAACCGGCAAATATAAAAAATTCGTTCTCGGAACGAACAGCGCCGATTACACCTCTTTGCAGAAAGAGGTGGACAAAATCGAAAACGACGGTTCGAAGGCTCTCAAGCAGAACGTCAATGCTTTCGCCAATCTGCGCCCGCAGCATTTTACCGAGGCGATGCTGCTGCGCCCGGTCGATACGACGGCGAACGTCTACGTGCAGAGCGAGATTTTTCAGGAAGAATTCGACATCAACGCCAAACAGAAATCGCCGCTGCGCTGGGTTCTGCGCGGCTATTACCTGCTGGACGAAATCAGCAAACAGGCTGACGGCACGATGAAAATCTCGCGCCGCTTCTGGTTTGACCGCGTGGGCGGCATTCGCCTGGCGCGCCAGCAGATTTTCGACGCTTTGGGAAATGTCGAATCCGACATCGTTTACGGCAGAGAAGGCGATTTGACCGACAACGCCGATTACAAAAAACTGCCGCTCAGGATTGAAGTCACGCGCCCGAAAGAGAAATATAAAATGAGCCTGACCTATCAGGACCCGACCGGAGTTTCCATCGGCAAAACTTACCCGCTGGCGGCGTTTCTGCTGGAAAACCGCTGGAACCTGCCCGAAGTCAATCTGGACGAAAAACTCCGAGAGGTGAAAACGAAGCAGACGCAGGCGGAAGTGGAAAAAAGCCCGACGCCGAATAACAAATAGAAAAAGGCAAAAGTAAAAAGTAAAAAGGCAAAAGTAATAAGGGTAAAAAGATTTTCGGATTTTACCTTTTACCTTTTGCCTTTTGCCTTTTGCCTTTTTACTTGTAAAACTCTGTGTTAATCTGTGTTTTTATAAAAATTTGCTTTGATGAAGACAATTTTACGGACGGAAGATTTAACCAAAAACTACAAAATCGGGAAGCTCGAAGTTCCGGCGCTGCGCGGCGTCTCGCTGGCGGTCGAAGAAGGCGAATTTGTGGCGATTATGGGACCTTCGGGCTGCGGAAAATCGACGCTGCTGCATCTGCTCGGCGGACTTTTAAGCCCGAGCGGCGGAAAAATATTGATTGACGGCGAAGATTTAGCGCAAGTTTCGGACGCGCAGCGAACCGACATTCGCCGCCGCAAAATCGGTTTTGTGTTTCAACGCTTTAATCTTTTCCCGACTTTGACGGCGGACGGCAATCTCCGCCTGGCGGAAAGAATTCATTCCGGCAACGGCAACGGCAATGCCGAGCGCCGCCGCGAAGTTTTGCGGCTTTTGAAGCTGGAAAACAAAATGCATCACAAACCGCTGGAGCTTTCCGGCGGCGAACAGCAGCGCGTGGCGCTGGCGCGCGCCGTCGTCAACAATCCGGCGATTATCCTGGCGGACGAGCCGACCGGAAATCTCGATACGGAAAATTCGCGCATCGTGCTGGATATGTTCAAGGAATTAAACGAGCGTTTTAACCAGACGGTTATTATGATCACGCACAACCCGGAAGCCGCCGCGCCCTGCCACCGGATTATCCGTATGCTGGACGGAAAAATAGTCGGCAGCGAGCAGCAGCAGCGGCAGCAGCGGTAAGCGGTAAATGAAATAGATGAGTTTTGTAAAAGACATAGTCCAATGGAATTACCGGCGCGGCACGTGGCAATATGACGCTTTTTGTCTTTTAATCATCGCGTTTATTTTTCTGACGCCGAAAATCTGGTTTGATAAACGGGAAAGGCTTGCAACCCAAACGGCGCGTCTCATCGTCAAAAAAGAAGACTTTTCGCCGGAAAAAGGCGCATTGGAGAAAAAAGTAAAGGAATTGAGCGGAAACGAAAACGCCGAAATCGTCGAATGGCGCGAGCGCCGCAGCGAGCAAGGCGAGATTTTCTACGAGATTGACATTCGCTGAATAATTTCAAATTATAGCTTTCTGATTTCGAATTGATGTGTTAAATATTATTTGGAATTTGAAATCCGGGAATTTAAAATCAAACAAAGACTTACCACAAAAGCAAAACAAAGTTATCGAGGAGTTATCATATGAAAAAGTATTTCAGATTAGGTTTTGCGGCAATCGCCTTCGCATTGTTTTTCAACGCCTTTGCCGCGACTGAAACAAAAGCGCAGGGCGGAGTGAACGAAATTTTGAAACGAATGGACAATCATTATAAAGTTCTTTCGTCTCTGAAAGCCGGCATCGTCAGAGAAAAAACCAACGTTCAGCTTAATGAAACCGACCGATATGAGGGAGATATCGTTTTACTGCCGGGAAAAGGAACGAAATTTTCAGTTCGTCTCGACTGGAGAAAGCCTAAAGAAGAAACACTTTCAGTTGTCAATGGGCAGTATGTCGCGTATATTCCCGGTCAGCGGCGCGCCTACACGGGCAAGTCAAGCTCGAAAACCGCCAATGAAAAAGGCGGAAACATACTGAAAGTGATGAGTATGTCGAAAGAAGAGCTGAAGGCTAATTACGATGTCGTGTATCTCGGACAGGAGACGGTCGCCGGCAATATCCCGACGTGGCATCTGAAACTGACGCCGAAAAAAGCGGCTTCATTCAAATTCGCCGAATTATGGGTTGACGGAAACGGGATGCCGATTCAGGGAAAAGTCGTCGCGCTGAATAACGACACCGACACGATTCTGCTTCAAAATCCGGTAAAGAACGATACGATTAACGGCTCGATTTTTAAAGTCAGCCTGCCGAAAGGCACCGATGTTGTCAAAGGCTAACGGATGTCGGATTTTATTCGTTTGAAAGGCTCTGGCTGAAAAGCGCAGAGCCTTTCGCGCAAACGGGATTTGCCGTTAATTCGCAATCAGACTATAATTTACAATTTGACGCTTCCAGCAGTTTTTCAGGAGACAATCGAGTAGAATGCCGAAGGCAAGCAGTTTCAGTCGCTTTACGCGCGGTGTCCGTCACACGGTTCGCGCTTTTGCTTCGACCAAACATCCGGTTCTGGTGCACATCGTCCCGATGCGGCGCTGCAATCTGGCGTGCGCCTATTGCAACGAATACGATAAAACTTCCGAACCGGTGCCGATTGCCGTGATGCTCAAGCGCATCGATAAACTCGCCGAATTCGGAACTTCCGTCATCACGATTTCCGGCGGCGAGCCGATGATGCACCCGGAAATTTACGACATCATCGCGCGCATCCGTCATCACGGAATGATTGCCGGCTTGATTTCCAACGGGTATTATTTCCAGCCGGAAAAAATCAAAAAATTAAACGAAGCCGGTCTGGATTATTTGCAGATTTCGATTGACAACGTCAACCCGGACGAGGTTTCCAAAAAGAGCCTGAAAGTGCTCGACGGCAAATTAAAAAATCTGTCGGAGCACGCCAAGTTCAAAGTCAATATCAATTCCGTTTTAGGAAGCGGCGTGGCAAATCCGGACGATGCGCTGACGATTGCCAAACGCGCCGTCGCGCTCGGATTTTCGTCAACCGTCGGCGTTATTCACGACGAGATGGGCTTGCTGAAAGGCTTGAACGAGCACGAAAAAGACGTTTACAAAAAAGTGAAAGCGCTCGGCACGCGCTCCTACGCGCGCTGGAACTGGTTTCAGGACAATCTCGCCGAGGGCGAAGAATATCAATGGAAATGCCGCGCGGGCGCGCGTTATCTCTACATCGACGAAGCCGGTTTCGTCCACTGGTGTTCGCAGCAGCGCGGAACGCCGGGCATTCCGCTGATGGATTACACGCAGGAAGACATCAACCGCGAATACATCACCGAAAAATGGTGCGCGCCGACCTGCACGATTCAATGCGTTCACCAGGTCGGGCATCTCGACGCGTGGCGCGACCCGCAGATTTCCCTGAACGATTACAACAATCGGACGGGCGGCAGTAAAGGCTTAAAGAAAGAAACCGTCGCGCAGGTTTTAGGCGCGGAATAAACCAGAAACTACCCGGAATTTATTGCGCTGAAGATTAAATAAATGTAAGATTCACGCATCAAAGTTTCATCGAGGTAGTTATAATGCACAATTTAAGCAGGTTTAAAGCGAGAAAATTTGCTGTCGCATTTCTCGCTTTTTTTGTTTTTGCCTCGATTGTCGTTCAAGGACAAACTCCGACGCCCGCTAAAGATGAAATCATCGGCGTTCGCACGGATTTGATTCAGACAAACGTGACGGTTTTTGATAAAAACAATCGTTTTGTCGAAGGCTTAAAGCCCGAGCAATTTCAGTTGACGGTGGACGGCAAACCGGCGAAAGTTGAGTTTTTTGAAGCCGTCGCTCCGCTTAAAACGGTTGAGAACACTCAAAATAAATCCACCGGCGCAGCCACCTCGACAAACGTTTCACTGCGCGGGCGCAAAATCGTTTTTTTCGTTGACGACCTGCACCTGTCACTAGACAGCCTCGGACGAACGCGCTCGACCATCAACCATTTTATTGACAGCGATATGCTGGCGACCGACAGCGTGGCGATAATCTCCGCGAGCGGTCAAGTAGGATTTCTCCAGCAGTTTACCGACAATAAAGCCGTTTTGCGGGCGGCGCTGGCGCGTCTGAAAGTTATCAGCGACACGTTTAAAGACACCGATTCGCCGCCGATGCCGCCTTATACCGCCGTGCGCATCGTCAACGGCGACCGCTCCGCCGCCGAGTATTACATAGTGAAAATTATGGAAGGAATGAAAACCTCGACCGGCGGCGGCGGCACTTCGGTTAATCGCAACGCGATTTACGAAACGGTCAAGCAGCGTGCCGCCAACATCGCCAGAGGAATGAGCGCCGTGGCGGAATCGTCGGTCGGCTCGCTCGAAAATCTTTTATTGACGCTCAATCAGATTCCGGGGCGCAAAATCATTTATTATTTGTCCGACGGCTTTTACCTGCAAGCCGAGGGCGGCAATTTTATACAAAACAATCGCTTGCAGCGCGCGCTCAATCTGGCGACGCGTTCCGGCAGCGTTATTTACACAATCGACGCGCGCGGTTTGTTTTCGATGACGCCGGACGCGTCGGGCGAGCGTCCGATAGATACGAGCGGCGGGTCGAAATCGAGACTGGCGGAAGACACCGCCGCGCAGGAAGGACTTTTCGTGCTTGCCAACGAAACGGGCGGGCGTTTTCTGAAAAATCAGAATTATTTCGAGAAATGGGTTGACCGGATGCTCGACGAAAATGCCAGTTATTACGTGCTGGCGTGGCAGCCGGAAAAAGAAGAATCGGCAAACAGAAACTTTAAGCGAATCGAGGTCAGCGTCGTCGGGCGACCGGAATTAACCGTCCGCCTCCAGCGCGGTTACTTGGCGAATTGGGGAAAAAACGGCGAGAAAATCGCGGGCGGCAGTAAAAGCGCGGATAAAATCGCGCCGGAAATTCCTTCGCTCAACATTTCCGGCGATTCAACCGTGAAAAAGTTTTTGCCGACCAATCTGTCTTTGAATTATCTGGATGTGCCGAACGTCGGCGGCGTGCTGACCAGCTCCGTGCAAATCGGCACCGATTCGCTCAGTTACGGCGAGGGCGGCAAACAATCGGCGGCAATCGATGTCGTCGGGCTTATCTACAACGAACAGGGCAAGCAGGTCGGCGATTTTAAAACCGGCTTGAGCATTACGCCGCCAATCGCCGTCGCGACAAACGCGCAGAGCGTTATCTACAATCATCGAACGCCGCTCGCCGCCGGAATTTATCTGGTCAAAGTCGCCGCGCGCGAAGCTAAAAGCGGTCAGGTCGGCATCTCGACGCAGTGGATTGAGATTCCAGACCTTTCCAAACGACAATTGACGCTCGGCAGTATTCTGCTCGGCGCGAAAACGGTGAAAACGAGTGATGCGGCGTAGCAGCAGGTTCAGTTTAGCGTCAACCATCGCTTTCCGCGCCCGTTTAATCTGAATTTTATGTCGTTTATATACAATGCGGCGCGCGCCGCAAACGGCGAAACGAAGCTGACGACGCAGATAGAAGTTTTCGATATAAACGGTCGCGCCGTCATCAGCAGCCCGGTGCGCCCTTTGGTTTTGAAAGGAAATAATGATTTGGCACGAATTCCTCTGACCGGCGCGATTCGGCAGGATTTGATTGCGCCGGGCAATTATTTGCTGCAAATCACCGTCAACGATGCGATTGCGGGCACACGTTTCGTTCAGCAAACCGTTTTTACCGTCGAATAAATAGTTGCGCCCGGAATAAAAACGAAGCTTGAGATATATAAAAGAGATGGACGATAACGACAAACTTTTTCTGCCCGTTCTGCTAGGGACAAACCGCAAGGGACGCCAGAGCGAAGCCGCCGCGCGCTGGGTTTTCGGAAAAATGCAGGAGCGCCAGGAAATCGAGACGCAGTTTTTCGACACGCGCGATTTTCATCTGCCGGTTGACGATTACGGAACGGAAATCGCGCAAAATTTCCCCGAATGGCGCGACGCGATTATCAAAGCCGACGGGCTGGTTATCGTGACGCCCGAATACAATCACGGTTATCCGGGAATTTTGAAATCCGTACTGGATTTGCTTTTGAAGGAATATATTCACAAGGCGGTCGCTTTCGTCGGCGTCTCGGCGCAGGTCTGGGGCGGCGTGCGCGTGATTGAAGCGTGCGTGCCGATGGTGCGCGAACTCGGTTTAACGCCTACGTTTACCGATTTAAACTTTCCGCGCGCTCATACGCAGTTCGACGAAAACGGCAAATTATTGGACGAAGCCTACAACAAACGCGTGCAGGGCTTTCTGGACGAGCTTGTCTGGATGAGCCGCGCGCTTCGCTGGGGACGCCGGAATCTGCCTTCCAAATATCATCAGTAAACTGAGAACTGAGAACTAATAATTGAAAATAATTCAGCTATTAATTCTCAACTTTTAGTTCTCAATTCTCTGCATTTAAGCCGAAACCTGTCGCCGCCGGCTCGCCGGAACTTCAAAATTATACGTTTCGCCGTGACTGAGATAAATGATTTTTTCGCTCAATCCGGCTTCTTCCGCCGCGCGTTTGAAATCTTCGAGCGGCGATTTGAAAACGTCGTAATCGTTGTAATGAATCGGAATCGCTTTTTCGGGACGAATAATCTTAATGGCTTCCACGCCTTGTTCACCGTCCATCGTCAGCATGACGCCCATAATCCGCGTGCCGCCGAGATGAAAAAGTCCGAGGTCGATTTCGGGAAATCTTTGCGGAATTTCCTTTAATTCGTCCATCACGAGCGTATCGCCCGAAATATAAAGCCGCAAAAGCCTTTCGGCGCCGGTCGTTTCAAAATCCAGAACGCTGCCCATCACCGGCGGCAGCGCGAAATCGACGATGCCGGGACCGTGTTGACCGGGCATCGAACTGATGCGGAGGCGCGCGTCGCCTTTGGTAAAATCGACCGCTTCCCACGTATCCAGCCCGATTGCCTTGCGAAAATCTTTCGCTTCGAGTTCTTCGCGGGCGTGATTGGTGGTGATAATCGGCAAATCCTTATCCAGCTTTTCTTCGGCGATGCGGTCGAAATGGTCGCCGTGATAATGCGACAAAACGCACAAATCGAGCGGCGGCAAATCTTCGATGTTTATCGCCGGATTAGTCAGACGCTCCGAGGTCAGACCGTAGCCGAGATGCACGTGGTCGCCCGCGTGCAGAAAATTCGGGTCGGTCAGGATTGTAAAACCGGCGTACCGCAAAATGACCGTCGCCGTGCCGATGAAAAAAATCGAACCTTGATTAAAATCAGCGCCGCCGTCCGCCTCGGACGCCGAAAGTTGAAATGAATTCGTCATGGAAGTCTCCCTTGCTCGTCGAAAATATACAGTTTGCTGCTGTATAAAAAGGTTATCACAACGGTTTTGAAACAAACAATATTTTTCCGTGCGACAAGGTTGGGTCAGCTGTTTTCCGGAAATTCGCCGGGCGTCGATGGAAGTTTTGTTGCCCTCCGATTCCGGCATTTCGCGGGCGGCTATTTTTCAGTTGGCTAGCGCCCGCCGTTAACTTTTTTGAAGAATTCCGCCTTGAATTTTTGTGCCGCGCCGACAGATAATTGTGATAAAATAATTTGAAAAAAGATGGAAATTGAGGGCAGCAAACAAAGCCGAGCAGCCTGATAAAATCAATCATTAAAACATTATGCCGACAATAAACAGAACACTTCGCGTCAGAACCGACGCCGCCGGACGCTACGAAACCGCGCAGACTTTCAATCCGCCCGGATTTTGGGACTACACCATTCGGGCGAGCGCAACGCTGGTTGCTCCCGCCGACACCACCGTCGACGGCACAATCGAAATCACCGCCGCCAACCACACGACCGAAAATCCGCCGAAAGATTTCCGCCTTTCGACCGGCGAAACCGAAGATTTAGGCAGTTGGCATCTAGACGGCGGCGATAACACTATCAGGGTGACGGGACAAACGTCGCCCGCGCGGGCAAACGAAATGCTCGAAATCGAAGTTGCGGCTGAGGTTTAAAAATATTTTTCGAAAAATCGATTGCCGCGTTTAGTTTCTTATAAACTAAAGCCTTACGGGCGTTTGAGGAGCAGGAATTTATATTTGTATTCCTGCTCTTTTATTTTAACGGCGCGGCAGGTTTTCGCCGATTGTCCAGACGACGACCGAGCTCGATAAACCCAAACCCGACAATCTGCCCGCCATCATCACAATCGTTTCGCCCTCGTTGACGACTCCGGCTTTCAGCAAAGTATCTTCGCCTTGCTTCAGCATTTGTTCGGTCGTCTTTTTATTTTCGTGACAAAACGGCTCGACGCCCCAAATCAGCGAAAGCTGGTTGCGCACGTCGTCGGAATTCGTCAGCGCAAAAGTCTGCAAGCCGGAGCGCACGCTGGACAGGCGGCGCGCCATCAAACCGGATTCGGTAAAGACGGCGACTTTATCCGTCAGAATCTCGCGCGCGCAAATCGCCGCCGCTTTGCAAAGCGCCTGCGAAGTTCTGCCCGTCGGGTCTTCGCTGAATTTTACCGGACGCCGCAGCTTCTCCGTTTTCACCGTTTCTGCCGAGTTGATGATGCGCGCCATCGTCGCCACCGCTTCAATCGGATATTTTCCGGTCGCCGTTTCGCCCGAAAGCATCACGGCGTCGGTTCCGTCCCAGACCGCGTTCGCCACGTCCGAAGCTTCGGCGCGCGTCGGGCGCGGCTCGGCTATCATCGATTGCAGCATCTGCGTTGCCGTGATGACGAATCTATCGGCTTTGACCGCTTTTTCGATAATCGTTTTCTGATAGACGGGAACCAGCTCGGTGCTGGTTTCGACGCCCAAATCGCCGCGCGCGACCATCACGCCGTCGGTTTCCTTCAGAATCGCGTCGAGATTTTCAATCGCTTCCGCCTTTTCGATTTTGGCGACGAGCAGCGGTCTGCCCGTCTCGCGCTTGTGCAATTCTTTAATCAGCTCTTTAACCTCGATGCAGTCTTCCGCTTTGCGAACAAACGAAAGCGCGATGTAATCGATATTCTGCTGCATCGCCCATTCCAAATCGGAGCGGTCTTTTTCCGTCAGGCTGGGAATCGGCAGAATCGTGCCGGGCAAATTTATGCCCTTGCGCTCGGCGAGCCAGCCGCCGCTGACGACGCGCGTGACGACATCGTCGCCCGCCGTGCTTTCGACTTCCAGTTCAATCGCGCCGTCGTCGAGCAAAATCCGCGTCTGCGGCTGCACGAGCTTCGGCAATTCCATAAAAGTGGTCGAAACTTCCTGCGCGTTGCCGACAATATCGCGGGCGGTAATCGTAAATCGCGCGTCGTCTTCCAGAAAAACCGGCATTCCGTTCACGAGCTTGCGCGTGCGGATTTTCGGTCCCGAAAGGTCAACCAGAACCGACAGCGGCTTATCCAGTTTCTTCGCCGTTTCTCGGGCGCGCCGGATGGTTTCGGCGTGCTCGTCGCGCTCGCCGTGCGACATATTTATCCTGACCGCGTTTAATCCGGCAAGCAGCAGTAATTCAAGGACTTCCGGCGAATTGGAAGCCGGTCCGAGGGTGGCTAAAATTTTTGCTCGTCTCATTAGATTAAGTTTAACGCAAAGAAGTGCGAGAGGCGAAAGCGACAAAGAAAAGCGCCCGAAAATTTATCTCGCATCCGAATCTTGATTTATCCTGACCACGACCGTTCCGGCGATATAGTCGTGCAGCGCGCGGCGTTTATCGTTAGTAAAAAATACAACGAGGTCGGCGACGCCCCACGCTAATATTAAAAAAAGAAAAGGAATTTTCCAGAGAGCTATCGAATTTACCTGAATATCCGCGGGCGTCAGTGGATAAAGGAAACTATATGAACAGACGGTAAACAATAACTGCGGCGCATCTCTCAAAACTGCCTGCCGAAACTTTATCGGCGCTTCGGAAACGTCTAAAACTTTGACTTTCGCCAGCATTTTTCCGACCGTTTGCCCGAACAAGCCGTGCATGACGATGAAATAAATTATCTCGGCTAAATTGACGATAAAAAATAAAATCCATTTCAAATTCTCTGAATATTCGGCGCTTTTAATCAGTTCCTGAAGAATACCGAGCGGCAAAAGCAGAATGGAGTCGAGAGTCAACGCCCAAAAGCGAGCCGAAAATGTTTGATATTTTTCCATTAGATTATTTTTAGTTTATTTAAATAATTCATCACCGTCGCCACAAAAGTCGAATGCGACCACGTCAAAGGCGAAACCGAAACGGGCGCGCCGTCCAGCGGATGAACCTGTTCCGCCAGCACGCCCGACGGCAAAGCGCGCCGCACAGTCCATTCCAGAATCTCCAGCGCTTTGTCCAAATCTTCGCGCCGGCTCGCCCGCGCAATATAAAAATCAGCCAGCCACAACGTGCAGATAAACCAGGGGTTTCCGGTCGTTTGCTCGGTCGCGCGCATATAACCGTCGTTTTCGTAACGCGCCGCGCCGCCGATTTCCGTCGGCGCCCAGAGATGCTCTGTGACGGCGCGCATCGTGTTTTTTACAAGCTCGTCATCCGCTTCGAACGCGCCGAAATAAAACGTGCCGAAAAGCGATGCGTCGACGGTGGCGTCGGTTTCAAAGCTATCGTCATTTTGAAACTGCAAAGCGCGCAGAAAACGCCCGAGCTGCGCGCTGTAAAGATGCTCGCGCATCGCGCGGACAATCTCGTTCGCCGATGTTTCATACTTTTCCGCAATCTCGGCTTCGCCGAAAAGATATGCGAAACGAGCCGCCGCGCGCAGACCGCCGACGACCGTCGAACAGGTAAAAGTATGAATTCCGCGCCGGTCTTCCCATAAATTCCAGCTCGGCAGCGGAAGTCCGGTTTCCGCGTCGCGAAACATACACATAAAATTCGCCGCTTTCAGAATCAGCGGGCGATAAAGGCGGCGGACAAATTCGATGTCGCGGTAATGGTCGTAATGCTGCCACAAAGCCCAGACGACCAGTGCGGTTTCGTCTTCCTGAATCGGTATGAGCCGTTTTTTCGCTCGCACGTCCCACGCGGCGTGCCAGCCCGAAGCGACCGTGCCGTCGGCGTTGTATTTCTGCAAAAAATAACCGTTTTCGTGAATGATTTTCCCGCACAGCGCGTAAAATTTGCGCGTCAGCGAAGGATAACCGGCGAGGTCGAGCGCGTTGGCGACCAGCGCGCCGTCGCGCGTCCAGAGATAGCTGTAATGGTCGGTCGCTCTTTCGGTCACGTCCGAATCGTTGGCAGCTAAGATAGCGCCGTCGTTGTCCGCCTGCGTGCGAATAATGAGCAGGGAACGCTTGAATAATTCGACGATTTCCGGCGGCAAATCCGCAAAATCGATGTCGTTTTTGTTGACCCAGACGCGCCAGTAATTTTCCGTGTAGCCGAGATATTTGTTCGGCGTCCGGTCTTTGACCAGATGATTCAGCGCGGCGACTTCTTCGTGCGACGTGCCCGCCGCAATCCAGTAAAAAAACTCGCGCGTTTGCTGCGCTTCGAGATTCAGGTGAATGCCGATCGTCGAATCGACCGAGCCTTCCGTTATCGCGCCGCCCTGCAAAACGCCGTCTTCGGCGTCGCGCCAAGTTCCTTCCTGGTCGCGAAAATCTTTTCTGCCCGTCACGAAAGCGTCGAAATGCGGCTCGGTATTAATCAGAAAATAGCGGTCGCGTTTGTAATGAATGAGCGCGAAGGTTTCCGGGTCGTAAAACGCCGTGTCGCCGACCTTGTTTTCCGAGATGCGAAAATCGTGATGCAGAAAAACGCGCACGTCGCGCGCGGCGTCGCGCAGATTGCTGACGCGGACGCAGCGCAGAAAAATGTTTTCGTGGCTCGCCACCGTATCGTGGGAAACGATTTCCAAGCCCAAACGGTCGTTGATTAAATGAACGTCCGTGACGAGCGTTTCTTTCTGGTAACGCAGCCGGCGTTTCCAGATGTCTTCGGAAATCCACGAAAAATCGCCGTCCGCCCAGACGCCGAAGCGAAACGGGTAGCCTTCCGTATGATTTTCCTGCCCGACGTGCGGAAAATAAACGTCGCGGATTTGATATTTTTCGTCAAAAGTTACTAAAAGGGAGCCGTTGCCGACGGGAATATCGCGCATAAAATTACGAGAAAGATGTTCGTAATTATTTTACACGATTTTTGAGTGAAAGCATTGCCGGTGAATGATTAAAGCGCAAGCGTGGCGGCTTGCGCTTTTGTTATTGTTCGGGTTAATTAAACCGAACAGTTTTCCTTCAGAGCGGATTATTGTCTGCCGAAGTTGATGTCGCCGTTTGCCTGGAAGGCTTGCGGTCCGCCGTTGTCGTCCTGCGGCGCGAAGACGGGAGCTTGCGACAGAATGGCGACTGATAAAGAGCCGTTATTCATCGCGAAACCGCCGGCGGGAAACCAGAGCGAGGCGGCATTATAATTCACGTTGTCCTGCCACAGAGTCAAAGCCAGCGAGCTGTTTCCCGAACGACCGTGCAGAATCGCTCCTCTGAAACTGCCTTGCAGCAAAATATTCCCGTTGAAATTGTCAGTCACCGTAAAGGTCGTCGGGTTTCCGTTCGGGTCGTTGAGAATCAGGTGCCAGATGCCTTGCGGATTTATCTGGTAAGAGGCGCAGTTTCCGACCATCAGGCTGAAAGTCACCGTTACATTGGGATTGAAGCCGAAGCCGACCTTGCTTCGGATAAACGCATTGTTCGTTGCCAGCGTAAAGTTGCCGTTACAGCCGCCGCTGTAGAAGACGTTCGGCGCTGACGTGTTCGGTCCGACCGTGGCGATGGCGACTGACGCCTCTGCATTCGAGTGAACGCCGATAACAATCATCAGACATAATGTTAAGTTTAACAGTAAGCTTGTTAATTTTATTTCTTTCATTTTTTTTCCTTTTGAGTTTAGTGTCATCGCCGCAAAAAATTTGCTTTGATGCGTCAACAGTTTTACCCTTAAGTCAAGAAAAAATCCTTTGGCAAAGATTGGAAATTTATTGGAAAAACATTTGATTGATGAAGTCCCACAAAATCAAACATTTTTACGAGTTTGGCGAGTTTCGGCTCGACGCGGAAACGCCGAGCCTGTGGCGCGACGGCGAGCTGGTTCAGATATTTCCGAAGGCTCTGAAGGTTTTGGTTTTGCTGGTCGTCAAACAAGGCGACGTCGTTTCGCGTGAAGAATTGATGGAAACCGTCTGGCGCGACGCTTTTGTCGAAGAAAGCAACATCACCTACACCGTTTCGCTGCTCAGAAAAACCCTCGACGAAAACGGCAAAAAGAATTTTATTAAAACCATCCCGAAACGCGGCTATCGTTTTGTCGCCGACGTGCGCGAAGTGGTCGAAAACGGCAAAGCCGAAACCGCCGTTTCGCTCGCTTCAGATGCAGTCGATTCAATTCCCATCGAACAGCCGAAGCCGCAAGAACCGCCGAAACCGCCGGAACGACTGAAAGCACAAGAACCGCCGAAAGCGCCGGAACAGCCGAAAGCGCAAATTCGCTGGCATTTTATCGGGATAATTCTGCTCGGTTTGCTTTTTGTCACGAGTTTTGCGGTTTGGTGGAGCTTCGGCGACCAAAAAGGACTTTCGGGCGTTCCGGTCGCGCAGAGAAATATTCGCACCGTCGCTATTTTGCCTTTGAAAACCTTGACCGAAAACGAACAAAGCAAAGCGTTATCGTTAGGCTTGACGGATTCGCTGATTAGTCGGCTGGGCAGTTTGAATCGTTTTGCCGTGCGCCCGCTCAACTCGGTCAAAAATTACACGGAAACCGACAAAAATCCGCTCAAATTCGGCGAGGAATTAAAGGTTGACGCCGTTTTGGAAGGAACTCTGCAAATAATCGAAAATCGTCTGCGGGTCAATCTGCGTTTGTGGGACGTGCGCGACGGCGCGCAGCTTTGGCAAGACTCGTTCGACTCGGCGGAAGCGGATTTTTTCAATCTCCAGGACACGATTTCGACTAAAGTCACGCAATCGCTCGTTTCCCAGTTGATTGAAAAAGACCGGGAGCTTTTAACCAGGCGCGAGACGGAAAATCGCGATGCCTTTCACGCCTACTGGCGCGGGCGTTTTTTTCTGGAGAAAAGAAATCCCGCCAAAGCGATTGCCGAATTTCAGCAGGCGACAAATTTCGACCCCGATTATGCCGCGCCTTACACGGGTTTGGCGGATGCCTATATCTGGCAGGCAAATTTTACGAGCAGCGCCGACTCGGAGCTTTACGCGAAAGCCAAAACCGCGACCGACAAAGCCCTGGAATTAGACCCGAATCTCGCCGACGCGCACAGCTCGCTCGGTCGGATTAAATATTCACACGATTGGGATTGGCAAGGCGCGGAAAATTCTTTCCGGCAGGCGATTAAGCTTAATCCGGAAAGCGTCAACGCGCACCAGTTTTACGCGCGCCTGCTGGCGACGCTGGGACGCTACGACGAAGGACTCGCCGAAATCAATAAAGCGCGGCGCCTCGACCCGCGCTCGGCGGATTTGGGAGTGCCGCTTTTCGCCATTCTGGAAAAACGCGGCGAATTCGACGAGGCTCTGAAAGTCCTGCAAGCGACTCTGGAAATGGACGAAGATTCGCAATTTGCCCGTCGCGGCATCGGGAAAATCTATCTGCTCAAAGGTGATTATGCAAAAGTCGTCGCCCTGGGCAATGAGATGTTTCCGAATCCGGCAGACACCGATTTCGCCTGGGCGTCAATGCTGGCGACCGCTTATTACAAAACGGGACAAACGGATAAAGCGACGCGAATGTGGAATCATCTGAAAAAAATGGCTGAAAAAGACCCGAAATCACTCTATTTTCTGGCGATGCATCACAGCGAAACCGGACGGCTTGACGAAGCCTTTGCGGCTTTGCAAAAATGCCTCGACCTGCGCGAGGAACGGATGATTTGGACCAAAGACGAGCCGCGTTTTGCTAATTTGAAAGACGATTCGCGTTTTCAGGAAATTCTGCGAAAAATGAATCTTGCCGGTTAAATAAAGGCAGCCGCCCGCGCGCGTCGGGCAAGGGCGCAATAGCCCGGCGAAAACAGGACGCTGATTTTCGCTAAATACGAAGCGTTAATTTAATTTTCGTATTTTACTCTGAGCCTTCAAAAGCCGCCGCGCCCGCTTCGGCGACCGAATGGTCCTGCTCGCCGCTTCCGCCGGAAACGCCGATGCCGCCGACAATCCGACCGCCTTTTCTGAGCGGGATGCCGCCGGCAAAAACCATCACTTTCCCGTTATTCGAAGCGTGGATGCCGAAAAACTGTTCGCCCGATTGGCTGTGCTCCGCCAAATCTTTGGTGGCGATGTCAAATGCGCGCGCCGTCCAGGCTTTTTTGATGGAAATATCTATGCTGCCGAGCCACGCGCCGTCCATCCGAACGTGCGCGACGAGATTTCCGCCCGCATCGGCGACGGCGATGTTCATCGGCTGACCGATTTCGGCGGCTTTCTTTTCGGCGGCGGCGATAATTCGTCGCGCGTCTTCCAGCTTAATCATAAATTTACCCTCTTTGAATTATTTTTGTTTGAGTGTTTATAGTAACGCACAAGCAAAAGCGCGAACAAGTTCTCTGTTTTTACATTTTATTTGAGCTTCGGAATTGCGAGTCGGAATTTTAGCCGCCGGTTAATCTCAAATTTCAAATCTTCTCTGCCGTTTTGATTCTGTCAAATGCTTTATTAACAACCTCTTTTTCGCTCTTAAACGCCAGCATCTCAATCGCTTCGGCGGCGCTCGTCCAGCGCGCTTCGGCGATTTCGTGGTCGTGGTCGGCGACGTCGCCGCGCAGGTATTTCAGCAGGTAAAAATAGACGAATTTGTGAAAGCGGACGCGCTCGCCTTTATGAAAACCGACATACCAGTATTCGACTTTTTCAATCAATTCCAGCAGCTCGGTTTCGATTCCGGCTTCCTCGCGCACCTCGCGCAACGCGGCGATTTCCGGCGTCTCGCCCGCGTCGATAATGCCTTTCGGCAATTGCCAGCGCCGGCTCGGATTGACCGCCACGATTGCCACTTCAATCTCCGCGCCGTTTTGACGAAAAGCGACGCCGCCCGCCGAGATTTGGTCGACAATCGGGAATTTCGGTTTCGGTTTTTCCTCGTTCGAATCTTTCAAATTAATTTCTCATTGCCGCGTCGATTGCGGCGTCCAGCTCGGCTTTTCTTTCCCGGTCGAAGCCGACGATTTTCTTTATCAATTTTCCGTCGCGCCCGAAAACGAAAGTCTGCGGAATCGCGGAATTGCCGCCGAACAAAGCGTCGGTCAAATCGTCTTCGGGAAAACCGAGCGTGTAATTCATCTTCAATTTCTCGACAAATTCGGGAACGCGCGGGCGGTCTTCGTCGCCGCCGACGTGCAAGCCGACAACTTCCAAGCCCTGCGCCTTGTATTTTTCCTGGAGGCTCACCAGATGCGGAATTTCTTCCAGACAAGGCGGGCAGTACGTCGCCCAGAAATCCAGCACCGTGACCTTGCCCTTCATTTCGCCGAGTTTTATTTGTCGGCTGTCAAAAGTCTGCCAGCCGAGGTTCTCGACCGATTTGAGCGGCGGCATCGGCAGATTCGTCTGCGGAACGCCGTTGATGGAGACGGGTTGATTGGAAACCGAAACCGGCGCGGCGGACGGGCGACACGCAAAGCAAAGTAAAAAGTAAAAAGTAACAAGTAACAAGTAAAGCAGCCTCATTAAACTTATTTTACACAAAATCGGCATAAACGCGGAAAGTAAAGTTTTGCATTTAATTTTTAATCGCGCGACTAAATCAAACCGGCTCTTTACTTTTTACTTTTTACTTTTTACTTTTTACTTAATGTCTTTTTATCCCGAAAAAATCAGCGAGAAATTTCGCGCGCCGCAGCGCGCGGGCAGAGCCCGCGGCGCAAACGGCGTCGGCACGGAAGCGAGTTTCGTCTGCGGCGCGGCGGTGCGTTTTACCTTGCGGATTGAAAAGGAAACAAAAGAAATTCGGGAAGCGAAATATCAAACCAACGGCTGCGGTTTTCTAATCGCCGCGGCGGAAACGCTGGCGGAAAAAATCGAAGGGAAGAAATTAATCGAGCTTCACGGCTTAAACCATCCGGAATTGCAAAGGCAAATCGAAAATGAAAGCGGGAAATTTCCCGCCGGTCGCCATCATTGCGTTCAATTATGCGCGGACGCTTTGCAGGCGGCTTTAGCGGATTTTCGCGCCGCGCAGCTTGAAGAATTTACCGGCGAAAAGGCGCTTATCTGCACTTGTTTCGGCGTTTCGGAAGAAACGATTGAGCGCGCCGCGCGCGAATATTCGCTGGAAACCGTCGAAGAAGTCATCGAAATCTGCAACGCGGGCGGCGGCTGCGGCTCGTGCCAGCCTTTGATTCAGGACATTCTGGAAAACGTTCGGTTCGGCGAAATATAAGCAGAGTCTTTTCGGGCGGATGTTTACTCCGCAGCGGCTCAAACGGTTCGCGAAACTCGTCAATTGAACAAAACAAAGTTAAAATGTCTATGAGCGAGAGCAAAATCCTTTCAATAAATTTGTTTCGGCGATACCTGGCTTGTTTCGGGAGAACAAATTTTCGCTCATTTCTTATCTTGAACATACGTTAATTTAAGCTGCGGCGGCTTGAGTTTTCGCCGGCTTGACTACCGGAATGAAATGCCGCGCCGGAAATTCGTTTCGCGAACGCTTTCCGTCATTTTCAAGCTCGTTTTCAGAAAATTAACTCACCGGGGAATACTTTGTCAGGGAACATTAATCGAATGCAGCGCTTAAAATTGTTCGTTTCTTTATTCTTTATCTTGTTTGCGCTGACCTTTTTCGGTCAGCGGTGGTTTACCGCATCTTCAGCCGGCAGAAGTCTTGCCGGAGGCGCGGCGCTTTCCGCCCCGACCGGAATTTCGGCTTCGGACAGAGATTATGCCGATAAAATCGGCGTTATGTGGAACGCCGTGCGCGGAGCGACGCTTTACCGGATTTTCCGCAGCACCGCCAACGAGCCGTCATCTGCAACGGAAGTCGGAACGACCGCCGCCAATTATTTTTTCGATGCGACGGCGCAAGCCAATCAAAATTATTTTTACTGGGTGCGGGCTGAAAATACGAACTCGAACAGTAATTTAAGCATTGCCGACGAGGGCTTGCGCGCCGTCGGCAGCTTTAACAACGAAATTTTTTCTCCTTTGTCGCCGCCGCCCGCGCCAATCGGAAATCCGGTCACGGCAGCCAAAGCCAGCCTGGGCAAAGCTCTTTTCTGGGACGAACAGCTTTCTTCGACTCTGACGGTTTCCTGCGGAACCTGTCACCGTCCGGCGACGGGCGGCTCCGACCCGCGAACCGTTGTCAATAACACGCGCGCGCGAAATCCCGGTTTTGACAACATTTTCAACACTCCCGACGATGTTTTCGGCTCGCCCGGCGTGCCGCTCAACAATTTGGACGGAACTTATTCGCCGTCAAACAGTTTCGGATTTAACGAACAGGTCACGCCGCGAAAAGCGCCGTCATATTTAAATGCCGGTTTAGCTTTTAACGGCTTATTCTGGGACGGTCGCGCGTCAAATACTTTTCGAGACCCGCTGAGCAATCAGGTTCTGCTGACGGACTGGGCATCGTACGAAAGCCAGATTTTAAGTCCTCCGGTTTCCTCCGCCGAAATGGGACACGGCAATCGAAACTGGACGCAGGTCGCGCAGCAAATTGCGGCGGCGAAACCGCTCGCGCTCGCCGGCAACGTTTCGCCCTCGCTCTCGAACTGGATTGACGGGCGAACTTATCCGGAACTGTTTGAAGAAGCTTTCGGGACGCCCGAAGTGACTCCGGCGCGGATTGCGATGGCAATCGCCACGCACGAGCGGGCTTTGTTTTCCGACCGCGCGCCGCTCGACCGATATGCTTCGGCGATTGAACCGCTCACGGCTCAGGAAGACAGAGGACGCGAGATTTACGTCACGGCTCAATGCAACTTCTGTCACGGCGGTCCGCTGCTTTCAGACCAGAACTTTCACAACATCGGCGTTCGCCCGCAGATTGAAGATATCGGTCGCGCGGTCGTCACGGGAAGCGTTAACGACCGCGCGAGATTTAAAACTCCGAGTTTGCGAAACGTCGAGCTGCGCGCGCCGTATATGCACAACGGGCAGTTTGCGACGCTCGAAGATGTCGTCGAATTTTACAATCGCGGCGGCGATTTTAACGCGCCGAACAAAGACCCGCGCGTTCGCCCGCTTAATTTAACCGCGGCGCAAAAAGCCGACCTCGTCGCCTTTCTAAAACGTCCGATGACCGACGCGCGCGTGCGCAGCGAGCTGCCGCCGTTTGACCGCCCGCAGCTTTACACCGAATCAAATCGCGTTCCCGTTATCACCGGCACCGGACGCGCCGGTTCGGGCGGCACCATTCCGCAGGCAATCGCCATCGAGCCGCCGCTCGCCGGAAATCCGAGTTTTACCGTTGCCGTTTCGAGTGCTTTGGGCGGCGCTCAAGCCGTTTTAGTCATTGATTCAAACGATCCCGGCGTCGGCTCGTCAGTTCCGTCGAACGGCTCGTTTGCGCGCATTTCGGTCAATCTTACCGGCAGCGGCAGCGGAAACGGTTACGGTTCGGTCAGCTTGCCGGTTCCGAACAATCCGGCTTTAATCGGGCAAACTTTTTACGGGCGCTGGTATATCAGCGATGGCGGCGCGGCAAACGAATTTTCGGTCACGCCGGCGTTTCGTTTTACGGTTTTCGGAGATTTATCAACCGCCCCAAATAAAACATATGCCGATTTTGACGGCGACGGCAAAGCCGACCTTTCGGTTTTCCGCCCGTCAAACGGCACGTGGTACATCAGCAACAGTTCAAACAACTCGCTGTCCGTAGTCCGGTTCGGCGCATCAGGAGATTTAATCGCGCCGGCGGATTTCGACGGCGACGGCAAAACCGATATTTCCGTGTTTCGTCCTTCTGACGGCGGCTGGTATCGTTTGAATAGTTCTAATAATACTTTCTCCGCCTTTCAGTTTGGCAGCAATGGAGATTTG
>DASVRT010000014.1:0-26129 GCA_036388475.1 Pyrinomonadaceae bacterium | reverse complement strand
CTGCTATAGTTATAAATACTTAGCATCCACATAGCATCATTTCATCAGTGTTGATTAGATAATTTGCTTGTTATTTTCAATTTCAGAGATTCCTATTTCAATGGCGGTTTTAATTTCCGGTAAAGTCCATCTCTCCCACTTAATTCTGGCTCGCATTGCGACAGTAGAAAATGCCGCAGAGCGCGTTTCGGACTTAATTTCTTGGACAGCAAAATGGATGCGACGTAACTCAAAATCTAATTTTGTTTCGGCAACTTCTTTTAAAACCGAGTGTGATAGAAGCAATTTTTTCTTGTATTTATGATGTCCTATCCACTCCTTGTGTCCAACTTCACGAGCAATAGTTCCGGGACAGGATGCAATTGCACCAGTTCTAGATTGTTTTACCGTCGATAAAAAAAGTAGCTTTGCTTTGCATGCATCAACGAGTGGATTTTCCACTTGGTCAGAAAAAGTTTGCCCTAATCCTAGTTTACAGGGCAAACCTGTAAAACGCTGGTTAACAAAAGAAGATGGTTTGCTTGTATTGAATGAATTAAAAGAGAAAGTTACTAATGGCATAAGCGAGGTCGAAAAAACGAGTGGTTTTTACCAATTAGAGAGAAGTCATGAATTATGTTTCAGTTTGCGAGAACTTCTCAAATTCTGGGTTACAGAAAAAAAATGAATCTAGTCGAATTAATATCGCTTCAATGCTCTTGAAAACAATTGGGGAGGGTAAAGACGCAGAGTGGTGGTTGAATCTTAAGCCGAATGAAGACTCAATTACATTTGAAAATTGGAACAATACACTTTATCTTTTGAGACGAAGAAAATGGCAAAAATCAAATTAAAATTTTTTTGCTAGTCTAAAATCTCGTCCGATAGGCAGTAATCAAAAGCGTTAATAATCGGTTGAAATTTCTTCGCAGTCATTAATACAGCAACTTCAACCTGTGAAAAAAAACTGTCTAATTAGCTTCATAGGTAAAAACTTTATTACAAACAAATGTTCAGAAACAGTGTTTAGGTAAAAACTTTATTACAGAGGTAAGAACTTTATTACAGACAATCAAAATCAAATTATCAAAACAGCCTGAATCTTATTGTCAGATATTTTTTCGGATTTTGGCGAAAGTCGTAAATCAATTTCGTGCCTTCCGAAGATAATTGATTGACGTTCGACATAGTTTGATTGGCGTTGTTGTAGAGCGTTTCGTCGGTCAGAAGCTTGCCGATAGTGCCTTTTCCGCTTTGGGCGTCGGTCAGGATAATGTCCAGTTTTGTCGCCGTTGAATTAAATTTTGCCAGCGTGTCGCGGGCGTCGTTGTAGAGCTGTTCGTCTTTCAGGAATTTTCCGGCGGTCCCTTTGCCTTCGTTTAAATCGCGGGCAATTGTTTCAAAACTGTCGGCGACCTGATTCAGTCGATTGACCGAGGCGCGCACGTCCTGAATCGTCGCGCGCGTTTCGTTATACAGCGCGTCGTCGGATAAAAATTTTCCGGCAGAACCGCGCCCGGCGCGTAAATCGCGGGCTATTGCTTCGAGCTGCGTGGTGGTTCGATTCAGGCTGTTGTAAAGCTCGGGGTCGTTTAAAAGCTTGCCCGCGCTGCCTTCGCCGCGATTGATGCGGTCAATCGTGTTTTGCAGTTTGAGCATCGTCACTCTGGTTTCGTCGACGGTCGAGTCCAGATTATTGTAAAGCGCTTCGTCGTTGATGATGCGTCCGAGAGTGCCTTCGCCGCGATTGGCTTTGTTCAGAATTTCGTTGGTCGGGACGGCTAGTTTGTTGATTTGGGTCAGCAGTTCGTTGCCGGTCTGCGTCAGTTGATTGATGGAAATCGAGGTGCTGGAATCGAGGACGTGATTTTCCTCGACGGCTCCGCCTCTTGCCGAACCGGGCGTGATGTTAATCATTTTATCGTTTGCCAGAACGGACGTGGCAATCAGCTGCGCGGTCGAATCGGTGCGGATGCGCTCGGTGACGGGTCTGCCGTCGAGCTGTTCGGAAACGCTCATAATCGCTTCGATGCGCGACGTGTCTTCGCTGTCCGGCGGCAGAAAGCGCACCTGCTCGACCTGCCCGATGTGAACTCCGGCAAGCTGAACTTCCGCGCCTTCGCGCAAGCCGTCGGCGCTGGCAAAGTGCGCTCTCAGACGCATTCTGCGCTCGAACGGATTAAATTCGCCCGAAGAATTGATAATCAAAAATGCGAGCAGCGCAAGCCCGATAAGGACGAAAATCCCGACGCGCAGCTGGCTGAGTCCGATGTTTCTGGTAGTTGGCGGCATAAGTTTGAAAAGGCAAAATGCAAAATGCGAAACGAAAAATGATTACTGGTTGTTTTTCGCAGGTTTGATTGATGTTGTCAAGAGTTTTTGCAATTCCTGACAATCGGCTAACCCCGATTCAGCCTGTTTTTCGGTAATATTCGCTTCGACAAAACAAACTCTTTCTTATCTTCCGTGCAAAAACCGGCGCACATAGGCGTCGTCGCTGGTGCGAAGCTCCTCGTCTTTGCCGCTGAAAATTATCTTGCCTTCACGAAACATTATAACTTCCGTATTCAAAAGACAAAGCGTGTCGCCTTCTTCCTGAAAAACGACTTCGCCCGATTCGTTGACGGTCGCGTATTCCGTGCACAGATATTCGAGATTCTGCATTTCGTGCGTCACGAAAATCGAGGAAACGTCTTCCAAATCGCGCAGTTTTATCGCCAGCTCGCAAATCGTGCGCGCCGTCGGCGGGTCGAGCCCGGCGGTCGGCTCGTCAAATAAAATAATTTTCGGGTCGCCGACCAGCGCGCGCGCGATGCCGACGCGTCGCCGCATGCCGCCCGAAAGCTCGTTCGGCATTTTATCAATCGCGTCTTCGAGGTCGACGAAGTGAAGCATCCGGCGCACTTCCTGCTCGATCTGTTCTTCCGGCATTCGCTGCTCGTGCAGTTTATAAGCCACGTTGTCGTAAACCGTCAGCGAATCGAACAGCGCGCCTTCCTGAAAAACCATCCCGATTTTCTGGCGCACTTTCATCATCTCGATTTCGTTGTAATCGGTGATGTCCTCGCCGTCAACCAGAATCTGACCGGAATCCGGCTTGAGCAAACCGAGAACCAGCCGAATCGTCGTCGATTTTCCGCCGCCCGAGCGCCCGAGAACGATTTTCGTTTCGCCTTTCCTGACCGTAAAGCTGACGCCGTTTAAAATTTTCTGGTCGTCGAAGGAAAGGTGAACGTCGCGAAATTCGATGGCGGGAATCATCCGCTCCGGCTCATAGGTCGCGTCTTCGAGCGAAACCGGCGCCAGCTCTTCTTCCATGAAAGCGTGTTCCGCAAATTCTTCTTTGTTTTCTTCGGCTGAAACCATAAAAATTTTAAGTTTCGGGTTTTGAATTCGGCAAATTTCATCCAAAATTCAAAATTAAAAACTCATAATTAAATCAAAACTCGATGCCCAAAATATTCTGCAAAGCGCGCGTCAGGAAAAAATCGACGATGATGGAGACTATCGAAGCCAGAACGACGGCTTTCGTCGTGGCTTGCCCGACGCCGACCGTGCCGCCCGTCGTGTTTAAGCCTTTGTAGCAGGCGACCGCGCCGATAATTAAACCGAAAAACAAAGGTTTAAGGACGCCGACGATAATATTTTTGACCGTCACGCCCTCGCGCACCGACGTGATAAAAAGATTATAATCCAGGCTGAAAAGCTGGTTGGCGATAAATCCGCCGCCGATAATCCCGAAAATATCCGCCGCAATCGTCAACAGCGGAAGCATCAGAATCAAAGCGATAATCCGCGGCGCGACCAGCTTTTTATTCGGGTCGGTGCCGAGCGCGCGCATCGCGTCGATTTGCTGCGAGACGACCATCGAACCGAGTTCCGCCGAGATTGACGAGCCGATGCGCCCGGCGACCATCAGCGCCGACAAAACCGGACCCAATTCGCGAATCAGCGAAAAGGAAACCATCTTTCCGGTCTGATTCTGCGCGCCGTAATAAGCCAGAATCGAGAAGCTTTGCAGAACCAGCACCGCGCCCGTAAAAAATCCGGTCAGAATCACAATCGGCAGCGAGCCGACGCCGATGCTGTCCATCTGTTTGACGATTTCGCGATAATAACGCGGACGCTTACGAAATCCGATGGCAGCGGCGACAATCAGGTTGGTAATTTCCTGTAGTTGCAGCAGAAAATTTTTGAGCGGGTTCATTCGGTCAGTCGTCGTCGGTCAGTGTCAGGCTTCCGGCTGATGGCTGACCGCTAATAAAATAATAACTGCTCAAGATTACAACGAACCGCGCCGAAAAGACAAAATAATAGCCGAACCTTTTCGGGATTCGGCTAAAAAATGGAGAATTAGTTACTGCCGGAGCGCTTGAGAAAATTAAAAATCGGGAAAATTAAAAGCCGCGTCGGCGGCGCAGAGGATTTAAATTACGGCGATTCGAATTATTGAGCTCCTCGCGCTGGTTCGGGTCTTCGTTCTCCGGCGGCGAATTTTGTTGATTCTGCATTCGCCGCATAAAATTTTCGCGCAGCTCACGGAATTTGACGAGCTGTTCGGGCGTCAGGACTTTGCGGATGGCAAGCTCGGACGTCGTGCGGATTTTGATTATTTCCGCCTGCGCGAGCTGCACCTCTTTCATTCGCGCCTGAACGTCCGTTTCATTCGGCGAATCGGCGTAAATCGCTGCGTCCAGCGCACGATTCGCCTGGCGGAAACGCTGCTGCGCTTCCTGCATCAGAGGTCTCCGGGCTTGATTAATGCGCCGTATTTGCTGAATCTGCTCGCGCGATAGGTTGAGTTCCTGCAACAGGTTCGGGCGACGGCGCTGCCGCTCGGTCGGCGGTCGGTCGTCCGGCGGCATTTCGTCCTGCGCCTTCGTTTCGACGGCGATAAAACCGCAAACGAAAAGCGTTATGATTAAGCTGAAAAGTCTGAATTTTCTCATTCGTTTCTCCAAAAAATTATTTCATACTCACTTCGTCAAACAAATCCGTCAGGCGCAGAGATTTGTCTTCTTCCTCGCGCGTCGTAAACTCGATGTCCGATTGTTTCGACGGTTTTTTTACGCTCGGCGCAGGTTTTTCTTTGTTCGCCGGTTTCGGCGCGACGTTTGTTTTAAGCGGTTTCACGTTTGTATTATCGTTGACGGCTGCTCTTTCCGCGGCGGGCAAGGGTTTCGGCGGATTTTGCTTTTTATCTTTAGGAATTTCCGGCTTTGGCGTTTCGTCGGATTGTTCATCGTTTGTTCCTGTCACGCTCGTTGCGTTTTTGTTTTCAACAGTCGGCGAAGGAAGGCTCGCAACGGAAGTGTTTTTATTCGCTTCCGCTACGTCATTCTTATCGCCGGGCAGCGAACTGACCGCGACATAAAACAAACCGCCACAAATCGCCAAAGCCGCGCCCGCCGTCGCCGCGCCGCGCCACACCGGAGAGAGTGCAAACATTTCGCGCAAACCCGCCAGCCACGAGCGTAAGCCGACGCTCGTTTCCGTCGATAAAATCTTTGTTTTTTCCGTCTCGAAAGGCAATTCGAAAACCGGCGTCGGAAGCGTCGCAAATTCCGTTTCGCGCCAGCTCTGCACGGACGAGCGAACGCCGCCGAACGCCGCAATTTCATCGGCGCAGATGCCGCAATTTGAAACGTGCGATTCAAAACGCGATTTTTCCTGCCCGGCGATTTCGCCGTATAGATACGAAACGAGCGAATCGGAAAAATTACAAGACGTATTGTGATTGTTGCTGTTCATTTTCTTTCCAAAATCTCAAACCACTTCGACCGGCGTTCTTTCCAGCTTCATCCGAAGCTGCTTTAATGCCGTATAAAGACGGCTTTTGACCGTGCTCAGAGGCAAATCGAGCGCTTCCGAAATCTGCTGAAACGTCATTTCCTCAAATTCCTTCATCACGATAACCTGCCGCAAATCCGGCGGCAGCGAGCCGACCGCCTGCCTGACGAACTGAAGTCTTTCGCTCTGCTCGGTCTTGCGCGCCGGCGACGCGCCCGACGCAGCCATAAAAACCATCTGGTTCGTTTCCGCTTCGTCTTCCAGATAAATCTCGGAGCGAACCTTGGCGCGCCGCTGTTTTGTCAAACATTGATTGACCGCGATGCGATGCAGCCAGGAAGAAACTTTTGCCTCGCCGCGAAAATTCGAGAGATTCCGGTAAGCGGCAATAAAGGTTTCCTGCGCCGCGTCGCGCGCGTCTTCCTCGCGGCTGAGCATACCGAAACAGAGCGCGAAAATCTTTCGCTCCCATCTTTTCACAATTTCGCCGAAAGCCTCAGGATTCTCCTTTATTGCAATTTCGACCAGCTGCTCATCCGTTAAATTCGCCGTCATCGTCCTCGACGCTGCTGTCAGACTCCCGCACGCGAATTTTCAAAACTTCGCCCGCGAATGTGAAAAGTTTTTCACACGCAAAGCTTTAGACGCAAGTAATTTGCTGAAAGTCGGAAAAATTATTCACGCTAAATTGTTAAAACTGATTAAAAAACGTTGACGATAATAAACAATTTATCATAAAATTTCTAAGGCGATTGTCCTGCCTGTCGATACTTCCTGCAAAATAAGAATGCCTCCGATAAAAAGAAAAATCAGTTTGGTTTATTTTGTGCTCATCACGCTTTTGCTGGTCGGGCTGGTTCCGCTGGTCGTGACGGGCTGGCTTTTGTCCGAAAGAAGCGCGCGCGAGCTGCGCGCCGTCGAAGGTCGTTATCAAACGCAGTTGGTGCAGGACAAAGCGCGGCAGATTGAAATGCTCGGACAGCGTTACGGCGATTTGGTCTTCAGTTACGCCAAAGCCTTTGAGCTTTCGGGCGATTTTTCGCTGCTTTCGTCAGCCGTCGCGCAGAAAAAGCTCGGTCAGACCTTGCAGGAAAATCCGCATCTGCTTTCGCTGTATGTCAAGCCGGTCAGCGGCGAGCCGCTTTCGGTTTACCGCCCGGAAGCCATCAATGCGGCGGAAATCGAAAAGCTTTCTTCTCTGGTTCTGGCGCGTCTCGGAGAAAAAGAACTGGTGACGGGACAGCCGCAGAAGCTGCAATCGAGCCAGGAAATGGTTTTGACCATCGCCGCGCCCGTGATGAACGAAAAACAAATCACGGCGGCGGTCGTCGCGATTGTTTCTCTGCGCGAAATTTCGCGCATTATGGCGGAATCGAGCGCGGCGAGCGAGAAAGAATTATGGGAAGCCGGTTTGCCGATTGTTTTCGTCGTCGATGAGCAGGGACGCGCGGTTTTTCATCCCGATTCGCAGGTCGTGACCAGCCAGAAACCGCAGACAAATCTGAAAATCGTGCAGGAATGGCAGGAAGCGAGCCGCCAGATTCAATCGGCGCTCGTGCCTTTCACGGCGGAATTCGAAGACCGGAAACACGAGATGATCGGCGCGTATTCGACCGCTAATTTTAATAACGAACTGGCTTTCGGCGTAATTGCGATGCAGGACGAAAACACGGCGCTCGCGTCGGTCGGAGAAATGCGGCGGCAAACTTGGATAACGAGTCTCGCGCTGGCGGTGCTGGCGCTGATTGCGGGCAGCCTGTTTGCGCGGCAGCTGACCAGTCCGATTCTGGAACTCGTCGCGGCGGCAAAGCGCATCGCCGACGGCGACCTTTCCACGCGCATCGAAGCGAAAAGCATTAAAGAAGTCGAAACGCTCGGCAGCGCTTTCAATTTGATGAGCGACCGGCTCGAAGAACACATCGCCGACCTTGCCAAAGCGGCGCAGGAAAACCGCGAGCTTTTCGTCGGCACGGTCAAAGCGCTCGCCGCCGCCATCGACGGCAAAGACAAATACACGCGCGGTCATTCGGAAAGAGTGGCGCGCTTTTCCGTCGCCATCGGCAAACGGATGGGAATGGGCGAAACCGAGCTGGAAACCCTGCGCATCAGCGCTCTGCTGCACGACGTCGGCAAAATCGCGATTGACGACAACATTCTGAAAAAGCCCGCCGCCCTGACGAACGAAGAATTCGAAATAATGAAAACTCACCCGCAGAGAGGTTTCAAGATTATGTCGCAGATTCCGGCGATGAAGGAATTTTTGCCCGGAATGTATATGCATCACGAGATGGTCAACGGCGAAGGCTACCCGCAGGGCTTGCGCGACGACCAGATTCCGTTGCAGGCGAAAATCGTCTCGGTCGCCGACACGTTCGACGCGATGACGACCGACCGACCTTATCAGAAGGGAATGAATCTGGAAGACGCGCTGAACCGCATCCGCAGCTTTGTCGGCACGCGCTACGACGGAAAAGTCGTCGAAGCGTTGGTACACGCCTGCGCCGAAGGACAGGTGCGACCCGTCGGCGGCGCGGTCGTCAAGCCGCAAAATCCGGCTCAAAACAACAATGCCGCACCGCTCAAAGTCGCCTGAAGCTGAGAACTCTAAAGAAATAATCCCTCAAATTTGAAATCTTAAATCGGAATTTAAAAGCCGAAATATGGAATTTAAATTCCGAAATAATTTGAAAGGAACAAGACACCGATGAATCCGAATGAAATTTGGCAAGTAGATGTGAGCGGGCAAGTTTACGAAGCGAGCTTTGCGGAATTGACGCAATGGGTCACCGAAGGCTCGCTGCTGCCGCAGGACAAGGTTCGGCGCGGCAATCTGCGCTGGCTCGACGCGATAAAAGTTCCCGCGCTTTACGGCTTTTTCAACGCGAAAGAGCTCGGCATCGCGCCGCCCGTTCCGGTCACGATTTCGACCGATACGGAAGCCGCGCCGACCGCCTCTGAAACCGTTCAGATGCAGAGCGGCAGCTTTGCGCCCGCGCCGACCGTTTCGCCCGCTCAATTCAATTCACAGATTCAAGCCGCGCCGCCGGATTCGTTTAACGCGACGAATATAGCGCCGGCGCAAACTCAATTCGACGCGCAAAATCCGTTTAACGCGCCGGCGAATTTCGCGCCGACCGAAGCTTTTCAACCGCCGTATCAAACCACGCCGCAGAATTTCGAGGCTGATTTCACGCAGCCGCCAGCGCCGGCAAACGTCTGTCTGATTCATCCCGAAAACGAACCGGCTTTCTATTGCGACGGCTGCGCCAATCTTTTCTGCAAAGGCTGCCCGACTTCCTACGGCGGCACGGTCAAGATTTGCCCGATATGCGGCGCGATGTGCAAACCGCTGGAAGCGGTGCGCGAGCAGCAGAAAAAAGCCGTCCGCTTTCATCAGGATTTAGCGCAGGGTTTCGGCTTCGAAGATTTCGGCAAGGCTGTGGCTTACCCGTTCAAATTCAAATTCAGTTTAGTGGCGGGCGCGATAATGTTTATGCTTTTCACGCTCGGGCAAAGCTCGGCGGGCATCGGCGGCATCTGGATGCTGTCGGCTTCGGGCTTTTGTCTGATGCTGTCGAATATGCTCACGTTCGGCGTTTTGGCAAACACGGTCGAGAATATGTCGCAGGGCAAACTGGACGAAAACTTTATGCCGAGCTTTGACGATTTCAATATTCTGGACGACGTTCTGCACCCGTTTTTCCTGAGCATCGGCGCTTATCTCGCTTCGTTCGGCTTATTGATTGCGATACTCGTCGGCGGGCTTTGGTATATGTCGAATAAAGCGGTCGAAAATCACGGCGACAAGCTTGCCGATATGTCGAAACAGATTCAGGAAAACCGCGAAGCCAAAGACGAAGGCAGAATCCTGCCGGACGGCACGGTGATTCCGCCGTTCGACCAGCTGACTCCGCAGCAGAAGCAGGCGCTCGACGACAACAATATCGAAGAATTGCAGAAGCTTCTGGTCGATCATCGGAAAGCCAGTCTCGAATCGGTCGTCGGGAAAACGCCCGAAACCAGGGACAAAGAGTTTAGTCAGATGCTTTCTCAGCTTGCCGCCATCGGAACGCCGGTGATGCTTTTGGCGGTTCTCGCCTTTTTGTGGGGCATATTTTATTTTCCGGCGGCGTGTGCGGTGGCTGGCTATACGCGCTCGTTTGCCGCGACCGTCAACCCGCTGGTCGGTCTGGATACGATTAAGCGGATGGGCTTCGACTACGTGAAAATATTATTGATGGGTTTCATTTTGTTTGTCGTCTCAGCCATTATCGGCGGAATTTTCGGCTTTCTTTTAAAGGCGTTCGATATGCCGGGCGTCGGAAACCTGCCCGCCAACGCTCTCGCCAGCCTGTTCACGTTTTATTTTTCAGTCGTCTTCTCGCTCGTTCTCGGCTACGCGCTGTATAAAAACTCGTCGAAGCTGAGCCTCTACGGCGGTTAGGTTTTAAAGCGAAACGCTTTTTCAATCACGAATCACGCATCGCGAATGATTGAATCGACCCGAATATCCGAATTTATCAACCAATCAGTGTTCGTAATTGATTACTAAAGCGCTGTCGGAGCTTGCCGAAGCTTCGGCGGAGCTTGCTGACGCTTTGGCAGAGTTTGCCGAAGCTTCGGCGGAATGTTTTCAAGGCTTGGCGGAGTGTTTTCAAGCCGTCGCGGAGCTTGCTCAGGCAATCGCGACGTGTTCTAACCTAATCGCGCCGTGTTATAAAGCAATCGCGGCGTGTTATCAAGCAATCACAACCTGTTCTAAAGTCGTCGCGGCGTGTTCCGAGACCGTCGCGGCGTGTTCTAAACTCATCGCGGAACGTTGCGGATTTCCGCGCGCTTTTATTCTTCGAGACGCGCGTCTTTAAAAACTTACGCAAACCCTTTTGAATCGCACGTGTTTGCTCAAGCGCGCGATTCTTTTTTATAATCGAAACTTTGGAATAAAAAACCGGAAAGTCTTAATTCGTATTATAAGCAGGTAATTTAATTTTATGGCATTTTTTTGGCGCAGAAAAAAGGAAGACCCGTTTTCCACTTCGGTTCTCGGCTTGGACAAGTCGATGGAACAGCTCAAAGCCGAAGAGGAACGGGTCGAAAAGGAAATCGGCGTTCGCTTCAACAACGCGATTGAAAAAACCCGCAACACGCTCAACGACCGTCTCGACAACGTTTTTCAGGGACGCAAACAAATCGACGAAACCCTCCTGGACGAACTCGAAGAAGTTTTAATCTCCACCGACATCGGCGTTTCCACGACTTTGCAAATCCTCGAAGCGGTTAGAAAAGGCGTTTCGAGACAGGAAATCAACGACCTCGACGCTTTGAAAAAAGCCATTAAACGTGAGCTTCTGGACATTCTCCACGCTTCCGAAATCAAAGGCGTCGCGTCCGAAACAGCAGTTTCGACGGCAATCAAACCCTACGTCCTGATGATTGTCGGCGTCAACGGCGTCGGCAAAACCACGACCATCGGCAAGCTCGCCCAACGCATCAAGCTCGAAGGCAACGAAGTCCTGATTTGCGCCGCCGACACCTTCCGCGCCGCCGCTTCCGAGCAGCTGGAAATCTGGGCGGGACGCGCCGGCGTGCCCATCATCCAGCAAAAACAAGGCACCGACCCGGCAGCCGTCCTTTTCGACGCCCTGCAAGCGGCAAAAGCCCGCAGCGCCGACGTGCTGATAGTGGACACCGCCGGACGCCTGCACAACAAATCGAACCTGATGGCGGAACTCGAAAAAATGAAACGCATCGCCGCCCGCGAAGTCTCGCAAGCGCCGCACGAAACGCTTCTGGTCATCGACGCCGTCACCGGACAAAACGGACTCGAACAAGCCCGCCAGTTTATGAAAACCGCCGACGTTACCGGCATTGTTTTAACGAAACTCGACGGCACGGCAAAAGGCGGCATCGCCGTCGCCATCTCCAAAGAATTAAATCTCCCGATTCGCTACGTCGGCGTCGGCGAACAGGTCAATGATTTGATGGTTTTCAACGCCGAGCAGTACGTGAACGGTTTGTTTAATTAGGAGGCAGTAACATGACACAAACAATCGAAGCAATTTACCAAAACGGAATGTTTAAGCCGCTGAATCCGGTTTCCGAAGAGATAGCAGAAGGCGAAATGGTAGAAATAACAATCAAGGACAAAAGACTTTCACCTGATGAAATGCTGAAACTTGCCGGACAAGTTTATGAAGGACTTTCCGAGGAAGATATTGATGAAATAGAAAAAATTGCGCTTGACCGCGCTAACTTTTTCGGAGACAGAAAAGTATGAGTACTTCGTCCAAAGTCCTGCTTGATACGGATACGCTTTCGCTTTATTTCAAGAAGTATCCGAAAATTGTTGCGGAAGCGCAAAATTATTTACATCAACATAAAGTTTTCACGTTCTCAATCATCACACGGTTTGAAATCCTGCGGGGAATGAAAGTGAAAAGCGCAATCGGTCAGTTGAAGGCTTTCAATTTGTTTTGCCTGCAAAATGAAGTCGTCGAATTAGACGACAAAATTATTATAAGAGCCGCCGGCATTTACGCCGATTTATACCAACGCGGACAAATTATCGGCGATGCGGACATTTTAATTGCGGCAACGGCGATTGAGAATAATCTGGCGATTGTTACCAACAACGAAAGTCATTTCAACAGAATTACAAGCTTGCTAGTTTTTAATTGGAGTAAATAAATCAACAGTAATTTTCTTGAGGCAGAAGATTGCTAAAAGAATTTTTCAATTAGTTAAGGGAAACTTAATGTTTGAAGTTAGAAAGGAAAACGAGAAATGGTTCAGTAATCCGGTTTATTTGTATTTTAATGGCGAAGTGAATTTCTAATAAAACACTTTGGATTACATCTAAATCCGGCAACAGTTTTGAAAAACATAGGTAAAAAGATTGTTGGAAAAGAAGAAGAGAGAATTTCTATTTTAGATTCGGATGAAGAAACAGATAAAAAATAATTGAGCAATAATTTTACAGAATTTGATATGAAAATGACGCGGCGCGCTTTGGAGCTGGCGGCGCAGGGCATCGGGCAGGTTTCTCCGAGTCCGCTGGTCGGCTGCGTCGTTGTTTCGGAAAACGGCGAAGTCGTCGGCGAAGGCGCGTATATTTACGCAAATGTGACGCACGCGGAAGTGCTGGCGTTGAATCAGGCGAACGGGCGCGGGACGGGCGGGACGGCTTATGTTTCGCTTGAGCCGCACGCGCATCGGGGCAGAACTGCGCCTTGCACCGAGGCTTTGATAAATGCGGGGATAAAGCGGGTTGTCGCGCCGATTGAAGACCCGAATCCGCTTGTTTCGGGGAAGGGTTTCGAGCAGTTGCGGCAGAATGGAATTGAAGTCGTGACGGGAATTCTGGCGGAAGAAGCGGCGCGGCTGAACGAAAAATTTTGTCACTGGCACAAGACGAAAAGACCGTTTGTACATTTGAAAATGGCGATTTCGCTGGACGGTCGCATTGCGACGCGGACGGGCGATTCGCGCTGGATTACGGGCGAAGAATCGCGGGCGAAAGCACACGAACTGCGTCACGAATACGATGCGATTCTGGTCGGCGCAAATACGGTCACGGTTGATAATCCGAGTTTGACCGATAGAAGCGGGAAAAAGCGCCGGCGTCCGCTGGTGCGCGTGGTGGTAGATAATTCTTTGAAAATCTCGCCGGCTTCAAATCTGGTTTTGACTGCCGGAGAGATTCCGACGCTGATTTTTACCGATAATCAGGACGCGGGAAAGACTGCCGATTTGCGAAGCGAAGGCGTCGAGGTTTTGCAGATTGCGGAAGGCGGAAGGAATTTGCAGGGCGTTTTGTATGAGCTTGGCAGGCGCGATTTGCAGAGCGTTTTGATTGAAGGCGGAGCGCGCGTTGCGGGAGCGTTTTACGACGCGAAATTGATTGATAAAATCTCGTTTTTTATCGCGCCAATCGTTATCGGCGGCGAAGATGCGCCGACGGCAATCGGCGGCAGCGGCGCGTCTCGTTTATCGGGCGCGATGCGGCTGGAAAAGGTTGAAACGGTAAAACACGGCGAAGATTTGGAAGTTACGGGTTATCCGGTTTACAAAGATTAAAAAAGTAGAAAAGTAAAAAAAGTGAATAGGTGAAAAAGTCAGTTGAGTAAACCGACAAAACTTTTTCGCCCTTTCACTTTTTTAATCTTTCACTTTTCCACTTTTCCACTTTTAAGGAGCCATAAAGCCGAGATTATTTACCGGAAAATTCGCCAGGTTCGGGAAAACGTAGCTTCGGTCTTCGTCCGGCAGCCCGAACCATTTTGCCAGGGTCGCGGCATATTGTTCGACTGATGTCGTCGGAATCCAGCGCCCGCGCGCATTTCCGCCGCCGTCGGCGTCGTCGGGACCGTTTTGGACGAGCGTCGGAAACGGCGTTCCGTTCGTCGTGTTCACGCCGTAAAAATCGCCGCCGATGACTCCGCCGCCGATGACGAACATATGATTCGCCCAGGCGTGGTCGCTGCCGACCAGACTGCCCGAACCGCCCGGATTAAACGTGCGGTTGAAATCCGACAAAGTAAATTGCGTCACCTGATTCTGCAATCCCTGAACGACCATTTCTTCATAAAACGCGCGCGATGCCTGGCTCAGTTGTGACAAAAGCCTGTCCTGCTCGGCGAGCTGCGTGGTGTGCGTGTCGAAGCCGTCGAGAATGACGAAGAAAATCTGGCGGTTGACCGACAGCACGCTGCGACCGCGAATAAGGCGCGCGATTTGTTTAAGCTGGTTGCCGAGCTCGGTGTTTGGAAAATTGACGGTCACTTCGGGAATATTTCCCAGCGAATTTCTGATTTGCATCGCGGTCCGGTTGATTTGGCTGGAAGCGACGATTAATTCGTTCGTCGAGCTTAAATTCATCGACTGAATCAGCGCGTTCAGGCGCGCGTTGGCGACCGGCGTGTTCGTATCGCCGGCGATGGCGAGAATGTTGCTCAGAGACGTCGGCGCGGGTCCGATTGATAACGGCTGCGTCGTATCGCCGACGGCAAAAAGCGCGCCGCCCGTTCCGGTAATCGTCGGGACGAGCCGCTCCGGATTGGCGGAAACCGTTATTTTATCGGAGATTCGCCCGCCCCAGCCGGATAGGGAAGTTAAGTCGGCGCGCGCACTCTGCTGCTGCGCCATCTGGTCGGTGTGCGAGAATAATTGCAGCGGTCGCGGCGCGGAACCGCTCTGATATTGCTGGCGCGTCAAAGGCTGCACCAATGTTCCGACGTTGCTGACAACCGTCATTTTTCCGAGCGCCCAAAGCTCGTGCAAACCGCCGTTGATGCCGCCGGCGACCGTGCCGAAACCCGGATGCAAACCGTAAGTCAATCCGCCGACGCGCGGAACCGTAATCGGCAAAAGCGAGCTTTGCGGCAGAGCCAAGCCCTGCGGCGCGCGCGCCGCATTGTATGCCGCGTAATTGCTCACGCTGGCGTCGTTGTGATTCGGAATAATCGTATTGTTTCCGTCGTTTCCGCCAAACATCAGGATGCAGACCAGCGCCTTGTAATCATTCGGCGGCGCGATTTCGCCGCGGCTGCTCCGCGATTTTTGCCCGAAAGCGCTCAATAAACCGAAATGACCGAGCTGCGTCGCCAGCGCCGTCATACTCAAAGCGCGACACGATGTTTTTAAAAATTCTCTTCTGCTTTTCATAATAAATTCGTTCGTTGTCTTTCGTCCTTCGTCCTTCGCAAGTTGAATAAAATCGCGTTCTTGAATTTATTTCGACTGGCAAAGGACAACGGACGCCGGACTGATAACTATCGTTGCACCTGATACTGCGACGAAGCCGCAGTCAAATAAATAGCCGTTTTTGCTCTCAAAACCGGGTCGGAAGCCGGAACGGTCAAGACCGCGTTTAAGATTAGGCTTCGGAGTTCGGGCGCTAAAGTGCCGTGCATCATTTTGGTATTGACGGCGTCGAGAAGCTGGTTGCCGGTCGCGTCGGCGACGGCAAAAGGAACCATTTCGCCGACGTCAATCGAGGTTCCTTTCAGCGAATCGGTCGCGTTGGGCGCGATGCCTTCAAATATCAGAATATAAAGCGTGTTGATGCGCTTTATGCCCGTTCCCGTATTCAAAAGATTGAATTCCGGCGCGAGCAGCGTCGTGCCCGGCACGATATAATCCGGCGGGAAGTAGTTGAAAACGGACGGCGCGTAAAAAGGCGTCTGCCCCATTCCGCGCATCGTTTCGCTCAGCCCGCCGTCGCTCGGCTCTTCGCCGTTGTAGGATTTCGCGTTGTAATGCCGCGCGATATTCGTGACCAGCTGAACGGGTTCGCGCAGCTTGCCGTAACGCGGGTCGGATTTAAAATTTCCGCGCGCTTCCGGGTCGAGCAGAATCGCCGAGACGACCGCTCGCAAATCGCCGCGCACGTTACTGCCGTTGTTGTTAAAAACCGCCGCGACGCGCCCGACATAAGCGGGCGACGGGTCGCTCGTCACCAGGTGCTGAATCAAAAGCTTGCTGACGAAAGGCGCGACGTTCGGATGATAAAAAATATTGTTCATCGCTTGCTGCAAGGTATCGCTCCCGTAAATCCAGGTTCTCGTCGGGTCGCTGCAATCGCTGCAAGCCGGAATATTTTGATTGACGGCGTTCGGATAATTCAAAAGAGTTTTCGCGCTGGTGTCGTGATTGTCGGGATTTAAAATCATCGGGTCTTTGAAATTCAAAGTTCCGGGCGTCATCTGCGGGCAAACCCCAGGCTCGTGACAATAAGTCCAGCCTGTAAACAGTTTCGAGAAATTATTTATCGTTTCCTGGCTGTAAGTCGGAATCGGGTTGCCCTGATTGTCCAGTTTGAGCGTGCCGTCCTGATTGAGCATATACAAGCCGATGGAAAACAACTGCAAAATCTCGCGCGCGTAATTTTCGTTCGGGCTGTTTTTCGTGCTTCGAATCATATCCAGATAATCGCCCATCGCCGGATTCAGCGTGACGTCATACATCAAAGCGCGATAATTGCCGAAAGCGTTTTTCGACAAGGCTTTGTGAAAGGCAATCATATGACTCGACTGTTTAATCGTCTCGCCCGACGTCACCCAAATCTGGCTGAGCGCCCAAGCCGTGCGATGACGCAACTGCGCGTTGCCGTAAAACGCTTCTTTAAAAAACCATTGCTGAACCGGCTGCATCGTGTATCGCTCGCGATAGCAATGCGGAAAAGTCGTCAGCGAGCAGCCCGATTGCGGAATCGTCGGCATCAACGGAATGTCCGGGTAGGGAATCGTCGGGTACGGCGCTTCAAACTGCTCGCCGAGCCACGTCCGCAGACCTAAGCGGCGAACTCTCGCGTCCATCTCCGGCGACGGTCCGAAGCTCGCCTGTTCCAGAAATCTTTTGCGGTCGGCAGACCAGCGATAGCCGACAAACTCCGCGGTCGGCGACGAGTCGCCCGCGCGCGAAACAAATTTTGCCGGTTCGGAAATTTTTATGTCTCCGCCGGTTTTGCCGAGACCGATTTTCAGTTGATTGCTCGCCAGCCCGCGCCACGTCAAATAAATCAAAGCGTCGCCGTCGGCGGGCGGCTGCCCGCGCAAGCCCTGGTCAAACAGGCGGATTTTCAGCGCGTAAACCGTCCGGCTGATTGGCGTTAATTCTTCGACGGGAAATTGATAAGTTTTGCCGTTGCGGTGATTCAGATAAATGCGAAAAGCGTTGGCGCCTTCGCCTTCGAGCAAATCCAGATTCGTCACAAAAAGCGTGACGACGCTTTTTTGACCCGCGCGAAACGCTCGCTGCTGCTGCGCGGCTTTCGGCAAATTTCCGTTCCAGTTTCCGTATTCGACCGCCAGCACGCGCGTCGAATCGGATTCGCTCAGCAAAACCGGCACCGGCGAATCGGGATTCGGGTCATCGGCGGCGAAAATCGCCGGACAAAAGAAAAATAAAAGTAAAAAGACAGGGCTGAATTTCAGAAAAAAACTGAATTTTCGGTTCATCGGCAAAATTCCTCCAATGGAAGCGCTTGGAAAAAACGGCAAAAACGGATTGTAATAAAAACGATTTGGAAAGTTCTAACGTATTGATTTATAAAACAAACTGAGGAAAAAGGCAACGTTTAAGAAGTGAAAAGTGAAGCGCGCGACGTGAATCGTGAAGCGCGCGGCGTGAACCGTGAGTGAGCGAATAGCAAGTGAAAAATACCGGGCGGTTAATTGCAGATTGTTTCTATTTGCGATTTACTATTTACGATTCACGATTTAAAAATGCCGCGCCGGACACATTCATTAAAGCCTTTTGCCAAGCCTTTTGCCAAAAAATCTTTCGGGCAGAATTTTCTCGTCGATAAAAACTATATCGACAAAATTATCGGCGCGCTCGATTTGCAGCCGGACGACGCCGTTATCGAAATCGGCGCGGGGCGCGGCGCATTGACCGAAAAACTGGTCGAAAGCGGCGCGAGCCTGACAGCCATCGAGCTTGACCGCGATTTGATTCCGATTTTAAAGGAAAAATTCGGCGCAAGCGAAAATTTCTCGCTGCTTGAGCAGGACGCTTTAAAACTGAATTTTAAAGAAGCAGTCAAACGGCAACCGGCAACCGGCAACCGGCAAAGGTCAAAATTAGTCGCCAATCTGCCGTATTACATTTCGACCGCGATTCTGCAAAAATTAATCGAGCAGAGAGATTGTTTTTCCGAAATGATTCTGATGTTTCAGCGCGAGGTCGTCGAGCGAATCACCGCCGAAGTAGGAAATAAAGAAAGAGGTTTTTTGACCGTTCTGGTCGAGGCTTACCTGCGCGCCGAAAAACTTTTCGACGTGCCGCCGAGCGCTTTTCGTCCCGCGCCGAAAATCCGGAGCGCGGTCGTGCGTTTGACGCCGAAAGCAGCTGTCGAAATCGAAAACGAAAAACTGTTTCGCGAGCTCGTCAGCGCCGGATTTGCCCAGCGCCGCAAGACGATTTTAAATAATTTGAAAAACGCTCCCGCTAATTTAAAAGAAAAAATCGGCGACGCGGAAAATCTTTTAGATGACAGCCGAATCGACGCCGCGCGCCGCGCCGAAACCTTAACGCCGGAAGAATGGAAGCGGATTTTAAAAAAATTGGAAATAAAATAAATGTCATATGAAAAATCGGGAATTTAGCTTGAATCAGCCAAACTCCCGATTTTTTATATTGATACAAGTTTTAACCGCTTATTTTTTGCGTGCCGTCGCCGCCACCGCCTGCGATTTGGAAGCCGGCTGCCGTTTCTTTGCGGAGTTGTGTTTTTCGGCTTTCGGCTTGCCAATCGACACTCCTATATCCTGCGCGATTATTTTCGATAAATAACGCTGATTTTCGCGAACATCAAATAATAATTGCGGTTCGTCTCCGGTCAGGTCGCCGGTTTCCGAAACTAAAACGGTTTGGAGCTTATTTTTATTATCGTCTTCGAGCGAAAGAACAATCCCGTTTGAAGCCAATCTGGAAATTTTAATCACGTAGCTGCCCGCCTGATACGACTTCTGACCGACGTTGAAGTCAAAGGGAATTTTCGCTTCATACTGCTTCACCGGCTGCTGCGCGTGCGCCGAAACGATTGAAAATGCAAACACTAAACTTAAGACTGCACAAATCTGAATTAATTTTTTCATTATAGCCTCCGCTGTTTGTTATGAATTATAATTTTGGTCGAAGGCTTTTCGCCTTCAGCTGTTAAAGCGCGAAAGTTTGGCGGAAAGTATCAGGCGCGGTAAATTAAATTTTTTTCGTCTCGAAATTTTTCGCCCGCCGCTTTCAAAACATTTCTTTATCCGTTAAATTCGGATAAACACTATAAATGCAGATGCAATCATTAAAATTTGAAGCTTCGCCCGCGTTCGCCGCCGGGCTGGACGCGCGCGACCCGCTCAGTCGTTTCCGAGAAAAATTCCACATTCCCAAACAGCCGGACGGCGCGGACGTTTTGTATTTCACGGGCAATTCGCTCGGATTGCAGCCGAAAACGGCGCGCGCCTACCTGGAACAGGAATTAAAAGATTGGGAGACGCTGGGCGTCGAAGGTCATTTTCACGCGAAAAATCCGTGGATGCCGTATCACGAATTTCTGACCGAGCAGACGGCGAAAATCGTCGGCGCGCGAGCCGTCGAAACGGTCGTGATGAATTCGCTGACCCTCAACCTGCATCTGATGATGGTTTCTTTTTATCGCCCGACGCCGCAAAAACACAAAATCGTCATCGAAGCCGGCGCGTTTCCGTCCGACCAATACGCCGTCGAGTCGCAGATAAAATTTCACGGGTTGGAAACAGAAAATTCGCTGATTGAACTGAAGCCGAGAGAAAACGAGATTTGTTTAAGAACCGAAGACATTGAAAAAACAATCGTCGAAAACGGCGCTTCGATTGCTCTTATCCTGCTCGGCGGCGTGAATTATTACACCGGGCAAGCCTATGATATGAAACGTATTACGGAAATCGGGCACCGAATCGGCGCGTTTGTCGGGTTCGATTTGGCACACGCGGCGGGAAATATCGAATTGCATCTGCACGACTGGAACGTGGATTTCGCGGCGTGGTGCTCGTATAAATATTTAAACGCCGGACCGGGCGCGATTGCCGGCTGCTTTGTTCACGAAAAACACGCCGAAAGTTACGATTTGCCGCGTTTCGCGGGCTGGTGGGGACACGATAAGGAAACGCGATTTCTGATGAATTCCGGTTTCCAGCCGATAAAAGGCGCGGAAGGCTGGCAGCTATCGAACCCGCCGATTTTTCAGCTCGCCGCGCTGAAAGCCTCGCTCGATATTTTTGAAGAAGCCGGAATGAAAGCTCTGACGGAAAAATCGCGCCGATTAACCGGCTATCTGGAATTTCTGCTCGGCGAAATTCGTGACGAAAGAATTTCCGTCATCACGCCTGCCAATCCTCAGAGCCGCGGCTGCCAGCTTTCGATTCGAGTGCGTGACGCCGATAAAAATCTTTTCCGAGCCATTACCGACCGGGGCATCGTCGCCGACTGGCGCGAGCCTGATGTTATCAGAGTCGCGCCGGTGCCGCTTTATAATTCCTTTTCGGATGTCTATAAATTTGCCGAAACCTTGAAAATTTGTCTGTCCTGAATATTGCCCGCGCCGTGATTTATGATTCCTTTATTATTTTTTCCCGACGCGGCTTTATTCCGGCATCGCTATGTTTTCGGTCCGGTCGATGATTTTTAACTGTAACTGTTCCCATTTGTTGCCCTCGCCGTCGGATTGATTGGCGAGCATCTGCTCGACGAAAAAGTCGAATTCATAGCCGCCCTGCCATAATCTTCCGCCGCTTCCGGCATTTATGGCAACGGATACGCTTGCTTTCATCCGGGTTTTTCGCCGGTATGCCCGAAGCAGTTTTTGCGTGACGTCGTCCGGTTTTTTAAATATCACCAGCTGGTTCAGCCGAAAGGCTCTTTCCATCAAATGGGCGACGGGCAAAACGCTTTTATCGTCTATCCATTCAGTCCAGTAATCTCCCTTTCGGGTTTTATTTTTAATTGCGCCCGGATAAAAACCGAGCAGCCAAAACGTCGGCAGGCGCCCGGAACCGGATTCTTCCGAGACTGCCATTTGAACGTATACTTCCATATTTCAATACTCCTTTTCTTTTAAAAAATTTGATAACCAGACTTTTGAAGTCTTCGATTTGTTAAGACGGAAATCGCGCGGAAAACAGGACACGCGGCAGAGAGGTTTTCGATTTATAAAAATCGGCGGGCGGCAAATCTGGCTAAGAATGGGATAAGTCATTACAATAAGTGAAATTGATTATGAAAAATGAAAAAATAATCATTATCGGCGCAGGATTGTCAGGCTCGCTGCTCGCCATTTATCTTGCCAAGCGCGGCATCGAGGCGGACGTTTACGAAGCGCGCGGCGATATGCGAAAAGTCGAAACCGCAGCCGGGCGCTCGATAAATCTCGCCTTGTCCGATAGAGGCATCGCCGCTCTGCGCGAAATCGGGATGGACGAATATATGCTGGCGGAAGCCGTGCCGATGCTCGGGCGAATGGTTCACGCCGTTGACGGGCAAACAAAGCTTCTGCCGTATAGCGGGCGCGCGGGCGAATACATCAACTCGGTTTCCCGCGCCGGTTTGAACATCGCTTTAATCGACGAAGCGGAAAAATACGACGGCGTCAGATTTTATTTCAACGAAAAATGCGTCGATTTCGACTGCAAAACGGGCGCGGCGTTGATTGAAAACGCGGAAACGGGCGATAAAAAATATGTTCGGGGCGACACTTTAATCGCTACCGACGGCGCAGGCTCGACGATTCGCAGCGCGATGCTGCACGGCGGCGTTCCGCGTTTTGATTTCTCCCAAAAATTTCTCGAACACGGCTACAAGGAATTGCACATTCCTTCGCGAAAGGATTTTACGAATGCTTCGGCAGACGGTTCCGGCAAGATAAATTACCCGCCCGCTGCCGCAGGCGGCTCTGACCCGGGCGGCGATTTTCTGATGGAGAAAAACGCGCTGCACATCTGGGCGCGCCGCGCGTTTATGATGATTGCGCTGCCGAATTTCAACGGCAGCTTTACCTGCACGCTTTTTCTCGCGCACGAGGGCGAAAACAGTTTCGAGCAGCTCAAAGACGAAAAATCTTTGACGGAGTTTTTCCGAACGAATTTCGCCGACGCGATTCCGCTGATGCCGGCTTTGACGGAGGATTTTTTCGCCAATCCGACCGGAAACTTAGGCACCGTCAAATGTTTCCCGTGGAATGTCGGCGGCAAAAGCTTGCTTTTGGGCGATTCGGCGCACGCCGTCGTGCCGTTTTACGGGCAGGGAATGAACGCTTCGTTTGAAGACTGCCGCGTTTTAAATCAGCTCGTCGAAAAACACGGCACAGATTGGGAAACGATTTACGGCGAATACGGCAGGCTGCGAAAGGAAAACACCGACGCGATAGCCGATATGGCGGAAGAAAATTTCTACGAGATGCGTGACGCCGTCGCCGACCCGGTTTTTGTGCGCAAAAGAGAGCTTGAAACAAGGCTCGAACAAACTTTTCCCGATTATTTTTCAAAATATTCGATGGTCACTTTCCGCGAAGATTTGCCTTATTCGGTCGCCAAAAGAAAAGGCAACGCGCAGGATAAATTACTAATGGAAATCTGCGCGAAAGCTGAAGATATAAATAAATTAAATTTGAATGATGTATTAGAAAAGGTAAAACGCGTATGAAGGAATTCGGAGAAATAAAAAAGGAAATATACGATATAACTATCTCGACCGGAGAAAGTAAATACGGAAAATTTTTAAATAAGCTTATTATCCCGAATTACGACAGAAGAGGTGAAAATGACGATTGGGATTTGTGGTATTTCTCAGATAATACCGAATTTTGTAAAAATTCTGCTGAATATTATCTGGAGGAGATTGAAAAACAATTTAATGAATTCGAAAAATTCCAGCGGGATTTCGATGACACGGAATCCATTGAGAAAAATGAATATCGACCTGAACGCTTAAGAAGATTTTTTGGTTGTTTCAGCTTTTATTTATATGCTTCTCTGGAGTCTTTTGCTCACGAAATTAATATTTTCTATGAACTTAAAGTAGAAAGAAGAGAAGTTTCTATTACGAAAATTAAAAAACAACTTAAAGTTACGAGAGAAAATAGCTCATTGCTGCCTTGTCTGGAGATGTTTTTATCCGACTCTAAGGTGCAGACTTTCAGAAATTATAGAGATGCCATTATGCACGGATATGTGTTTCCTCTTTCTGGTCGGGAACATGGATTATTTGTCAAAGAAAGTCCTAAAGACGCTCCATTCAATTTCGCAGATACAACATTAAATTTACCGGATTTTTGTAAAAGTTCTTATTCAAAAGTTAACTCTTTTATTTGTGCCGGCTGGCGTTGCTTTGAAAAAGATGAATTGTCACACCCGGAATCGGATTGATTATCAAAAGACTTTTTGTCGGTTTGCCGGTTGCGCTCGTCGTGCGTCATTATGCAAAATCAGAGAGATGATTTTTTCGCTTCAAATAAACAATCGAAATTATCAAATCGACACCGAAAATCCGATTGATATTTCGATTCCGCTCGATTTCAAAGGCGCGCAGCCGAACGCTTACGGCGTGCAGAAGGCGACTTCTAAAGCTTGCGAAGCGGGAAATCTGGTCGGCGATACGCGGCGCGGCGGAAGCTGTAATTTCGAGCAGGTGACGTTTATTCCGCATTGCAACGGCACGCACACCGAGTGTGTCGGGCATCTGACGCGCGAGCGGATTTCGGTTCACGATTGTTTGCAGGACGCTTTTATTCCCGCGACGCTCGTTTCGATTGAACCGGAAAACGCCGTCGAATCGGGCGAAAGTTATTCGATGAAACCGGGCAAAACGGATAAAATAATTACGCGCAGGGCAATCGAAAGCTTTCTGCAAAACCTCGACGCCCGCAATCCGCAATCCGCAACCCGCAACCCGCATTCGGAAGACTCGCACTTTTTGCAAGCCTTAATCGTTCGCCTGCTGCCGAATTACGAAAGCAAAAAAACGCGGGCGTATCTGGAAAACGTGCCGCCGTTTTTTTCGACCGAAGCGATGCGCTTTATGATTGAAAAAGGCGTGCGGCATCTGCTGGTCGATTTGCCTTCGATCGACCGCACGTTCGACCGGGGAAAGCTCTCGAATCACCGCATTTTCTGGAATGTCGAGCAGGGAAGTTTTGAAACGAACGAGGCGAGCTTAATCAATCACACAATCACCGAATTGATTTTCGTGCCGGACGAGGTGCGGGACGGAAATTATCTTTTAAATCTGCAAATCGCGCCGTTTGTCGCCGACGCCAGCCCGAGCCGCCCGATTCTTTTTAAGATAACTGAGAAATGAGAAGTGAAAGCGGGAATTATTTCCTCTCAGTTCTCACTTCTCAGTTATTTCAAACTTTTTCGCCGTGACGTAATTTCTCCAGCCGGTGAATTTTTTCTACATAATTGTGAGCGGCTTCCGATTGAAACAACTGACGCGTTTCGGTTTCGTCATCCGTCACGGGTTCCAGCGCCAAATCCATATATTCAAGGCGGCGCGGGTCGTTTTCGACTTTGCGGCAGAGCAGCCACATACGTAAAAAAAGCGAAATCCAACGCATCTGTTTCCAGAGTAGTTCGGCGAAATATTTCGGATAAAATATCAAAGGATTTTCGAGCGGCAAATCCGAACGCCGGTCGCGCCGGTATTTCATGCGAAAGATGCCGCCTTCGAGCGGATGAATGTCCTCGATAAAGACCCCGCCCCAGAACCATACGAGATAAAACAAAATCTTGGCAGAATCGACGCCGCTCGCCACCGCGCGTCTTAAAATCGTCTCGGCGTGCTGCGGCGAATAATAATTTTCCCACGCCATTCGACAAGCTTCAGTCCACTCCTCAAACGACATTTTCGGGTGCGCGGTCGTGATGTGATGAAGGTCGTATTTGTTTAAATCGGCGTCCATTTCGACACCGGCTTCGTGCAGTTTTTTGTGGTCTTCCGAACCCGGAAGCGGCGTCAGATAGAAAAATTCGAGCAAATCAATCGGCAGTTCCTTTTTGATAATTTCAACGTCACGCAGAATGCTTTCCTTTGTATCAGTCGGAAATCCGAGAATATATCCGCAGCAGGTCAATACTCCGATTCGCTTCCATTCGAGCAGCATAGTTCTATAGTCGGTGATTTTATTCTGGCGTTTTTTCGCGCCTAATAAACTATCGGGATTGATGTTTTCCAAGCCGATGAAAACTCTTTTCACGCCCGCGCGTTTAGATTTCTCGATAAAATTCGGCAGCTTGTGGCACAGCGTATCGACCTGAATAGTAAACCTGATGTTCAGTTTTTCGACTTCGCGCAGTTGAATCAAACGGTCGAGAATTATTTCCCAATCTTTGTTGCGCGCAAAATTGTCGTCGGTGATGAAGAAAGAATGAAGACCTTGTCTGACGTTTTCGCGGACGATGCGCTCGATGTCGTCTGGCGAGCGGCGGCGCGATTTGCGCCCCTGAACGTTGATGATGGTGCAAAAGGAACAGGCAAAAGGACAGCCGCGTCCCGCATCGAAACTGGTCGTCGTGCCAACCGTTCGTTTCACTCTGACAGACGGAAGAACGGGCGTCGCGACGCCTTCGATATTCGGCAAATCGTCCATAAAATTGTAGAGCGGCTGGAGATTGTTTTCGAAGGCATCACGCAGAACCTGTTCGAGCCTGCCTTCGGCTTCGCCCGCAAACAGTGAAACGCCCATTTCCTGTGCTTTCTTCACCTGCGGGTCGATGTCCTTGAGCATCGAGATTGTGCCGGAAACGTGAAAACCGCCGACGGCGACCTGAATATTTCGCTCGCGCAAAGGTTTTGCGATGTCCAGCGCGCGCGGAAATTGGTTCGACTGCACG
>DASVRT010000013.1:0-2786 GCA_036388475.1 Pyrinomonadaceae bacterium | reverse complement strand
TCAGCAAGGAATTTCCCGGCGTGAAAGCTTTGGACGGCGTGACGTTCGAGCTTTACGAAGGCGAGTTTCACGCCCTGGTCGGCGAAAACGGCGCGGGCAAATCGACGTTGATGAAAGTTCTTTCCGGCGTTTATTCGGCGGGAAGCTACGGCGGCGACATTCTGATTGACGGCGAAATAAAGCAGTTTAAAACCGTCCGTGATGCCGAAAATGCGGGCGTTGCCATCATCTTTCAGGAGCTTTCGCTCGTCAAGGAACTGACCGTCGGGGAAAACATTTTTCTCGGGCGCGAGCCGAGCCGGTTCGGCGTCATAAACCGGGCGGAGCTTTATCAGAAAGCCGGAAAGCTTTTGCAGGATTTGCATCTCGCCATTGACCCGCGCACGCCGGTCGGAAATCTCGGTATCGGACAGCAGCAGTTGGTCGAAATCGCCAAAGCTCTGTCGCAGAAAGCGAAAATTCTCGTTTTGGACGAGCCGACGGCGGCTTTGACCGAAGCGGAAGTCGAGACGCTTTTCGCGATTTTGGAAAAACTGCGCGCGCGCGGCGTCGGAATGATTTATATCTCGCACAAGCTCGGCGAAGTTTTCCGGATGAGCGACCGCATCACCGTTTTGCGCGACGGTAAAACGGTCGGAACAAGCCGGACGGCGGATTTAAATATCGAAAAAGTTATCGCTTTAATGGTCGGGCGCGAAGTCGGCGATATTTTTCCGAAAACCAATCACGAACTCGGCGAAATCGCGATGGAAATTAAAAACTTATCCGCTTTCGACCTCGATAACCCGAATAAAAAACTGGTCGATAATGTTTCGTTCAACGTGCGTCGCGGCGAAGTTCTCGGCATCGCCGGTTTGATGGGCGCGGGACGCTCCGAGCTTTTAATGTCGATTTTCGGCGCGTGGCAAAGCAAAATTTCGGGCGAGATTTTTATCGAGGGTCGGCGGGTTTCCATCAACGCGCCTTCGGATGCGATTCGTCACGGCGTCGGTTTCGTCACCGAAGACCGCAAGCGTTTCGGGTTGCTTCTGGAACAGACCATTTCAGACAATATGACGCTCGCCGGACTGAAACAAATTTCCGGCAAACTGCTGACGCATCGCTCGCGCGAAACCGTCGCGGCAAGCGGCGCGATGCGTTCTTTAAGAGTGAAAGCCGGTTCGCCTTTAACCGTTGCCGGAACGCTTTCCGGCGGAAACCAGCAAAAGGTCGTGCTCGGAAAATGGCTTTTGACGAATCCGAAAATTTTGTTTCTCGACGAGCCGACGCGCGGCATCGACGTCGGCGCGAAACAGGAAATTTACACGGAAATCAACAAACTGGCGAAAGAAGGTCTGGCAATTGTGCTGGTGTCGTCCGAGCTGCCCGAAGTTCTGGGTTTAGCGGACAGAATTATTGTCCTGCACGAAGGCAGATTGACCGGCGAATTTACGCGCGCCGAAGCGACCGCCGAAAAAGTGATGAAGGCGGCGACGGGAAATGTTTAGTAAATAGATGCAGCGTTTAAGAAAAAGAAAGTTACCGAGGATAACAGGATACGCAGGGATAAAATTAATCCGTGTTTACCCGGTTATCACCGTAAATTATTTTCTCTGTTTCTCTACGGTGAACAAATTTTAAAAATGAGCGAAGAAACGAAAATAAGCGGGTTGAAATTACAAACCTCGGCGCTGCGCGCCTATACGATGCTGGGGGCATTGATATTGATTTGGCTTTTGTTTTACTGGCAGACGGGCGGCACTTTTCTGTCGGCGCGCAATTTGTCGAATCTGATGCTGCAAACTTCCGTGACCGGGATTTTGGCGGTCGGTATGCTGATGGTCATCCTTGCCAGACAGATTGATTTGTCGGTCGGCTCGGTGCTGGGGCTGGCGGGCGGCGCGGCGGCGATTTCGCTGACGCATCTGGATTACGGGCTGGCAGTTTCGATTCTGCTGGCGATTGGCGTGGGCGTCGTCATCGGTTTGATTCACGGCACGCTGACGGCTTATTTCAATATTCCGGCGTTTATCGTCACTTTGGGCGGCTTGCTGGCGTGGCGCGGCGCCATCAAAGGCATCTCCAGAAGCGAAACCGTCCCGATTGCCGATCCGACTTTCAAGTTAATCGGGCAGGGCAACCTGACCGGCAATTCCGGCTGGGTTTTAGCCGGGATTGGAATTCTGCTGATTTTGTTTCTGGCATACCGGCGCGCGCAGGCGCAGAAGGATTACGGGCTCGGCGAGGCGAATTACGGCAGCGAGCTTTTGAAGACGGTTTTGCCGGTCGGCGTCATTCTCGGTTTTATCTATGTGATGAACGCGTCGGACGGCGTGCCCGTTCCGGTGCTTATTTTTCTGGGCGTGGCGCTGGGCGGCGTGTTTCTGACCAATTCGACGACCTTCGGGCGTTATCTGTACGCGATTGGCGGCAATGCGGAGGCGGCGCGGCTGTCGGGCATCGATACGCGGCTGAATATTTTAAAAGTTTACGCGCTGCTCGGCGTTTTGACCGGGCTGGCGGCGGTGATCTTTACGGCACGCCAGGGCAGCGCCGCGCCCGATGCCGGAACATTAAAAGAACTCGAAGCGATTGCCGCCTGCGTGATCGGCGGCGCTTCTTTGATGGGCGGACGCGGGACGATTTTCGGCGCCTGCGTCGGAGCGTTGATAATGGCGAGCCTGGATAACGGGATGTCGCTTTTGAATATCCGCGACTTCGTGCAGGAGTTGATAAAGGGAGCTATTTTAGTTGCCGCCGTCGGTTTGGATATGGTCGGCAGAAAACACTCCTAGCGCGCGGGGGAA
>DASVRT010000012.1:0-13618 GCA_036388475.1 Pyrinomonadaceae bacterium | reverse complement strand
GAAACCGGGATCGCCGGTTAAATAATTGTATTGCGCGAGCTGGGCGCCTTTGCCCAGAACGCTCGACAGCGAATTGTAAAACTGCGTTTCCTGCCCGGCTTTGATGCGGTTCAAGTCTTTTTCGGAAATGCCTTCTCGTTCAAATTTGGCAAACGCTTCTTTAATCGCGCCCGCCACTTCGTCGAGGTCTTTGCCTTCGAAAGCGCGGACGGACAGTTCAAACTGCCCGGCGAGTTCTGAAGTGTCATTTCCCATTCGGACATTCGGCGCGAGCTTTTTATCTTCGACCAGGACCTGATAAAACGGCGCTTTTTTCCCCTGCGAAAGATACTGCGCCAAAACGTCGAGCGCGTAAGAATCCGGATGAAACTGTTCGACCGCCGTCCACGCCATCGTCAGTTCGGGCAATTTCGCCAAATTATCTTCGTGATAAAATTTGACCGTTTCCTTAACTGCGCCCGGTCGTTTCGGCATCGGCTTAACGTCTTCGCCTCTTTTTATTTCGCTGAAATATTTTTCGACCCATTTTTTAGCCTGCGCCGTATCGAAATCGCCCGCCACGACGAGCGTCACGTTGTTCGTCACATACCAGCGCCGAAAAAATTCTTTCACGTCGGCGAGCGTCGCATTCTGCAAATCGTCAAGCGAGCCGATGACCTGCCAATTGTATGGATGGTCTTGCGGGTAGAGAGCCTTGTCGATGACATAAGAAGTATGACCGTAAGGGCTGTTGTCGTAACTTTGCCGCTTCTCGTTTTTGACGACCTGTTTTTCCTTCGCCAGAACGGGTTCGGTCACGGTATTGATAAACCATCCGAGCTTATCGGCTTCCGCCCAGAGCATTTTTTCCAGCGCGTCTTTCGGAACGGTCTGAAAATAATTGGTGCGGTCACGCGAAGTCGAGCCGTTTGCGCCCGAACCGCCGACGCGGGCGCTCATTTTATCGAGTCCGCCCTTGCCCAGGTTTTCCGATTCGAGAAACAAAAGATGCTCAAAAAGATGCGCAAATCCCGTGCGTCCGGCTTTCTCGCGCGCCGAGCCGACGTGAGCGGTCAAAGCGACGGCAACCACCGGGTCGGAACGGTCAACGTGAAAAATCACTTCCAAACCGTTCGCCAGAGTAAATTTTTCGTATTCGACCTTAAACGTCGGTTTTTCAACCGGCTTCTGCGCGAAAACGGAAATCATCGAAAACAACAGGCAAATAACGACGAAATAAGATTTTGCAATTTTCATAATTATATTAAGGCAGCGAGCCAAAAAGCAGCGCTATTTCAAAATTAAGAAACGAGTTCTTTGTAATTGATGTTACTACGAGCGCGCTTTAATCTTTGGTTTCAAAACTTTGTCGAATAGATTTTCACAGTTGAGAGAATTCACAGCAATCGAATGTAGTAAAAATAATGTGCTTTGAATTTAACTCAAACATTAATTAGCGGCAATTATTTTTAAATTGCATTTTTCATCTCTATTCATCAATGACCGGCTGTTGTTTCCGTGTCTTTCTGCGCTCGGCGCGCCATTTTTTGCGCACCGCGGCGACGTCGAATTTGTCGCGTTTGCCGTCGCGCATATTTTCGATTTCGTGCTGGACGCGCGCGGCAATCAGGCGATAAGCTTCCGTGTTCGGAACGCCTTCGGTCATTTCCGCCAGTTCGTCGTATTCCAGAAAACGCCCGATTTTCGCGCCGATTTTCGCGCCGATGCTTTGGGCTTTCGGGATGGTCGCGCCTTTCGGAAACGCTTCGAAAGTTCCCCACAGATAGACGGGCAGGATTCCGACTTTATTGTTCAGAGACAGATAGCCGATTATCGGCTTGAATTCGGCGATGATGCCCGAAACCTGCCGCCCGCCTTCGGGGAAAATCAGAGTGTTGTAGCCTTCGTTTAAAATCTGCGTCACGTGGCGCAGGGATTGGCGCAGACTTCCGGTTCGCTCAATCGGCACGAGCGTCGTGAAATTGTTCATATACGCGCGTTTATATTTGGTGTCGAACCAGTAATCAGCCGCCGCGACCGCGACGGTTTGCTCCGCCGCGTCGTCGCCGAGCGCGTATTTGACCAAGCCCATATCGAGATGCGAGGCGTGATTTGCCGCGACGATGAAATTCGTGTGCGGCGGCACGTTCGATTCGCCTTCGACGCTCGTTTGCAGAACGTTGCTGTAAAGCGTGTTCTGCGCGAAACCGACCACTTGATTTCCGACGCGGCGGACAATTGAAGGAATAAAAAGCTCGTCTTCCTTTTTCTCTTCGGCGCGCGGCTCGTCGGCGATTTTCTTCGATTTATCGACGCGTTGAACCGCCGTCAAAAGCTCGCGGACGGTCTGCACTTCGTTTAGATTGTCAGGCGAGGGAACGCGTCCGCCCGCGTCTTCGACCGCCGCCTGCAATTCGACGAACATCAGGGAATCAAAACCCAAATCGGCGAGTTTATCGTCCATCGCGATGTCGGAAAGCGGGCGATTGGACACGGACGCCACGATTTTGCGGAGCCACAAAACATTGTCGTCGCCTTTCGATTCGGCAACGGCTTTGGTTTTCTTGCGCGCCTTGTCGTCGAGATTTTGCAGCATCTCGACTACTTCCGGACGCTTGACTTTGCGCGTCGCCGTGCGCGGCAATTCAAACGGCGTGAGATGCAGAACTTTGACGCGTTTGGCGAAAGCCAAGCCGGCGGAAACTTCGCGAAAATGTTCTTCGACTTTTTTATTCGTATCGCTTCGGCTCAGGGAAATATCGTGCTCGTAATCGGGCACGACTAAAGCCGCGATTTTTTCGCCGCCGTCTTCGTCCGGCAAGCCGACGACGCTTAATTCCTTGATAAAAGACGATTTCCCGTAAAGGTCTTCGATTTCGTCCGGGTAAATGTTTTTGCCGTTCGAGTCGATAATCACGTCTTTCGAGCGCCCGACGATATAAAGATTTCCGTCTTCGTCGAGTTTGCCCAAATCGCCGGTGCGCAGCCAGCGGTCGTGCAGAACCGCTTCGGTCGCTTCATCGTTGTTGTAATACCCGAGCATAATATTCTGCCCGCGCGCCAGCACTTCGCCGACGCCGTTTTCGTCCGGCGCATTAATTTTCACCTCCACGCCGGGCAAAGGCTTGCCGACGCTTCCGCGCAATAATTTATTTCCCGGACGCGCGACGGTCAGCACCGGCGAAGATTCGGTCAAGCCGTAGCCTTCCAGAACGGTGAAGCCTAATCCGTGTAAATCTTTCTGAACTTTTTCGCTCAAAGCCGAGCCGCCGGAAATCAGATAACGCATCCGCCCGCCCATTCCCTGATGAATCGGGAAAAAGATGATCGGACCGAGATTGAAAGGCGTGTTGTCGCGCACCCAGGCGTTAAATTCGATAACATTGTCGGCTAAATCGGCAAACCAATCGCCGCGCTCGCGAAGCCGCGTCTTGATTCGGCGATGCAGCATTTCCCAGAGCGCGGGCACGCCGACCATTCCCGTCACGTGACCGTTTTCGATGGCGCGCGTCAGTTCTTCGCTGCTCAGTTCGTCGAGATACGTAATCTGCGTTCCGTTGGAAAAAGGCGTTAAAAATCCGGCGGAAAATTCAAACGTGTGATGCATCGGCAGAACCGACAAAACGCCGTCGGTGATGTCCATATCCAAAACGCTGGACAGCATCGAAATCATATTGACGAAGTTTTTATGCGAGAGCATCACGGCTTTCGGCGTGCCGGTCGTGCCGCTGGTGAAAATCAAAGACGCGACCGAATTCGACAAAATTTTGTTCGGCAAAAGCGCGGCGCGTTTTGCTTCCTCGGTTTCGCTCTGAATTTCAAAAACTTCATCAAACGTCCAGACGCTTAAGTTTAATTTCGCCGCTTTCAGTTTTTCGGCTAAATCGGGATTTTCCCCCAAAAGTTTCGGCGACAAAACAATCGCCGCCGCTTCGCCCGCTTTGGCAAAAGCGGTGATTTCGTCAAGCGAGCTTGCCGGGTCGATCGGAATCGCCGTCGCGCCGGTTTTTAAAATCCCGAAATACGACAAACCCCATTCGGGCATATTGTGCGAAAACAAAATCACGCGGTCGCTGTGTTTGATGCCGCGGGCGGCGAAAAATCCGGCGGCGCGCAAGGTCAGCTCGCGCACGTCTTCGTAAGTATATTGCTCTTTGCGCCCGTTGCGGTCGATGCGCATCGCCACGCGCGTCGGGAAACGTTTGGTCGAAGTGTCGAATAAATCCAGCAAATCCTTATACGTGTAGGAGCGGCGTTCCTGAATCTTCAAATCTTCTTCCAATTGCGGCAAAACCCATTTGCGCAAGCCCGGAAAATGCACTTTCAGCCAGTATTCATACCAATCCAGTTTTTCGGGATACCACGGCAGAAGATTTTTTTCCCTTTCTTTCACCAACGAGAGCAAAGCCCGCAGGTTATCGGCGCGATACAGGTATTCGTTGTCAATCATAAACGGCTTGAACAAATCGAAGGCGGCGACGGTTTCCTGCGTTGTGCGCTCAAAGCCGTCCACCGATTTTTTCAAATCCGAAACGATATTTCCTAACCTGCCGCCGCCCCAGCGCGGCGCGGCGCGGTCGAGCAGACCGCCCGCGCGTTTCGCCAGTTTGTTGAGCATCGGCGCCGAGGTTAATTCGTAGGTTCGATGCGTCACGGGCATTGCTTCAATCATCGAAGCGGCGCGATTGACGAGCTTATTGCCCGTCTCCTTTTCCCTGAAATGCTCGCGTTTATACAGACCGACCAGACCGACGATGCGCTTCATATCGCTCGGATTCGAGTCGCCCGAACACGCCTGGAAAACGAGCGGCGGCTGGTCGTCAACCAGCGCGTTCATCGCCGCGCCGAGAATAGCGCCGGCGACCATATCGACCGGAATAATATCCAAAATCAATTTTTCGTTGACCGGAATAATCGGCTGCCCGCGCAGCGCGATTAAGATTAAAGGCGCGGTCGTCGTAAAGCCTTCGTTCCAGCCGGGAAAAGGATATTGATTGGAAGATTCGACAATCGAAGGGCGCACCAGAATTTTGACGATGTCGTCCTGCTGCGCGATGATTTGCTCCGCCAGCGATTTCGAATAAGTGTAGATATTCGTCCAGCCCCAGTAATCGGCGCGCGCTTCGCCCAATTCGGTCGTCCGCTCGCGAATCCACATTTTCCGCTCGCGAAAAATCGCCGATTTCAATTCGTCCTCGTCGTCCGGGTCGCGCCCTTCCTCGATAAAACGCATCCGAGCCTGCTCGCGAAATTTCGCAATCTGCACGGCGTCGGTCGCTTCCTGCCGCGCCTGCTCGCTCAAACGGGCGCAGTCTTCGATTTCCTTGTTGACGTCGAAAGTCGTGCCGACCAGCTCGTTCTTTCGCGGGAAATAACCGACGACCGGCTCATTTTCCCAAATCGTGCCGCTTCGTTTTCCGGCGACAAAACACGTCGAAACGTGAACCAGCGTCGGACGCCGCATCAAGCGCGCCATTTTCAAAATATTGTTCGAGCCGACGACGTTCGTCCGCAAAGCGCTTTCCAGCGGCGGATTAAACGTCACGTTTCCCGCGCCGTTGATGATAATGTCGCAATCGCGCATTATCTTTTGCGCCTGCTTTTCATCGAGTCCGAGAAATTCATTACCGACATCGCCGTTCACCGGCACGACTTTTTCGCGAATAAATTTCTCAAACCCGTCGCCGTATTTCTCGCGCAGAGGGTCAAACGTCGGACTGGTCACGATGCTCGTCCAAAACCGATTTTCCGATTCCTTCGCGTCGCGCGCCCTGACGGTCGCGTAAACCTTTCCAATATCCGGAAAATTATGCAGCAGCATCGAAAGCGTCACTTTACCCACAAAGCCCGTGCCGCCGATAAAGAAAATCTTTTTACCTTTAAAAATTTGTGTCGGTGATAATTTCATTAGTTATTTATTAAAAACCCGTAAATAATTTCATTGCCGTAAGCTAAAGAATTCCGGTTTTCTTTATTCCCGCCCATCCATCTCATTCAAATCCGTTTTTTGGGGGTCAGTTACTTTATTTTTTACCGGCAGAGAATTTTCTATTGTATTTGCCCGCCAATAATTCTCCCACCAACTGTCGTTTGAATAGCGCGGTTTACCAAGCTCTGTCTCAAATCTTTTTAAAGCCCATCCGGTACTTATTTGAAAAACCATACAGGATAAGCAAACCAGCAGTGTTATTCCGGCACATATCGCCCCAACGCGTATTTCTTTATCGATTAGAGGAGAAAACGAGATAACATTTCTATTAATAAAATATTCGACCGGATTGTTAGAATATGGATATATTATTCCTGTCGTCGTAAAATTATCATAATAGAGAATTGCCGCGATAGAAACAAAAGGCAGCAACAAAAGCAGGTATGAAATTAATCTGATAAGCTTGGTTATTAATTCTACAAGGTTATTAATAACTTTATTCTTAGCGGAGGGAGATTCATCAAAAATATTCCTTTCTGACATTGGCAGGTCATTTCTTCCGGTTTGGGAAAAAATTAATTTATGTGCGATGCCATGCAGCGTCAGATTAGCTATATCCCAGACATCACTGTTTTCTTTTACGCCGTCAGGTTTCTTTACTTCCTTTTTAATATCTCTGAGTAAAGAAACGATTGATCTGTTTTCTCTTCTGAAGCTGAATAACATCCAGATTGAAATAGCCGTTAAAGTTATACTGCCGATTAAAGAAAACTGGTCAACGTTGACGCTGATTCCCAGTAAATCTATTCTCACGTTTTGATTTTCTATCCATTCTCTTGATAAAGCCCTTTTGTTTTCTTCGTAGATGGGAATCGGATTTTCTATATTGAGAACCCCGGCTTTCCATTTAATCTCCGGAAAACATCTATCTATGATAAGTTTGTTCAAATGATTGGCAGCATCGTAGTAATATGGTGTTTCTCCACCAAAAATAATTTGCTTGATTTTTGTTTTTAATATATTTCCTTGGGGGTTTTCTCCGGATTCTGGTTTATTTTTGTCTTTTACACATTCGTTCTCGTGGAACAAATTATAAAAATCGTTTCCGCTCAAGTATTTATATAATTCTTTAGACTTCAAAAAATGTTCATTAACTAATTTCAAAGATTTTTTGCGAAATTCTTCAAGCTCAGGCTCAGCCATCTTTTGTTTCTCATAATTCTCGTATTTAACTATAAAATTAGTCTTTTCAGCTATAAAATTATTCTTTTCGGCGCATAGAAGTTTTTTCTCTGAATTTTCAGCTAAATTTTGACAATCATCAACCGCAGAGAAATCTCTAACTAAGATATTCTCGCCATTTACATTTTTTATTCTTTCAATGAATTTTTCTTCATCAACTATTTCCACCGCTTGATATTTAAAACTATTATCAAAACCTCTCTGCCGCGTAAAAGAAAAATAAGCGTTATGTATTGTCACCAACATCGAACAACAGGCAATTATTGAAATGACAAAAGTAATTCTCGATCTTTTAGCTGCTTCTCCAATACCTTCTAATCTAATATCAATCGTTTTGAGAATCATTTTCTCATGTTCAGAAGTCAGTTTTCTTTTTCGAATTTCAGACGGCTCAGTATTTACAGGCACAGAGCTTTGAACGCCTTCATCTTCAATCGGCAAAGCATTCTTTTTTTCATCTCCGTCTGCCATATTTCATCTTTTCAAACTGCGATTCCAAACGTTTAATCCGTCACGTTACAAAGCCCGATTACCGGCTGGTGCAGCATCGTAATCTCGGCGTTTCTGCCCATAAAGGAGCGCGCCATTGAAATCGCTTCGGTCAGATTGTCGGCGCGTTCCCAGCCTAAGATTTCGGGAATGTGCGCGTTTTCCGCGCCGGCGACGATGACTTTGCCGACGTGCTGGCGACCGTTTTCGCCCCAATACCACATAAAAAACGGATGCGCGCCGTGATAGGCGTTGCCGCGCCGGTACATTTCGACGTAAGCGGGATTGGTCGCAAACTCGCGCTCATATTTTTCGCGCAGATAAAATGCGTCGCGCGATTCGGGCAGCAGGCGATGAAAAAATTCGATGTACGACGGGTGAAAATTATGGTCGAACTCGTCGAAACACGGGTGCGTGATAATCATTACGCCGCCTTTTCGCAAGAGAGGTTTGTTGCGAAACATATTGAAGTGATAGCCGAGCGCCATCACCTGCACCAGCAGAGGATTCAGCGCGGAATAGACGTTATACGGCGAGATGTCGGGGATGCCGGTAATCATTATGTCGCACTGACCTTTGACCGGAATTTCGTATTGCTGGTAATTTTTTTCGAGAATCTTTTCGTGAACCGGCTCGGTTTTGCCCGCGTAACAGGCGATAAGCTCGTACTGCGCGGGAATCGCGTGGAGCATTTTCCGGCGCGCGGCGCGCGGCAATTTCGAGAAAGTGCGCTTCATCGCTTCCCATTTCATCCGGTCCAGAAACGAAAATTCGTCTTCGTTTCTGGTCAAAATGTCGTAGCCTTCGGGAAACATTCGATTATTTAAAGCCGTTTCGATATGAAAGACGTTGCAGTGCTCGTCAACCAGTTTGCCGAGACGGATGACCTTGTGATTAAGCTCCGAGGCGGGCGGGTCCATATACGAATGCGAATCGAGAATCGTCTGCGGTTCGTGGTGCGCTCTTAAACTTTCGTAATCGCACAGACCGACGGCGACCGATTTGTGCCCGCCGTCCATCGGGACGAGATTGATATTGATGTAAATCAAAATATCGCTTTCGATGGCGCGCCGATTGACGCGCAAAGGCTCATTATGGCGCGTGTGTCCGAGCGTGATTAAATTCTCGTCGTCTTCGGCGTCGTGATTGTAAAAACGCTCCGGATAAAATTCGTTGAAAATTTTCGAGCCGACCATTCGCTCCATTTCCCACGCCGTCATTTTGCGGTGCAGCGAGTTGGCGACAATCAAATGAACGTCGTCCACGCCGTTTGCCGCGCACATATCCAAAACGACTTCGAGCATCGTCTGGCGCAAATCGGGCAGAGCCATCGGCGGCAGCGGCAGCGAAATATCGTCCATCGCAATCGTTACGCGCATTCCGGGTTCAAGCTGCGCGTAAAGCGGCGCGGCGTCGAGCGGGTGATTGACGGCGTAGCGTATCGCGGCTTCGCGATTCGGCAAGCCTTTTATCGGCGGATTCGGATAAATCACGCGCGTGCCGATGGGAATGTCTTCGAGAATAAAATCCTCGCCGAAAGGCATAATGCGCGGCGCGCTCTCGCGGTCGATGTAGATGATTGATTCGTGCGTTTTCCTGCGTAATTGCAAAGCCATAAATTCTGAATTGTATTTTCTTAACAGCCTATTTTCGTACAGATGTTTTTAATTACCTGTTTTAAGTCAATTTGTATTGACGGCGGAGAAATCGTAGTCAAGCAGGTTTGCCGGTTTCCATAAAATTTAGTTTCGCCGTTATCAAAACCAATTACCTGATAGGCAACTAATTTCATTTTTCCATTATTGTTTTCCCAGCTTGTCAGTTCGTGAGCAGCAATTTTATCAATACCGATTTCATTTATTTTTCGGTCATAATTACTATCTGTATTAGAATCCGAACCGATTCCACGCACTAAATAAAATTGGCGTTTTTCGTATTCTTCCGGCAAGTTCCAGTCTTCATATCCGTTATTCAGGGTTTTTTCCCAATCTTTCGCTTCCCAGAAAACTAATTTTTCATCAATGGAATTCAATTTTTGAGTTGCCTCTGACAGATTTTTAATAAATTCTTCTTTTGAATAACAACTCTTTAGGGAAATTGAACCTTCATCATAAATGTCGCTAAACTGCTCGGCTCTAATTTTTTCGTGGACTTTTTCTAAATTATTAATTGATAAATTCTTTTCGTTTGAACAACCATACAAGCAGATAGAAACGATAAAAAATAAAGTTGTAATAAATATTTTGGATTGAAACATATTTCACCTCACTTTAAATTCAAAATCGCCCAATCGTGCTGCAAAGCCGTTTGTTTCAAGCGAAAATCGGGATTGACCGCGACCGGATGACCGACAATCGAGAGCATCGGCAAATCCGAGATGCTGTCGGAATAGGAAAAAGATTCGCTCAAGTTTATATCGTTTTTTTCGGCGTATTCGCGTATCCACTGCGCTTTGGTCGCCGAAGCCATTACCGGCGGCAGGATTCTGCCGGTCGCGTAGCCGTTGACGAATTCCAGACGGTTCGCCTTGTATTCGTCGATGCCGAGATAATTCATCAATCGCTCAATCGTAAAATCCAGCGCGCCGGTGATGACGATTTGGCGCTGCCCGATTTTTTTCGATTGCGCAATCAATTCGGGCGTGCCGTCGTAAATCGCCGGTTTTAAAACTTCTTCAAAAAGTTCTTCTGAAAAATAGCGCAGGCGGTCTTGCGACAAGCCTTTGTAGCTTTGAAAAAAGACTTCGTTAAAGACGTTGCGCGAGTATAAATCGGTGACGCCGAAAAACGGCAGTTTGGCGAGCGTGCCCGCGCTTTTTTTAAAGGTCTGCCAGATTCCCTGCTGGCGGCGGGCGTAGAATGCCAGAGTGTGCACCAGGTTTGTGCTCACCAGTGTTCCTTCCAAATCGTAAAATGCCGCCGCTTGCCCGTTTTTTTTCATTTTCGTTTCGCGTAGATTTATATTATGAATTAAAATGAATTGCTGTTCATTTACAAAATACTAGAATATAACTTATTTTACTGCTTTTTGGTAATTTGTCCGATGCGAGGAAACGTCTTTTACATTTTTATTACATTGATTTTTCTGGCTTTCACGGCTTGCGCTCCGCACAGCGAAGCCGAGTCGGAAAAGAGGCGCGAAACCGCTTCCGCCAACGATTTAATCAAACAGGCGGACGAGCTTTATCGCCGGCGCGAAGATTTGGCGAAGCTGCGCGAGAGCATAGCGTTTTTGAAGCGCGCCCGCCCCGCCGACAGCGAAAATTTCGAAGCCAATCGGCGGCTGGCGCAGGCAAATTATTTTCTCGGCAAACATTCCGCCGACGAGCAGGAAAGCGACAAGGCTTTTGCCGACGGGATAAATTACGCGCGCGTCGCCGTCCGTTTAAATCCCGATAAACCCGACGGTCATTTCTGGCTCGGCGCTTGTTTAGGCGGCGAAGCGGAAAAAAGTCCCTTTACGAAAGGCATCACGGCGATGGGCGAAATCCGCGCCTTGATGCGAAAAGTCATCGAGATTGAACCGGCTTATGAAGGCGCGAGCGCTTTTGATGCGCTCGCGCAGATGGAGCTGAAAGGCGGCTTTGCGGGCGGCAAAGCCGAGAAAGCGCTGGAATATCTGGAAAAAGGTCTGGCGGTCGATAGGACGAACCCGTATGCGAATCTGCATCTGGCGGAGGCGTTGCTGGCTTTAGACCGCAAGGCTGAGGCGAAAAAGCAGATTGACGTTTTGCTGAAAATGAAGCCGAATCCCGATTACCAGCCCGAATACAACGACGCCGCCCGGCAGGCGAAGAAACTTTTGGAAACGAAATTTTAGTCGTCAATCGTGAATCGTCAATCTTCAATTGAGAAAGAAAATTCAATCACTAATCACGATTCACGATTCACGATTCACTAATTATGCGAAGAGCTATTTTCCCCGGTTCGTTCGACCCTTTAACCAACGGTCATCTCGACATTATCAAACGAAGTTTGCCGCTTTTCGATGAAATCGTCATCGCCGTCCTGAACAATCCCGATAAAAATCCGCTGTTTTCCGTCGCGGAACGCTGCCGAATGATTGAGGAAATTCTGCCCGAAATCGAAAACGGCGAGTGCTGTCTGATTGTGGACAGCTTTTCCGGCTTGACCGCGGATTTTGCGCGGCGCAAAGAAGCGAGCGCGATTGTGCGCGGCATCCGGGCGGTTTCCGATTATGAATACGAGCTGCGAATGGCTTTGATGAACCGGCGCTTAGAACCGGAAATCGAGACGGTTTTTCTGATGGCGGCGGAAGAATATTCTTATGTTTCGTCAAATCTGATGAAACAGGTTTTTATGCTCGGCGGTCGCGTCGAAGGTCTCGTGCCGACGCTGGTCGAAGCGAAAATGCGCGAGAAATTGAAAAATAAATGATTTTCAGAGTTCAGGAAATCGTTTCCTGAACTCTTTTTGTAATGTTTTCAGACAATAAAATGATTAAAAAGCTTTTGATTCTCAGAGTTCAGCACGCGCAAATCACGATTCCGAAAGGCGCGGAAAACGAGGCGCGCGAGTTTTACTGCGATTTTCTTGGTTTAAAGGAAGTTCCGAAACCGGAATCGCTCAAGCAGCGCGGCGGATTCTGGCTCGAAATCGGCGCGTTTCAGGTTCACGTCGGCACGGAAGACGGATTCGACCGGACGAAAACCAAAGCGCACGTCGCTTATGAAGTCGAAGATTTGGACGGCTGGCGCGAAAAGCTTTCGGAAAACGGCGTCCGAATTCTGGAAGGCGTCGAGATTCCGAAATATCGACGCTTCGAGTTTCGCGACCCGTTCGGCAATCGCGTCGAGTTTCTGGAAGCGGTCTGAAAGACATTTAATCCGACGTATTTTATAATTTTTTGTATTTAATTTCTTATTCGGTGATAATTCTGTAATACGTTTTTTCAAGCTAAAAATTATGAAATCGCAAAATGTCACGCTCGAATCTTTTCCCGTTTCCGAAAACGTCGCCCGAATGCAAACGTCTTCCACCTTGAAAGCCGCGCTGACCGCCGCCAGCCTGCGCGAACAAGGCTTTGACGTGATTGATTTGACCGTCGGCGAGCCGGATTTTCAAACGCCCGAATTTATCCGGGATTTGGCTATCGAAGGCTTGCGGAAAGGCTTGACGAAATACACGCCGAGCGCGGGAATGAAAACTTTGCAGGAATCCATCGCCGCGTTTTATGCCGAACAATTCGGCGCTTCCGTTTCGCCGCCGGAAATCGCGGCGGCGTGCGGCGGCAAACAGGCGCTTTTTAACGCCGCCTGCACTTTATTAAACCCGCAGGACGAAGTTTTGATTCCGAAGCCGTACTGGGTGACGTTTCCCGAAATCGCGAAATTCTGCCGCGCGAAAAGTGTTTTTATCGAAACGGAAGAAACGGGGTTTATTTTAACCGCCGAACAAGTCAAACAATCAATCACCGACAAAACAAAACTTTTAATCGTCAATTCGCCGAATAATCCGACCGGGCGCGTAATTCCTGCCGGGGAAATGCGAAAAATCGTCGAAGTCTGCGCGGAACGAGAGGTTTATGTTTTAACCGACGAATGTTATTTATTTTTCGTTTACCCGCCGTCGCAGGTTTTTACGTCGGCGAGTTTGCCGGAAGAATTACGAAAATTCGTCTGTGTCGCGGGTTCGTTTTCAAAAACTTACGCGATGACCGGCTGGCGCATCGGTTACACGATTGCGAGCGAAGAATGGTCAAAACAAATGTCGAAGCTGCAAAGCCATTCGACATCGCATCCAACGTCCTTTGTGCAATACGCCTGCGCCTGCGCGATGGAAAATCACAAAAAATCAAACGCGGCGGTTAATACGATGCTCGCCGAATACGAAAAAAGAAAGAATTGGCTGATTCCGGCTTTGCAAAAAATCGAAAATTTCAAATGCGAGGTGCCCGAAGGTGCGTTTTATGCTTTTGTTGACATGCGCGGATTGATCGGCGGACGGTTTAAAACTTCCG
>DASVRT010000011.1:0-32141 GCA_036388475.1 Pyrinomonadaceae bacterium | reverse complement strand
GAAATAACGGGAAAAGCCGTTGGTAAAGTTCATCCTGCTTATGCTACTCGTTTGAATAATTTAGCTGGAGTTTATCAATTACAAGGCAAATATGATGAAGCGTTATCTTTATTTGAAGAATCGCTTAGAATTTTTGAAAATACTTTGCCTGAAAATCATCCTAATATTCAAATGGTTAGAAATAGTTTAGAAAGATGTCGTCAAGCGGCGGGAAAAGGTTAAAAATGCAAAGTGCAAAGCGCAAAATGTAAAATGAATATGTTTCATTCGATTCGGAATTCGCAAAATTTAATTGTTTTTTCTGAAAATTCGGCGGAAGTTTTTGAAAATTCTTTTTTAGTTTCTTAAGATTTTTTGGAAAACTTGAAAAAATTTTGGAGAAATTTTTAAATTCTTCTCTGGTTTTCGAAGATTCTTCACAGGTTTTTATAGACTTTTTTATTTTCTTGAAGATTCTTTTGCCCTTTCTGTTAATTCTTCAAAGGTTTTGATGGAAAGTTGGGAAGAATTGAGGGAAAGCTGCGCGGTTTTGAGTGATTTAATTTTATTTCGTTTAATTTAGTTTTATTCTTTTTTGAGAAATCGAGTTTTTTTGACGAATTCGAAAAAAATATTTTCGTATATAAAACTTTTATTTCCTGCTTTTAAGCCTTAATTTCTTTTTTCCAAGCAAAAAATTTCAGGTTGAGGTCGGCAAAAGCGTTTTGGCGGGTTCGTCTCGGATTTTGTGCAATCAAATTGCCTTGCGAAAGGACGCGACCGACACTTTTTGATTCTCTAATTTAAAATAAAGTGAGGAAAAAAGATTATGCCATCGAATTATTATCCATCGGGAAACGCCGAATTTTTGATTTGGCTGGAAAATTTTATTACCGTCGCCGACGCGAATAAGGCGGCGTTCGGTTTTACCGCCGCCGATATTGCCGAATTGCAGGCTTTCCGCGATGAATTGACGCAGAAGGTCAACGATAAAACGGCGAAACAGGAAGCGGCGAAAGCGTCCGTCACCGCGATGAATCAAACGCGCCGCGCGGTGAACGAAAAAATCGGCGTTCACAACAAGGTTCTGAAAACGAATAAGACTTTGGACGCGTCTTTGCTCGAATCGCTCGGTTTGACGGTCAACGGCGCTAACTCGACTCCGATTGTGCCGGTCGCGCCGACGGATTTGTTTGTCGAAGGTCGCTCGAACGGAATTAATTACCTGAGATTTAAGCGCAGCGGCAATAAAGCGGCTGTAAATTTCATCATCGAAGCCAAAATCGGCGCGGCAACGCAGTTTATTTTTGTGACCGTGACCAAAAAGACTCGGTTCGAGCATAAAAATCAAACGCCCGGCGTGCGCGTCGTCTATCGCGTCAAAGCGATGCACGGAGATTCGGAAAGCACTTACAGCAACGACGCGATTGTTTATAACAACGAGTAATTTAAGTGGTAAACGGTAAGTGGTAAACGGTAAGTTGCAGTTATAAATTAACGAATTTACCGTTTACCACTTACCGTTTACCACTTTTTTTAATTTTTTTCTTGACATTTAGTGAATTTCTGTTTAATTTATCATTGTCTATCTGTCAGGTATTTGTTTCTCCTTGTGGAATGACTGAGCGGCGTTGGGTTTGGGCACAACGTCGCTTTTTCTTTTGCGTGATAAAATTCAGGATTCGAGATTCACGATTCAGGATTAGTCGTTTGCCGACGGCACATCCTAAATCCCGAAGCTTGAAGCTTGAATCTCGAATCTTCAATCTTGAATCCTGAGTTCGGAATCTTCAATCTTGAATTCTACCTTGCATTTTGCGTTTTGAATTTGATACGTTTCTGTCTGTATTTCGATAACTCTTTTCAGCAAAACAGGAAACCGGATGAAAAAAATTTTATTTATCGCATTTTTAGCTTTCGCTTTGTTTTTAAACGGCTGCCAAACGCCGTCGGGCGAGATGAATCACGCCAATCAACAGCCAAACGCGAAGCAGACGGAAATAGATATGAGCGCGGAAGATTTCGCGGTCGAGTTTAAAGCAGCGCCCGACCAGCCGAAAGCGGAGGAACAGGTCGATTTGAGCTTTGTCGTCAAAAATTCCAGGGGCGGAATCGTCAAGGATTTGCAGATTGTGCACGAAAAACCGATGCATTTGATTGTCGTTTCGGAAGACCTGGCGGAGTTTTTTCATCTGCACCCGGAAGCGCAGGCGGACGGTTCTTACAAAACGTCGTTTGCGTTTAAAAACGGCGGGAAATTTAAGCTTTACGCCGATTTGTCGCCGCTGAAAGACAGGCAAATCGTCAGGATTTTCGACTTGACCGTCGCGGGCAGCGAGCGCGCGAAAGAGGAATTGAAAACGGACGCGAAATTTGAAAAAACCGTCGAAGATTTGCGCGTCGTAATGAAGCCGGACGGCGAACTGGCGGCGAACAAGGAATTGATGCTCGCCTTTAACGTCTTTGACGCGCGGACGAACCAGCCCGTTACCGATTTGCAGAAATATCTGGGCGAAACGGCGCATTTCGTCATCGTCAATAAGGATTTGAACGAGTTTGTCCACGCGCACCCGATGCCGACGGACAATGTGAAAGGCGACGAGCACCGGCACGACGGCAATTCGGCGGAGAAACACGACGACAAATTGATGAGCGCGGCGGCAAATGCGGTTTCGGCGCACGTTTCGTTTCCGAAAGCCGGAATTTATAAAATCTGGGCGGAATTTCAGCGCAACGGGAAAGTCACGGCGGTTCCGTTTGTCGTCAACGTGAAAGCCGGCGCGGAAGAAAAGCCGGTCGAAGAAGTCAAAATTCCCGAAGGCGCGGTTAAAATTACGGTGACGAAAGACGGTTTTGCGCCCGAAGAAATTACTTTCAAAAAAGGTCAGCCTTTAAAACTGGCGTTTTACCGCGCCGATGCGGAAAACTGCGCCGACCAGATTGTTTTCAAAGATTTGAACATCAAAAGAAATCTGCCTGTCGGCGAGGTCGTCGTGATTGACGTTCCGACCGACAGCGAAAAAACTTTTACGTTCGCCTGCGGGATGAATATGTATAAAGGACAGATTGTCGTGCAGTAAAGAAAGTTATGCGTTATAAGTTTTGAATTTCGAGTTATCTAAATCATTCATTCAAAACTCAAAACTCAAAATTTATAACTTAATTAAATATGCTGACCGTCAACACGCTCGCCAAACAAGCTGCCGTTCCGCTCGACACGATTCGCTATTACACGCGCATCGGCTTGCTGAAACCGGCGCGAAATCCGCAAAACGGCTATAAAGTTTATCAGCCGTCGGATGCGGTCCGGGTCCGTTTTATCCGCGCGGCAAAGGATTTAGGCTTTACGCTCGCCGAAATCACGCAGATTCTCGACCAGGCAAAGCACGGAAATTCGCCTTGCCCGATGGTCAGGGAAATTATCGTGCAGCATATCGAAGAAAACCGCCGCCGGATAAAAGAAATGCAGAAAATGCAGAAGAAAATGGAAAGCGCGCTGAAAGATTGGGAAAACCTGCAAGACTCGACGCCGAACGGAACTTCCGTCTGCCATTTAATCGAATCGGTCGCGGAATGAAAAAGTGAAAAGTGAATGGTGAATGGTGAATAGTTTAAGAACTTTTCTTTACGATTCACTTTTCACTTTTCGGTTTTCACTTTTTTCGCTTGACTTGTCACTTGCTCACAGGTTGTAGAATGATTTTGTCGTTGAAATTTCAGCGGCAAAATGAAAGATATGACGGTGAATATTGACGTTGAAAGGCTGAAAAGGCAAACCGGCAGCGTACATTACTGTGATTTGCGGCATCAAATTCGTTTCGTTATATTTTCATTGAGAGACGCGCCGGGCGCTAAACGGATATGCAGAGTCTGAAATTAAAACAATTTGCCGTTAGTCTTTTGGCAGTCGTGTCGCTCTTTGTCTCTGCGGTTTCGGCTTGCACCTGCTCGCATCATCAGGCAAAACAGGAAACCGAATCGCCTTCCTGTCACGAACATCCGGCGAAAACAGTCCGAAATCACGCCGACGACGCGCCGGAAACAACCGAAACGACAATTTCCGAAGCCGGATGCGTTTGTTTTCAGACCGCACCGAAGGCTTTTGCCAAATCGGAAACCGTTAAATTTGAAAAGCACGCGACGGCAATTTCGCCTTTAACGCCGCCTGCTGCGGTTATTTCTATCCCGCCAATCGCTGCGGTAAAGATTGATTTCACCAAACCGTTTTATCTTTCGGATTCCTTCTATAATATCTCGCCCGGGCGCGCGCCGCCTGTTTTGTAAAGCAGAAAATAGCATTCAAGAAATGATGGGACAAGTTGTTTCCGAACAGCTTGTAACGAGTTGTCGTCTGCAAAACGGCAATTCCGGAAAACTGTTTTATAAATCAGGAGATTTTGAAATGAAAACATTATTTTTATCAACAATTTTCGCGCTTTTACTGAGCGTGAACGCTTTCGCGCACGAGTCTTTCAAGCTCGTCGGCAGCGAAAGAAAAACCGTTAAGGAAGCCGATTTGGCAAATCTGGAAAAAAATCAGACGGTCGGCTCAAAAGACAAAACCAATCTGACTTTTACTGCGAAAGAAATTCGGCTCATCGCCGTTACAGGTCCCGAAGACGATATGCTTTCGTATCGAATTCAAGGCGTCCGGAATCCGAATTTGATTGTGCCGGGCGGCGCGACGCTCAAGATTTTATTTATCAACGTCGATGTCGATATGCGCCACGATATTCGCTTCGGGCACGTTGCGGGAGATTTTCCGATTGCGCCGGAAATTACCGGCACGGCGGGCAGCCAAAAACTCGAAAAAAGAGCCGAAGACAACACTTTGCAGGCGGAAGAAATCGTCGTGCAGGCAAAAGAAGACGGCGCTTTTAAATATTTCTGTTCGGTTCGCGGGCACGCTAAAGGCGGAATGTGGGGAAATATTTTAGTCAACGTCAAACCGGGCGGCAATTTGAAAACCGCGCCGAAAACCGACCACGTTCACACCGAAGACGAAGACCGGGATACAGACGAAAAAAAGCCGACCGAAAAAAAACCGACCGAGCATAATCACGAGATGAAAACGGACGAGAAAAAGTCTGAAAATATATCGGAGATGAAAACGGACGAGAAAAAAATGTCCGGCGTGTCGCACGACGAAATGAAAATGTCCGCCATTACCGACTTGGGCGTGCCGATGTCGCGCGAGAGTTCCGGCACCGCCTGGATGCCGGATTCTTCGCCGATGTATGCGACGATGAAAATGTTTAAAGACGGAAGTATGCTGATGTTTCACGGCAACGTGTTTCTGCGTTACACAAACGCCGGCTCGCGGCGCGATTTTTCGGTGGGCGGCAGAGGCGGTAATGCGCGTTTCGACGCGCCTTCGATGTTTATGCTGATGTATTCCAAACCGATTAACTCGAAATCGCAAATCGGCTGGCGGGCGATGGTCAGCTTAGACCCGCTTATCGAGCGCGGTTACGGTTATCCGCTGCTTTATCAATCCGGCGAGACTTATCGCGGGCAGGCGCTGCACGACCGCCAGCACCCGCACGATTTTTTCAGCGAGCTTTCCGCTTCGTATTCGTACAAGATTAACGAGAAACAATCATTTTCTTTTTACGCCGGTTATCCGGGCGAGCCGGCTTTAGGTCCGCCGGCTTTTATGCATCGCGCTTCAGCGACGAACAATCCGGACGCGCCGATTTCGCATCACTGGCAGGATTCGACACATATCACGTGGGGCGTTTTAACGGCGGGCTACAATTTCGGAAAATTTAAATTCGAGGCGAGCGCGTTCAAAGGACAGGAGCCGGACGAAAACCGTTGGGATTTCGACGCGCCGAAGCTCGATTCTTTCAGCGGCAGATTTTCTTTTAACCCGAATAAGGAATGGGCGTTTCAGATTTCCTACGGTTATCTGAAAAATCCCGAACCGTCCGAGCCGAATCTGAAGATTTTGCGCCGCACGACCGCCTCGGCGATTTATAATAAAAAGTTCGGTGACGATAGAAACTGGGCGAACTCGTTCGTTTGGGGACAAAATTACGGAAACGGTGAGCGCACAAACGCTTTTTTGTTTGAAACGGATTATCAATTTCAGAAAAATTCAGTTTTCGGACGGCTCGAAAGAGTTGAGAAATCCGGTCACGAACTGGCTTTGGACGAAATCGATCACGATAAAGTCTTCCGGGTCGGCGCGTATTCAATCGGCTATGTGCGCGAGTTATACCAGGACAAAAATCTGAATGTCGGACTCGGCGCGCAGGCTGGTTTTTATCAAAATCCGAACGGATTAACCGCATATTACGGCGGCACAAAACATCAAAGCTGGCAAATCTTTTTGCGGCTTCGCCCATCGGCGATGAAGCACTAAGGAGGCAAAATGCACGAAAAACATTCACACGATAAAATGCGCGAGGATACATCGGGAACGCACATCGACCCGATTTGCGGAATGACGGTCAATCCGGCGACTGCCGCCGGAAGCTTTCGGCACGAAGGCACGACTTATTATTTTTGCTCGAAAGGCTGCCTGCAAAAATTTATCAACCAAACAAGCGGCGCGGCGCCGAGCGGTTTGGTTCAGTTAAGTCGAAAAAAAGAAATCGTGCCGCACGGCGAAATGATTGCCGCGCCGCAGGGCGAATTTATCGACCCGGTGTGCGGAATGTCGGTCGCGCCGGAAACGGCGGCGGGAAAATACGATTTTCAAGGCGAGACTTTTTATTTTTGCTCGACCGGCTGTCTTAATAAATTCAAACAAAATCCGCCGAATTTTCTCGAAAAGAAAAAAGAAGAAACGAAAACAGCGGAAAGCGCGGGCGTCGAATACACCTGCCCGATGCACCCGGAAATCGTGCAAATCGGCGCGGGAACCTGTCCGAAATGCGGAATGGCTCTGGAACCGAAAATCGTCTCGCTCGACGAGCGAGAAGACCCGGAATATCTGGATATGAAACGGCGTTTTTGGATTTCTGCCGTTTTGACTTTGCCGGTTTTTCTGCTGGCAATGGCGGAAATGCTGCCGGATTTTCATTCGTTTATCTCGCCGCAAATCTCGCTCCGGATACAATTCGCGCTGGCGACGCCGGTTGTTTTATATGGCGGATTTCCTTTTTTCGCGCGCGGCGTGCAATCGGTTAAAAACTTAAGCCCGAATATGTTTACGCTGATTGCCATCGGCACGGGCGCGGCTTATCTTTACAGTCTCGCGGCGCTTTTCTTTCCGGACGTTTTTCCGGCTTCGATGCACAATCCGCACACGCATTTAATCAGTGTTTATTTCGAAGCGGCGGCGGTGATTACGACTTTGGTTTTGCTCGGTCAGGTTTTAGAGCTTCGCGCCCGCAGCCAGACTTCGAGCGCTTTAAAAGAGCTTCTCGGACTCGCGCCGAAAACCGCGACGGTCGTTTTCGACGACGGAAGCGAAGCGGAAATTTCGCTGACGGACATTCAGAAAGGCGCGCGGCTTCGTGTGAAAGCAAACGAAAAAATCCCGACCGACGGCGTGATTCTCGAAGGCGAAATCTCGATTGACGAATCAATGGTGACGGGCGAGCCGATTCCGGTCGAAAAAACAAAAGGCGACCGCATAATCGGCGGCACAATCAACGGCAATCGCGCTTTTACGATGCGGGTCGAAAAAGTCGGCAGCGAAACTCTGCTCGCTCAAATCGTGCGGATGGTCGGCGAGGCGCAGCGTTCGCGCGCGCCGATTCAGAGATTAGCCGACAGCGTTTCGGCTTATTTCGTGCCGGCGGTGATTATCGTCGCCGTCGTTACGTTTGCGGTTTGGGCTTTGCTCGGAAGCTTCACGAGCGGCTTTGTTTACGCGGTCGCGGTGTTGATTATCGCGTGTCCCTGCGCTTTGGGTTTGGCGACGCCGATGTCGATTATGGTCGGAACCGGACGCGGCGCAAAAGCGGGCGTGCTGGTAAAAAAGGCGGAAGCCCTGGAGATTTTAGAAAGAATAAACACGATTGTCGTCGATAAAACCGGCACGCTGACCGAAGGCAGACCGCGCCTCCGACAGGTAGTTTCGCTGTCGGATTTCGATGAAAACGAAATTTTGAGATTCGCCGCCAGCCTCGAAAAATCGAGCGAGCATCCTTTAGCGGAAGCCATTATCAAAGGCGCTCTGGAAAGAAATATTGATTTTGGAAAAGTCGAAAATTTCGAATCAATTACCGGAAAAGGCTTAACCGGAAAAATCGACGGAAAAGAAATCCGCATCGGTAATGAAAAGATTTTGGGAAGCGGAGACGCGGAGACTTGGAGACGCGAAGAATCTCTCGACTCTCGACTCTCGACTCTCGACTCTTTGCGCGCCGAAGGTCAAACCGTAATGTTTGTCACGATTAACGGAAAGCTTGCCGGGCTTATCGGCGTCGCCGACACGATAAAGAAATCGGCGAAAGAAGCGATTGCCGAACTTCACCGGCAGAAAATCGAAATCGTGATGCTGACCGGCGATAATCAGGCAACGGCGGAAGTCGTCGCGCGCCGGCTCGGCATCGACAAAGTTTTCGCCGACGTTTTGCCCGATGAAAAAGCAAACAAGGTGAAAGAACTGCAAGCGCAGGGGAAAATCGTCGCGATGGCTGGCGACGGCGTCAACGACGCGCCCGCGCTGGCGCAAGCCGAAGTCGGAATTGCGATGGGAACGGGCACGGACGTGGCGATGGAATCGGCGGACATCACGCTTTTGAAAGGCGATTTAAACGGCATCATTCGCGCGCGTCTTCTGTCGCAGGCGACGATGAAAAACATCCGTCAAAATCTCTTTTTCGCTTTTGTTTACAATCTGGTCGGCGTGCCAATCGCGGCGGGCGTTTTATATCCGCTCGGCATTGTGCTCAGCCCGATGCTGGCGAGCGCGGCGATGACTTTCAGTTCGGTTTCGGTTATCTTAAATGCTTTACGGCTGAGAAGTTTAAAGCTGTAAGGCAAAAAAAGACGGATTTTTTATTCCCGTGAACACAGATAAACGCTGATTATTGACAGGATAAACAGAATAGACAGGATAAAAAAGAAACTTCCACGTTCTTAGTTTTAATTTATCCTGTAAATCCTGTAAATCCTGTTAAATTGTCCGCGTTTATCTGCGGTTTCATTTCTGTTTATGGCAAAATAATTAAATGAGTAAAATCGCACTGGCAATTCACGGCGGCGCGGGCACGATTCTGCGCAGCGAGATGACCGCCGAACTCGAAAAAGATTATCGCCGCGGTTTGACCTGCGCGCTGGAAACCGGCTGGAAAATCTTGCAAAACGGCGGAAATGCGCTTGACGTCGTCGAGACAACGGTCGTCGAGCTTGAAAATTTTCCCCTTTTCAATGCCGGCAAAGGCTCGGTTTTCACGCACGAAGGCAAAAACGAGATGGACGCCTGCCTGATGAACGGCGCTACCTTAAGAGCCGGCGCGATCGCCTTTGTCAAAAACGTTAAAAATCCCATAAAACTGGCGCGGCTCGTGATGGAACGGACGCCGCACGTGCTGCTTGCCGGGCGCGGCGCGGACGAATTTGCACGCGAAATGCAGGTCGAGTTTGAAGACGATAAATATTTCTACACCGAGTTTCGATACAAGCAGCTTTTAAAAGCTCGCGAAGCCGGACGCGTCCAGCTTGACCACACAAAGAGCGAACCGGCGCTGATTGAGAAAGAAATACAAGCTGACGAAACTCTGAAATCCGAAGTCGAAAATGCAAAATCGCTCGGCACGGTCGGCGCGGTCGCCTGCGATTTTCAAGGCAATGTCGCGGCGGCGACCTCGACCGGCGGAATGACGAATAAAAAATTCGGACGCGTCGGCGATACGCCGATTATCGGTCAGGGCACCTACGCCGACAATCGCACCTGCGCGGTTTCCTGCACCGGACACGGCGAATTTTTTATGCTCGGCGTGACGGCTTTCGATGTGGCGGCGCGGATGAAATACAAAAACCTGAATCTTTCGGATGCCGCGCGGGAATCGATTGAATACCTGACCGAAATCGGCGGCGAAGGCGGTTTGATTGCGATTGACGCATCGGGAAATGTTGCTCTGCCGTTTAATTCCGAGGGAATGTATCGCGGATTTATGACGGCTGACGGCAGCGCCGTCGTGGAGATTTATCGAGAAGGATAGAAATTTATTTCTTGTCAGATTGACGCCGCTATGGAATCAGCATCAACGTTACATAGTTTTGACGATAATCCGATAAAAGAATCTTCGCCGCTTAAACGCACCCGCGAACTTGTCTTAAAATACGGCTGGAACTCGACTTCATATCAAATTATCAATCCCGGCATTCGCCACTGGTTTTCCGAAACGAATGATGCCGTCGTCGGTTTTGTTTCGTGTCGCCGCGTTCGCGTCGCGGCAGGCGCGCCGATTTGCGCGCCTGAGCGTTTGACGGAAGTTGCCGCCGAATTTGAAACGGACGCGGCGCGGGCAAAGGAAAAAGTCTGTTATTTCTGCGCCGAAGCGCGTCTTGAATCCGTCTATTTAAACTCGCCGGCGTATGCCAAAGTGCTTCTCGGAGCGCAGCCCGTCTGGCAGCCTAAGGATTGGGCGAAAATTGTCGCCGGGCATAAATCTTTACGGGCGCAATTGAACCGGGCGCGCAATAAAGGCTTGACGGTCAGCGAATGGTCAAGCGAAAAAGCGCACAACAATCCGGTTTTGCTCAGTTGCCTGCGTGAATGGCTGTCGGCAAAAGGATTGCCGCCGCTTCATTTTCTGGTCGAACCGAACACGCTGGCTCGTTTATCAAACCGCCGCGTGTTTGTCGCCGCGCGCGACGGCGAAATTTTCGGTTTTGTGTTGTTATCGCCTGTTGCAAGACGTAACGGCTGGTTATTTGAACAGTTTATCCACAAACCCGGCGCGCCGAACGGCACGGTCGAATTGATGATTGATACGGCGATGCGCGTCTTGGCTGAAAATGGTTACGATTATGCGACGCTCGGACTTTCGCCGCTCTCGACCAGAGCACAGGTCGAAGCGTTTCATAATCCATTCTGGCTTCGTATTCTGCTCGCGTGGCTGCGTAAACACGGACAGCGATTTTACAATTTCGACGGGCTCGACGCCTTCAAAGCGAAGCTCCAACCGGAAAGATGGGAACCCGTCTTTGCGATTTCCAACGAGCCTCGCCTGTCATTTAAAACGCTTTACGCCATCGCCTCGGCATTTTCCGGAAATGCGCCGGTCAGATTACTCTTCGGCGGATTGTGGCGCGCCTTAAAAACCGAGATAAAATGGTTTAAGGAAAGCGTCAAAAAATTATTCGAACGCTAAATCCGATTTCGTCATTGTTTCCTCTTATACTCCTGTCTCAATCGGATTCATCTCGTCGCGGAATTTCTTGATTAATTCGATATCCAGATGAACTCGGTCGCCGAGCGCCACGATAAGCTCGCCCGCACGCGCGTTTTCCAGCGCGTAACGAATCGCCTCGTCGCTTTCGGGAATGATTTTCACGTCCGGTTTGTTGCCGTCGGAATTAATTCCTTCTTCCAGCAGTCGATACATATCCTTTTCGCCGCGCCCGCGCAGGTAATTGCCGCGCCGGAGGATGATTTTTTCGAAGTTTTGCGCGCAGAGCTTGCCCATTTCGCGGATGTCGTCGTCGCGGCGGTCGCCCGTTCCGTTCAGGATGACGCTGCGATGTTTATACGGCAGCTTGGTGATGAATTTTATCAGCGCCGTCAAGCCTGCCGGATTGTGCGCGTAGTCCATCAAAACCGTAAAATTGCCGATTTCGATAAAATTCAGACGTCCGGGCGTCTGCGCCGTCCCGGCAGTAAAGGTCGAAAGCCCGTTGCGAATGTCTTCGATGGAAACGCCGTGCACAAAGCAGGCGAGCGTCGCCGCCAGCGCGTTCTGAATCATAAAACCGGCGCGCCCGCCGAAAGTTATCGGCATATTCGTTACTTTTTCGACGCGAACCTTCCATTTTCCTTTCAAAAGCGTGACGTAGCCGTTTTCGTAGACGCAGGAAACGCCGCCGTCTTCGGCGTGCTGCTGGACGCGCTTGTTATGCTCGTCCATCGAAAACAGCGCGACGCTGCCTTCGACTAATTTTCGCATCCCGAAAACGTGGTCGTCCTCGGCGTTCAAAACGGCGTAGCCGCGTTTGGAAACCGAGCGCGGCACGACAGATTTCACACGTGCCAAATCTTCGAGCGTATTCACGTCCTTCAATCCCAGATGGTCCGAAGCGATATTGGTCACGACGCCGATGTCCGAATGGTCAAAGCCCAGACCGGAGCGAATGATTCCGCCGCGCGCCGTTTCCAGCACGGCGACATCGACCGTCGGGTCTTTCAGAACGAGCTGCGCCGAAACCGGTCCCGTGTTGTCGCCCGAAACAATCAGATTGTTGCCGATATAGGTTCCGTCGGTCGTCGTAAAACCTACGGTGCAGCCGCTGTTTTTCAAGATATGCGCGATAAACCGGGTGACGGTCGTTTTGCCGTTGGTTCCGGTAATCGAAAAAATCGGGATGCGGTACGGTTTGCCGGGCGGAAAAAGCATATCAATCACGTGCTCGGCGACGTTGCGCCCGATGCCGTCGCTCGGCGAAAGGTGCATCCGGAAGCCCGGCGCGGCGTTGACTTCGATAATGCCGCCGCCGTTTTCGCGCAGCGGCGTCGAAATATCCGGCGCGATAACGTCGACGCCGGCAATATCCAGCCCGATAATCTGCGCGATGCGCTCGAATAAAAAGACGTTTTCCGGGTGCACGTCGTCGGTGCGGTCAATCGCCGTGCCGCCGGTCGAAATATTCGCCGTCGTCTTTAAAATCAGTTTTTCGCCCTTGTTTAAAATCGTCGAGAGCGTGTAATCTTTCGCCTTCAGAAGCCCTTTGGTCTGGTCGTCGATAATGATTTGCGTCAGCACTTTTTCGTGCCCGTAGCCGCGGCGCGGGTCGTGATTGACCTTATCAATCAACTGCGCGATGGTGCTTTCGCCGTCGCCGACGACATGCGCCGGAGTGCGCTCGGCAACCGCAACTAATTGATTATTGACGACCAGCGCGCGAAAATCTTCGCCCATTAACTGTCTTTCGATAATCACGTATTTGCGCGAAGAATTTGCATAATACTGCGCGACCTTGAATGCTTCGCGGACTTGTTTTAAGGTCGTCAAGCCGACGGTCGCGCCCTTGCCGTGATTGGCGTCGAGCGGTTTGACGACGCACGGAAAGCCGACCGTCTCAATCGCGTCTTCGATTTCGTCTTCCGAGCGAATCCGCACGCCTTTCGGGACGGGCACGCCCATATCGCCGAGAAGCTTTTTCGTCGCGCTTTTGTCGCCCGCGATTTCGACGGCAATCATATTGGTTTTGGCGGTCGTCGTCGCCTGAATTCGCTGTTGATGAACGCCGTAGCCGAGCTGGACGAGCGACTGGTCGTTGAGCCGAATAAAGGGAATGCCGCGCGTTTCGGCTTCTTCGACAATCGAGCCGGTCGAGGGACCGAAGCGAACTTCTTCGCGGATTTCGCGCATTTCCTGCACGTTGACGGCGATTTCGTGTTTGATTTCGTCAACCGATTTCCCTTCGGCGAGGTCGAGAAAAAGACGCGTGGCGGCGCGCGCGGCGTAGCGCCCGACTTCTTCTTCGTAATAAGCAAAAACGACGTTGTAAATTCCCCGCTCGCCGGTTTCGCGCGTTCTGCCGTAGCCGACGTCCATTCCGGCGAGCGTTTGCAGTTCCAGCGCGAAATGCTCGATGACGTGTCCCGCCCACGTGCCTTCTTTCACGCGGCGCAGAAATCCGCCTTCTTCCTGGTAGCTGCAACCGTGCGAAACCAGGCTCGGCATCGCTTCCGATAGCGTTTCGTAAAAACCTTCGATTTGGTCGGTCGGTTTTTCTTCGTATTCGCCGATGTCGAGCCTCATAATAATGAGACGTTTCCAGTATCCGCTCCAGTAATTAGCGCCGCGCAGTGTTCTGATTTCAAGAATTTTCATAAAGTTTAATCTTTCGATTTTATAATAAACGACATTCTTTTAAGTGTTCGGAAAGCTACATTTCTTTAATTAATTGTCGACACGCTTACTCGATGTCGGGCAGCAAAAACTCGTTCGGCGGCTGTAGCGGCTGACGACCGAAATAATCGTAAATCAAACCGTCGCGCAAAATGTGAATCTGCACGCCCGTCACCGAAAACGGCTGAAAATCGTCCACCTCGGCGATTTCGTTATAGGTTATCTGCGAGCCGTCGACAATCGTCGCCGTGCCCGCGCCGAAGACTTCGAGCATTCCTTCCCTGTTCAAAATAATCGCCGTGTTTTCGTCAATGCCGATGCCGAGATTATACGGGTTGTAGCTGACGGCGGTAATCAGACGGCTGATGCGCCCGCGCTCGGTGAAATGCTGGTCGATGATAATATTTTTCAAAAAACCCAAGCCGGGCGAGATGCGCACCGAATTTTTGTGCGGGTGCGAAGTCGCGTCGCCGCGCACAATCATCGCCGTCGACATCGCCGCCGCGCCCGCGCTCGTGCCCGCTAAAACAAGGTCGGTTTCCGCTACTTTTTGCCGCAGCTTCTGGGCAAATAAAGTTCCGCCCAGAATGGAAGTCAGGCGCATCTGGTCGCCGCCCGTCATAAAAACGCCGTTGATGCCGTCGAGCACGGCGTCGGCATCAGCCGAAACCACGTCCTGCCGCGAAGTCGCCCGCAAAACGCGCGGATTCGTCACGCCCAGCCGCCGAAACGCCTGCACGTAAACGTCCGCCGCAAATTCCGGGAAATCCGACGAGACGGGAACGATTAAAATATTCGCTTCTTCGCCGCCCGCCAGTTCCAGAAATTTCCGCAGAATGCGCCGCTCGTTGTATTTGTCTTCCGCGCCGCCGATAACCAGCAGATGCCCGCCGATTATCTCTCGATGAATGCGATTGTCCATTTATATTCAGTTCAAATTAAAAATTCCATATTCCGAATTTGGAATCGAATCGGAAATCTGGAATATGAAATTGATAAAGCTTTAAGTTAAGTTATTGCAATTCGCGCCCTCGCGTCAAGATTATGAGTGGAAATAAATTTTAATCGAGCGGTTATATCTAAATTTCGGACGAAATCGGGCGTTCGGTCCGAGAGGCTCAAAGAAAATCAAACGATTGTTGACTTTCCGCTTCGAGGTAGCGTATAAAATTGCGGTGCAACACGGATTTATTCACTCGAATAGAGAATTCCGACATTATTTCCCGGAATCGCGATTCCAAATAATAACCGGCAAAAAGAAGGAGAAACTATGAACTGGTATTTTGAAGTATTTAGAAAGTTTGCAGACTTTAGCGGCAGAGCGCGGCGCAAGGAATACTGGATGTTTGTGCTGTTCAACCTAATAATTTCAATTGTCCTGACATTCGCTGACAGGGCGCTCGGGCTGGTCAGCAGAGATGGCGGCACGGGTCTGCTCGGCGGGATTTACACGCTGGTGGTTTTGATTCCGGGTATCGCCGTCGCTGTCCGAAGGCTTCACGACACCGGGCGAAGCGGCTGGTGGATGCTCATTTCGCTGATTCCCTGCATCGGCGGCATCGTTTTACTGGTTTTCATGGTCGCGGACAGTGATGCGGGCACCAATGAATACGGTCCGAATCCGAAAGAAGATATGATGTAATGAGCCGATAATTTATCGGCTCGGCGCCGGCGCTGATGTTTTCATTAAACGGCGCGCCTTAAATTTACATTGTGTTCGGATTATTTCCGCCCGCTTCGATTTCACCTTTGAATCGCCTGGCAAAAGATAAATTTATAGCCGAAAAGACAAAATTCTGCATCAAATTTCCAGTCAGTAAAAAGACGATTCAAATCTATCCCCAAAATAATTTTAAAAAGGAAAATTTAAAGATGTTTCGAAATTTAAGTTTTGCATTATTGTTCGTGTTCGTTTGCGCTTTGACATCGTTTGCGCAGGAAGCTCAGAGCACGCCGGAAAAACAGGTTTCCGCCAAAGACCGGCAAAAGGAATTGCGCCTGAAAGCGTGCGGCACGGAACAAGTCAATTACGACGCGAAGACGGACAAAACCGACCGTCCGCCGCCGGAGCAGCCAGCCGACAAAGCTCTGATTTACGTCGTCCGGACGGCGATTCTCGGCTACAAAATTCACTCGAAGCTGGCGGTTGACGGCAAATGGATGGGCGTTAATCGCGGCGCGACGCATTTTTATTTCACGCTCGACGCGGGCGAGCATTTCTTTTGTTCGGAATCGGAAAACCAGGACTATCTCGCCTTAAAAGTCGAAGCCGGCAAAACTTATTATCTCAAGCAGCAGGTCGAGCCGGGTCTGTTTAAAGCCCGCACCAACCTGACGGTTTTAAATGAAGAAGAAGGCAAAAAAGCCGTCGCCAAAACAAATCTGAGCGTTTTTGAATTGAAAAAATAAATCGTCCTAAGCGGTAAACGGTAAATGATAAGTGGTAAGTTGCAGCTATAAAGTGACGAACTTACCATTTACCGCTTACCGCTTTCCACTGTTTTCTTATGCGCATAATATTTAATTTACTGGTAATCTGTGCTTCTCTGCTTTCGATTTTCATTCTCGCGCTGGTCGTGGCGGCAATCATCTACGGCAAATTTAATATTCTCCTGCCCGGTTTAGGATTGATTATCTCTTTTTGGGGAATCGTCGCTCCGCTGCTGATTATCGACGCGTTGATTATCGCGGCTGCCTTTTTAATCCGGCAGTTCGGTTTGAAAAAACTCAGTTAATCAAACCGCGTTCCCGCCGGTTGTAAAATTTTTCCGTGACTGCGGCAAAGCGTTGCTATAAAATCGCAGTTATAAGGAAAATTCGCATTATCAGGGAGGTTTGAGCAATGGGCAGCAGAACGCAGCAAGTGCTGGAAAATCCATCGACGGCGCAGGCGGAGATTTGCCGGAAAAGATTTTTACGATTTTTTCCGAAAGGATTTCACGACCCGAAATATATAGATTGGGAACGCGGTTATAAATGGACGGCGCACGAGCAGTGGGACGAGGTTTTGAATCAAAGGTCTTTTCGCGCGCTTTTAAAGAAAGGCGAGTTTGCCGCGATTGCCGCGCACGCCGTGCGCATCGAATCAAAGACGAATCTTCTTTTTTCGTTTGAGAAAATGGCTCTGCGCGACGGCGTTAAATCCGAAGACGGGGCGCGCGTTTTCGCCGCAGGTCTCTACGAATTTCTTCACGGCGCGGGAAAAACGGCGCAAAAATTCGAGTGCTGGTGCGCGACGCTCGCCTCGCTTCCCCGACGTCAAACGCGCGTTTTGACGTGGACGACGGCGACGATTTTTCCATTTCTCGCGCAGCCTGAGACGCACATTTTTCTAAAGCCGAACACGACGCGCAACGCCGCGCGCGAATACGGCTTCGATTTTCGATATAAATCGCGACCGTCCTGGGAAATCTACGCGAATCTGCTTGAGTTTGCCGAAACCGTCCGCCGCGACCAGAGCGATTTGCGCCCACGCGATATGATTGATTTGCAGTCGTTTATCTGGGTTATCGGCTCTGACGAATACGCGAGAATGTAGTTAATCCGCCCGGGCAGTTTAAAGACGAATAGCGAACTTTACGGCTTGCCGCGTCGTATAGCTGCTGACGGAGGCGAAAAAAATGTATTGTTCGGCGTGCGGAACGGTTATCATTCAAGGCTTGAGTTACTGTAAGAATTGCGGCGCAAGAGCGAGCATCGCGCGCGCGGACGACGCGGACAAATTGTCTGAATCGTCATTTAATCTTCTGGTGGCGGCTGTGCTTGGAATCCCGATTGCCGGTCTCGGAATCATTATCGGTCTGATGTCGGTGATGAAAGACAAGCTCGGTTTCAGCAGCGAGATTATTATCGCCTTCGTTCTCGGCGCTTTTGTCTTGCTTTTCGTTTCGGAAGTGGCGCTCGTCTTTCTGTTGTTACAACGCGCGCGAATAGTCAGGAAAGAAACAGGCGACAATTCCCGTTTAAAAGAAAATACTCAATTGCCGGAAGTTGTAATGAAAGGACTCGACGCCGCAAAAACACGCGACTTAGTCGAGCCGGTACCGACAGTTACCGAAGGGACGACTCGCTCACTGGAACCGATAGCCCGCGAGTCGAAGAGGCGTTGAGAGTTCTGCGCGTTACCAGTAAATCCGGTGAATTTCTCTCTGCTTCCAGTGCTTCCACCGCCATTTTATGCTCAGAGGATAAAAAGTTTTGCGAATGCCGAACAAAACTCCGAGCCGTAACTTTAGATAATAAAGTAAAAACATAAATCCCTTTATCTGTGGACGGCGTCGTCAAATTTTTTTGCGATTCGGAGAGTTTAGTATAGCTGCCCGGAATTTGTATGTATGGTTTCATACATAGCGGTCGTTTCTTTCGCGCGGGAAAACGAGGAATCGGTAATTACGAATCAAAAGACGGATTTTGGGATTATAAATGCCGGTGGTTTAAAGCCGAAATCAAAATTGCAAAGGCTCTTTTCGTCCTTTGCAATTTTTAATTTGTAATTTTCTTTGAATCGCAGCCGCAATCCGCCGCGCACGATGAATTTTTCGACGCGGATTTCGCTTTCCGCCAAATCATCTGCCCGACATAAACCGCCGCCGCCAGAATAATGATAGCTACCATTATCGTTTGAATATCCATAACAGTTTCTAAAGTGAACTGAGCTTTGAATCAAGTAAACTTAACTTTGAATCAAGTAAATTCAGTTTTGAATCAAGTAAACTGAGCTTTAAATAAAATAACGAGAATTAAAAATTAAGTAACTTGAACTGAAATCAAGTAATTTAAACTCGAAATCTAATTTTCTCAATCCGAAATTTGATTTCACTATCACGAATCTTAAATTTCAGATTATTTAACTTAACCGAATCCCAACAAACGCCCGCCCTGATAGGTGACGAAAGCTGCCGTATAAGCCAGCGCTGTCATATATCCGACCATAAACAGCGTCCAGGACCAGGAATTTGTTTCGCGCCGCACGACCGCGACGGTTGACATACATTGCATCGCGAGCACAAAGAAAACCATCAGCGTCAGCGCCGTCAGCGGCGACCAGACCGGCGAGCCGTCGTCTTTTTTCGCCTCCCTGATAGACTGCATCAGCGTTTCGGATTCTTCGTTCGCTTCCTTGTCGCCGTTGTAAATAATGCTCAAAGTCGAAACCAGAACTTCCCGCGCGGCAAAGCTCGCAATCAAAGCCACGCCGATTTTCCAGTCGAATCCGAGCGGCTGAATCACCGGCTCGATAAGATGCCCGAGCTGACCGGCATAACTGTTTTGTAATTGTTCGGCTTCGTCCTTCGTCCTTTGTCCTTCGTCATTCGCAGATTGTTCGGCGCTTGCAGCACTGATTTCCGTCCGATTGCCGACGGCTGGTTGCCGAACGCTTCTCGGAAACGCCGTTAAAGCCCACAAAATAATCGAAATTGCCAGAATCACCGTTCCGGCGCGTTTCAGAAAAAGTCCGGCGCGCGTCAGCATATTTTGCAGAACGTTGCGCACATTCGGCAGGCGATACGGCGGAAGCTCCATCACGAAAGGCGGCGGCGGCGATTTCAAAAGCGTTTTCTTTAAAATAAGCGCGACGATAATTGCCACGATAATTCCGAGCGAATACATCGCCAGCATCAAAACCGCGCCGAGCGAGACAAAGCCGAAAACCGTCTGCCCGGCGAAAAACGTCGCAATCATCAGCGCGTAAACCGGCAGCCGCGCCGAACAGCTCATAAACGGCGCAATCAAAATCGTCGCCAGCCGGTCTTTCGGGTTTTCAATCGTCCGCGCCGCCATAATGCCGGGAATCGCGCAGGCGAAGCTGCTCATCAGAGGCAGAAACGCTTTGCCGTGAAGCCCGACGCGGCTCATTAGTTTATCGAGCAAAAACGCGGCGCGCGACATATAACCCGTATCTTCCAGAATCGAAATAAACAGGAAAAGCAGAAGAATCTGCGGCAGAAAAATCAGCACGCCGCCGACGCCCGCGATGATTCCGTCAACCACCAAATCCGTCAATAAACCTTCCGGCATCTGCGTTCGCGCAAAATCGCCGAGCGCGCCGAAGCCTTTATCGAGCAAGTCCATCGGCAAGGTCGCCCACGAAAAAATCGTCTGAAAAACCAGCAGCAGAATCGCTACGAGAATCACCAGACCGAAAAATTTATGCGTCAAAACGCGGTCAATCTTTTCCGAGAAATTATGCTCGTCAAGGTCGTCGTGTTTGACCGTTTCCTGAACGATATTGGAAATAAAATTATAGCGCGCGAAGATTTTGCCGTTGTCCGAAGTTTCTTCGCCGAAGCTTAATTCAAACGGAATTTGCGGCTGGGTGCCGATTGTTTCCAGAATTTTTTCCGAGAGTTCTTCGACGCCCAGATGCTGCGCGGCGGTCACGGCGACTACGGGAACGCCTAAAAGCTTGCCGAGCTTTTTCGTGTCGATTTCGTGCTTTTGCTTTTCGGCGAGGTCAATCATCGTCAGCGCGACGACGAGCGGAATTTTGTATTCGAGAAGCTGCGTGACGAGATAGAGATTTCTTTCCAGATTCGTTGCATCGACGACGGCGACAATCGCGCCGGGCGGCGGCAAATCTCTAATTTTTCCGGTCAAAACGTCGCGCGCGATTTGCTCGTCGAGCGAAGTCGCGTCGAGACTGTAAAGTCCCGGCAAATCAATCAGCCGCGCGTTCTCTTCGCCTATTTTCCAAACGCCTTCCTTTCTTTCGACCGTCACGCCCGGATAATTGGCGACCTTCTGGCGCAAGCCGGTCAGCGCGTTGAAAAGCGTGGTTTTTCCGGCGTTCGGATTGCCCGCCAGAGCGATTATCAATGCGGATTGCGAATTGCGAACGACGGATTGGCTGTTTTTTTGACCGTTGGAGGTTATCTTTTTTTCGGTTGTTATTTCTTCGTAATTCATTGCAAACTCAGGATGCGGCGGTTTGGATTTCGATTGCCTGAGCTTCGCTGCGGCGAATCGCCAGATTGTAACCGCGCACGCGAATCTCCAGCGGGCAGCCGAAAGGCGCGGTTTTGACGACGCGCACCGAAACGCCCGGCACGACGCCCATCTCCATCAATCGCCGCGTGACCGCCGTTTCGCCGATTATGTTTTTAACTTTCGCTTCCGTTCCGACCGATAGGCTCGCCAGTGTGGATATGTTTTCGTTATTCATTTTTCCTTTGCTTTTCGCCAAAGCTATTTTATCGTAATTGAAATTAGTTTTCAATTTCAATTACGAATTTAAACGAATATCCGGAAAATAAAAATTCAGAGCGAATTCGAGGCTCAGACTTTACACAAAAAGTTCATCATCTTTTCCCGGTAAAAATAAATAAAACAAATCTCATCAAAGCGAAGCAAAAGGCAAAAACGCGACAGCAACGGAGCGTATTCTTTAGAATTAAGAAAGACTAATTACGAATTGGAGCAGTATTTACATACGTAATTCGTAATTCCGTAATTCGTAATTTATAAAGAGAGACGCTCTATGACAGTCGCGTTTCCGCTTTTTTATTTGATTGGAGATTGCGTGACTGATTGCAAATCGGCTTGGTAGCCGCCGACGACAAAACGTAAAGGCAAACGTCTTTCGTCAACTGAAAGCCAGATTTTAAGATTCAACTGGTCAATCTGCGGATTTCCGGTCACTATTGCCACAACCTGCGCCGGAAGTCTCGCGCCCTGAAATTCGACAATCTCGACCGTCGAAGGCTTTAGTATCAGGACATACGGCTTATCTCCCACGAATACGGCGACGCGCGTATCATTGACGGGATTGGTCGGATTTTTGCTCGCCGCTAAACTAAACGAGCGTATCGCGTAAGCCAAGGATAAAAGACTGTGCGTTCCGACCGGAATTTCTATTCGATTCGTGGAATTGTCCGAAGCAAAACCGGCGGCTTGCTCGAATTGGACGGCTTGATTATAAGGAGCTAAAGTTCCGTTTAATTTTAATTCGATGTTCATCGGCGCCAGCGAAATCGGGTCAACGTAAGATTTAATCGAATCGCCGACGTTCAAAATTCCCTTCTGCTGTCCGTTTGCCGAAACCGTCGCCGTCAATAAAAGACTGTCTTTCGGAAAACCGTCCCTGCCGGCAATTTGCTTACGTTCTTTTGCCTGAAGCGTCACCGTTCCGATATTTTGATTTTGCGACGTGACTCTGAAATTTAAAGTTTCGCCTAAATTAAACGGCAATTCTTCGGGCAGCGGCTGATTATCGACGTAAGGCGTCGTCTTCGGAGTCGGGCGCGGAGTTTGAATCGGCAGCGGCGTCGGCGTGGCTGTCGTCAGCACGGGCGGCGTCGGTTCGACCTGCGTCTCCGGCAGAATCGTCTGCACGCTGGCGAGCGCGGCGCGAAATTCTCCTTTCAGGGTTTTAAAGCGAATTAATACCGGCAGGCGCGCTTCGTCGTTACTGAAATTGATTCGTAAATCTTTCAAGCCCGCTTCATCCAGAAACGGACTCTGAACCGTCGAAACGTTTGTTTCAAACTCGCCGGCGTCGGTTTTCACTTTTTCCGTTCCGGTCGTCTGAAAAACGGCATTATACGTTTTGTCGTTTTCCTGAAAAGAAACGGTGCCGCTGCCGTTCAAATTTCTGGCTTGATAAATCGCCGTCAGTAAATCGTGATAAGCGGTCGGGTTTTCGAGAAAGTTTTTCGCCGTTTCCTTCGGCAGAATGCCTTCGTTGGAAACGACTCGCGTGTAAAGCGGCAAGCCGGTTTCGGCGGAAGCGTAACTCATACGTATCTCGTCCAAAAGATAAAAGGCACTGACCAGATTCGTCGTTTTGAATTTCCCTTGCAGCTCGACGGCATCTCTGCCCGCTAATTTTCCGCGTGAAACGACAAAGATTTCAGCGTAGGCGGCGTCGGTGATTTTTCCGAACGAGACGTTGTAGGAGAGACGTTCGCCGACGCGAAACGGCGCGGTTGAAGCTTTCGGGACTTCCTGTGCGAAGACGGCGATAAAACCTAAAACAGCGACGGCTAAACTTATAATCAGTGAGTTTCTCATCAAAAAATTAACAAAGGAAATTTTCAGGATTTATTTTGACCTTTCCCTTTCACCTTCCCTTCGGTGTTCTTCTATCTCTCCCAGAATTTTTCTGACCGCTTCGATTCGATTTTCCGCCGCCAGAATCGGGCGACCGATGACCAGAAAATCCGCGCCTGCATTTATCGCTTCGCTTGCAGTCATTACACGCTTCTGGTCGTCGGAAGTTCCAACTTCAAAATTCGAAAGCTTCGGGCGCACGCCCGGAGTCACGATTAAAAAATCGTTTCCCAGATTTTTTCTTATCAGACGCGTTTCGGTCGGCGCGGCAACCACGCCGTCCAAACCACATTTTGCCGTAAGTTTCGCCAATCTCAAAACTTGCGCGCCGGTTTCGGCTTCGATTCCGACTTCGCTTAAAGTTTTTTCATCGGCGCTCGTCAAAACCGTCACGCCGATAATTTTCGGCTGATGCAGGTTTTCCCTTGCGCAAACTTCCCTGACTTCCGTGACGGTGCGCGCCAGCATTTCGCCGCCGCCGAGCGCGTGAAGATTAAACATCCAGACGCCGAGCCGCGCGACTTCGATTGACGCTTTGGCGACCGTGTTCGGAATATCGTGAAACTTTACGTCGAGAAAAAGCTTGACGCCTTCGCGGACGACTTCCCGAACGAATGATGCGCCCGCCGCCGTAAATAGTTGCAAGCCGATTTTAAACGCGCCGACCTCCGCCCGCAGCTCATTAATAATTTCACGTGCGGCGGCGGCTGTTTCCACGTCCAGCGCCACGATTATTTTTTCTTTATTCGATTTCATCGGTTGAATACAAGGAAGGCAAAAGAAGCGGTTTTATCATTTTGCGCCGCCGGCAGAATCTAGCCGATTATTTTATAAATTTCTTCCCGAAACAGCTTCGTCAAACGCCGCGCGCCGTTTGTCAGAAGATGTTTTTCGGACGTTTGCAAACGCGAGAACGGCAAAGCCACGCGCGGCTGCTCGCCTTTTTTTCGTTTGAAAAATGCCAGGCATTCCGCACCCGATTCTTTTGTCTGCCAGGCGCGCTCAGACGTTTCGGTTTCCTTCGCTGCTTCGCCCGAAAGATTGAAAATCACGCTTTGCATAAACCACGCGTCCGAGAAATTTTCGTCGCCTTCGACGGCTTTTTGCAAATGCTTCTGCGCCGTTTTATAACGTTCGAGCTGAAAATACGCGCAAGCCGCCAGATAATGCATTTCCGGCAAATCGCGCAGCTTCAGAGCTTCGTTGAAAGCCGCCAGCGCTTCCATCCAGTTTTCTTCCGCCGCCGCCAGAAAACCCCAGACGTAATTCACGCAAAAAGACGTTTCGGGCTTGTTCGCTATTACGCTCAACAGTTTTCGAGCGTTTTCCGCATCGCCTTCGTCGGCGTAAATCACGCCTAACAGCAGCAAAATTTTCGTTTCCTGCGGCGCAATTTCGCAGGCTTTTTCGAGATATTTTTTCGCCGCCTCGAATTTATCGGTGCGAAACAGGCTTTCGGCGAGAAAAATTAATAACGGAACGTTTTGCGGAGAAATCTGCGCGGCGCGCTCCAGCGTGCGAAAGCCCTGTTTTTCTTCGCCTTCGGTTAAAAACCTGATTCCTTCCTTAACGAGATGCGCGAAAAGGTCGGCGTTCGGCTGCTCGTGATTGAGCAGAATATTTTTGAAAATCTGTTCACGGCGTTTTTCCGGCGTTTCTTTCCCGTCTTCGCCTTCCATCCGCGCGCGCAGTTTTTGCGTCAACGCCTCTTTTTCGGAGATTCCGAGCGTATTCAGCGACTCAATCAGAGTCTCCAGCAGAAAATGGTCGACCTGCGTCGTTTTCGCCTGTCGGAGCATTAAATCGAGCGCCATCGAAAGCCGCTCGGCGATTTGTCCCAGACGCAGTTCGAGCAGGGAGACGCGCTCCAACAGATGGTCTTCGTAATAAGACGGCACGACGCTTTCCTCGTGCCGCACCGAAGCCGGAATAACGACCAGCATCAGGCGCGTGCCGCAACGGTGGCAGACGACATCGCCGGGCTGATTTGCCGCGCGGCATTTCTGGCAATATTGAGAGATTTTTTCCACAAAAAGTGCGAGAGTCGAGAGTCAAAAGAATTATTTTCTCGACTCTCGACTGTTATTAATCCAAATCCAACGGATTTCGAAACGGTTTGTCGGTTTCGTCTCCGGCGCGTTTCATCGCTTCTTTAAATTTTTCTTCCAGCAGGCGCTCGCGGTCTTTCACGGAAGACATTTCCTGCGCAAAAAGCTGTTCGCGGACTTCTTTCTGCTTGTTCAGGTCGCTTTTTAAATCTTCAAACGAGCTGAGTTTTTTCGTCTTTTCCTCGTGCGCCAGAATCGCGCCGGTCTGCGCGTCAATCGTTAACGTCGTTTCACAACACGGGCAAATCACCGTAAACTTTTCCATAGCAAACCGATTATAACTCAGTTTCCGCATTTGTTTGAAAGGCTTTCGATGGTTTTACGGTTTCGTCGGCGCTTTAATCGGAGGCGCGTTCGGAGTTTGCGGCGCGGCGTTCGGCTTGCTTTCCTTCGTATCTTCCGTTTTCATTCCGGTCGCCGCGCCGGTACCGGCATTTTGAACGGGTTTCGGCGACTGTATTCCGGCGGCTTGCAGAATCTGCTCCGCCGAATCGTTGATAAAGTTTTGAATTTTTTCCGGCGGTGTCGGAATGACTTTTCCGTTTTTCAGATAGACCTTTAACTGAACATCTCTGCCGAAAGTCGTTTTTTCGACTTTGGCTAAAATCGGATGGCTTTTAAAAATTCTGGTTTCGACCGCTCCTTTCTCGTTCAAGGTGCTTATAACTTCCGAATTATCCGCCGCCGGAACCGCCGGATTGGTCGGTTTTAATTGTTTCGGGTCGATATTGACCGTCTGCACATCGCTGTTTGCCGGCGGCGCGCCGCTTGTATTTCCGGGTCCCGGATACGGAATCATAGCCGTGTTTGAGACAGATTCGGTGTTTGCCGTGTTCGACGAATTGACGTTCGCGGTCGAAGCGTTTGCATTATTGTCGCCGGAAACTCCCGAACAGCCGCCGAGTAAAGTTAAAATAATTGCGATAATTGCGATTTTTAAAATGCCGTTCATTATTTTCTCCTGAGTTCTCTTTCCGATTTGTTGTAAATTTAACTAAAAACAATGGTTTAAGTTTAACAGAGTCAAGGTAAAATTTTTAATCGTAAATTAAAGGGTAAAAATTTTACAAAAAATCTTGACTTTTAGAATGCAGAGGCGTAATTTTTACTAAACTCTTGGAGTCCTTTCGTCCACAAATATGAGTAAACTTAGTCAAAAAGTTGAATTAACCGCCAACATTCTGATTATCGTCGTCGCCGTTTTACTGGTCGGCGTGATAACCCAAAAATATTTTTTCGGCTCTTCGACCGGCTCCAATGCGCCGACGCGCGTTCAGCCGACCGTCGGCGCGAAAATAAATTTACCGGAAGTCGATTTATCGGCTCAACCGAAAACTTTGGTTTTAGTTCTACAGAAAGGTTGTCGGTACTGCACGGAAAGCGCGGCTTTCTACAAGCGGCTACAGGAAAACACACAAAACAAAAACATCAAACTGGTAGCGGTTCTGCCCGGAAAAACTGAGGAAAGCACGGCTTATCTCAGCGAACTGGGCATTATCAATATGGAGGTGAAACAGTCGCCTCTGGATAATCTTCAAACCAGCGGAACGCCCACATTAATTTTAACCAACGACAAAGGCGAGGTGACAAATTTTTGGATTGGAAAGCTGCCCGCTGACAAAGAAGACGAAGTCATCAACCAACTTAACTCTTAAAGGAGGGTAAAAATGCTAAAAAACTCTAGAATTCTGAAACGTTTAATCGTTTTGTCGGCACTTGTGTTTTGTCTCGGATGGTTTTCAATGGTCGATACGGGCACTCAACAGGTTTTGGCGGCTCCCTGTTGCCAGGACTGCCCGGGCTTTGAAAATCCGGGCGAGGAAGTTCAATATTGCAGCGACCAATGCGGCGGCGCGACTTCGGGAACCTGTTATACGCAATGTATGAACTCGGTCTACAGTTGTTACCGCTGGTGCAGATTTTGCTGAAGTTGAGATAAAAACTTCGGCAATTTTTATTTGAGAAAAGCTCTGCTCCGGCAGGGCTTTTTTATTTGGAAAAGCTTACTAATCTTTCTTTCACGCTCTGCCATTCCGAATCGAGAATACTGAAGTAAACCGAATCTCGCAGCCGTCCCGTATCGGTAATTACGTGCCGACGAAAGATTCCTTCTTCCTTCGCGCCGAGCCGCAGGATAGCATTGCGGGATTTTTCGTTAAGCGCGTCGGTTTTCAGTTCGACGCGAATACATTTCCACGTTTCAAAAGCGTGCGTGAGCATTAAAAGCTTGACCTGCGTGTTGACAAAAGTTCGCTGCCAGACAGGATTTATCCACGTCCAGCCGATTTCCGCGCGTCGATTTTTTACGTCGATATTGCCGAAACGCGTCGAGCCGACGATTTTATTTTTGCTTTTGTCAATCGTCACAAACGGCAGCGAAACGCCGCGCGCTCTTTCCGCCAGCGCGGTTTCGATATAACCGCGCATATCTTCGGCGTTTTTAATTTTTTGCGGGCTCCAGCGCCAGATTTCTTCCGCCAGACCGACTTCGCATAGCGCGGCGCGATGTTCGGATTCTAAAGGCTCAAGCCGCACCGCCTCGCTTTCCAATATGACAGACTCGATTTTCATATTCAGTCAGTTAGTCAAAAATGCAAAGTGCAAAATTCAAAATGGAAGAATAAATTGAATCTTAAATCCTGAGTCTTAATATTTTGCACTTTGCATTTTGCATTATTATAACTTTTTCTTGAAACTTTCCGAAAAAACCTTTAAACTTTTAGTTACACTTTGTTGTGAATCCAAACAAACCTTTCCGGAGTTAAAGAATATGAAGAATTTTTTTGTGCTTTTCACGGCTGCGCTCTACCTTTTGCTTGCCTCGACGCAGGCTTTCGCTCAATTCAACACGCCGGCGATTAACGGCGTCATTGCGCCGAACGAATACGGCGTCCACGCCGACGGGCAAAATCAAAAAAACACGAGTTCCGCGCAGACCTGGTATATGACGTGGGACGATACGAATCTATACGTCGCCGTCACGAACGCGAATCTGGCGGAAGGCGCGGTCATTGTCATCGACCGCAATCCGGTTTCGCCGCCGAACGGCGGCAGCGATGCCGACGGCACTTTAAATGCTTTGAATTACGACGGCACGGCTATCGGCACGCTGCCGTTTCGCGCCGATTTTCGCGCTTATTTTAAAGACGGTTATCGCGATTACAACACGGCGAACGGCGCAAACGGCTGGAATTTCGGCGCGTCCGGTTTCGGCACATACGCTTCGGGCGCGGGCAACGTCCGTGAGTTGTCGATTCCCTGGTCAGCGATAACCGGCGGCGGGCGACCTTCTTCATTTCTTTTTCTGGGTTATTTAAGCTCAAGCGGCGGCTACATTTACGGGCAGGTGCCGCAGGGCAATGCCGAAGGCACTTCGCCGGGAAATTACAATCGCTATTACGCCGTCGTCAACACGGAAAACGGCACGGCGACAAAACCTTTCTCGCTCGAACAGACTGTCAGCACCAACGACATTCAATATCTCGGCTTAAAGCACGACACTTTCGACAGCTATTATCGCTCGCCGTTCGGCGCGGCGACGACCAATTCAAGCGTCAATCTTAAATTCCGCACGGATTTATTAGATGTCAGCGGAGTTTTTCTGAAAGTTTACCGCTACAATCCGGCGACCGGCACGACCGACCCGCCGGTCGAATACCCGATGTCGTTTCTGGAAAACCGCACCGAAGGCTCGACGACTTACGACATCTACAGCGTCAGCTATTTGACGCCCGGAACGCCTTCGATTATTTACTATAAATTCCGCGTCGTAGACGGCGCATCACAGGCTTTTTACAGCGACCAATACGGCGACGACCACGATAATCTCGGTCAGGGCGGCGACGGCGCGGCTTCGGACGGCGAGCCTTTTCCGGCGTTTCAGATAACGGTTTATCCGGCGAGCTTTACGACGCCGGCGTGGATTCACAACGCGGCGGTTTATCACATTTTCCCCGACCGTTTTCGCAACGGCGATATTACGAACGATTGGTGTCGCGGAAATCCAATCGGCTGCCCGTCGCTCTACGGCGCGCCGCCCGAATCGAACATCATCCATACCATCTGGAACGAGGCGATGGTTGACCCGCGCGCGACCGGCAACAACAACGCTTACGGCAGCCAGTTTTACGGCGGCGATTTGAAAGGCGTGCAGGACAAGCTCGATTACATTAAAAATATGGGATTCGATACGATTTATCTGAACCCGATTTTCAAAGGACGTTCCAATCACCGCTACGACACGGACGACTTCTTAGGCATCGCGCCCGAACTCGGCGGCGACGCGGCTTTCGCGTCACTGGTCGAGGCGGCAAACGCGCGCGGAATGAAAATTATTCTCGACGGCGTCTGGAATCATATGTCGCAGGACAGCGAATATTTCGATTATTATCAACGCTCGCCCGTCGTCGGCGCGTGCGAAAGCACCGGCTCGACTTATCGAAGCTGGTTCAATTTCTTCAACACGGACGCGCCGTGCGATTTCACCGATTACGAAGGCTGGTTCGGCTTCGGCGGCTTGCCGGTTTTAAACGAAAACGACGCGGTCAAAGACTTTTTCTATCGCACGCCGACGACCAACGTCACGCAATACTGGTATGACCGCGGCGCGGGCGGCTGGCGTTTCGACGTGGCGACCGACATCTCGCATCAATGGTGGAACGAATATCGCGGCTACGCCAAAACCTACAAGCCCGACGGCGTTCTCATCGGTGAAATCTTCCCCGACGCGAGCCAATATCTGGCGGGCGACCAGCTCGACGGCTCGATGAATTACCGTTTTCGCAAAAACGTTTTGGGCTACGCGCGCGGCTTCGATTGGGAAGACAACGACAACAACGGCGGCAATAAAATTCTGGGCTTGACGCCTTCGCAGTTTAACCGCTCGATGCTGTCGATTCGCGAAGATTACCCGCTTCCGGCGCAGCGCTCGATGCTCAACCTGCTCGATTCGCACGACACGAACCGCGCGCTTTACACTCTGACCGTTTCCGGCGACAGCGGTTTGACGCAGGCGAAAGAACGATTGAAACTGGCGGCGATTTTCCAGTTCACCTATATCGGCGCGCCGATGGTTTACTACGGCGACGAAGCCGGAATAAATTCGCCTTCGCTCGGCAACAGCGGCGCGGGTTTGCCCGAAGACGACCCGTATAACCGCGCGCCGTACCCGTGGGCGGACGAGAGCGGCAATCAAAACGTTTACGGTCCGGCAGACAACGGCTTAATCAATTTCTACACGACGCTCGGAACTTTCCGGCGCAATCATCCGGCTTTAAGAACCGGCTCGTTTGAAGCCCTTCTGATGGGCGACATCACAGCGAGCGCGACCGACAACAACACTTTCGCCTTCGCCCGCGTGCTGGAAAGCGACAAAGTCATCGTCGTGATGAACAACGGCTCGACCGCCAACACGGCAACCATTCCGGTCGGCGCGTATTTCCCGGACGGCACGATTTTGTCCGATTCGTTAGGAAACAGCTCGTTCGCGGCGGGCAGAAATTTGCTGGCAAACCACACCGTTTCCGGCGGCGCAATCACAGTCACGATTCCCGCCCGCAGCGGCGCGGTTTTAACCGCTCTCGCGCCGACCGCCGCGTCAGTTTCCGTCAGCGGAAAAGTTCTGACCGCCGACAATCGCCCGATTTCCGGCGCAGCGGTTTCAATCACCGGCAGCCGCGGAGAAAACCGCACCGCAATCACCAACGCTTTCGGTTATTATCAATTTGAAGGTGTGCAGGCGGGCGAAACCTATGTTTTAGGCGTTCGACATAAACGTTATCAATTCCCTAACCGGGCAATTATCGTCAACGAGGATTTGACCGGCGCCGATATTACCGCGCTGCCGCAGTAATAAAACGATGAACGATGACCGCGGAACGATGAATTGCAGATTCTGCAAATCGAATTCATCGTTCCGCGGTCATCGTTCATCGTTAAAGCATTAATTACCCGTAAACGACCGCCGTGTTTGAAAAACCGCTTTCCAATTCGCCGCGTTTTGCCTTGACGCGATAGTGCGCCGTCACGCCCGGCGTTTGATTTTTGTGTTTATAATTCGAGCCGGTCACGGCGTCGATAATTCCCCAATTCTCCGAGCCGCCGATTCGCGCCTCGATGATAAACGTCGTTCCTTGCCGGTTGCCGCTTCGGTTCCATTTCAGCGCATTCACGCCGTCCGAAGCTCCCGTCACGACCAAATCGGCAGGCGCGGCAGGCGGCGAATTGACGGCGCTGCCTTCGTTGACCTTCAAGCCGAGTTCTTCCAGAATATTCGGCGGCAGACCGTCGATTCCCTTAAACCCGTTGTTCAGCAAACCGACTTCCTTGTTCAATTCCTTCCGCAGATTGCTGACCAGCGTCGTCTGCGCGATTGCTTCGTCCTTCTTCTGTTGTTTCAGCGCGAGACTTTCATTAAACGCCGTTAATTTCGTATCTAACGTTGTCAGTTTTTCATCAGCTACTTTAAGTATTGTTTTGTTCGTGCCTGCCTTGTTGATAAGATTCGCAAACCAAATAGCGAATTCCGCATCATTGGGTGGATAAAATGATTTAGCCATCGTGTGTATCTCCTTCTAAAATCAGAATCGAGATTTGGGCGGCTAGTCGGCTAAGCTCAAAATCCGACTCCGACGGCTTTATTGTTATCAATTAAATAGTTTTTCGTTCGAAAAAATAAATCACAGCTCGTCAAATAATAGTTTTTCCCTCGACTGGAAAAGTTTTTCGTTAGTCTTCGAAAGTTTTTTGCCACTCTTGAAAAGTTTTTGCCTACTCTTGAAAAGTTTTTGCCTGCTCTTAAAGAGTTTTTGCCTGCTCTTTAGAAGTTTTTGACTACTCTCGAAGAGTTTTTGACTACTCTCGAAGAGTTTTTGTCTACTCTGGAAAACTTTTTTCCCACTCCGCAAAAGTTTTTGCCTAAGCCGCAAAACATTTTCCCTGTCAAAAAACTATTTTTCCCTGTCATTCAAAAGTTTTTTCCTCACGAAAACTCGCCGGAAACCAACTAAAAACTTTCAAATAACGACTCGTT
>DASVRT010000010.1:0-2137 GCA_036388475.1 Pyrinomonadaceae bacterium | reverse complement strand
CTCGCCGTTTGCCGACACGCGGAAATTGTTGACGCCGGGACGAACTTCTTCGAATTTCCGTTTTTCCAAATCGAATTTATGCAGCGTTAAACCAGACGCCGCGCCGACTGCAGGCGCAAGCGGAATTTCCGTCACATAAAGAATTCCCGCTTTTCCGGCAACAAGACCGTTAAAATTGCGCGCCGGAATTTGCGGAATCGAAATCACGCGCTGGTCAATGCCGTCCAAATCAATCCGAGTCGTTTCGGGTTCCTTTTTCGGCGGTGCGGCGGGTTTTGGCGATTCGGCTGGGGTCGGAGTCGCAGCCGGAGTTTCGCCGGAAGCCGCCGGAGTCGGCGAGGCAGAAGGCGCTGGCGAGGGCGTCACCGACGGAAGCGTGACGGGCGGCTCGTCTCTTTTTTCGGGCTGAACTTTTTCCTCGTCGCTTTCAGGGGCGAGCGGCGACGGAATGTCGTTGCGCAGAACTATGGAGTAAATGTTGCGCGAAGTTTGGTGCGCGATTCCCGATAAATCGGCAAAGCTGATCGTCGGACCGACGTTCGTGCTCGCGGAGAAATACAGATATTTTCCGCTTTTATCAAATGTGACGTGGCGAGCGTCGCCGAACCCATCGGTGATTTGATGTGTTTGATTTTTATCAACCGAATAAAGATAAACGGCGCGCAAGCGATTATCGAGCTGTTTGGCGTAAGCCAGCCATTTGCCGTCGGGCGACCACGACGGCTCCACAACATCGCCGAAATCGCCGAACGTGTTTTTATCAACTTTGACGCTAATGCCTTTTTCCGTATCAACAATCCACAAACTGACATCGTGCCGATTGTAGGCAATCTTTTTGCTGTCGGGCGACCAGACAGGAGAAGCATAAAAACCGGGCGTGCCGTCGCCGAGCGAGATTTTTTTAACTTCGCCCATTCCGGTTTGATCTCTCAGATGTAGCGCATATTCGCCGGATTCATCAGAAAGATAAGCGATCCAGCGACCGTCCGGCGACCACGCCGGATCGCGTTCCATCACGTTCGTCGTGTTTGTTAAATTGCGCGTATCGCCTTTATCGGCGGGAGCCGAAAGGATTTCGCCGCGTGCTTCAAAAACGGCGCGAACGCCTGTCGGAGAAATTGCCGAGTTGGCAATTCGACCGCCGACTTTTTCATAACGCGGGCGCACGCCCGGAAAATCACCGGCAACTCGAATCTCGACTTTTTTCGGGCTTTTAGAACCGGCTTCAACAGTGTAAATCGAGCCGAATTGTTCGTAAACAATTGTGCCCGCGCCAGCCGAAGCATATTTGATGTCGAGTCCTTTGTTTTCGACGATTTGTTCGACCTTTTTCGATTTGATGTCAAAGGAGAAAAGCGTCACATCTCCGCCGTTTCGGTCAGAAAGAAAATAAATTTTGTCGCCGATCCACATAGGGCATTTGTCGTTCGAGTTTTCGCGCGGCAGCTTTTCAATTGTGGAATCCGCGAGTCTGGCAATCCAAATCGGCTGCGTTTGTCCGCCCTGATAGCGTTTCCAATCAGCCTGCCACTGCGATAAAGGCTCGTAGGCGACAAAATTTCCATCCCCGGAAAGCGAGCCGCGGCGCGCCATCGGGAGCGGAATTTCGGTCGGCAGACCGGTTCCGTCAACTGGAAAAGTGTAAAGCCGCGAAAAGTTTGCGCTGCTGTTGCGCGTCGAAGCAAACAGGATACTTTTGCCGTCGGGCGTCCAACCGGAAACTTCGTCAAGAGCCGGATGAAAGGTGAGCCGTTTCGGTACTCCGCCAGCCGCCGGAACGACGTAAACGTCAACATTGCCGTCGTATTCGCCTGTAAACGCAATCCAGTTTCCGTCGGGCGAAAAATAAGGATTATTTTCGATGCCGATTCCGGTCGTCAGCCGTTTAGCATCGCCACCCTCACGCGTGACCATCCACAGATCCCCGGCATAAGAAAAAACAATCTGGGTTTTGCTGATTGCAGGCTGTCGAAACAATGTCGGTTTATCGTTTTGCGCAAAAGCCGAAGCAAAAGCGCAAAGCGACACTAAAATGGATAAGATAATATTTATCATTTTGTTTTTCTCCTGTTTCTTACCAAAGAGGCAACGAATTACTGCCTAAAAATTGAGCATATGACGCAAGATAGCAATCAGC
>DASVRT010000009.1:0-11268 GCA_036388475.1 Pyrinomonadaceae bacterium | reverse complement strand
TCCATATAGGCGCAGTAAAATTCGAGCATCGTGAATTCGGGATTGTGTTTTTGCGACAAGCCTTCGTTGCGGAAATTGCGGTTCAGCTCGTAAACTTTTTCAAAACCGCCGACGGTCAGGCGTTTCAGATAAAGCTCAGGCGCGATGCGGGCGTAAAGCGGAATTTTCAAGGCTTCGTGAAACGTCTCAAAAGGTTTCGCCGCCGCGCCGGTCGCTTTCGGCGTGAGCATCGGCGTTTCGACTTCGATGTAGCCGTGTTCGTCCAGATAACGGCGCATACCGCTAATCAATCTGGCGCGGCGCTCAAAAACCTCGCGCGTCGTTAATTCGCCCGGTTCGCGCTCGACCTGCAAGCTTGACGCAATCAAATCCGCGTAACGATAACGCCGCTTGATTTCCGGGTCGGCGATGCCGTGCATTTTGTCGGGCATCGGCAACATCGCTTTCGACAAAAACTGCAATTTTTCGACGTGCACCGAAAGCTCGCCCGTGTTCGTGATAAACAGAAAACCTTCGACGCCTATAAAGTCGCCGTGGTCGAGCAGCCCGAAAATTTCCCATCCGTCGATTTCCGAATTTTCCGCGTCGTTTGCCGTGCCTTTCACGTCGTCGCGGCGCACGTAAACCTGAAGGCGCGAAATTCCGTCGCTCAGGTGAACGAACGCGGCTTTGCCCATCAGGCGCGGCGGCGTGGCGAGTCTGCCGGCGATGCGGACATTGCCGAATTCTTTTAGTTTCGCGTTTATCGCTTCTTTGGCTTCCTTTTCCGGGCGCTCGCCTTCCGCCAGTTGCGGAACGTGTTTGGCGACTTCCGTAAAATTGACGATTCGCGTAATCGTGTCTGCTTCGCCCGTGATGCGGCTGCGGTCGAATTTGTTCGGATAAACGTTTCCGACGAGCTGGCGCAGTTTTTCCAGATGCTCGCGGCGCGCTTCGGTCTGGTCGTTCGGCTCGATGATTTCGGTAAATTCGGGAATATTCATAATGTTTTTGCTGACAGAAAAGAAATTATAAACCACCGTTAAGCAATTACGAATTACGAATTACAAATTACGCGCCGAAATTTTATTTGTAATTCGTGATTCGTAATTTTTCTTTCGTAATTCGCAATGTGATAATCTGTGATTTCAAACATTATGAGTTTTTCGATTGAAGCGCGAACCGAACTGAACCGTCTGCGCGACGAAATCAAGCGCGGAACGCGTATTATCTCGCTCGGCGGGCTGACTTCGATTTCCGCCAAAGCCTTCATTTTATCGCAATTGCAGCGCGAAACCGGAAAAACTTTCGCCGTCGTCGCCGAAACGAACAAGGAACTGGAGACGTGGGAATGCGATTTGAATTTTTGGAGCGTTCAGCCGTCAGCCGTCAGCCGTCAGCAAAACGAACAATCAGCAATCAGCAATCGGCGCTCACCGCTTTTGACTTTGCCGTCGTTTGAAACCGACGTTTATTCCGGCATCTCGCCGCACGCCGAAACGCAGGAAGAACGCGCCCTGGCGCTCTGGAAATTGACGCACGAAAAACCGCAGTTCGTTTTGACTTCCGCCAAGGCTTTGATAACAAAAACGGTTGCGCCGCAGGAGATAAAAAATTACGGCGCATTTTTGAAACGCGACGAAGATTTTCCGCCGGAAAGATTGATTCGGAATTTAACGAGCTGCGGCTACGTGCGCGAAGAGCCGATTTACAATTACGGGCAATTTTCGTTGCGCGGCGGCATCATCGACATCTGGTCGCCGGACGCGGAAAATCCGGTGCGGGTCGAATTTTTCGGCGACACGGTCGATTCGATTCGGGAATTTGACGCGGAAACGCAGCTTTCCGTCAATCAAATCCGCGAAGCGCGCCTCGCGCCGATGCGCGAATTTTGCGCTAATGAAAAAGATTTTAAAGACTGGGCGTTTTTCGCGCGCGATAGATTTTCCGACGAAAGATTTCAGCGAAACCTGAAAGACCGCACGGATTTTGCCGACGAAGGCGAGACGTTTTCCGGCTGGGAATTTTTGATTTCATTGATAAATCCCCGAAAGTCGAATTTGTTCGATTATTTGCCGGAAACGATTTTCGTGATTGACGAGCCGACCATTATCGAGCAGACATTATCGAGCTTTTACGAGAATTTGACGAATCGCTACGCGGAAACGCAGGCGGCGGACGATATTGCGCTCGCGCCGGAAGAATTGTTTTTGAGCGTCGAGCAGCTGCGCGATTATTTGAGCCGGAATCGCCGCATCGAGCTTCGCGCGCTCGGGCTTTCCGCCGCCGAAACCGACGAGCAATTTCAAATTTCAGATTCCAAATTGGAATTTGAAACCATCGGCAGCCTCAGACCGGACACCGAAGACCGGGCACCGCTTTTCTTATTTTCAACCGCCGAAAAACCCGTCGAATTTGAGATTCAATCGCGCTCGACCAGAAAATTTCACGGCAATGTCAGAGATTTTGCCAACGAATTAAACCGCCGAGACGCGGAGACGCAGAGTCTTCCCGAAGGACGAAGGACAAAGGACGAAGGACGAATCGTCGTTTTGCAATCGCAGGGATTAGCGGAAAGATTAACCGAGATTTTGCGCGATTACGACGCGCATTTGCCGGGCAGTTCATTGCTGGTCGGCGATTTGTCGAACGGTTTTGAAATTCCGTCTTTAGATTTAACCGTGCAGACCGAAAACGACATTTTCGGCGAGACGACGCAGGCGGAATTTCAAAGGACAAAGGACAAAGGACAAAGGACGAAAAGCAAATCAAAGCTCGGCGCGTTTATCTCCGACTTTCGCGATTTGAAGCCGGGCGATTACGTCGTCCACGTCGACCACGGCATCGGGCGTTTCGAGGGCTTGCAAATTATTCAAACCGAAGGCGTTTCGCGCGAATTTATGCTTTTGATTTACGCCGACAACGCGAAGCTTTTCGTGCCGGTCGAGCGTCTGGATTTGGTTTCGCGCTATTCTTCGGGCGAGGCGACGCAGCCGAGTTTAGACCGTCTGGGCGGCATCGGCTGGCAGAAAACGAAAGCGAAAGCCAAGCGCGCGATGCGCGATATGGCAGACGAGCTTTTGCGGCTTTACGCCGAAAGAAAGCTCGTGCAGGGCTTTGCGTTTTCCGCCGATTCGCCGTGGCAGGAAGAATTTGAAGACGCTTTCCCGTTTGAATTGACGCCCGACCAATCGACCACCATCGAAGCCGTGAAAAGCGATATGGAAACCCTGACGCCGATGGATAGATTAATCGTCGGCGACGTCGGTTACGGCAAAACGGAAGTGGCGATGCGCGCGGCGTTTAAAGCCGTGATGGATTCCAAACAAGTCGCCATTCTCGCGCCGACGACCGTTTTGGCATACCAGCATTTCGAAAGTTTCAAAAAACGCTTTGCCGCCTTTCCCGTTTCGATTGAGCTTTTATCGCGTTTTCGTTCGCCGAAAGAGCAGAAAGCGGTCGTCGAAAAAGCTGAAAAAAGCGAGCTTGATATTCTAATCGGCACGCATCGAATCTTGTCGAACGACGTAAAACTGCCGAAGCTCGGATTGGTTGTCGTCGACGAAGAACAGCGTTTCGGCGTCGGGCATAAAGAAAAATTAAAACAACTGAAAAAGAAAGTCGATGTTTTGACTTTGTCGGCAACTCCGATTCCGCGCACTCTGAATATGTCTTTGCTCGGAATGCGCGATATGTCGGTTATCGAAACGCCGCCGCGCGACCGTCTGGCGATTAACACGCAGGTCGTGCAGTTTTCGGAAAACGTCATCAAATCGGCAATCGAACTGGAAATGGCGCGCAGCGGACAGGTTTTCTTTGTTCACAACCGCGTCGAAACGATTGAAACCATCGCCGCGCACATCAAAAAAATCGTGCCGAATGCCCGCATCATCGTCGCGCACGGGCAGATGGGCGAAAAGGAAATGGAGCAAGCCGTGCTGGATTTCGTCGCGTTCAAATACGACGTGCTGGTCGCGACGACGATTATCGAAAACGGCATCGACATTCCGCGCGCGAACACGATTATCATCAATCGCGCCGACAATTACGGCTTATCGCAGCTTTACCAGCTGCGCGGGCGCGTCGGGCGTTCGAGCCGCCGCGCTTACGCTTATCTTTTGATTCCGAGCGAGTTGGAGCTGACGCCGATTGCGCGTCGCCGTTTAAGCGCGATTCGCGAGTTTTCCGATTTGGGCGCGGGCTTTCGCATCGCGGCTTTGGATTTGGAATTGCGCGGCGCGGGAAATATTCTCGGCGGTCATCAATCCGGTCATCTCGACACGCTCGGTTTCGATTTATACGTGAAAATGCTCGAACGCACGATTCGCGAAATTCGCGGCGAGGAAATCGAGGACGAAACGAGCGTTTCGATAAACTTAGGCGTGGACGTTTCGATTCCGCAGGATTACATCAACGAAACCGGACAGCGCCTGCGCACTTATAAACGCATTTCGTCAGCCGATTCCGAAAGCGATTTGCGACAGATTTATTCGGAAATCAACGACCGCTACGGCAAAATGCCCGAATCGGTCGAATGCCTGTTCGATTACGCCAGATTGAGGCGTTTGGCGGAAGAACTGCGACTCATTTCGGTCGATAAAACGCGCGACGGCTTTGCCGTTAAATTGAACGAAAGCTCAAAAATCGCGCCGGAAAAATTGATGGATTTTCTGTCAAGAAATGAAGGCTCGACGTTTTCGCCGAACGGAATCCTGCGCGTGATTACGGATGAAAACAATATCGTCGAAGCGGCGCGGAAAACGTTGGAAGAAATTACGAATTACGAATAGTTGAATTGATTCGACCGTTGGCGCAAATTCAATCATTCGTAATTCGTAATTCGTAATTCATAATTCTCACTCGGTGCAGTCGCCGCCCGGTTTTTCTTTGCATTGAAAAAGTTCGGGGCAGGCTTCCATTGTCTGCCGCCGCGTGTTTTCCCAGACTTTTGAATTGTTGTGCGTTTCGTACGTCCAGCCTAATTTTCGGCGATTTTTCCAGACAAATTCGTAGGCTTCCTTTTCGTCTTTGCCGAGCAGATGCTGCGCTTCGTGCAGGAGAATTGCCGCGCTGTCCGTGTCGTCGGTTGCGTAAGTGAAAAAATCCGGATAAATCGTCATTATCTCAAACGGGAAATTCGTCGCCGCATAAGCGTTCTCTTCGCGCGTCGAAGCGTTGAGCCAATTATCGTTGGCGCGATAAGCCGTCAGATAATCGAGCAGAAACGCTTCTTTTGAAAATTCTTTTTCTTCCAGCACGCGGATTGCGCTTTCGATGCGCTTTTTTTCGTGGTAATTCAGCCGTTTCGCCGACATAATCAGCGACAGGTAAAAGACGAGCAGCGCGGCGAAACAAACGGCGACGCAGACCAGAGCGCGCCGCAAAATCTTTATTTTGAGCGGCGTTTTTTTGTTTTCGACCTTTATTGACGCGGTTTTGAGCTGGATTAAATCAAATTCGCAGCGCTTGCATTTTTCCGCGCCGGCAAAGTTGATTAAATTACATTCGGGACATTTTTTATTCATTCGGGATTTGTCGTGGGATTGAGAAAAGAGCTACTTATAAAAAACGCCAAAACGCTTCAACTTTCCAAAATCATTGAAATTTTCAAGATTTAAAGAAACCCTAAGCGCCTTTTCGGGCATCATAGGTTGCAACAAATCCCTATTGAAACTACTATTTCTGAATGAATTTTTGTCAAAAATCTAAAGGAGTCAAAGAAGTGAAGTTTATAAACTCCGCAATTTTTCTTGTTGCCGTTTTATTTTTTCCCGCTTTTTCAACGTTTGCGCAGGAGAGCGAACCGGTCGTCGTCGATGAAGTCGTCGCGCAGGTCAATGAAGGCGTCGTGACGCTTTCGCGCATCAAACGCGAGATGAAAGACGCCGTCGACGGGCTCGTCCGGCAGGGCAAATCGCCCGAAGCCGCCAAAGCCGAAGTCGATAGCCGCCAGGGCGAAATGATTGCCAATATCATCAACGAAGAGCTTATCCTGCAAAAAGGCAAGGAGCTCGGCGTCGATGTCGAAGGCGATATTAACCAGCGTTTTCTGCAAATTATGAAAGAGCAGAACATCAAAACGCTCGAAGGTCTGAAAGGCGAAATGCGCAAAGCCGGCATCGACCCGGACGAGCTGCGCGAAGCGTGGCGCAAGCAAATCACGCGCGATTATGTTTTGCAGCGCGAGGTCGATTCGAAGATATATTTCGGGCTCGGCAATAAGGAAGTCAAGGATTATTACGAGAAAAACAAAGCGAAGTTTTCCAAGCCGGAAACCGTTACGCTCTCGGAAATTTTCCTGAGCTTTGCCGGGCGCGACGAAAACGCCGTGCTGGAAAAAGCCAAACAGCTCGTCGCTCAGCTGCGCGGCGGCGCGGATTTTGCCAAGCTGGCAATCGAAAACTCCGAGCGCCCGAACGTCAAGGAAACGAAAGGCAAGCTGCAAGTTTTCAAGCTCGCGGAACTGAACGAAACTTTTGCCGCGCCGCTTAAAACCGTCAAAGTCGGCGGCGTGACCGAACCGATTCGGATTGACGAAGGCGTCGAGATTTTGCGCGTCGACGACCGCCAGGCGGCAAGCAGCGAATCGGTTTTCGACGAAGACGAAGTGCGCAAAGCGATAACTTACGAGCGTCTGCCGACAGAACGCAAAAAGTTTATGGCGACTTTAAGAAAAGATTCGTATATAAAAATTTCCGAAAGCTATAAACCGCTGGTCGCGCCCATCCTCTTTGAAGACGAGCGCAAGGCGGAAGTGAAAAAACCGACGGAATAGCAGTGAATAACTAAAAACGAAAAGTGAAAAGTGAGCGGCTCTTCGCTATTCACTTTTCACTTTTCGTTTTTCGCTTATAAAATGCGTTTAGACCTTTATTTAAAAGCCAGCCGTCTCGTTCTGCGCCGCGCGCTTGCCAACGAGCTTTGCGACGCCGGTCTGGTGAAAGTCAACGGCACGCCCGCCAAGCCTTCGCGCGACGTCAAAGCGAACGACGAAATCGAAATCAAACGCCGCAGCAGGTTAACCAAAATCCGCGTCCTGCAAGTTCCCGAAAAGAAACAAATCTCGAAACAGGACGCGCCGAATCTCTACGAAATTTTGTCGGAAGAAACGCTGGAAGATACGTTTTTCGACTTCAAATCATCTGAAAATTAGTTTGCCGAAACTCGATTTCGTCGAAGCGAATTCGAGTTTTGCTTCGATAAAATTAAGTTTTGTTCTGACGAAATCGAGTTTTGTGTTGACGAAATTAAGTTTTCCTTTAAAGAAATCGAGTTTTGCTTTAACGCAAGTTAGTTTCGCTTTAACGAAAGCGCTCCGGGCGAAGGCGTTTCCGGGTTCATTTGCGGCTTGAGTAAAAACAATCCGATGAGATAAAGAATCAGCGTGAAAAACTGGATGTAGCCGGTCGCCGGCGCGAATTTCGGTAAATCCAGCAGCCACGTGAAAGCTTCCTGCGTCGGATTTTGCAAAATTCCCTGCCACCAGCTTCCGGCTGACGGCGCGGCGAGATAGGCGAGAATTAAATATTTAACGACGAAGGCGAGCCCGAACAGGCTGCCTAAGCTTTGCAGTAATCTTTTCGTGTTAAATTCGGCGAAAATATTATTCCAGAGCGTCCAGAAAAAACAGAAAGCGAAAACCCAGAACGGCAAGCCCTGTTCCGGCAAAAGCGCGTTGAAAACCTGCATCGAAGCCGTAAAAAGCGTCAGTAAAATCAAGCCGTTGGCGAGATTTTTCGAGGTCGAAAAGCTTTCCGAAAACCAGCCTTCGAGCCGAATCAAATTCGCGCGAAAGAAAAGCAGCAGCAAAATCAAGGCGAAAATCAGACAGACGAGCGCCGGTCGCAGAAACAAAAAAGCGTTGTCCGGCTCGCCGAAACGCAAGCCGCCGAAAAGCGTCACGGTCAGAAAAATAAAAGGCAGCATCAGATATTGCAGAAAGGATTTCTGACTGGCGGATTGTCCTTTGTTCGTTGTCAGAGGCACTTTGATTTTGGTGAGCTGCGGTTTTCGATTGACGGTCGCCGCGGTCATTTGCTGCTTTTGCGCGCCCGGCACGACCGTTTCTTCTTCTTCGTGCACGACGACCGTTTCTTCTTCGTCGGGAAATTCGGCGTTTCGTCGCGTCAAAACTTCCAGCAATTCGCCGTCAATTACCGGCAAAGAATCATTTTGTTTTTCCGCATCCATTTTGGTTTTATCTGCGTCCATCTGTATTTATCCGCGGTTCATTTTCTTTCGCGAAAAACTTTGAGCGGGTTGAAATCATCAGTCGTGACCTGTAAGCCCTGTTCAAGCTCGGCTTTGAGTTCGACCGGCGCTTTCAACTGCAAATCGGCATCGTCGGATTTAAAATTATTGTCTAAAGCAATCGCGCGGTTGACCGTTTCCAAGCCCTGTTTGAAAAGCGTGTCGTCGTTGGAAATTCTGCCCCAGCCCTGCCGGTAAAAACTGTAAGCGATATAAAACTGCGTTTTCGCATCGCGTTTTTCCGTATCGGCTTTAGAAAAAGCGTCGCGCGCCAGAACGAAATTATCCTGCCGGAAAGCCGCTAAGCCTTCGTTAAATTTCGTCTGGTCGATTTCATATGTGTTGGTCATCACCTGCGCGGTCGTCGTCGCCCGGTCAATCGTCTGCTGCGCTTTGGTCGGCAGTTCGACCAGACTTTTCGGCTCGGCGATATACAGCCAAGCAACAAACAAGCCGTAAAGAAGCGTCAAACAGATGCCTAAAATTTGGATGTGCTTTTCTTTCATCTATATTTTTCAGATGCCACTAACTTTAATAATCACAAATGTTTAGCAAACATTTTCATTTCTTTAAAAAAAGGCTTGGGGGGAGAATTGGTAGTAGTCTCCCCCTTATCCGTAATTTTACGCCGCTTGAACATCAAATAACACATTTATTTTTCGCGTCTTTTCCGTGACCTTTTCCGCCTGTTGCCGTTCCCAATCGAGCCGCGCTTTTTCCATTCGCCGCATCGCATCTGATTTATGGTCGTTTGACGGGTGAACGTAGCGTTTCGTCATTTCGATTTTGCTATGCCCTAACAATTCCTGCAAGGTCGCAATGTCCGTTCCACACTCAGCTTGTCTTGTCGCGTATGTATGCCGCAAGTCATAGATGCGGAATTTTGGCACGCTTGACCTGTCTAAGGCTTTGTAATGTGCATTATCAATCGAACCTCGCCCAGACGGAAAGATAAAACCATTCTCGGCATTTTTTATTCGTGGCTTCAGAATATCAATCACACGTTGCGAAAGATACGGAATTAATCGTCTCCCCGATTTAGTTTTGGATTGACGAACAAACAAGCTGCCGCCGTTTTCCAAAAGAACATCTTTCACGGTCAAGTTTCGCAACTCAGTCGGGCGCAATCCTGTTTCAATCATAATCGTTGCAAAATCGCGTAAAGGTTGTGAGCAAGCCAATAGATATTCCTTTTCTTCGGCATAAGTCAAAACGCGGAAATCGCGAGCTTCTTCGGTCATAAAACCGACACACCAAGCCGGATTAACAGTCAGTATTTCGTTTTTGACCAAACGGCTTAACATTTTTTTCAGACACGCCAATTCCCGATTTAACGTGATTGGTGAAATTTTTCTCTGAAACTGCTTTTTGGGCTTTGCTACTTTTCGCTGTGGATACTTTGTTCCGCCCGTTTTTGGTTTCCTACCGCGCATTTGACCAAATTCACTACTTCGGCGCATCACGAATTTTTCAATAGTTTCGGTCGTAATTTCATCAACCCGAAGGTTTCCGAAATATCGCAAAAGAGTTTTCGACGATGATAGATGCCGAATGTAAGTATTCGGCTTTCTTTCAAATTCAACCCATTTCAAAAAATCTGTCATAGCGTCTTTAAAAGTCGGAATGATTTTTTTCGGTTTGATGCCGACCGTTCCCATTGCAAGGTCGTTCTTTCGTTTGGTTTCCATTTGCTCGGCAACGCGTTTGTTTTTGGTTTTAGCCGATTCTCTGATTTTTCTGCCTTGAAACCGAAATTCATACCAATACGTTCCGCCTCTTTTATAAACTGACATATTCTTTATTTTCCTTTTTTTAATTTCTTTTTGTATGCGTAAATTTCGCGCCGTTTTGCATTGTCTAACTCTCTATTTTCCTGACGCTTTTCTTTGTTTCTCATTCGTGATTGTCGGTTTCGCAAATTCGAGGCGTGATTCGGTGAACACGCTTTTGAATTTACATTCGCCGCCCAAAAAACACGTTCGCAAATTTCACATCTACGAACACGGTCAAGAATCACGCCGTTAATCGCTTCGCCGAAAGAATCATTAACGATATTGACAATTCCCTTTTCATCAACTTGTAAATTTCCCGTTCCTCCAAAATCCTCGTTTATCGTTCTAACTGAATAGTCTGCCCTTAACTCGCGTTCTTTATCCTTTTCGTAAAAGTATGCAAGACGCGAAAGTTTAAGACGCGAAAGCCGAAAATCTTCATAGCGCAAAATCCGATTATGTATATCGGTCAAAAAGTCATAGGTGAAAAGTTTTCGTTTTTCCGCATCATCTTCCGGCAAAATAGGAACACCATATTTGACAAGGTTTTGTAGTTTCTTAGGCAAACCGTCCAAACATATCTTTAAAGCCTCTTGTATAGCCTCGTAATCGCTCAGATTCGGCTTTTCGTCTCGGACAAGCCTTAGTGCATCATTGAACGTCCAAAGTGTTATTTCCGGCTCAAGCCAATTCATTTTCGTTAATAAGGCTTCAAGTTTTAGCGGGCAGTCATATTTTCGGCGATGCCTAATGCGATACTGTTTTTTGACCACTTGAGCAGAAGAATTTTTCACGACGTCTCCCCTTGAATTAACATTATTTCCCTTGAATAGGATTGCTTATGATGTAATACTTGACAAAATTTAGCATAAGAGGTTTTACAACGCAATGCAAGAAAACGCAACAACGATACAACATCAGAAACTAGGATACAGTGTCACGGAACTATCAAAACTTGTCGGGATTTGTGAACGCAAAATCTGGGAAGAAATCAAACAGAACAAATTACAAGCGGCGCGGATTGGAAAACGAGTTGTGATTAGAGCCAGTGCCGTAGATGCTTGGCTTTCTCAAGCAGAGGTTTAGTTAATTTCAAACTAAACAATTTCCGAAGTGCCGATAAATATACTTCGGCGTGATATGGTATAGCACTTGCCGTAAACGAAGCGAAAAGGCGTAAAGCGATTGAAAGACTTCGCAGAAAGCAATTTGGTTTCTGATAGAATTTAATCGCAAGAGTTCGATGAGAGAAAACATTAGCTTACTT
>DASVRT010000008.1:0-53093 GCA_036388475.1 Pyrinomonadaceae bacterium | reverse complement strand
AACTGCGGCATAAATATCGCTGCGTGCCGCAGTGACTCTTTCCGTTTTTTATTTGTTTCTCTGAATTTTCACAATTTGGACAAGCTGGCATTGACAAAGTTTATCTTATCAACATTCGTTTAGTCACTCCCAGTTTTAAATTATCCTGTCCATCCTGTTAATAATCTGCGTTTGTCTGTGTAAATGCGAAGCGGGATGGTTACATTTCTTTGTGTTGAAAAAGAAAAACGAGGAACAATTTCTCGTCCCTCGTCCGTGAGCTTTTTTTATTAAATCGAACTAGCTTTCCTGATTTTCGCCTTTGTTGCCTTTTCCGCTCGCGGCGGCTTGGGCTTGCGGCAAAGGCAGCCCGACGGCGTCGGATTTCGATTCCAGTTCTTCTTCAAACAGGAAATCGTCCGATTCGTTGACAATCATTTTGCCCGATTGTTTGGCGAAAGTCAGTTTTTCGCCGTCATAATCAATCGTTACCAGGTCGCCGGTCGAAACCTGTTCGGTCGCCACCAGATTCGATAACGGATAAACCAGAAAGCGTTCAATCGCGCGTTTCAGATGGCGCGCGCCGTATTTCAAATCGATGCCTTCGCTGAGCAAAAACTCTTTTGCCTCATCGGTGCATTCAAAGACGAATTTCGTGCCGGCTGATTCCGTAATCCGGTTTTGCACCTGATTCAGCTCGATTTCCAGAATTTTCCGCAAGTGATGTTCCTTGAGACTGCGGAAGACCACCACTTTATCAATGCGGTTCATAAATTCCGGCGAGAATTTGCGTTTCGCCGCTTCCGAAGCGGTGCGATAAATTTTCTGGTCAATCTCGTTTTCTTCTTGAATCCGCTGACCTTTGCTCGGCGCGAAACCGATGCCGCCCGAAATCATATCGGACATCTCGCGCGCGCCTAAGTTCGAAGTCATAATGACGACCGCTTTCGAAAAATCGACGCGGCGGTTGTCGCCTAAAGTTAATGTCGCTTTGTCTAAAATTCCCAAAAGCAGTTGCCACAGTGCGTCCGAAGCTTTTTCGATTTCGTCAAACAGGACGAAAGTCAGTTTCGTTTCGTCCGTGTGAGCTTTATCGAGATTTTCCTGCGTCAGCATCGGCGAAGTTTCGCGATGTCCGAGGTATCCCGGCGGCGAACCGATAAGTTTGGCAATCTCGTGAGAATGTTGAAACTCGGCGCAGTCAATCTTGACCACCGAGAGCGGGTCGCCGAAAAGGACTTCCGCCGCCGCTTCGACCACGCGGGTTTTTCCCGAGCCGGTCGGACCTAAAAAAAGAAGCGTGCCGATGGGACGCGAAGGGTTGTTCATACCCGCCAGATAAATCTGGAAAAGTCCGCTCATGCGGCGCACGGCGCGTTCCTGCCCGACGATTTGCGCGGAGAGCTTGTCTTCAAACTCCTTGGCGCGCGGGCTTTTCAAATCCGGGTCAAGTAAAATGTGTGTTTCTGTCGTTTGTTTCTTTTTTGCCGTTTCGTTACTCATATAGTATTTCTCTCCTCGCCTTAGCAAATGCTTTTGGATTCAGCCATTTGCTACTGTCATAGACGAACTTTCAACTTGGACTTTGCCGTGAAACCAATCGCGGCTAAATCGCTTACTTAAGATGCTGTCAAAAAAAAATTTGTTGGCTGAACCTTTTGGAGGTTCAAGGAAGGTGTTGATGATTCAAACTTAGACTTGTTTTTTGAGTCGCGCTGAGTCGATTGACTCGTTAACACATATTTTGCACAAAAATTAAAATACTGCAAGAGAAAAATGCAAAGTGAAAAAGTGAAAAAGCGAAAGCGTGAAAAAGCAATCGTGCAAATCTGAGCCTGCTTTTTCACCTTTTCACCTTTTCACCTTTTGACTTTAATCATAATATTCAAGCCCGAGATGCGTAATCAATTCCTCGCCCTGCAAATGCCGCAGGGTGTTTTTGAGCTTTTTCAATTGAATAAAAATATCGTGTTCGGGATAAAGTCCGGCGGCGGTCTGCGGCGCTTTGAAATAGAACGAGAGCCATTCCTGCACGCCTTTCATTCCCGCTCGCTGCGCCAAATCCAGAAACAAAGCCAAATCCAGCACGAGCGGCGCGGCGAGGATTGAATCGCGGCACAGGAAATTAACTTTTATCTGCATCGGGTAGCCGAGCCAGCCGAAAATGTCGATGTTGTCCCAGCCTTCCTTGTTGTCGCCGCGCGGCGGGTAATAATTGATGCGGACGACGTGCGAGAAGCCTTCGTATAAATCGGGATAAACTTCCGGCTGCAAAATATGCTCCAAAACGGACAATTTGCTTTCTTCTTTGGTCTTAAAGCTTTCCGGGTCGTCCAGAACTTCGCCGTCGCGGTTCCCCAAAATATTGGTCGAATACCAACCGGCTAAGCCGAGCATTCGCGCTTTCAATCCGGGCGCGAGAATCGTTTTCATAAACGTCTGCCCGGTTTTAAAATCCTTTCCGCAAACCGGAACTTTGTTTTTTTCGGCAAGCTCGGTCAAAGCCGGAATATCGACCGTCAGATTCGGCGCGCCGTTGGCAAACGGAACGCCGGATTTCAAAGCGGCGTAGGCGTAAATCATCGAAGGCGCAATATTTTCGTCGTCGTCATACAAGCCTTTTTCAAACGCTTCTATAGTTTCGTGAACCGCCGACGGCTCAAGAAAAATTTCCGTCGAAGCCGCCCAGACAATCACCAGGCGGTCGCAGCCTTTTTCCTGTTTAAAGCGCGCTATGTCTTCGATAAGCCGCTCGGCAAGCTCCATTTTGTTCTTGCCGTTTTTGACGTTCGTTCCGTTCAGGCGCTTGACGTAATTCTGCGAAAAAACCGCCTGCATCGGTTTCAAAGATTCGAGCTGCTCGCGCAAATCCTCAATCTGCGATTTCTCCAAAACTCCGGCGTGCAGCGCGGCTTCATAAGCCGAATCGGAAAAAATATCCCACGCGCCGAAAACGATGTCGTTTAAATCGGCGAGCGGCACAAAATCCTTAATGCGCGGCGCGCGATTCTCGGTGCGCTTGCCGAGACGAATCGTGCCCATCTGCGTCAGGCTGCCGATTGGTTTCGCCTCGCCTTTCCGGATCGCCTCGACGCCCGCCACGAAAGTCGTGCTCACCGCGCCGAGTCCGACCAGCAGAATTCCGAGCTTACCGTTTGCGGGCGCAATCTCCACGCCTTTGTTTGCCATTGATTTTTCTCCCGTAAAGTAAAAGGAAATGATAACTTTACGAAAATGTTAAGGCAAACTGCGAAAAAATTTTGTGAGAAGCAAAGCGGAAAAATCTTGACTGGCAAATTCGGTTTAATTAAAATATTGGTGTCTCAACTTCTATCAAATTCTTGCTTGCTTTTGGAGGAAAAATGAAATCTGTAAAAATGCTCTTAGTCTCTTTCTGTATCGGCGCCGTGCTGGCATTGCCCGTCGCTTACTCGGCAAATATGGGTCCCTGCATAACTTGTATAGATTATTATACGGATTACCGAACTTCGGAGCTTTGTTCGCTGACATATGCCGACCCTTATGCGCAAACGTGTGACTATTCCTGCCTGCCGACTGATTTGAATACGCCGCAGCCGGAAGGAACTTACGTGACTTACTGCGGTTTTGATAATCCCTGCACGGTATCTAATCCGGAAGATTGTAATTAGTAAAAGCTTAGGCGGAAAGTTATTTTGTAAAGTCTCTGTTTTAAGTTCCCGTTAACTTGGAATAGAGACTTTTTCAGCATTTTTATTTGAAATATTTCTGTAATGTTAAAAAAAATATCCATCACACTCGCAGCCCTTCTGCTCGGATTCGGACTGACTTTGGGGATTTTATTTCTGTGGCGAAATAATACTCCGAACAAGCCTGAACTTAATCTAATCGGCGAGAAATTACCGGCGGCGAATCTTTCAACCGCGAACGGCGAAAATTTCGACGATAGCGCGCTGCGTCAGGGCAAAGTTCTAATTATGTTTCTTTCCGCTGACTGCGAGGCGTGCAAGGCGGAAATTCAGCAGATGGCGGAAATGTATCCGCAGATAAGCGCGCGGATACAAATTTACGGGATTAGCGTTGACCCGAAAGAAAAACAAAACCCGGTCGCCGCCAACAAAAATATAAACTTTCCGGTCTTAACGGATGAAAAAAGAGAATTTGCCAACGCTCTTTCAGTCAAAGGCGTTCCGACAAAATTGCTGGTTCAAGACGGCGTCATCAAAAAAGTTTCTCTCGGAAGGTTCATTGACCCAAACGACGCACGGCAAAAATTGGAATTGCCTTAGGATTTGTAAATTCGATAATCAATCTCCTGAAAAATATTGTCGCGCGCTTCGATTTCGGTTAAAAGCTCCTCGTTGATTTCGCCTTTTTCGATTTCGGTCGCCAGCAGGTTAAAGCGGTGAATGTGCGAGCGGAAACGGCGCGACGCGTATTCGACGGTCGTGCCCTGATAAATCTGGAAAGCCCAATCGCTCGACTGCGCCAGCAATAATTCGCGCGCGAGTTGATTCAAGGCGCGGAGCATAAGCGCGTCCGCGTCGTCGAAGCGATTTGCCAGCTCAATCATTTTCGCTTCGGCGTCGTGCTGATACGGGTACATCCACGAAGTTCCCTCGTTGAGCCAGACCTTGTAATAACCGCGCTCGCCCCAGCTGGAAGCCGAAGGCTGCTGCGTCTGAATCGGCAAGCCCGAATCCAGATAATCGCCCGGCGAAATTGCCTGAATCTCCGTCTGGTCGTAATGCAGTTTGCGGAAAAAGAAATCCAGAAACTGCGGACCTTCAAACCACCAGTGACCGTAAAGCTCGGCGTCGTAGGGCGAAACGACGAGCGGCGCGTGACCTTCGTAAACTTCGCGCAGTTCGTAAGCCTGCCGGATGCGTTTGGCGAGAAAATCGGCGGCGTCCTGCGCGGTTTTTTCGCGCGCCGGATTTGGACGATACGGCTGTTTATGTTCGGTTTTGCCGGTGATGCGATAATATTTCAAACCGAGATTGCGGCGGTTCCCGTCGGCGTGAAGGTGTGGTTTGATATAATCGTAATCCAAATCCCAGCCGACATCGCGATAAAATTCGCGGTAGACCGGATTGCCCGGATAACCGACTTCGGCGCTCCAGACCTGCTGTGAAGTCTCGACGTCGCGCGCGAAAGTCGCCACGCCGTTCGGGCATTTGACCGGCGCGTGAACGCCGTAACGCGGGCGCGGATTGCCGTATAAAATGGCGTGCGTGTCGGAAATAAAATATTCGATGCCCGCTTCTTTCAGTAAATCCTCGATGCCTTCTTCATAGGCGCATTCGGGCAGCCAGATGCCGCGCGGGCGGCGACCGAAATGTTTCCGGTAATTTTCGACCGCGACCTGAATCTGCGCGCGTCTGGCTTCGCGGCGCGACATCAGGGGCAGAAAACCGTGCGTTGCGCCGCAGGTGATGATTTCCAGAACGCCTTCTTCCTGCAACTGGCGAAAAGCGTTGATAAGATTTCTTTGATATTTATTGTTCCACAAATCGAGCGACGCCGTTAAAGTTTCGACGTACATCTGCGCCGCCTCCGTAAATTCCGGCGCTTCCGCTCGCGTGCGCCCGACTTCCTTGCCGGCTAATTCGATTAAATTTTCCAGATGCCGCGTGTATCTTTCTTCCAGAAGCTTATCGGCGAGCATCTCGCACAGCGGCGGCGAAACGTTCATTGCCAGACGAGGGCTGGCGCCGGCTTCGTGCAGATTCTGAAAAATGAAAACCAGCGGCAGGTAAACTTCCGTAATCGCCTCGTAAAACCAGTCTTCTTCCAGAAATTCGGGATATTCGGGATGCCGCACAAACGGCAGATGCGCGTGTAGAATCAAGCTGAAATAACCGATTGGCATAAAAAGAATTTAACGCAAAGACGCGAAGACGCAAAGACGCTAAGGAAAAGAAAAAGAAAATTCTTTCTGAAAATTCCTTAGCGGCTCTGCGCCCTTCGCGTCTTGGCGTTAAAAAAATTTCTTTAGCGCAGCGAACTGACGGGCGAAAATTTCGGAAATCTTTTCGTCAAAGTGCGCGGAAACTTGTGAAAATTCACGAGGCTCGCGCCGAAGGTTTTATATGAAACTTCGCCGCTTTCTTCTGTTTCTTCGTCCGCTTCGAAATCGAAATTTTCCTGCAAAGCCGACAAAACTTTTTCCGCCGCAAACTGCTCGGCGTTTTCCCGCACCAGCTTTTCCAGCTGCACGAAAAGATTCGGGCTGATTTGACCGCGCAAATCTTCGAGCGCCGCGCCCGCCGCGAGCGCGAATAAAACGTAACGCAATTCGCCGCCCTGCGCGTCAAGCTTGCGCTTGCCGATTAACTGCCGAAGCGTTTCTCCGGTTGCCGCGTCCGCTTCTTCGATTTCGTCGCCGGCGAGCGCCATTTCAAAAGCGTCCTGTTTGTAACCGGAAACGTCCAGCACTTCGGCAAATTCCTGCGCTGAGACGGCAAACTGCGGCGACAAATCGAAATACGGCGACGGCGCGCTGCGCGGCGTTTCGACCGTATTGGAAAACAGCAAGCGCACAAACGGGCGCGCGCCGGACAAAAATCCGATTTCGGCTTGATAAGTCGAATCCGATTCGACATCGAACCACCACGAGCCGGCGGCGGGAACCGTATAAAAATTCTCCGTCTGATTCGTTAAATTGACGAGCCTGGCGACAAACGTGTAATCTCCGGCGCGGCTGCCGAACATTTTTTGCAGCGTCTGAAACGGGTTATTTTTCAGCGACCAGTAAAAGAAAATCCGGTTCGGCGACTGCATTTGCAGGCGGGCGCGGTTTTCGCTCGGCAGCGCGGGCAATTTCGGCTCGGCAAGCTCTTTGAAAACTTCGGTCGGTTCTTCTTTTTCCTCTTTCTCTTCGCCGGTCGCAAATTTTAATTCGTTTTCCGGCAGCAGTTTAGTTTCGCCTTTCAGCATTTCCGCCGACGAAATCAGGTTCAATTTAAAATCGGTCAGCGAAAACTCAAGCGTCTCCGTTTCCGGCTGTTTCAAATCGTTTTTTTCAAACTCTTTTTCGTTCATAAATATTTATAAAATGCGTTCAGGCAAAAGCGAGCCCGAAATGCGCATTTAAATTAAAAGATTGATTATGCTGGCTTTTGAGAAAAGAAACAAGCCGGATGGTCGAGAGTCCGGAGTTGAGAGTCAAACGCTTTTCTCTCGACTCTCAACTCCGGACTCTCCACTCTCGGCTAATTTTAGAGCCTGGGGTTTTTGAGTTTGACTTCGATTTTATAACCGTCGGTGTTAATCTGCGCGCGAACGGGGACGCGGCGCGCATCGTCCATAATCCAAATCGTCAGCGTGCCTTTTTGTTCGATGACGCGATTGGTGCCGAAAACTTCCGGCTCGACGCGAAAACACCAGACCTTGCCGAGAACCGTGTTTTGCAGTTCGCGCGCTGCGACGCGCGCCGGAATTTTATAAACCAGACCGGAATCGCTGACCGTTATCTGAAACGTTTTTCCGACCGCCAGCGGCAAGCGCCGCAGAGTGTAAATGCCGGAAATCAAATCCTGCGTGTTTTCGTCGATGCCGGAGGCAATCTTGCGCGGCGGTCGCAGCCGGTCGTTCGGGTCGGTTTCGATATAGGTCACGCGCTTTTCACGGTAGTCGAAAAAGGCTTCCGAATCGCGGACGCGCTCGCCCTGCTCGTCGCGCTTGGTCGTTTTCAGAATGCGAAAATTTTCGGCTTCGACGGTCGATTCGAACGATTGCAGAAAGCTGAAGCGAAACAGTTTTGTCAGGCTTCCCTTCGACCGGGCTTCGGTTTTAATCAGGTAATCTTTCCCGCCCGCGGCGCGGGCGACGGTGAAATTTATATCGGCGACGCTGATGCCGCGAAAAATCGCTTTGCTCAGTTTTACTTCGTAAGATAAGCTCTCGCCGATTGTGAAGACTTCGTTTTTTCCGCTCGACTGCGCAAAACTCAAGCCGCAGCAAAGCAAAATTATCAGCTTCAACAAAAGCGGGTGAATGATTTTTCTCGTCATAAAATGTATCTATGCCAGTATAAATCGAAAATCGGATTTTGTGTTAAAAATAATTTTAGAAGGCGAAAGCGCCTTTGGCGTGAAAAGTGGTAAACAGTAAGTGGTAAGTTGCAGATGAAAAGTAACGAACTTACCATTACCGTTTACTAGTTTCCGCTTTTTTGCTACTTTCCGCTTTTCAAACGTTTCTGCACGGCATTGAAAACCGCTTCGACGGAAATATCCATACAAATCCAATTTCCGCACGTCCGGCGATGACAATCGACTCGGCAGTCGATGTCGGCGCGCTCGACGCAGATGTCCGATTCGTTCGGGCTGCCGTTGCGCCACCATTCCGTCGGACCGAAAATGCCGACGACCGGAGCTTTTGCCGCGACCGCCAGATGCGTCGGTCCCGTATCGCCGCCGACGTAAACCCGCGCGCGCTTAGTTAATTCGTAAAAGCCTTTCAAGCTTAAATTTGCGGCGACTGTTTTGCCCGATTTGCTGTTTTTTAAAACTTTTTCCGCCAGCGCGTTTTCGCTCGGCGCGGTCGTGACGATGGAAACTAAACGGTTTTCTTCCCAGAGTTTGTCAGCCAGCGCGCCGAATTTTTCCGCTTCCCAGAGCTTTGTCACCCAGCCGCCCGCCGGATTTAAGACGGCGAAATTCCCGCCCGCCCGTGAAATGATTTTTGCCGCTTCTTCGACGTGCGTTTTTTCCGTGAAAATCGGAAACTGGAAATCTTTTTCGGGAACGGGAATTTTTAAGGCTTTTTCGACGAGCGCTAAATTTTTGCGAATAACGTGAATTTTGCGCGGAACGCTAACCGTATCGGTCAAAAGAAAACGGCTGGCTGGCTCGCGCAGAGCTTCGCGGGCGAATCCGTAGCGGCGTTTGGCTTTGGCGAGTTTGGCGATGGCGGCGGATTTCAGAAGTCCCTGGAAATCGAGGGCGATGTCGAAGGCAGAGGCACGAAGCCCGCGTAACTGCTGACGGGCAATCAACAGCGTCTCCCCAAGCGATTCTTGATGCCTCAGAGCCTTCGTATCAACTTCGATGAGATGACTTAAAAATTGGTTGCGTCCGGGGCGCAAGATTTCCGCCGCGCGATTTTCGACCACCCAGGAAATCTCCGCGTGCGGAATCGCGCGGCGAATTGCCGCCAGCGCGGGCAGTGTGTGGACGATGTCGCCGATGCTGCCGAGTTTGACGATTAGAATCTTCATCCGCTGCAAAATGTGAATGTAGAGAGTCGAGACTCAAGAGTCAAGAGTCAACCGCCAAAAACCTTGCGACTCGCCGGTGGAAAATCTAAAATCTAAAATCTAAAATCTAAAATCACTAGACTCTCGGCTTTAAGATAAGTTATTTTAGAAGTTAGGCACTAGCGCCTTTCCCACTGCCCCGCGAAGCGATTATGTCAGCATCCCAACGTCCGAAACGCGATTTACGACCCGCTTTGGTTTTTTTGAGCGGCGATTTTCTCGCCGTCCCGATTCCGCTCGAACGCGAGGAAGTCATTCTCGGTCGCGCGCTGGAAGCGGACGTTCGCGTCAACGACAAAAAAGTTTCGCGCCAGCACGCGCGGATTACGACGGTGCGCGGCGTCGAGGACGAAGAGCCGAGTTATATTTTAACCGATTTGGATTCGCGCAACGGCATCTTTCTGAACGGCGAGCGCATCACGCAGGAAACTTTGCAGAACGGCGATAAAATCACTATCGGCGAACACATCCTGCGCTTTGAGATGCTCGACGAAATCGACCGCGAATACCAGCGCCAGATTCGCCGCCTGCTCTCGCACGACGATTTGACCGGACTGCTTTCGAGCCGGTCGTTTTTTTCCGAGCTGCGCCGCGAAGCTTCGCAGCCGGACGCCGAAAAACGCCAGTTCTGCGTTTTGATGATGGACGTCGATTATTTCAAAAACGTCAATGACACTTACGGGCATCTGACGGGCAGCAAAACGCTGGAAGAAATCGGTTTGTGCATCACGCAAATACTGCGCAGCGGCGACGTCGCCTCGCGCTTCGGCGGCGAGGAATTCGCCGCGTTTTTAATGGACGCGGAACTCGGGCAAGGCATCGTCGCGGCGGAAAGAATCCGCTCGACCATCGAAGAACAGGCGTTCAGCGTCATCCGGCAGGGCAAGCCGACCGAATCGCATCACATCACCATCAGCATCGGCGTCGCTTCTTTTCCCGACGATTCGAGCGACCCGATTGAACTGGTCGAAATGGCTGATTCCGCGCTTTATCGCGCCAAACGCGAAGGCAGAAACCGCGTCTGCGCCTATCGCGAACTGAGCGAGGAAGAAACCAGTAAAGCACAGCTGGCGCGCCACAGTGAAAGCGAACCCGTCACCGCCAAATCCGACTTTGAGCCGCGAAACCAAATTTCCGAATTTTAAATAAAGACAAAAGCGAAAACATCTATCGAGGCAAAACGCAAAATGCAAAATATTAGGCTTCAGGCTTACGAAATTAAACCTGTTCTCCTATTTTGCACTTTGCGTTTTGTCTTGGCTAAGCCTTTACGGCGTAAAATTTTGCAACTATTTTTTCCTTTCGACGTGAAAACAAATCGGTAACGCAAATCGAGCGCAGGGACAAAGAAAATTTTTCGTGATAAACTGGCGTTTTGTCGTTTTTCGGACGATTTTGGTGATTGGTGACAGGTAATTGTGGTTGGCGACAGATTATTGCAAACAACCAATTACCGGCTTCCGGCTACCAATATTAATTACCGATTTCTTAAAAGCCCAATACCAAAAAAGTGATAAATAAACTCAATCTCGCAACCCATCCTTTTCGCAACCGGACGCTGCCGTATCTGATAGCGCTGGCGTGCTGTACGCTGGCGATGGTCGGCGTGATTTTCGGTTTTGCGAAGCTGCGGCAAATCAAAGCGGAAAATGACATCGTGCAGAGCGAAGTCGAGCTGATAGAAAGGCAGCTGGCGGATTTAAAGGGCAAGGGCGACCAAATCCAGCAAACCCTGACGCCCGAACAGCGCACTTTGCTGATTGCCGCGCATAAGCTCGTCGCGCAGAAAAGTTTCGGTTGGTCGCGCCTTTTCGCTGATTTGGAAGACGTTCTGCCGGGCGGCGTCAGCGTCTCGCGCATCAATGTCGAAAACGTTTATCAAACCGGCGACCGCACGCAAGCCGAACTTCAACTGTCGGTCTTAAGCCGCGATTACCAGGGCGTGATGAATATGATCGACACGATGAACTCCAGACCGATTTTCCAGGCTGAGCTGCGCGGGCAGGATTTGCAGAAAAAAGATTATTTTACCTATACCGAATACACTCTGCGGCTCATTTATACTCAGCCGCTCGGATATTCGACCGCCCCGGCACAGACAAACGACGTCGCCTCCGTTAACGAAAAAGGAGGTCAGCAGTAATAGAATGAGCGAAAATCTTGACTCCAAAGACCAACCGCAACAGCCGGAAATCATCCGCGACGATTTTACGCCGCAGGATTCGACCGTCGTGGTGGACGAAAAAGACCGCACGGTTCTTCTGACCGAAGACGAAACGATAATTATCGAAAAACAACCGACCTTTGACATCGCGCCGCGAAATCGCCCGCGGAAAGTAAATCTGGGAATTTTCGGCACGACCGAATACATTGTCGTCGGACTTGGTTTACTGTCGATACTGGCGACTATATTGTTTTATATGTTTGTCGTCACGCCGGAGCAGGCGAAGCTGAACAACCGCAAAGCCGAGCGCGACCGTATGGAAAAGGAATTGGCGGCGACCAAAGACAAATTTGCGGACTTTACGACGACCGAAGAACACGTCGCCAAGCTGGTCGGAAGCGTCGACGATTTTGAGAGCCGTTTTCTGCCCGTCTCCGGCAACGGCAGAACCGCTCTGTATCAGCGCTTGAATACTTTGATTGCCGGATACGGTTTGATTAATACGACCGGACCCGATTACGCGCCGCTCGAAATCAATCAGCGTGAAGGTCAGCCGGAAGGCGAGAAAGGCAGAGCAAAATATCACAGCCTGTTTCCGGGCGTCTATGTGACGATGACCGTCGAAGGCTCGTATCAGAATCTGCGGCGTTTTCTGCGCGACCTCGAAACCAGCCAGCAGTTTATTATTGTCAGCGCGGTCGAGCTCGAACCGGCGGAAAATCAAGACCGGCAAACGGACGCAACGACCGTCGCGCAAAACACGCAGCCGACCGTGACCAGCCCGAATCAGCCGTATGCGCGACCGAACATCGACCCGACCGGCGCGGCGGTTAATCCGATGATGAGAAATAATCAGGGACAAGTCACGACTACGACGACTCAGCAGACGACCACCCGACCCGCGACCCGCGGCAGAACAATCGGCGCCACCGTCAGCCTCCATATCGAACTGGCGGCGTATTTTAAACGAAATTCGGCGGTCAGTATCCTGCCGCAGCAGCAGTAGTAAGCAACAAGTGTTTATGAAAATTTTTGAAGGCAAAACACCATCTGAAAAAAAGAAACTCATCGCGGCAATGGTTTTGGGCGGGCTGGCTGTGCTGATGCTTGTTTACAATTTCAGCGGGTTTATGGGCGGCAGAAAAACGACTGTTACCGTCAGCGTTTCGCCGACGCCGGGCGCGACGATTTCCTCATCGAACGGAACGCAGACCAGCAACATTCAGCTTTTATCTCAAGACCAAATCAATCAGGAATGGCTGACCACGCCGGTCGTCTATACGCCCGGTTCATTTTACGCGCCGGATGCGGGCAGAAACATTTTCGCATTTTACGAGCCGCCTCAGCCGACGCCCTTCGTGCCGCAGCCGGTAGTTGAAACGCCTCTGCCGACACCGCCGCCGACGCCGGTGCCGACGCCGCTGCCGATTCTGGTCAGCTATGTTTCGCCGCAGAGCGTTTACGCCGGTTCGAGAAATTTCCGGCTGGAAGTCAACGGCGATAAATTCACGCCCGATTCGTTAATTTTTTGGAACGGAAGCCAGATTCCGACCGGCTTCGTCAACCCGCAAAAACTGACGGCGGACATTTCCGCCAATCTGATTGCGGGCGAAGGTCAGCGGTCAATCGAAGTTCGCACGCCGGACGGAAAATTGTATTCAAATCCGGTGATGCTGAGCGTGCAGGCGCCGCCGCGACCGACGGTTCAATATATCGGCGCGGAAATAGCCAGGCGCGGCAACAATAATACGGCTTATTTTCGCGAACCGGGCAATCCGGTCGAATTCGGACGGCGTTTAAGCGATATTGTCAATGTAAATACCGTAAACAATCGTTTTCGGGTCGTCAGCATCTCGGTCAACGAGGTGATTCTGGAAGATACGGGTTTGGGTTTTCGCCACAAGCTCCTGCTTGTCCGTCCGTCCGGCGGAGGCGCGGGCGGCGGGCAGACGACGCCGAGTCGCGGCGGATTCGACCGCAATACGCCCGGCAGATTTCCGACCGAAGGCACGACCGTCCAGCCGTATAATCCGACTTTGCCGCAAACACAGGACATTCCGGGAATTCCGAACAATATTCCGCGCTATGTTCCGCCGACGCCGCAGCAGCAGAAAAAAGATGAGGATGACGATGAGGACGGCGACAATTAAAAAAGCTATCAGCCATCAGCTATCAGCGGTCAAGCGGCGGAAAAAGAATCCGCAATCCGCAATCCGCAATCCGCAATCGGGCTATTCGCTCGTCGCGTTGATGGCGATGATGACGTTTCTGGCGATTGTTATGATGGCGGTTGCGCCGAGCGTTCATCAACAGGTTCAGCGCGAAAAGGAGCTTGAAGCCATCCGGCGCGGCGAAGAAATCGCTGAGGCGATTCGTCAATACGTCAATCATTACAACGGCGCGAAATTTCCGAGCTCGATTGACGATTTGCTGGAAGGCATTCCCTACGGCACGAAGAAACGCCAGATTTTGCGCGAATCGGCGGCGATTGACCCTTTAAGCGAGGACGGCAAATGGCGGCTGGTCGGGGTCGAAAGCAAGACGATGGTAAATTTTGCGCGCCGCGTCCAGAACTACAATAACGGCGCATTGCCGACGTCGGAAAACGTCCATCAAAGCGTCATTAACAAGCTCGGCATAATTCTCACTAATACAGACACCGAAAGCGAGGACGACAGCAAGGGAGCAGCCGACGAAACCGACGAGGACGACGGCGAAGTGCGGACGGACAATACGCCGTTTATCGGCGTCGTCAGCCAGAGCAAAAATAAATCCTTTATCGCTTATTACGGCATTGAAAACCATTCGAAATGGGTTTTCACGCCGCTGTTTCGCGGAAGCGGCTCGATGCCGACTTCTTCTCGTAAGACGGAAGGCTCGCGCGAACGACGCCCGGATAATCTGCGCGGCGATGTTCCTTAAGTTTCCGTCGAGCTTAAAATTTCCTTTAAATCTTCTTCATCGAGGCGGTAAGTTTCGTTACAAAAGCCGCACGTCATCGCCGCGCCTTTATCTTCCGCCAACATCGCTTCGAGTTCTTCTTTTCCCAAAGAAGCAATCAGCGTAACGGCTCTTTCAAACGAGCAGTTGCACCGAAACTCGATTTCCTTTTCTTCCAGAACCTCAAAATCGATTTCGCCCAGCGCCAGCCGCGCCAGGTCTTGCGGCGTCGTGCCGTCGTTAATTACGGTCGTCAGATGCGGCGCGTGATTAATCGTGTCTTCAATCATCGTGATGATGTGCTCGTTTGCGCCGGGCATCATTTGCAGCATCACGCCGCCCGAAGCCTTGACGAACGGTTCGGTGTTTTGCAGCAGAACGCCGAGCAGCACGGCGGATGGAATCTGTTCGGATTTTGCCAGATAATAGGCGAAATCTTCGGCAATCTCGCCGGAAACAATCGGAACCGAGCCGTGATAAGGCTCGCGATAAAGTCCGATGTCGAAACCGGATTCGCGGATAACGTGAAACATCCCGCCGCCGACAATTCCGCCGACGTCGAATTTCCCGTCCGCTTTAAACGGCAGCTCAGCCTGCGGATTGCGGACGTAGCCGCGCACTCTGCCTTCGGCATTGGCTTCGGCGACAATGCCTTCGACCGCGCCTTTGGCTTCTATTTTCACCGTCAAGCGGTCAAATTCCTTTAAGCTCGACCCCAAAAGGAGCGTTCCCGTCAAAACCCGCCCGAAGGCGGCTGAGGTGGTCGGCGAAGTTTGATGCCGGCGGACGGCTTCGGCAACAATGTCGCTGGTGATTGCCGCTATGACGCGAATTGTTCCGTCGGCGGCTGTTCCGTGAATGAGTTTGTCCATACTTATAGTTTCCGAAAATGGACGGCGGAAAGTCAAATTTCAAATTTTTCAAAAATTATTTACGATTTAGAAATAAACTTTAGCCCGCAAAAGCTAAGGAATCACATTAAGTTACACGCTGGATTGAGACGTCGGAAAAATTTAACACAAGATATTGTGTTTTTTCTATTGACAAATGAATTTAGCTTTTGTAAGATTCTCTGGCGCTTGAGAGTGAAATTCGACAAATCAAGTCTAAAAGGAAAGTGTCGAAAAAGATTCTTCCAGTCCCGCATTCTCGTAATGCAAGACCAATTATAAAAGAGTAAAATTAAAGATTGAGCCGCGCGTGCAGCAAGGCTTTGGAGAGGTGAGTGAAATGAGTACAGTTTTTGAACCTGTCGCAACGGGCACTTTTGTCGCCAAAAATGGAAAAACCAACGGAAAGGGAAACGGCGCGCCAGCCAAAACGGAATATAAGCCGATTGGCTTAAACGGTCAAAAAGTCGTCAGCAAACGCTACAGCTTAAAAGACTCCGGCGGCAATCCGGTCGAAGCCTGGGACGACATTGTGCGCCGCGTTGTCGGTCACGTCTCCGGCGCCGAACGCGATTTCATGAAACGCGATTTGTTTTACAACGCGATGCTGGAGGTGATGCTCAAGCGCGAATTCGTGCCGAACACGCCTTGCCTGGTCAATGCCGGCAAACCGCAGGGACAGCTCGCCGCGTGCTTCGTTTTAAACGTGCCGGATTCCATCAACGCGATTATGGAACACGCGCAGGCGGCGGCAATCATTCACCAGACGGGCGGCGGAACCGGGATGACTTACGAATTCTTACGTCCGGCGGGAGCGATGGTCAATTCGACGCGCGGCGTCGCATCAGGTCCGGTTTCTTTTATGAACATCGTCAACACGATGACCGAAGTCGTCAAACAGGGCGGCGTCCGGCGCGGCGCGAATATGGGAATGATGCGCGTCACGCACCCGGACGTGCTGCGCTTTATTCACGCCAAAAACGACCAGCACTCGTTGACCAATTTCAACATCTCCGTCAACGTCACCGATAAATTTATGGACGCGGTTGACCGCAAGCTTTGGTTTCAAACCGAATTTGCGCGCGAAAAATGGACGCAAGCCGTTTTCGACCCGGTCACGGGAAAAGATTACGTCGTTTATCGCCGCCCGAACGGCGAAAGCGTGACTTTTGCCGACAAGCTCGCTTTTGAAAACGCCGATTTGTCAGATTGCACGATTGAAGCGCCGCCGCAGGAAGGAATGATTTACGCGCCGGACATCTGGAATCGCATCATCGCCTCGGCGCACAAATACGCCGAACCGGGAATCGCTTTTATCGACGAGGTAAATCGTCACAACCATATGATGAAGTCGATGGGACCGATTTACGCGAGCAATCCGTGCGGCGAGCAGTTTTTGCATTTTTCGAATTCCTGCAATCTCGGCTCGATTGATTTATCGAAGTTTTATAAAAAACAGGGCGACGGCACGAACCCCGACGAATGCATCGAATGGGACAGACTGGCAAACGTCACGCATCTGTGCACGCAGTTTCTGGATAACGTGATTGATACCGGGCACTTCCCGCTTGCCGACATCGACGATGTGGTAAAAAGAACGCGCCCCGTAGGCTTGGGAATTATGGGTTTTGCCGATTTGTGTCTGAAACACAAAATCACTTACGGCGAAGCCGGTTCGATTGCCTTGATGGAGAAAGTGATGGGCTTTGTCCGCCGCGAATCGTGGCGAGCCAGCTTAAAGCTCGGCGCGGAAAAAGGCGCGTTTCCCGAATTTGAAGCGAACCGCGAAGCTTACACCAAATTCCTGCGCGATGAAATCGGAATTCCTGAAGACGTCGCGATTACGCCGCGCAATTATGAAGTGACGACGATTGCGCCGACCGGAACAATCTCGCTCGTCGCCGAAACTTCGAGCGGCATCGAGCCGAATTTTTCGTGGGCTTATGTCCGGCAGGACACGATTGGAACGCGCACTTACGTTCACACGCTGGCGGCGGAAGCACTCGGCACGACGGTTGACCAGACCGACGAGGAATCAATCAGAAAAGCCGCGCAGTTCGTCGTCGAAAACGAAGATAAGCTGCCGCCGTATTTCATCTCGGCGCTCGGCATCACTTCGAAACAGCACGTGCAGGTGCTTGCCGCCGCGCAGAAACACGTGGATAATTCCGTTTCAAAAACCTGCAACGGCGCGAAAGACGACACCATCGAATCGGTTGACGAGCTTTATCGACTGGCAAAGGATTTGGGCTGCAAATGCGTCTCGTATTACCGTGACGGCTCGCGCGAAGGTCAGGTTTTGACGACAATGAAGACGCAGGAAAAGAAAGGCGAAGCCGCCGCAGCGGAAACGCACACCGTCGCCGTCGAAACCGGCGATTTTATGCCCGAAGTCGCACAAATTACCGAAGCCGCGCCGCAGACGGCTGTGAAATCGAGCGCCACGCCGCACAAGAGCGTGACGGTCAATCGCTACGACCGACCGCGCGAATTGCAGGGCGCGACGTGGCGCATTCCGTTTGACGAGCGTAATTTGTATGTCACGGTCAATCACGACGGCGAGCGCGTGCTGGAAGTTTTCGCCACCGGACCCATCAGCGAAGGCGTCGGACTGCTCGCTTCAAAAATGCTGCGCGGCGGTTTTGAATTGAAAGAAGTCGCGCGCAGCTTGAACAAAGTCACGGCGACGCACGCCGTCTGGTTTAACGAGCGGCTGCTGACTTCGCCCGAACAAGCCGTGGCGGAATGCCTGCTTTTAACCAACCGCCGTTTGAAAAATATGCCCGCCTCGGAACGCGCCATCAGCAAAGCGGCAACCGCGCCCGCCACCAAAATGCCGGAAGTCGTCGCTTATTCCGAGCAGGCGCAGATGTCGAATTTAATCGGCGAATGTCCCGAATGCAAAGGACAGCTCGAACACGCGTCGGGCTGCGATTTCTGCCGCGACTGCGGTTATTCCAAGTGCAAGTAAGCGAGCAAGCGTCTGATTGATTGCTAAATAAAACGCCCTGAATTTAGAAATAGATTCGGGGCGTTTTATTTTCGTAAGCCGGAAGCCGAGCGAAACGGATAGGATAATATTTGTTTCTTATCTGCGTTTATCTGCGAAAATCTGCGGTTTCATTTTCCTGCTTGTAATTTTAAATTCGCAAAAAATTTGACATTGATGACATTCACTGGTAAGAACTAATTTAAGCTCATTCAAAAGGAAATCAAACATATGAAAACCGGAATCCGTAAATTTATTTCTCTCGGCTTGTTTATGGCGATACTGCTCACCTCGCCGCAATTTTTGCTGGCTCAAACCGCCCGCCTGGTCGGCGAATTAACGATTACTTCCGCCGGCGAAGGCGGCTTTGTGACGGTCAACGGCGAGCGCGTTGTCAGCGGGCGCTCGATAACTTCGCCGTCGGAAATTACGACTTCGCCGCAGGCGAGAGCCAGAATCGCGCTCGCTCAAACCGGAACGATATTGATTGAGCCGAATTCCAAACTGAATTTATCTTTTGCCGACGCCGGCATTTCCGGCGAATTTTCTTCCGGCGAAGTCACGATAGAAACCGTTCCGAACACGACGGTCAATATTCTGACCGCCGACGGAACCTTAACAATTCCGAATCGAAATCAAATAAATATTATTAAGCTTTCAAAAGACGGCGGCAGAACGCGGATAAATACTCTGAACGGTCAGGCGATGTTTAATAATGTGCTGGTGTCAGCCGGAGAATTTTACCCGCAGCCGGACGCGACGACTCCCGATAAAACCGGCGGAGCAGGCACGAATCGTTCCGGCGGCGGCAAATCACTTCTTATTATTGCTCTGCTCGGCGCGGCTGCCGGCGCGGCGGTCCTCGCTCTGGCGGCTTCTTCAAGTAACGACGATAATTCGCCCGTCAGCCCGACCAGCTAGAAATAAAAATTAAACGAAGAATTTCAAAACGACTAATTTAACGGAGATTTACAGATGACCAATCCTGAAAAGGCGATTTCGGAGCGGCAAACATCAAGCGGCTCAACGCCGGAAAACGAGATTTCAAATTACGCGGAGATTTTTTGCCAGGCGATGTCGCGGCTAAACGCCGTCGCTCTGCAACAGACGGAAGGTTTATTAAATATCGCCGTCACCGCCGCCGAAAAGTTTCATTCGCTGAATTCGGCGGCGGGCGCGAATAACGCGGAACTCGACGGATTTATCAATCAATTGAAAATCGCCGCCGACAATCTCAGCCGGAATAACCAGCCAACGCCGGATAATCCGTCCGCCCAATCCGCGCCGAATCCCGCAACCGTGCTTGAAGCAATCGAACACCAGCTCAGTAACGCGATTGGAAACAGCGTCAACAATCAACAGCAGTTAAACGTTGCCGGCATAGCGATTCTAACGCAGGCGGCGGCATTACTGCTTTCGGCGGGCGCACAGCAAAATTGAACGGAAAATTTTGCTGTTCAAAAAACTCTGCGGAATCCGGCTCAAGAAAAACTCAAGTCCGCTCGTGCATAGTAATAATCACAGGACAACTTAATAGCGCGGGCAAGGGAAGGCAGCGGAAAAGAGACGTTTTCGAAAGGAAACGTCTCTTTTCACGACGGGTAAATCTTTGATTGAGATTTTTACACACGCCGCAGTTAAGTTAAATAATTTCCGCCCAGAAAAGCCTCCGGTTTAGTGTATTTTTTTGCACAAAGCTGAAGGCTTTTAGTTTCCGACTTAATTTAAAATTGAATGCCGAGGGTCGGAGTCGAACCGACATAGGCGTTAAGCCCGCTAGATTCATATCAAACGAACTCGCGCAACATTGTTAAGAATTGGTATCATCCATAAGCTATCGTGAATTGGAACAAAAGGAGATATACAAAGGAGGAGTTCATTCAAGCCTGGCTCAGCAGTAAGACGATTGGTGAAGTCGCCCGAAGGCTACATTGTAATCATAGCGGAGGCGGTTATCTTGTTTTAAGAAGGGCGGCGCAGCAATTAGATTTGCCCGTTGACCATTTGATTGAATACGGCTTGAATGCCGGTCCCGGTTATAACCACATTAAGTTTATCCCGTTCTCGGAAATTCTTGTTGAAAATTCCACCTATACCAATATTGCTCGATTAAAAATACGATTGCTGCGAGAGAGAATTTTAGAGGCTAAGTGTTACGGAGAAGATTGCGGTATAACTCAATGGAAAGGAAAACCGATTTCCTTACAACTAGATCATATTAACGGCGACAAAAACGACCACAGAATAGAAAACCTAAGGCTTCTATGCCCTAATTGCCACCCTCAGACCGAAACTTTCGCCGGAAAGAATAAAAGAAAATAAGTACCAGAGGAGGGACTTGAACCCACACGCCCTTGCGGGCAACGGATTTTGAGTCCGCCGCGTCTGCCATTCCGCCACTCTGGCATAAACCAATTATATCAAGTCTAACGCACTTTCCAAAAGAGCGAACCTCGCCTTGAGTCTAGTGCGGATACCAATTTCGCCACCCCGGCGCGAACTTCGAATATAGAATTTTTTGCCTCTGCGCGTCAACCCGCGTCCGATTCTTTTCTTTCCGCAAAATAAAATTTATTGCCAACGTTTGCCGGAATGTGTTAAATTTTGTTTGCCACGTTGTTTTGTAAAAATAACATCCGAGTTGTCCAGCCGAATTTACAAAACCATTCTTTCAGAGTCGAAAATCCATTTTCCCGGCAAGAATAAGCCCTATGTTCGACGAAATCAAAATCGAGAAAAACATTCTGATAGTTGACGACGCGCCGACGACACGGCAGTTTCTGGTCAGGTTTTTAAAGCAATATTACGCGCAGGTCGAAGAAGCCGACAGCGCCGAAGCCGCGCTGCAAAAAATTCACGAGCAACGTTACGCCGTTATCTTGAGCGACATCGTTTTGCCCAAACTGAGCGGCGTCGAGATGATGCCGTATATCAAAAACATCGCGCCGCATTCGGTGGTAGTTTTGTTTAGCGGCAAGCTTTCGGCGGAATACGCCGTCAGCGCCCTGCGCGCCGGCGCGTTCGATTACCTGACCAAGCCTTTCGAAGCCGAGCAGATTCTCGCCGTCGTCGAGCGCGCCGCCGAGCATTACGAGCTGAAATGTTTTAAAGACCGCTACCAGGCGCATCTCGAAGAGCTCGTCGCGCACCGCACCGCCGAGCTGGACAAAGCCATCGAAGAAGTCGAAAACTCGTATCGCGTGACGCTCAAAGCGCTCGTGCAGGCGCTGGAAACGCGCGACGTCGAAACGCACGGGCACTCGGAAAGAGTCGTGACCTTCTCTTTACGGCTCGGTTTCGAGCTCGGGCTGGACAAAAACGCTCTGCGAAATCTGGAACTCGGCGCGCTGCTCCACGACATCGGGAAAATCGGCGTGCCCGACGCTATCTTGCGAAAGCCCGCGAAGCTGACCGACGAAGAATGGCATAAAATGCGTCTGCACCCGATTTACGGTCAAAGGATTTTGCGCAATATTCCCTTTCTCGAAGGCGCGGCGCGCGTCGTTTCGCAGCATCACGAAAAATGGGACGGCACGGGCTATCCGCTCAAGCTGCGCGGCGAGGAAATCGACCTCGGCGCGCGGATTTTCGCCGTCGTGGACGCTTTCGACGCGATGATTTCCAATCGCGTTTACCGGCGCGGGCGCTCGTTTGAAGCGGCGCTGCGCGAACTGGAACGCTGCGCCGGAACGCAGTTCGACCCGCAGCTTGTCGATGCTTTCAAAAACGTCCCGAAAGAAGACTGGGAAATCCTGCGCGAGCGGTCGCTGAAAGAGCGGACGGAAATCTCTTCGTTTCAAGCGGTCGTCGCCGAGCTTGTTTACTCGAAACACCGGCTTGAGTTTGTCCATTAATCTTTCGTCAAGTGTAAACCGGGAACCGGGAACTAAAACAAATCCCGGTTCTCAGCTCAATCAAGTAATAACGAGCGAAAATACTTCCGACTGCGGGCTGTCGTCCTCGTCTTTGGTGGTCCAGACGGCGATGAAGTGCGCGGTTTTTCCGGCGTTGGCGGCGTCGTGCGCGTATTCATACGGCGATTTCGTGTCTATCGCAATCAACTGGTATTCCTTCAAAGCGGTCGAAGGCGCGCCGTCGATTTTCAGATAAATCTTCGCGCCCAGCACGCCCGGCGGCTTTTTGAGCGAATCGGACGCCTCGCCCTGCATAAAAAATCTGGCGCGGTGAATGTGGATGCCCGACGGCTCGCACAATAAAAGCGGCGCGAATTCGAGCGCGTCGGCGATATTTCCGCCGCCGTCGCCTTCGCCCGTCGCCAGGTGCAGAGCGGCGCGGTCGGCGTCGGTCGTCGCCGGATTCACCTGCACAATCCGCCGCAAACGGCGCAGAGTCGTTTCCAACTCTTTGAGCGCCGCTTTGAAAGTGGCGACGGCGACGCGAAAAGCGTTTTCGGCGCTGTTGCGGTCGGTGAAGGTGTTATCCGCCGTGCCGGTTTTGTTGGTCAAATCGGTAATCTGCGCGGCGGTCAGACCGTAATGCGCGGGATTTGCAGTCGTCACGCTGATAAAGTTTTCCGCCTCGGCAATCAATCCGGCGGCGTCTCTCGGTAAATCATCCGGCATATTATTTTCTCCTTATAATTATTTATGATTGTCCGTGACGGCGGGCGAGAATACGCCGGGTCGGCGGGCAATTATTTCTTACCGGCGGCAACTGCCGCTAAGCCAACGGCAACTGCCGCTGCTGTTCCGGCAACTGCCGCTAAGTCACCGGCAGTTGCCGCTGAACTAATGGCAGTTGCCGCTGAATTAATGGCAACTGCCGCTGAATTAATGGCAACTGCCGCTAAGCCGACGGCAACTGCCGGAGCATCAGCGACAATTGTTTTAAGCTGTCAAATGTCCGGCGCAGTCAGGGGAATATACTTTATAAACCGGCTGCGCCGGACGCGTCGCGCCGGGTTTGTCACGTCCGCCGCGCCGTCCAAGCGCGGTCAGGCTCACACATAACCGCGCTTGAATCCTTTATCAATGACAATTAATTTTCGATGAAAAGCAGTTGAATACGAGTCGCCAAAAGGTGTTTCCGGGCGGGAAGCAGCAGCTTGTGGACTGTCAGCAACCGCTTTTTGAGCAAAAGCAAGCTTTTTACGGTGTCGCGAAAAGTGATTCGAGAACGCAAAAACCGTTGTTTCTGCAATCAAACCACGCTAAAACTTCCCTCGCTCGCTCGTTAAAAAAGATGATGCAACTTTTTTAACACAAAATGTCAATGAATTTCAAGACTTTTTTTCGGTTGAGGCGAATATTTTTTATTATTTCTGTCGCGGCAATACGATTTTGAGATTTTTATTGCCAAATCCGGACTATTGGTTTATAAATTATTCACATTCTACCATTCAAACTACAGACCTCATCGGTGCGAGCGGCAGACAGTCGAAACTTTGGAAACCACTTTTGAGGAGGTCGAAAAATGCGTTACGTTATCTGGATTATTTTTGCATTGTCGTTCCTGGTGCTGAACATCTGCCTGCTGATGCCGATCGGCAGTCGCGGGATGAGCTGGGAAGAAGCGGCTTTAGGTATCATTCCCGCCGCGCCGGTGGCTCTGATTTGCTTCGTGCTGCTGGCGGCTGGCGTCGGCGCGAAAGGACGCTCGCGCGCCTGGCGCTTATGGGCGGCGGCTCTGTTGTGGAGTCTGCTAATCGGCGGCATCGTCACTTTTTCGACCTACAGCAGCTATAGCTCTAATATAAGCACTATCCGCAACGACCACACGCCCTACAATCAAAGGAAATCTCCGGAGACGAGCCTTGCCGAATCTTATTCGATTCAGGATAGGATAGGCATATTATACGGCTTGTTAGTGCTCGGCTTCGCCGGCATTTCGTTTCTCGGTCTGCTTATCGCTTTCTTCCTGCGAAAGAAACCGCAGAATTTGAACGTCGAGCAGACGGTAAATAATAGAGTTTAACGTGCCTTTCGCGCCTGCGACTGCACCGCCGTGATGGCGACCGCATCGACGATGTCTTCGGCTTTGCAGCCGCGCGATAAATCATTCGCGGGTTTGTCCAAGCCTTGCAGGATTGGTCCGATTGCCGCGCCGCCGGTTAGCCGTTCGGTTAATTTATAGGCGATGTTTCCGGCGTTTAAATCGGGAAAAATCAGGACGTTGGCACGCCCGGCGACCGTCGAGCCCGGCGCTTTCGAAGCGGCGACGGACGGCACGAGCGCGGCGTCGGCTTGCAGCTCGCCGTCGATTTCGAGGTCGGGGAAACGTGCTTTGACGGTTTTGGTCGCCGCGACGACCTTGTCAATCAATTTGTGCGAGGCGCTGCCTTTGGTCGAAAAACTGAGCATCGCCACCTTTGGCTCGACGCCTAACAGCGCGCGGCACGAATCCGCCGAAGCGATGGCGATTTCCGCCAGCTCCTCGGCGCTCGGGTCAATCACGACGCCGCAGTCGGCGTAAATCATCGCGCCTTCGTGCCCGAATTCTGCGGCGGGGACGACCATCACGAAAAAGCTGGAAACTATCCGGAATCCGGCGCGCACGCCGATGCAGTGCAGCGCGGCGCGTACCGTGTGCGCCGTCGTGTTCGTCGCGCCCGCGACCGAGCCGTCCGCCTCACCGAGCTTGACGAGCAGGTTGCCGTAAAAAAGCGGGTCTTTGACCATCTGCTCGGATTCTTCCAGCGTGACGCCTTTCGCCCGCCGCAATTCGTGATAAAACTGCGCGATTTTGCCGAAATCGGCGGCTTTCCGGTGGTCGAGAATATCGACGCCGTTTAAGTTGACGCTCGAAACGCGGGCGGTTTCGCGGATTTTTTCTTCGCTGCCGATGAGCGTCACTTTGGCGATGCGGTCGCGGACGCACATTTCGGCAGCCCGGACGGTGCGCGCGTCTTCGCCTTCCGGCAGTACGATATGCTGCAAGTCGGCGGCGGCGCGGCGGCGGATTTTTTCGAGAATCATATAGAAAGATTTTAACGCAAGGGCGCAAAGGTGCAAGGACGCGAAAGTAAAAAGGCAAAAGCGAAAACTAAAACCCGGAAGCGCCTGTTGTCTATTAGACTTATTGCCTGTCTTTTTACTTTTGCCTTTTGCCTTTTGCCTTTTGCCTTTAAAATCTTTTCCAAATTAAACTTGCACAAACGCCGTGATAATTTCTAGACTAATAAAAATAAAAAAGGGGAATTAAATCTAATGAGCGAAATCGAGCCTGTGAAGACCAAATCGAAAAAACCGTCGCGCAAGGAAAAAGCGCAGTTAAAAAGCCGGATGTCGAATATGATGTCGTTTCTGCCGAATCTGGTGCGGCTGCTCGGCAGGCTTTTGACCGACAGCGCCGTGCCGACTGCCGAAAAAGCCCTGTTTGCGGCGGCGATTATTTACGTCATCGTGCCGCTCGATTTTATACCCGACGTTTTCCCGTTTATCGGGCAGGTTGACGATATTTATCTGGTCGCGCTGACGCTTCTGCGCCTGATTAATCGCACGGACGAAGCGGTTATTCGCCGCCATTGGTCGGGCGGCGGCGATATCGTCGGCTTGGCGGATTCGATTGCCGGCATCGCGCCGATGCTTCTGCCGAAAAGAGTTTCGCGCGTGCTTTCCGCCAAAGTCGAGCTGGCGGACGCGGGCAAAGCTCTGCAAAACATCACGAAAAAACGCAATCGGGTCGTCGCGGAAATTCCTGCGGACGACGAGCCGCCGAAAATTCACGGCTGATTAAAACGAAAGAGCTTGAAACCGCAGATGAACGCGGATAAACGCAGATTTTTGTTTAGCTTTATCTGCGTTTATCCGCGCGTATCCGCGGTTATTTTTTATGGCGAAAATTCGCAAGATAATCGCCGGCGGGCAGACGGGCGCCGACCGCGCCGCTTTTGATTTTGCGCTCGAAAACGGAATCGAAATCGGCGGCTTCGTGCCGAAAAATCGCGCGGCGGAAGACGGTCGCGTCAGCGAAAAATATCCGAATCTGATTGAAACCGAAACGGAAAATCCGGCTGAGAGAACCGAACTGAACGTGATTAGCTCGGACGCGACTTTAATTTTTTCACACGGCGAATTGAAAGGCGGCTCGAAACTCACAAAGGAATTTGCCGAAAAATACCGGAAACCTTTTCTGCACGTCGATTTTTCCGAACCGACCATTAAGCGCGCAATCGAGAAAACGAAAATCCGGCTCGGTTCGATTGCGTGCGAGAGCCTGAATGTCGCGGGCGCACGCGCTTCGGAAGATGCGGAGATTTACGGAAAGGTGAAAGAGTTTCTGAGAGGTTTATTCAAACAGGACGAAGAAAGTGAAAAGTGAATAATGAAAAACGAATAACTTTTCATTATTCACTTTTCACTTTTCACCGACCTTTCGTGCAGCGCGGCTTCGGCGATGTTTGCCAGCCACCAGAACGAGCCTTTCGCGCCGAGATGCTCGAACATCAGCCGAAAAACTTTCGGGTGAATCGTCGCCGTTTTTCGCAAAAGCCGGCGAAAATTGGCGAAGGAAATTCGGTCCTGAAACATCTCGCGGCGCACATTGGCGTCCAACTGGCTCAGCGCCATCATCACGGCGTTCATCGTTTCATTGACCGCCGCCGGCTGGCTTGTTTTCACCGGGCGCATAAATTCGGCGAGGCTCGCCATCTGCGCGACGCGCGGCTCGTAAGCGTTAATGACGGACAGAGATTTTTCGTCCAGAGCGTCGTTTTCCAAAGCCGTTTCGGTCAGGTTCGTCAGTTTGCGCAAATTTCTGACGTGCGAGCCGAAACCGCAAAACGTCAGCGGACTCGATAAACCGGCGGCGTCGCCGACGAGCAGAATCCGGTCGGACGCCGTTTTTTTGACGTTGTTCCAGCCGTGATGATGAATGCTCGGAATGTATCCGAAAACGGGTTTGACGATTTTCCAGCCGTTGGTTTTCGTTTTGTAAGCGGGCAGTTTTTCAAAATATTCCTCAAACAGGCGAAGCAGAGATTTATCGGCACGCGAATCGACCGCGTCGTAAAAGAAAAGATACGTCGTGTATTCGTTTTTGCGCGGATTTCCGGCAAAGCCTTCCCACATCAACTGGCGATTGGCGGAAACGTCCTCGGTTGAAACCAGAATCTCGCCGACCGAAAAATCGACCTCGTCCGGCGCGCGTCCTTTCCGAAAACCTCTGGCGACCGTGCCGACCGTCGGGCACACGTGCGTGATTGATTTTCCCGCATTCAGCTGTCTGGAAACCGGCGAATTCGTCCCGGTCGCATCGACGAAAAGTCTGGCGGAAAACAAACGGCGCTTCCCGGTTTTCACGTCTTCGCATTCGACCAGGACTTTTTCTTTTTGGGCGTAGGCGCGCAGGAACCGCAGATTGCTGATGATTTTCGAATCGGTTTTTTTGAGTTTTTTGACGGCTAAATCGAGCAGTTTATCGGCTTCGATCGCGACGTCCAAAACGTTTTCCATAAAAAGCGGCGGCGTTTTTATTCTGGAATTCGCTTCGTAAAATTTTACAAAGCCGGTTTGGTAGCGATTGGCGACCGCCCGTTCGATTTCTTCGGGCGTGAAAAGCCCGGCGAGCGTAAATTCCCGCAGCTCTTCGTCGGAAATGTTCCAGTCGCGATGCGTTTTGCCGACGGTGTGCGCGTCGAAAACCAGAACCTTTCGATTATGCCCGCCTGCCATTACCGCCGCGTGCAAAAGTCCGAGCGTTCCGCCCGCGTAGATGATTTCAAATTCGGCTTCCGTTTTTAAATCTTTCGGCGCCGCGCCCGTCGAAAAGACTTCCTGAAATGTCGAACCGTTGCGGCGCGCTTCGTTCCAGCGCTGTTCGATTTCCCAGATTCTTTCGAGCCACGCTTCGCGATTTGCCAGGTGCGCGAGATTTTCGACCAGCAGGGGAAATTGGCGGCGAATTTCCGTGAGATTGAATTGTTCTTCCCGATTGCTCATTTCTTTACAGAAGGCGGAACGCGGTAAGCGAAAGGCAGTTTCAGATTTGAGATTGCCGCGTCGAGTTTCAAAATTTTACTGTCCACTATCTTCTGTCTTCCGTCTTCTCATTGTGTTTACTATTTTAAGTTTGCTTTCCCGGTTCAGGCAATCGGCGTTTCGCTTTACCGAAATGAAAAAGGCACGAACTCAAGCGCTCGTGCCTTTTTTAACTATCTATTTAAGGGCTATTAACGATTCGGGCTGACGATAAACTGCAATTCGTCGTTTTCTCTGGTAAACGTATAGACAGCCGCCGCGCCGACGATTCCGGCAAAGACCAGCACCGGAACGAGAATGCTGTTGTCGTCATCATCGTCATCGGTCGGGGTTTGCTGCGGGGTCGGAGGCACTCCGTTTTTCATAGAAATCGAGCCGCTTTCGGCGACGGCTTGCGTCGCGCCGGATTGAACGTTGACCGTAAAAACGCCGCTTTGATTGGCGTCGTTGGTCACGACGTTATCGCTGGTTTCGATATTGACCGAAACGCCTTCGCTGCTGAAAACCTTGATTTGTCCGGCGGAAAGCTTGCCGGAAATGCTGTTCGGAGTAAAGCTCAAACTCAAAAGCGAATTCGGAGCAATGTTGATGCGACCTAATTTTCCGAGATTGACCACCGCGGAACCTGTTTCCGGCGTAGCAATGACGCCGGACGAGAAGAACGTGCGCCCGCTGTAAGCCCGTTCTCCGTTAAGCGTAACGGCGGAATTGTCGCCGCTGCCCGAAACAATAATTTCTCCCGCCAATGCTTTACTGTCCGGTGCTGCTAAAACAAACATTGTGGAACTTATAAAGACAGCTACCATCAGCCCTAAGGTAGTAACGCGCCTAAGCCACGCGGCTTCGTTTTTCTTGGTCATTTATGAACTCCTTAAATAAATAAAGTTAGTGTAAACAATGTAACTCGAATAAAAGCCTGAGTCAAAGTTTTTCGAGAAAATTAGCACAAATTAATTTATTTCGCCAGCCGAGATAATCGAAAAATAAAAAAAGAGGCAAAAAACCGGAAAATGAAAAATGAAATCGCTTTCTTCATTTTCCATTATCAATTTTCCGTTTCCCGGTTTTTTTTACTTTTTCGCCTGATTCCAGAGCGCGTCCATCTCTTCCAGGTTCGATTCTTCCAGACTGCGCCCGCGCGCGCTTAACTGCTGCTCGATAAATTTGAACCGCCGGCGAAACTTGCGATTCGTTTTTTTCAGAGCGGTTTCCGGCTCGACGTCGAGTTTTCGCGCCAGATTGACGACGACGAAAAGAAGGTCGCCGATTTCTTCTTCGATTTTCGCCTGCTCGTCTTCGGCGATGGCGCGGTTCAATTCGTCGATTTCTTCATTCAGTTTATCGAAAATCTGCGCAGCGTCCGCCCAATCGAAACCGACTTTCGACGCTTTTTTCGTCAGCTTCAAACCTTCCAGAAGCGCCGGAAAATGCAGCGTCACGTCGTCGAGAATCGAATCTTTTTCTTTTTCGACTTTACCGGATTTTTCGCGCTCGTTCGCCTTCAGCTTGTCCCAGTTATTCAAAACATCGGCGGCGGTCGCCAGTTCTTCCTCGCCGAAAACGTGCGGGTGACGCAGGACGAGTTTTTCCGTCACGCCTTTGACGACCTCGTCAATCGTAAAATCGCCTTTTTCCGCCGCAATGGTCGAATGAAAAACGACTTGCAGCAGAACATCGCCGAGTTCTTCGCGCAGATTCGTCGTGTCGCCCGTTTTATCCGCTTCCTGAATGGCGTCGAAAGTTTCGTAGGTTTCTTCCAGCAGATATTGCGCTAAGCTGGCGTAAGTCTGTTCCCTGTCCCACGGGCAGCCGCCCGGCGCGCGCAGCCGTTCCATCACGGCAACCAGTTCGTTAAATTCTCTTGACATAATTTTTCGGTTTGCAGTTTTCGGTTTTCGGTCTTCGGTCTTGGTTAATAAATTATGCTTAATCTTGAGCAAAAAAGTCGAAGACCAAAGACCGAAGACCGAAGACCGCTTTGTCCGATTTTGAACTTTCTTTCGCCAAAATGCTACTATCGAAATTAAATATTTCAGGAAAATTATCGGACAAAAAAAATGATTGGAAAAGACGAATCAAACGAAGAAGTAGTTTTTAAAGTCAACGACCGCCGCAAATTCAACCCGGACGGCTCTTTGCGCGAAGGCGTCGAAATCGCGCCGGAAAAGCCGAAAGAAGAAGCTAGGACGGACGCGCCGCCAGCCGAAACCGTCAATGAAACGTCCTTAAAAGAAGACGCGGCTGAATTTGAAAATTTTGAAGAAGCGGAAGCGGGCGGCGATTTGGACGAGCTTCCCGGCGCGGACGACCCGGCAAGCTTCGTCAATTTTCTCTCGACGCTGGCGACCAATGCCGCCGCCGCGCTCGGCGCGATGCCGCATCCGGTGACCGGACAGCGCAGTCTGGATTTGGAAACCGGCAAATACTGGGTGGACGTGCTGGCGATGCTCAAAGAGAAAACCAAAAACAATCTGCACCCGAAAGAGCAGGAGCTTTTTGACGGAATCTTAGGCGATTTGCGAATGCAGTATGTGCAGATGATGCGTCTTGCCGAAGAAAAGCTCAAGCAGCAGGCGGCGCAGAAATTTTCGGCGGGCGATATTTTAGGGAAGAAATAAAGGAATTCGCGATTTGCGATTGCCGGTTTGCGGTTTCGTAAGGATTTTAAATTATCGAATCCTATTCCCCAAATCGGCAATCGCAAATCGGCAATCGCAAATGAAACTGACTTTTTTAGGCACAGGCACTTCGACGGGCGTTCCGTCAATCGGCTGCGATTGCGAAACCTGTCTGTCGGACAATCCGAAGGACAAACGCCTGCGCGTTTCCGTCACCATCGAACACGCCGGAAAAAAAATCCTCGTCGATACCTCGATAGATTTTCGCCAGCAGGCGCTCCGCGCTCGTATAAATTACCTCGACGCGGTTTTGATTACGCACTGCCACGTCGACCACGTTTTCGGCTTGGACGACATCCGACCGCTCAATTTTCGTTACGGCGCGATGGGCATCTACGCCAACGAGATTGCCTGGAAAGACCTCCGGCGCATTTTTCAATACATCTTTCAGCCGACGCATTTCGGCGGCGGTCTGCCGCAGCTGATTCCGCACACGGTCGTCAAAAATTCGCCCTTCTGCATCGGCAAAGATTTGCTCGTTACGCCGCTCGAAGTCATTCACGGCAAGCTGCCGGTCGTCGCCTATCGCTTTAACGATTTCGCTTACGCGACGGATTTAAAGTTTATTCCCGAAGACGCGATGCAGGGCTTGGCGAATCTGGACGTGCTGGTGCTGGACTGCGTCCGTATAAAACCGCACTCGACGCACCTGGGCTTGAGCGAAGCGCTCGAATATATCGAAAAACTAAAACCGAAACGCGCCTTCTTAACGCATCTGAACCACGATATTCTGCACGAGCGCGATTCGAAATTGCTGCCCGACAATGTACAGTTTGCGTATGACGGATTGGTCGTCGAATAAATATGAAGCTTAAATTCCGCCAGGCGGCGCGCGAAGATTTGCCCGAAATCGTCCGTATGCTCGCCGACGATTTTCTCGGCGCGAGGCGCGAAAAATACGAAAATCCTTTGCCGGAAAGTTACGTTAAAGCGTTTGAGGAAATCGAAGCCGACAAAAACAACGAGCTTATTGTCGCGCTTCTGTCCGAACCGCCGGCGGTCGCGGGCGGGTTAACCGAACAAATCGTGAATGAAATTATAGTCGGCACGCTGCAAATCACTTTCACGCCGTCAATCAGCTTTCAGGGCGGCAAACGCGCGACGGTCGAATCGGTCAGAGTTGACGAAAAATATCGCGGGCGCGGCATCGGCAAGGAATTAATGCTCTGGGCTATAAAGCGCGCCCGCGCAGAAAACTGTCTGGCGGTGCAGCTGACGACGAACGCCGACCGTCAAGACGCGCATCGTTTTTACGAAAACTTAGGTTTTAAAGGCTCGCATCTGGGAATGAAGCTTTATTTGAAATGAATCTGCAAACAGCGCGTTTGTTATTAAGAAATTTGAAGGAAAGCGATTTGCGGGATTTTCTCGAATATCGCTCCGACCCGGAAGTTTGCCGGTTTCAGGGCTACGAGCCTTTTACCGAAGAGCAGGGCAGAAAATATATCGCCAATCTGAAAGAGCGGAAATTCGGCGCGGCGGGAAAATGGATTCAACTCGGCATCGAGCTGAAAGGCGAAAACAAGCTCGTCGGCGACATCGGTTTAAAGCCCGACGCAGGCGAGCCGCGAATTGCCGAATTCGGAATTTCCCTTTCCAGACAATATCAGGGAAACGGCTATGCGAAAGAAGCTTTGACGGAAGTTTTCGATTTTCTGTTTAGTCAAGCAGGAATCCATAGAATAATCGGAATCGTCGATGTCGAAAATTCAGGCGTCATTCGTCTCGTCGAAAAATTGAATTTTCGACGCGAAGCCGCTTTTGTCGCAAGCTTCTGCGATAAAGGAATCTGGCGCGACGAATATTTATATGCGATGCTCGCAAGCGATTGGAAATCAAATCTGAAATGAAAATTTTTCACGGCACGGAAAACGCAAACATCTCGCGCCCGACGGTTTTGACGCTCGGCGTTTTTGACGGGCTGCATCTCGGGCACCAGCGCATTATGCAGACGGTCGTCGAACGCGCCAAATCGGTTCGCGGCGTGCCGACCGCCATTACGTTCGACCCGCATCCGCGCGCCGTTTTGTATCCCGAAAGCGCGCCGCCGCTGCTGCAAACCCTCGACCAGCGGCTGGCAAATTTTGAAGTTCTGGGCATCGAACAGGCGATTGTCATCCGTTTTAACAAGGAATTTGCCGCGCAGGATGCGGGCGAGTTTTTGCGGGACGTCGTTCACGAACGCTTGCAGGCAAAGGAAGTTTATCTTGGCAAAGGCTTCGCTTTCGGTAAAAATCGCGCCGGAAATATCGCTTTGCTGCGGCGGATAAGCGAGCAGCTCGGATTTTACGCCGACGAAGTTCCCGAAGTTCGCCTGCGCGGCGCGCGGATTTCTTCTTCAAAAATCCGCGCGCTGTTAGCGGAAGGAAAAATTAATCTGACGCGCCGGATGCTCGGGCGACCCTACGGCATCGAAGGGCAAATCATTCACGGCGCCGAGCGCGGGCGCACCATCGGCTTTCCGACCGCGAATCTGAAACCGCGAAACCGCGTCGTCCCGAAATTCGGCGTTTACGCGACCGCGACTTTAATTAGCGGCGAATGGCGGCGCAGCATCACCAATGTCGGCGTGCGCCCGACTTTTGAAAACGAAGTCGAGCCTTCGATTGAAACCTACGTTTTCGATTACGACGGCGACCTTTACGGCGACGTCTTGCGTGTCCGCTTTCTGCATCGTATCCGCGATGAAAGAAAATTTGACGGCATCGACGAGCTTAAAGCGCAAATCGAAAAAGATACCAGACGCGCTCAGCTTTATTTCAGGCGTCAGGGCGTGAATAATTCGCTGAATATAATTTAACCCGCGCTAGACTGCTGCGGTTCGGGAACAACCCGAAGACAAAGCGCGTATCTGTTACGGCGGCGGTTAATTCCGAATAGGGAATGCGCGAATCGGCGATTTATGACGACAGCGGCTGGCGGCTTCAATGCGGCACGGAAATCGTTTCACGGAAACTTTGTGAAAATTTTTGCAAACCGAACGGTTTTTTGTGATTCTAAGTAAGTTATGCAAAAGGATTCGGCGATGGAAGAAAACAATCAGGGTTTAATGCTGAAAGAAAAAGCGACTAAAGCGATTCCCGCGGCGAACGATAATGGTCACGGCGAAAATCCCGCTTTGACGCCAACCAAATCACTTCCGGTTTCAAAGCAGATTTCCAACGAGCATTTAATCGCCGAAGAAAAATCTCTTCTTGCGCAGGAAGAATCCGTTGAGAAAAATTATCAGGGATTTCGCGGTTATCTGCGGCTTTTTCAGGTGTCGAAAGTCATCGGGATGCTCGCGCTTTATCTTTATCTCGACCAATACGACCTTCATCACGCGCAGCACGAAAAATACGTCGAAGCGCGATTTGAAACGGCGAAACGCCTGACGTGGCTCGCCGTCGCGGGCGAATATTTTTATAAAATCCGTTTCTTTTTCTTTCACCGATTTATGCTTCTGGTGCGCGGTTTTTTCATCGGCGGCGACGCGAACCGCGAGTTGAATCAGGAAAAACAAGCCGTCTGGCTGAAAGAAAATTTAATCAATCTGGGTCCGACTTTTATTAAAATCGGGCAATCTCTGGGAACGCGCGCCGACCTTTTGCCGCTTCCGTTCGTCAAATCGCTCGGCGAGCTTCAAGACTCGGTGCCGCCTTTTCCGAATGAAATCGCGTTTGCCCGCATCGAAAAGGAACTCGGCAAAAAGATAAACGAAGTTTACGAAGAATTCGATGTCGAGCCGATTGCCGCCGCCTCTCTGGGACAGGTTTACCGCGCCAAGCTTTTTACGGGCGAAGAAGTCGCCGTCAAAGTCCAGCGCCCGAATCTCGTCGCAATTATCAAAGGCGACATCGAAATTCTGCGAAAAGTCGCGGGCTTTGCCGAAAGATTTCCATCTTTAAACGAAAACGCGGATTGGGCGGGAATGCTGCGCGAATTTGACGAGACGGTTCACGAAGAGATGGATTATGCGGCGGAAGGTCGCAACGCCGAACGCTTTCACGAAAGCTTCAAAGACTGGACAAACGTTCACGTGCCGAAAATTTACTGGCACGCGACGAGCGAGAAAGTCCTCACGATGGAGTTTATTCACGGCACGAAGGTCGTGGATTTGGAAGCGCTGCGCGCCAGAAACGTCTCGCCCGAAAAAGTCAATCGTCTTTTGATTCGCACTTACTTAAAACAGCTTCTGGAAGACGGATTTTTCCACGCCGACCCGCATCCGGGCAATCTTTTAGTGATGCCGGACGGACGACTCGCGTTTTTCGATTTCGGAATGGTCGGGCGCATCACGCCGCAATTGCAGTCGAAAATGATTGACGCGTTTTTCCACGTCGTCGCCAAAGACCCGGCGGGAATCGCGCAGGATTTGATTGATTTGGATTTTATGAAGCCCGGCTCGAATCCGGACATCGTGCGCCCGGTCGTCGAAAAAATGTTTCAGTTTCACCTGAATCTGAAGCTGAAAGAAGTGAATTTCAAGGAATTGACCTACGATTTAGCGGACGTGATGTATGATTACCCGTTTCGTCTGCCGTCGAATTTCACATACATTATGCGCGCGCTGATGACGCTCGAAGGCATCGGCATCATCACCGACCCGGAATTTAATTTCTTTGAAACGGCGAAGCCTTACGCCAAAGAATTTATGCTCCGCCGCGAGGGAAAAGATTTGCGCAAACTTCTGACCGACAAGCTTTTAGGGCGCGATACGGAAGACGGCAAAATCGACTGGGACAGAAGCTGGAAGCTGGCGAAAATGGCAGCCAAAACGCTTTGGAATTCGAGGAAATAAGAAGACAATCAAATGCTTAAAAGGACAATCAATGTCAGAAAACATTTGTGGTCGTAAAATTTTTATCTTTGTTTTTCGCAATCCAAAATGACCCGCAAAATAAAAATCGCACACGTCGAAAACAATTTTTCCATTAAAGAACTCGACAGCAACTATTGGGAAAAATCACAAACCGTCTCCATCGAAAAATATTGGTCTGGCGAAAACGCGCCGTTCGGACGACATTTTCAAGCGAAGCTTTTATGGTCGCACGCGGCGCTGTATGTCCGTTTTGAAGCTAATCAAGCCGAGCCTTTGGTGATTTCCGGCGAGCCGAATCTGAAAACAAAAACGCGCGGGCTTTGGGACAGAGACGTTTGCGAGATTTTCGTTGCGCCAAATAAAAATGCGCCGCAAAAATATTTCGAGTTTGAAATCTCGCCCGGCGGCGAGTGGATTGATTTGGCGATTCACCAGATGCCCGACCAACGCGAAACCGATTTTGAATACGATTCGGGAATGCAGACGGCGGCGCGCATCGAAAAAGATAAAGTTTTAATGGCGATAAAAACCGAGTGGAAAGCGTTCGGCAAAACGCCGAACGCGGGCGACGTGTGGCGCGGAAATTTGTTTCGCTGCGTCGGCGCGGGCGAAACGCGCGGTTATCTGGCGTGGCAGCCCACCGAAACGCCGCAACCGGCTTTTCACGTTCCCGAAGCTTTCGGCGAGTTCGAATTTTTAAAATAACTGAATTATATGATTTGGAGCCTGGACGGATATTTTCGGGCAAGGTAAACTTTCGGTTTGCGCAAACGCTCCGACCTGAAATATCAAACACGCAATAAATACCAGAAACATTCGTTTCATACAATCTCCGTTTTCCAGATAATTTAAAACAAAATTCCCAAAACATAAAATTTTTTCAAAAAATCTTTGTTTCATACTTGAAACGTGAAACAACTTGTGCTAAATTTGTTGCATCAATGAAACGGATTGCCTTTGATGGTAATCACTTAATGGACGAAATCTAAAGTAAAGATTTAGCTGGCACGAGAGAAAGTAAGTAAGGAGAAGTAAAGTTATGACGAAACCGAAAATCAATCCGTTGAGCCGCATTCCGCGGCAGCAGCGCCTGGTGATGGCGATTCGCGGCGGCGCGGGCGTAGGCAAAAGCCATTTTATTCGCTCGATGAGCGAAGCGGGCTTGGGAAAACTTTGTATTTTTGACACCGAGCGCAAAGCCCGCCTGCTGCGCGGCGTCGGCGTCGAATTCGACGCGCTGGAAATCGAAAACAACGACGAATTGCCGGAATTTATCGACTGGGCAATTAACGGCGAGGGACGCGAGCAGAATTACGGCTGTTTCGCGCTCGATTCGTGGGCGGCTTATTTCGGTGCGAAACATTCGGAAATGATTGAAGCCGTGCGCGAGAAATCGGGCGACCCGCTGGCGCAGCCGAGCGCCGAAGAACTGGCGGCAGACCAGATGATTTTGCAGGGCGTTTTGAGAAAACTCTGCATCGAAAGCGGAAAATCAATCGTGATTGCCGACCAGATTCCCGCCAAAGGCAAGGAAGCGAAAGAAGACAACGAAATCGGGCGCGTTCTTCCGATGACGGCGAGCGGTCTGGAATATTTCGTGGATGTGATGGTCGAAGTTTCGCTTCAGGAACGCGACGGCGAAATCGTGCGCGTTTTTCAGGTCGTCAAATCGAATTCGCCCGCCTTTGAAGTCGGTTATGAATTTACCGGAAACGTGACGTTCAAGGATTTTCTCGACCATATGCGCGGCGAACAGGCGCTCGAATTAGCGTTTGAAAAGCCCGCGCCGTCGAAAGTTCCCGAATTTATCGAAGAGCGGCAGCCGTTGACATTAGTTCAGAACACTCTGACGATTGACGAGCTCGTCGCCAAAGCCGAAGCGAACGGTTTCAAAAAAGCCGACATTGTGACCGGCGCGAAGATTTATCACAACCAGCCGAACATTTATCACCTGACGGCGGAACAAATCGTCGATTTGGACAGAAGAATGACGGCGCGCATCGAAAAAACGCAAAATCAGGACGCGGTCGGCGAAAAAACAAACGCCAAACGCGCCAAAGTAGCTTAAGTTTCGCACTGGCAAAAGGCGAAAAAGGAAAGGGAAAGAAATTTCGGGAGTATAATTCTTTCCCTTTTTCCGTTTATAAAACTTTATAAAAATCCTTCCTCAATTCTTGCAGGCAAATCCTCTCAAATATCCTCTTCAAGATTCAGATTACGCATTGCGGTAATCAGGTTTTAAATTTCGGATAAAACATTGAAGAAAATCGAAGGAGAAAATTTATGTTGCGAATAGTTTTGGGTGCGAGCGTCGGATTTATTGTCTGGTCAGTTCTGTGGGTCGGCAGCGACGCATTGTTTTCAGCGATTTCGCCCGGTTCGTACGGCAAAAATCTGTCTGAACTGGAAGCGGCGGTGAATAATAAAACCACGTTTACGGCTGATTCGACGATTTTGATAATCGCTCTTGTCAGAAGCGTGATTTTTTCGATAATTTCCGGCTTCATCGCGGCTTTAATCGCTAAAGAAAACACGAAATCGACGCTTGCGCTCGGCGTTTTGCTTTTATTGTTCGGAATTTATATCCAGTCGATTTTCTGGAATTACGCGCCGCTCTGGTATCACATTCCGTTTCTGGTTTTGCTGATTCCGATGGCGATTCTCGGCGGGAAATTAAGAAAAAACCGCTTGCATTAACCAAACGGGTTTATTTTTTGAAGCCAGACCGGAAGCGGCAGCCAGGTTGAGTTTTGCCGGTAGGTTTGCGCGTTGAGGCGCTCGATTTTTTGTTCCGCCGCTTCCTGCAATTCGTCGGGCGGCAAATCCGCTTGGCGCTCGTAACAGGCGTGTTGAATGCAGGGCGCGGGTTTTCCTTCGGAATGAATCAGGCAGCCGACGCCTTTCTCAAACAGCGGGCAGGCGAAGGTTTGCGAGAATGTGTCGCCGGAATCTTTTAAATCGTATTTTTCCACCGTCTCTAAGGCGCGTCGGTAAATTTCCTTTTGTTTCGCTTCGTCAAATTTTTGCAAAGCTTCGCGAATCGCCGCTGCTTCCAGACGCGTGATATGAACGTTGACGAAATGCGCGTCCGTGCAGCACGCGCCCTGCGCCGGGCAGGTTTGGCAATCTTTCGCGCGCGGCTCGTAATTTTCCCTGATGAAATTTTGAAAATCGGTTTTTAATTTTCCGAGTTTCCGCAGGGCTTGTTTTTCCGAAAGCGTTTTCATTTGCTACAATTTAAAAACTCGGACGTTCGAAATGCAGAACGCAGAATGCAGAATGCAAAATGAAAGCACTCTTTAAATTTTGCATTTTGAATTTTGCGTTCTGCATTTCTCGCGCGTCTTTGAAATTTTACAACAAACTGGAGAAATATGCTGAACGAAGGCGATATTGCACCCGATTTTACGACCAGAGACCAGAGCGGCAAAGAGGTAAAGCTGTCTGATTTTCGCGGCGAGCGCGTGGTTTTGTATTTTTACCCGAAAGACGATACGCCCGGCTGCACCAAACAGGCGTGCAGCTTGCGCGATTCCTACGACGTTTTCACGGAAAAAGGCATAAAAGTTTTCGGCGTTTCGAACGACGACGAGGCGTCGCACCGGAAATTTATCTCGAAATTCAGCTTGCCTTTCGATTTGCTCGCCGACACGGAAAAGGAAATCGTCGGCGCTTACGGCGTTTACGGCGAAAAAAATATGTACGGCAAAAAATATATGGGCATCAACCGCACGACGTTTTTGATTGACGAGGAAGGCAAAATCAAAAAGATTTTCAAAAAGGTCAATGTCGAAGAACACGCCGACGAGATTTTGAAAGCGTTTGAAAATTAGTGATAGGTGATGGAAAGAGGTTTCTTTCCTATCACCTATCACTTTCTTCCGCCCGCACACAACGATGAAGTATTAAAATATGTCGAAAAGCAGAATGAGTTGGGCGGAGATGCTGGACGTTCTCACGGATTCCGACCGGCGGCGCAATACGATTTTGGAAAAGCCTTCGGAGATTGAGCGAATGGCTTTGTTTTTGCTGCGGCGCGAAGGATTTTCGGCGCAGCTTGCGCCGCAGACGCAGAAAAACTACGACCTGGAGCTTTTCAAACCGGGCGAGCGCCTCGCCGTTTCGGTTCGCAATCATCGCGCGAAAGTTCATCTCGGACAAATCGAAAAGTTTCTGGATTTTCTCGGCAAAGAAAACCCGAAGACTTTTACGAGCGGAATTTTCGTTTCGACCAGCGGTTTTACGCCTTCGGTTTACGCTTACCTGCGCGAAGAAAAAATCACGAATCTGCGGCTGGCGATTTTGCGCGGCAACCATCTGATTTGGGATTGCGAGAAAATCGACAGCGCCGAGGAACGCGAGCGAACGACTTATATCGGCGTTTTCACCTGCAAGGGCGGCGTCGGCAAAACGACGATTGCGGCGCATCTGGCGGGCGCGTTCGCTTTGAACGGTTACGATGTCGCGCTGCTGGATTTAGACCGCCAGCAGAATCTGAAAAAGCTGCTCGGCGAAGGCGTTTACCTGCCCGCGACGAAAGGCGAAATCGGCTCGGTGATTTCGGTTTTGAGTCACGAGGATTGGGACGAAGCGGCTTATAAAGACACCAAAATCGTCGTCTGCGACTGCAATCCCGAATTTGACGCGAACCCGACCGAATTTATCCGCAATTTCGATTATTGTTTGATTCCGACGACGCTCAACCCGCTCGGCATCAACAAAAACGCCGACGTTATCAAGCGAACTTTTACGGAAATCCGCCGCGTCAATCAGAAAGCGCATCTGCACGTTTTGATAAACAATCTGCACACGGACGAGGAAAATCGCAACTCGGCTTTAAATCAGGTTTTGAAAACGCAGTTCAAACAATTCACCGAGCGTGACTCGCGCTGTCATTACATCGAACCGGCGGAATGCGCGATTCGCTTCAGCAAACAGCTTCTCTACTGGGGCTTTCACATTTTCGAAAACACGCGCCCGCAGCTCGCTTTTCGCTCCATCGGCGGCTATTCGTATCCGCGTATGGATTTTCTGAAACTGGTCGATTATCTGGAAATGCAAACGCAGTTTCAGACAGCGAAAGCTAAATTTTTCACTGCCGGAAGCTAGGAAAATACTGATAAATGAGGCGAAAGGTATTAAAATCGGCAAACGAAAACGATAAAGAAAATCGATGATTTCCTTGGGCATTTAGTTTTCGGCGGGTAAGAATTCATCGAGGCAAACGCGGCGGACAAACCGCCGGCTTAATTTTTCATCAAATATGTTGTAGAATAGTTTTCCCTGACTATTGGGGGCGACAGGCTTCGACAGGGGCTTGTATAGATCTTTGGATGCACGTCGGGCTTGCTTGTTAGCTCGTTAAACCACCAAGCAAAACACAAATGCTAATCAAGAATTAGCTCTTGCTGCTTAGTTAATAGCTAACCACAAGTGTCTCAACGGAAGTCAGCTTGAAGCGACCGATTGAGGCATAACTTAGTTCAAGCTAGCGCGCGTCCACCGCCTGCGGACGCGAGCGAAATGTTAGTCAGGCTAGTCTGTAAAAAGGTTTTGTCAGTTTGCTGACTTTTTACGGGCGAAACTTAAGCAAATTGAATAAACGTGTAGATTCCCTAGGTCGCAACCTTTGGATGCGGGTTCGATTCCCGCCGCCTCCACCAATTTTTTTTTCAATTTCTGGAAAACAATCGTCAATAGATATTTTATGTTAAGTCGAAACCGGAAACGGTCTTCGATAACTTGTTTTCCTCCTTCGCGAGAAAACAGCAAAAGACCCGGAATATGTGGGCATTCCGGGTCTTTTCGTTTTTGGATAAAGAGATTAGCGAAGAAAATTTATCTCATCGGCTAAATGACTAAAAATTTAGCCGATGAGATAAATTTTCCTTTGTCCAAAAATAAAATCGGATAATTATAAGCAAAAAGGAAAGGCGGCTAAATTAATAGTCGCCTTTCGCTTTTCCGAAAATTTACTGATTATCGGTCAAGCTTCCTAGTAAGATTGAATGTTAAGAATTCCCGACAGAATCGAACCTAAAATGTTCAAACCGCCGTTGGAATTATAACCATACTGGTTGCGGCTGTAATAACCGTCTTCGTAACCGCGCTGGAAGCCCTGCTGGAAATAATAACGGTACTGGCTCGAATCGACATAGCTCTGATAACCGTAGTTTCCGCTTCGATACAGCGACGAAGTGCCGTAATTGTATCCGCGTCTGTAGCCGCGGTCGGATTGTCCGGCGCGATAGCCTTGCTGATAACCCCGGTTGACCGCCTGCCGCAACAGTTCAGCGCCGCGATTGTCGGTCTGGTAATATCTACCGTTGCTGTAAACGCGATAGCGTTGATTATAGGCTCTCTGTTCTTGTCTTTCGTATTGTCGCTGCTGTCTTTCGTATTGCCTTTGAGTTCTGCGATAGTCTCTGTAAGTCTGGGCATTGGCGATTTCGCTGGTTCCCAATAAGGCGATTAAACCTAAAGTCCCGATTGCCGCCGTTCGTTTCAAAATATTTAATTTCATGATAACCTCCTTATTCTTTTTGCCCTGCCTTCCGAATCCTTTTTAAAATGTAAAGGGCAATCCTTTTTTCAGCGATTGGAATTGAATTGTTTCCCATCGTCTTGCTCCTGAAACCGGCAAAATGCGTGCCAAAACATTATTGAGTCCGCGTAATTAATTGAAATGAAAGAGTTTTTAAAACCCGAAATTTCAGCTAACATTCCTTGCCGGTTATTGCTTCGTATCGTTTATGAACTAATCTGATACTCTTTCCGAAAATCGAACTTCGGCAGCGGAAAATGCCGGATTGGTTGCTGAAAAACAGCGTTTTTTGTAGTCTTACAAGCAAGGCAAATTTTCTTTTAATAAATTATTTTGACAAACAATCTACCAATCGGAATTTTTGACAGCGGCGTCGGCGGTTTAACGGTTTACCGGGCGCTGCATAATCGGCTGCCGAACGAACGATTTGTTTATCTCGGCGATACGGCGCGCGTGCCTTACGGGACGAAATCGCTGGCGACGGTCGAGCGCTACGCCATCGAAAATTCCGAGTTTCTGGCGGCGGGCGGCATCAAGCTTCTGGTCGTCGCCTGCAACACGGCTTCGGCGCTGGCTTTGCCGAAAATCCGCGAAAAAATCGGGCTCGACGTGGTCGGCGTCATCGGTCCCGGCGCGCGCAAAGCGGTTGAAATTACCAAAGGCGATACGAACGCGAAAATCGCCGTCATTGCCACCGAAGCCACCGTTTCCAGCAACGCTTACGCCGCTTCCATCCGGCAGGCTTCCCGTAAAGTCGAAGTTATGCAAAGCGCCTGCCCGCTTTTCGTGCCGCTGGCGGAAGAGAACTGGACGCGCGAGGCGGAAACTTTTTCAATCGCCCGCAAGTATCTGCAAAAAATCATCGACTTCAAGCCGAACGCGCTGGTTTTAGGCTGCACGCATTACCCGATTTTGCGCGAAGTGATTCAGCAAACCGTCGGCGCGAGCGTAATGCTGGTGGATTCGGGCGAAGCGACCGCCGAAGAAGTGGCAAAACTTTTACGGGATAAGGATTTAGCCAATAGCGATTTAATCAATTATAATCGTGAGCGGCGGCTTTGCGACGACCTCGACCATTTTTACGTCACGGACGCGGCGGAACGCTTTGCCCGCGTCGCCGAAAGATTTCTCGGCACTCAGCCCGCGAAGCTGGAAGCAATCGAAATTTTTGGGAAAGACAAATTAGTGAATAGCGAATAGTTTAAGAGTCTTTCCTTTACTATTCACTATTCACTATTTACTTTTCACTTTTCTACTTATTATGAATTACGAAAGAATCGACAAACGCGCTCTCGAACAACTGCGAAACACGCGTATCACGCCGAACATCTCGCCCTATGCGGAAGGCTCGGCGTTAATCGAGGTCGGCAACACGAAAGTTATCTGCACGGCGACGGTCGAAGACCGCGTGCCGCCGTTTCTGCGCAATAAAGGAACGGGCTGGGTGACGGCGGAATACGCGATGCTGCCGCGCGCGACGCAAAGCCGCACGCATCGCGAAACTCAGCGTCCATCGGGCAGAACGCAGGAAATTCAAAGGCTGATTGGCAGAAGCCTGCGCGCCGTCGTGGACACGAAAAAGCTCGGCGAGCGCCAGATTTTTGTCGACTGCGACGTGATTTTAGCCGACGGCGGAACGCGCTGCGCTTCGATTACCGGAGCGTATGTCGCGCTGGCGCTCGCCTGCAAAAAAATCGTTTCGCACGGCGTTATCAAAACCTCGCCGCTTTTGAGCGAAGTCGCGGCGGTCAGCGTCGGCATCGTCGAAGGCACGCCGATTCTGGATTTGTGCTACGCGGAAGATTCAACCGCCGAAGTCGATATGAACATCGTTTGCACCGGCGCGGGAAAATTTATCGAGATTCAGGGCACGGCTGAGCGCGAGCCGTTTACCGGCGAACAGATGAACCAGATGCTGGCGCTGGCGGAAATCGGCATCAACCAGCTTTTCGCGATTCAGCGCGCTATTTTTAACGGATAATTTTTAGCCGCGAAAGAACACGAAAAAGCTCGAATAAAAATAATTAGCCGCGAATAGCACGAATGTCACGAATGAAAACAATAAATAATTATTCGTGTTATTTGTGTTAGTCGCGGCTAATTTTCTTCTTTCTTTTTTCGCGCCTTTTTCGTGTTCTTTTGCGGCTAATCTTTTATCGTATTAAATATTTTTGCGCGGTTTCGTTAAATTCGCTGATTTGTTTTTCAATCCAGCTTTTATCTTTGCCTAATTCGTGCGCCATAATTTCGGCGACTTGCGGCGCGATTTCGATTGCGGCGCGAGCGTTTAAAAACAAAGCTCGCGTTCGCCGCGCCAAAATGTCTTCGACGGTTCGCGCCGCTTCGTTTCGGATTGACCAGACGACTTCCGCACGCGTATAAAACAAATCCGCGTGCAGTTTTTCGCCCGGACTTTTATCCGTTTCAATCATTTTTTGAATTTTTGCCGCGTCCGCGCCGTAAACCGCCAAATCGCCGAATTGTTCCGCGTTTTCGATAAAACCGTGGATTTTTAAATCTTTCGTCGCGCAGTCTTTTTCCGGCAATTTGGCTAAAACGGCGGCTTGATTGACGCAGTCTTCCGCCATTCGCCGGTAGGTCGTCCATTTTCCGCCCGTCAGGGTTATCAAGCCGGAATCGTCAATCTGAATCGTGTGGTCGCGCGAAAGAGTCGCCGTATTTTTGGCGTTCCCGTTTGTCTTAACCAGCGGGCGAATGCCGGCAAAAACGCTCAAAACGTCTTTTCTTTGCGGCGGTTTATGTAAATATTTGCCGGCGGTTTCCAGAACGAATTCGATTTCTGCTTCCAGCGCGGACGGCTCCAATTCCGCTTTTTCAACCGGCGTATCGGTCGTCCCGACCAGCGTGTGCCCGTGCCAGGGAATGGCGAACAGAATTCTGCCGTCAATCGTGTGCGGAATCATAATCGCGTTTTCGCCCGGCAGAAACTCGCGCCGGAAAACGAGATGAATTCCCTGGCTCGGCGAGATGAGAGGTTTTACATTACCGTCCGACATCCGGCGAATCGCGTCGCAAAACGCGCCCGCCGCATTGATAACGACTTTTGCCTTCGCCTGAAAAACCTGTCCCGATTCTTCATCGACAAAATTCAAGCCGTCGATAAAGCCTTTCGCATCTTTCGTCAAACCGAAAACGCGCGCGTAGTTTAAAACGGTCGCATTTTGTTCCGTCGCCGTCGCCGCCAGATTTATCAAAAGCCGCGCGTCGTCAAACTGCCCGTCGTAATAAATCACGCCGCCGCGCAAGCCTTCGGTTTTTATCGTCGGCAGGCGTTTTAAAATTTCTTTTTTCGATAAAATTTTCGACTTTCCGAAACGATATTTGGCGGCGAGCAAATCGTAGATTTTCAGCCCGACGCCGTAGAAAGGCATTTCCCACCAATCGTAATTCGGCACGACGAAAGCCAAATCGTGAACCAGATGCGGCGCGTTCCGCCGCAAAATTCCGCGTTCTTTCAGCGCTTCCATCACGAGCGAGATGTTTCCCTGTTCCAGATAGCGGACGCCGCCGTGAATTAATTTTGTCGAGCGCGACGAAGTTCCCTTGCCGAAATCGCTCTGCTCCGCGAGCAGCACGTCGTAACCGCGCGCCGCCGCGTCAACCGCGCAGCCGACGCCGCTCGCGCCGCCGCCGATAATGATAATGTCCCACGGCTTTTCGCGCCTTTCGATGCGCTTGAGCATTTCCGCACGATTCATATAAACATTTGAAAGGAAAAGAGAAAAAAAGGAAAGGCAGAAGGCAAAAGTAAAAAGGCAAAGGTGAAGAAAATTAATTCTTTACTTCTGCCTTTTACCTTTTGCCTTCTGCCTTTTTTTTAGCGATTTTGCGGCGAAATAAATGTCACCGCTTCAATCTCCGCCAGAGCCGAAAGTTTTTCCGGCGCGATTCGCCCGACAATGGCTTTTGCCGAAGGCATTTCCGCCAGTGCTTCAAAACCGAGCGCTTTCAGCGCCGCAATCGTTTCCGGTTTAAGGTCTTGCAAACGGACGATGATTTCGGCTTTACCGTCTCTGACGAATTTTGCTTCGTCCGCCGTCGCCGGCGCTTGATTGTTTTTCAAACGCTCGACCAGAGCCTTGACCGCCGAATGAAACTTGTTCGGCTTGACTCCGACCCGAACGTTTTGCAGCTCGGGCGAAACGGTTATATTTTCCTCGCTCGCAAAATTGTAGACGAGAACGCCCGTGATTTTAACTATCTCCAGCGAGCCTTGCGTGACGGCGAATTTAGCGTTTTTAGCCGCGTTTACCGCCGATTGCTGAAGCAAAGGATGTCCGCTGCCGTCGGTTTTCGCCGCAACGACGCTGCCGTTTGCGTCAATCGTGACCTGAACGTTTATCACGCCCGTCGCTTTGACGGCTTTGGCGGCGCGCGCATATTCGGGTTTCGGCAAGCTCGCCGCTTTAATAATTTCCGCCGCGGCTTTCCGGTCAAACGCTTGTTTTTCCTCGCCGCTGACTATGTATGCGACGTCTTTATCCTGCCACTCTTTGTAACCTTTGGAAACTTCTCTTTTTACCTTTTTTGCGGGGAGGCTCGGCGCCGTGTTTCTGGGGTCGTTGGCGCTTCTCGGACTAGGGCGTAAATACGCGCTTCGATTCAGACGAATAACTGAAGCGTCCGCCGTCGTCTCTAGCTGGGAATCACCGAAAACGCCCTCGCGGCTGACGCCGTCCGGCAGTTCGACGGGAACTTCGATTTTGCGCGGCTGCCCGCCGTCGGTGACGATTCTTTCCTCGACCGCGACGAACGACGTAAACTGCGTCAGCAGGCGATATTCAAGCCCTAAATTCGTAATCGTTTCTCTAATTTCGGGTTTGTTGTTCGTATAATCCTGCGACGTTAAATCGTCGATTCTGGTGCGCGCCCAGAGCGTCGCCAGAACGTCGTGATTAGGTTCGTTTTCGGGAAGATTGACGGGAATTTCCCGGACCACTTCGCGTCCGAAAGATTTTCCTTTCAGACGAATCGTGCCGCTTCCGGCTTTGGTAAAGCGCCCGTGAACGACGACGGGTTTCGCGCTGAAAAGGTCGTTGATGCGTTTCGGATAAACGTCGGCGACCGGCAGATTTCCGAAATCGAGCGAGATGTCCGTTAAAAGCGGGCTGCGCAGGCGCTCGTAAAAACGCCGCGCGGCGGCTGAGCCGTCATCGTTCAATGCCACGTATTCGACTTCGCCGCGTCCTTCTTCCGCCATTTTGTCGAGCAGAAAACGATTAACCGAGCCGCCGATGCCGAATGAAAACACGCGCGCATTCCGGTGTTTCTGAATTTCCGCGATAATTTCCTTATCGTTGCCGACATAACCGTCCGTCATAAAACAGACGACGCGCACGTGCTGCTGCGAATCCGAAGGCTCAAGCGCAGCGACGATTGCCTTCATCATTTCCGTTCCGCCGCCGCCCTGCCGTGATTCGAGAAAGGCTTGCGCTTTTCTCAGATTTTCCGCTGTTGCCGGAACGGGCTTGTCGAAAAGAACCGCCGTGTCGCCCGCAAAAGTTATCAAATTAAAAGTGTCCTGCGGATTTAATCCGTCAAGCGCGAGCTTCATCGACTCTTTCGCTTTTTCAATCGGAAAACCCGACATCGACCCGCTCGTGTCGAGCACAAAAACGATTTCTTTCGGCGTCACGTCCTGCGGTCGGACATTATCCGGCGGCTGCAAAATCAACGTAAAATATCCGCCCTTTTCCGCTCGATGCAGCAAAACCGCGTCCTCGATTTTTTTGCCCGCGACGTCGTAGCGCAAGATAAAATCTTTGTTCGGAATCGTTTTTTCGTTTTTCAGCCGGATAAGAGAACTGCCGGCGGAAAGCCGGTTCGATTCGATTTGGTGCGATTTTGAAGCGACGTTTTCAAACGGAACACCGGCGTCGAGTCTGACTTCAATCGAAATATCGTGTCCGGCGCGTTCCTTTGCCGCGTTCGGCGTAATCTTCGAAGCGTCGGGAACTTTGTCCGTGTCGGGCGAAAAACCGCCGCCCTGCTGTCCGGTCGCAGTGCCCGGAATATAACGCGGTCCGACGACCATCGGAAAGACAAATTCGTATTGCCCGTCTTCATATTTCAGGGTTTCGACGTAGCTGATTTCGATAATCACTTTTTCGCCGGGCAGAATATTGGCGACCGATTGGGTGAAGATATTCGGGCGCTCCTGGTCTAAAAGACCGGCGATTTGCCCGTTCGATTTCGCCGCTTCGTAAACTTCTCGGGCTTCCTCGCGCTTCATAATTTTTCCGCGCACGACGCGCTCGCCGAGGCGCATCGTCATATCGTCGACCGCCGCGTTTTGCGGCAGCGGAAAAACATAAACGGCTTCGATTTTATCGCTGAAATTATTTTCAAATTCCTGCGTGACTTTGACGCGCGCGAGAAAACCGGAAATTTCGGCTTTCACGTCGGTGTGTTTCAAAGGACACGCGCCCAGAGATTTTCCGTCTTTGCCGACGGCTTCCAGCCCGCCCTGCGTCACCTGTTGAGCACTCGCGCCGAGCGTTAAAAGCAAACAAAAAACGATTGAAAAGAAAACTTTTCGCATAACTTCACCTCGAATGGATTTTGTAGATTTTGTTCCCGAAAGTGTTTCAATCAATTGGTAGTTTGAGACACGCAAGCAGTTGCTCGAACGGAAATTTTTTATTCATAACACTTTGGGAACGCGGGCAATTTGAAAGTCTTGCAGAAAAAAAACCGGAAATGGAAAACGGAAAACGGAAAACGGAAAATCGGTGAAGGAAAGCGGAAAATTTAAAGCGTGATTTCACTTTCCGTTTTACATTATCCGTTTTCCGTTCTTAAAGCATCTTCACCAGAAACGGAAATTCAGCCAGCACGTGCGCGATGGCGAAGGCGAAATAAACGTCTCTGGTCGTCGCGTAATCAATCGAAAAACCTAACCACAACACGAAAACCAGACCGATGCCGGCGATTAAAATCGCCGTCACCAGTTTCGGAAAGCCCTGTTTATTTGCCGCGAGCGGAATTTCTTTTAATTTCCACGGAACGGCGCGTTTATCGACCAGCGGAATCAGCAGAATCCACGCGGCATAATGAATCGTTTCGAGAAAAACGTGCGTCGCGACGAGCAAATGCGAGGAAATACCGGGCAGAATCTCGCTTCCGGCGTGCTGCGTGATGCGCGACACGAGCGAAGTCTCTTCCGGCAGATTCGTCTGATTTGCCAGCGCCAGCCACAAAACGATTAAAAAAACCGGAATCGAAGCCAGACAGAAATGATAGGCTCTGAGCCATTCCTTTCGCGTGCGGCGGATTTGTCTTTCCACAAACCAGAGCGCGATAAACGGGTGCAGATAGACGAGCGTCAAGCTCCAGTAATGCGGCGCGAGCCACGCCAGCGCCGCGAGCAGAAACGCGATGGCAAACGCCAGGCTCCAATCGGTGTTCGGTTTCTGCCGCCCGCGCAGGTAAAAAAGAAGTCCGAGCCACAAAACCAGAAACGTGTTCCAGACGGCGACCAGCGTCTGCACGTTTTTCAAACTCCAAAGCCAATTATCGTATAAAAAATAAACAGAAAGGTAGACGGAAGCCAGAACGACCACGCCGCCGATGCCGACCGCATAAAACGTTCGCGATTTTCCCCAGCGCGCGGGCATTCGCGCGACAAAATAGCGAAACTCCATAAAATTATGGACGCCCGCGAAAAGAAAAATCGTGAGAATCGAAAGCTGCAACGGAAAGCTGCCGATGACCGCCGCCCCAAAAGCGCAAAACGCCAGAAACGCGAAAGCGAAAATCTGCGCCGAACCGATTTCAAATTTTGCTTTTTGAATTTCCTGCATAATCTGAAAGTGAAAAGTGAAAAGCGAAAAGTGTTTTGTTTTTAATTATTCACTTTTCACTTTTCAGTATTATTCTTCTCCGCCCGTTCTGTTTGGAGTTTTTACATCGGGCACAATTAATTCGATTTCGCCGGTTTCGTCCGAAGTTTCGAGATAGATTTTGCCCGAAGCCTGTTTATAGGCGTGCACGGAACTGGAAAATAATTTTCCGGTAATGTTGCGCGTTTCCGGCGGCGGACCGACATTGGCGAAAGCAATCGTCGCCATCGCTCCGGTCAAAAACAAGCCTGCGCCGACGACTAAAGTTTTACCCGTTTTCGCGTCGCTTTGACCGCGCGAGCGCGCCAGCCAGACGCCGCCGAAAACAAACGCCAGGCTCAGAAACAAACCGCTGACGATGGTCTGCGTTTTTGAAAAACTCAGCGAAGCCGCGGTCGTCGTCTCGGAATCGTCAAGCTGGTCAAGCTCGGCGCGCAGCTGTTTTATCCGGCTTTTCGGAATGACGAGGCGAGCTTCTTTGGCATCGTTGCTGATGCTGATGCGCAGGCGCGTCTCGATTTTTTTCGATTGTTTCGGCGTCGGCGTATCCGGCAAGCGAACATCGGCAAGCGCGCCGAGCGCAAAAGCGGCGATTAAGGCGATTGAACTGAAAAGTTTTTTCATTATTTTCTCCGTCTCGGAAAAGTTTCAAATGGAAGTGCCGTGATTATAGCAATTCTTTTTAAAAACGGAACGGTAAATTTTATTTTTTTTGCCTGATTGTTCACCGCCGGGACACAAAGAGCACACGGGAAAATCAAAGCCGGCGGCGCGGCTCGATAAACAGAAACAGGATAAAAAGAATTATCTGTCCGCGCGTTTTCGCGTTTGTTCGCGGCTAATCTTTCTTTGTGTCGTTTGTGTCCCGGCGGTGAATTTTCCGCTTTTCGGAATTTGCGTTACAATTTCGGAAAAGAGGAGAAACAAATGAAAGCGCAATTAAAAAATTTTATCGAACAAATCGGCAAAGATTCTATCGCCATTATTCCGGCGGCGCACGAAACGACGCGCAGCTACGACACGGAACACAAATTCCGGCAGGATTCCGATTTTTTATATCTGACCGGATTTCCCGAACCCGACGCGATTGCCGTCATCGCGCCGTCGAACCGGAAAAATCCCTTTACGCTTTTTGTCCGCCCGCGCAATCCGGAAATGGAAACCTGGTACGGCAGGCGCGAAGGCACGGAAGGCGCGTTGAAAAATTACGGCGCGGACAAGGCTTTTCCGATTGAAAAATTCGAGCAGGAATTGCCGAAGCTGCTGGACGGGCACGAAAAGCTTTATTATCGTTTCGGCGTCGATAACAAGCTCGACCAGGTTATTTTGCAGTATCTTTCCGGTCAGCGTTTTCGCCGTCTGAAAACCGCTTACCCGCCGCACACGATTATCGACCCGACCGTCTTGATTCACGAAATGCGGCTGCATAAAACGCCGGAAGAAGTCGAATTGATGCAGACCAGCGCGACTATCGCCGCCGAAGCGCACATTCTGGCGATGCAGAGCGTCAAACCGGGAATGAACGAATATCAGGTCGAATCCCTGATGGAATCTTATATGCGGCATCACGGCGCGAGCGGCGTGGCGTACAATTCAATCATCGGCGGCGGCGTTAACGCCTGCATTCTGCATTACGTCGAAAACAACTGCCCGCTTCAGGACGGCGATTTGATTTTGATTGACGCGGGCGCGGAATATAAAGGCTACGCGTCGGACATCACGCGCACGTTTCCCGTCAACGGGCGTTTCACGAAACCGCAGCGCGAAGTTTACGACATCGTTCTCGACGTGCAAAACGAATGCGTCGAAGCGACGAAAAAAGGCAACACCATCAAGCAGCGACAGGAGCTTTCAATCGAGCTTCTGACGGAAGGAATGAAAAAACTCGGTCTGCTCAAAGGCAAAACCAAAGACCTCATCAAAAAGAAAAAGTTTATGAAATATTATATGCACGGCGTCGGGCATTATCTCGGGATGGACGTTCACGACGCCGGGCGTTATTTCACCGAACAGCAGGCGAAAAATTCGCGCCCGTTCGCGCCGGGAATGGTTCTGACGGTCGAGCCGGGACTTTACATTCCGCCGGATGACAAGGACGCGCCCGCCAAATATCGCGGCATCGGCATCCGCATCGAAGACGACGTTTTAGTCACCGAAGAAGGCAACGTCAACCTGACGGCAAAAGTGCCGAAAGACGCCGACGCGATTGAAGAATTGATGAACACCGCAAAAGCGGCGAGCGCAGTAAAATAATTAATCGAAGATACCGATTATGAAAAACTTTGCCCGCGAAAGGCGCGAATCAAACGAAAAAGCGGAAATTCTAATAGCTTTCCCTTTTCGCGTCTTTCGCATTTTTCGCGGGCAAATCTTCCTAAAGTTCGCGGCAGTTTCAGCTAACTTGCTTCTTACAGAAAAACAAAATGCAATTTGAAGACCTGGGCAAAAATCTTCCCGCGCTTTTCAGCGCCCTGCTGGTGAGCATCCTTTTTATTCAATCCGGACTCGACAAAGTTTTCGACTGGAAAGGCAATCTCGAATGGCTGACCGGACATTTTTCCAAAACTTTCCTGCGCGGAACGGTTCCGCCGATGCTCGCCGCCATCACCTTAATGGAATTAGCCACCGGAATCTTGAGCGCCGCCGGGATTGTATATTTTTTGATTTCAGGCTCGACCGTTCTGATATTTTACGCCGCAGTCCTCGGCGCCGCCTCAATCGCCGCCCTTTTCTTCGGACAGCGCGTCGCCAAAGATTATCCGGGCGCGGCGGTTCTGATTCCGTATTTTATTTTGCTGATTATTTTGATGTACCTGACCAACCCTTTTCTTAAGGTATAATAAAAACCTTCAATCCAATTACAGACAAAAAGCAGTTTCAAATTTCATCGATGAAATTTGAAACTGCTTTTGCTTTTCTCAAAAACTATCTGGTTAATTTATTAATGCTGAAAGTCGCGGTGTAGCCGTTGCGATTGATTCGGATATTCGCTGCCGGGCGCGGCTCGACGCCGGTGAGATTGACGGCGTAGCCGCCGAACGAAGCGCCTTTGACGCCGGTGTTGGTG
>DASVRT010000007.1:0-17846 GCA_036388475.1 Pyrinomonadaceae bacterium | reverse complement strand
AGGGTCGGCAGCATCGAAGAGCGCGAGTAGTCGTCGGTCAGAACTTCGGGGCGATAGGTTTTCGGGTCGTCGCCGGAATCGGTGCCCTGCTCGGCGAGCAGCCGCGAGTAATCCTGCAAAGCCTCGTGTTCATCGACGCCGACGAATTTGGCGAAAGATTTGACAAAGCCTTTATTGAAAATTCCGCCCGGCAGCGTCCGGTAGTCGTTGTTTTCGATGGCTTCCAGATACAGTGCGGAAATTCGCGTCTGCTCCGCGACTTCGCTTATACTGATGCCGCGCGCCTCGCGGGCTTGCCGGAGTTTTTCACCGAGTGTTAAAGACATTTATTGTAATTTTTTGTGTCCCTTATCGGATAGCAATCCAAAAACTGCTTTTAAAGTTGAAATATATCTTTAATAAAGCGCTGATGTCAATTGTTTCATCCTTTTTTATCCTTCGCGTGAGTGCTTGATTATACGAAAGACGCGTGATAGTTTAGCCTTTACCGGACACTTGTATTAAAATCGGCAAAGTAAATCATTTTTAAGCGAGGAAAATTAGAGAATGGCTCTTGAAGCACTGGGAATGGTCGAAACCAAAGGTTTCGTCGGCGCGGTCGAAGCTGCGGACGCGATGGTTAAAGCGGCAAACGTCCAACTTATCGGAAAAGAATACATCGGCGCAGGCTACGTGACGATTTTTGTGCGCGGCGACGTCGGCGCGGTCAAAGCGGCGACCGACGCCGGCGCGGCGGCGGCGCGGCGTGTCGGCGAGCTGATTAGCGTTCACGTCATCCCGCGCCCGCACGGCGAAGTCGAAAGAGTTCTGCCGCACGGCGTCGGCTACAGCCCCGATGAAAAAGCTTTGCAGGGCGGCGGCGGTCGCGGGCAGCTCGGCTCAGGCGAAGCAGGCAGCGAGATTTCGGCAAACGATAGAAGCCGGACGAGAAATAAATAATTTTCGGTTTTAGATTGGCGATTTTAGATTGGATAAGGATTTTGCTTTGCAAAAGCTCCTGTTTCCGTAAGCGAAACGTTAAGAGAAAATTTCAGCGCAGCTTATTCTGAAAAATAAAAAAACTTCCTTTTCAATCGAAAATCGAAAATCGAAAATCTGAAATAAAGCTATGGCTGATAAGGATTTAATTTCGCAGCAGGAAGCGCGTGACGCCGTGGAATCGGCGCATCGTGCGTTTCAGACGGTTGCCAGATTCGACCAGGCGAAAATCGACCGCATTTGCGAAGCGATGGCAAACGCCGGATTGCGCGATGCGGCGCGGCTCGGTCAATTGGCGCACGAAGAGACGGGTTTCGGCAAAGCGGATGATAAACGCGAAAAAAATCGTTTTGCGGCGGAAGACGTGTGGAATTATTTCCGCCGTCTGAAAACCGTCGGCGTCGTCAGAGAAACGGAAAGCGTCGTCGAAATCGCCAGCCCGCGCGGCGTCGTCGCGGCGATTATTCCTTCGACCAATCCGACCTCGACCGCGATTTTTAAAATCATCATCGCCATCAAATCCAGAAACACGATTGTGCTTTCGCCGCATCCTTCAGCCGCGCGCTGCATCGCCGAAACGACGCGCGTGCTGCGCGAAGTCGCCGTGCAGGAAGGCTTGCCCGCCGAAGCCATCCATTGTTTGTCGAACGCGACCATCGAAGGCACCGAAAGTTTGATGAAGCATAAGCAAACCGCCGTTATCCTGGCGACGGGCGGAATCGGCTTGGTGCGCGCCGCTTATTCTTCGGGAAAGCCCGCGTTCGGCGTCGGACCCGGAAACGTTCCGTCCTTTATCGAGCGAACGGCGAACGTCGAAAAAGCCGTCGGCGACATTCTGACCGGAACCTGTTTCGACAACGGCACGATTTGCGCTTCCGAGCAAGCGGTCGTCGTCGATGCGCCTTTAGTTTCCCAAGTTCGCGAACAGTTCAAATTGCAGGGCGGACATTTTCTGAATCAAACGGAAGCCGATGCGGTAGCGAAAATTCTGCTGACGCCGCAGAGAACCTTAAACGCCGGAATCGTCGGCAAATCCGCCGAATACATCGCCAATTTAGCCGGCATTTCCGTCCCGAGCGGCACGCGCTGTCTGCTTGCCGACTGCGGCGGCGTCGGGCGCGATTTTCCCTGGTCAATCGAAAAGCTTTCGCCGACGCTGGCGTTTTTCGTCGTGGACGGAATCGAGGAAGGCGCGAATCGCTGTTACGAGATTCTGAAATTCGGCGGAATGGGGCACACTGCCGGGATGCACACGCAGAACCGCGAAGCCGCGATTCGCTACGGCGAGCAGATGCCCGCCTCGCGCGTCATTATAAATTCGCCGACGACGCACGGCGCCATCGGTTTTTCGACCGATTTATCGCCTTCGATGACTTTAGGCTGCGGCTCGTGGGGCGGCAACGTGACGTCCGACAACGTTTCGCCGATTCACCTGATGGACATCAAGCGCGTGGCTTTTGAAACGAAACCCGTTTCGGCTCAAAGTCCCAAGCCGGCAATCCAAAGTCAGCCGGCATCAATTTCGCAGCCCGCGACGCAGCCGAGACACGGCGTCAAGCGTGAAGAAATCGCGGCGATCGTCGATAAATTTTTATCGAAGAAGCTGGCGGAAACGCCGAAGCCGGAAGCGCCCGCGCCGACCAACGGTTCGGCAACGCAAACCGATGCCGCGCCGCAGTCGGCAAGCCCGGTCAAAACGATTATTCACGAATTAAAACCGCAGGAGTCGACCAACGGAGCGAAACCGAAAGCGCTCGATTTCGTCAGCGAAGACGACGTGCGAAAAGCGATTGAAAACGGCGCGAAAATTTACGTCAACGCCAAAACAATCATCACGCCGTCGGCGCGCGATTTGGGCGAAGAAAAAGAAATCTTTGCCAGAACTTAAGGAAAATTTCTTTAAATGAAAAAACTTTTTTCAGCAATCGTTTTGCTTCTGGTTTTATCGCCGGCAAATTCTTTCGCGCAGGACAAAACCACGGGCGGAGCGACGCAAAAGGCGGTTGTTCCGGTCAGCTACGGCATCGTCGTCGATAATTCCGGCTCGTATCGGCTGATTATGGATCGCGTTATCGAAATAACGAAAGATATTGTCGAGGGAAACAAGGCGGATGACGAAACTTTTCTCGTGCGCTTTGTCAGTTCCGATAAAATCAAGCTGTTGCAGGATTTTACGGTCAGCAAGGACGAGCTTCACGCGGCAGCGGACGAGATGTATGTCGAAGGCGGATTGACGTCGATTCTCGATGCGGTCGATTTTGCCGCCCGCCATCTCGCCGAAAAGACGAACAATGAAACGGCGCGGCGAAAAATTCTGATTCTGCTGACCGACGGCGACGACCGCCAGAACAAAGCGAAAATCGAAGAGGTTTTGAAGTTTTTGAAAGACAATCAGATTCAGGTTTACGTCGTCGGCATCTCGGAAGAAAAGGTTTCGACGAAAATTATCGATAAACTGACCAGAGAAACCGGCGGCAGAAAATTTATTCCGAAAACGCCGGCGGAAGTTTCGGCGATGATAAAAGAGCTATCCACCACGATTCGCACTCCGTAGCCGCTATTGTTTAATCTGCATGATAATGACTGAAAATCCGGTAGAAAATCCAGTTTGTTCCGCTTGCGGCGCGCCCGTTCGCCCGCAGGCGCTTTTTTGCTACAATTGCGGCTCTTCCATCGCGCCGGAAATTGATACGTCTGAGCCGCGCGACGAGATTTTCGATGAAAACAAAGCCGAAACGCAGCCGCTGGCAGCCGCGGACGAAAATTACGATGCGCCGATTGGAAAGCCGTCCGAGACGCTGGTTGAAGATAAACCGGAAAAAAAATCTCCGTTGCCGGCGGAAACAAAATTAAAATCCGCCGCCGCGCTTCGTAGAGGCGCGCGAACTCCGGCGCAGAAAAAAACGGTCGAGGTCATCTGGGACGAACCGGAAAACGCGCCGAACGTCTGGTTTCTCGTCGCGGCTTTTGTTTTAGCGCTTTTCGCTGTCGGAATTTTGCTGGCGATGTTGTATATTAGATAAAAATTACGGCGCGCGGTCGCGCTTTTAACGCAAATTCGGTTGAAGGTAAACGCTGATTTCGTTTTAAAAAGTTTATGGAAGCACTCGGAATGGTCGAATGTATGGGTTTGGTGGCGATGATTGAAGCCGCCGATGCGATGGTCAAAGCGGCAAACGTCCGTCTGGTCGGCTACGAAAAAGTCGATGCCGGGCTGGTGACGGCAATCGTGCGCGGCGAAGTCGGCGCAGTCCGTGCGGCGGTCGATGCCGGCGCGGCGGCGGCACGTCGCGTCGGCACGGTCACGGCGGTGCACATCATTCCGCGCCCGCACGCGGAGGTCGCCGACGGAATTCCCGTTATCGAAACCGGCGAAACCACGCGCAAAAAGATTTCCGGCTCGGTTCCCGAAAAATAGGAAACAAAATGAAATCCGTTAAAGTTACGGACGGCGATAAAGCAGCGGAGCGATTAACCGGCATTGCCCGAAATTGTCGGGAAAATTAATTGCTTCCGGACGGAAAAAATAATCGTCTTTATGCAGAAAAATCGGATTTTCCAACGTTGGAAAATCCGATTTTTAATTATTCGACGGCGAGAGTTACTGATTATTCGGTTTCGCTTGAGTCGTCGTTTGCAGAATCGGTTTCGCGTTCGGGTCATTGCCGCCCGCAGTTCTGCCCGTGCGCGTCAGGGCGATTCTTTTCTGTTTGTTCGGTCCGTCCTCGACCACGACTTTGATGTTTCGGAAACGACTGTCGGCTTCCTCGCCGGTCGGGTAATAGCTGATGGTATATTGCGTTCTGAGTTCCGAAGCGATGTCTCTGGCGATGGTGTCCAGTTCGGTGATTGCCTGCGGAAAATAAGCCTTGCCGCCGGTCTCCTCCGCCAGGCGGCGCAAAAATGCTTCGGATTTGGCTTTCGGGCTTTTTGTGATAAAACCGCCGTCTTTGCTCAAATCGGTCGTAAATCCGATGGCGTAAATCTGCACGTCCGCCTCGCGCAGAAGCTCGAAAAGCTGCTGCTCGTTGTAATAGCTGTCGCGGTCTTCGCCGTCGGAAACCAGAATCAAAGCGCGACGTTTCTTGTCGTTCGGATTACGCGTTTTTTCATATTGGTCGACCGCTTCCGCCGCCAGATAAACCGCGTCGATAACGGCGGTCTGTCCGCCTTCGATAAAAAGATTGTCGAGCGCTTCCATAACGTCGGCTTTGTTTGACGTAAAAGGCTGCTCGATACTGATTTTCTCGCGGCTGACAAAGCGCACGACGCTTGTTTCGTCGTCCGGGCGATTGGTGCCGACGATGACTTTGCTGGCGTCAATCACCTTTTCGAGCTGGTGGCGCAAGGAGCCGGAATTGTCAATCACCAGCGCGTAATTGGTCGGAACTTCCGCCTTTGAAAAACTGTCAATCTCCTGCAAAACGTTATCTTCAAAGATTTTCACTTCGCGTTTCTGCACGTTGCTTATCGGGCGATTGTTGCGGTCGACGATGCGGACGTTGAGGTTGACGAGCTCGGTTTTAACCTTGATGATTTCGTTCGGGTCGTCGGGGTCGGGCGTCGGCGATTCCGCCGGTGAAGTTGTCGGTTTGACCGTCGGCGCTTTGGTCGGCGTGGCGGTCGGGCGCGTGTTTGAGGTTTGCGCCTGCGCTTTCGGATAAGTAAAAAATGCGAAAGCCGCCGTTAAAATCAAACCGCAGACAGGCAGAAAAATATTTGTCGATTTTCTTTTCATTTAAATTCCAATTCGTAAACTAATTGTCAGGCGTATTCGGCGTCGCATAATAGCCTTCACGACTGCGGACTATTAGACGCGGCAAACCGCGCGGAGGTTTGACCTTAACTTTTACTTTGCGCCATTTTCCGTCGAGCGCGAAATCTTTCGGCGTGTAGCCGATTGAGTATTGATGACGCAGTTCGAGCGCGATGCGCTCGAAAATCTCGTCCATTTCGACATTCGTCTGCGGGTAGAAAGATTTTCCGCCCGTCACGCCCGCCAGTTCGTCCAGAAATGATTGACCCTGCATCCCGAGCGCGCTGGAACTGTCCGCGCTGTCGATAATCCCGACCGCGTAAACCGTCACATCCGCTTCCTTCATCAAACGCTTGACCTCGCCGAAATTATAGCGCGAGCTGTTGTCCTGACCGTCGCTGATAATCAGAAGGGCTTTTTTCTGATGCGAGCCGCGCGTGACGCGGTCGATGCCGAGATAACAGGCGTCGTAAAGCGCGGTGTTGTTTTTCGGCTGGACGAGCGTCAGCTTGTTTAAAACCGCCTCGCCGTCGCGCGTGCGGTCGAGCAGAAGCTGCGCCCGCGTGTTAAAGGCAATCAGAAAATATTCGTCCATCGGGTGACTGGTGTTGATAAAGCGTTCGAGCGCTTTGCGCGCCCGCGCGATTTTATCGCCGCTCATCGAGCCGGAAATGTCAAACAGAATACCGATGGAAACCGGCGCGTCCGTGTCGCTGAAAAACGTGATTTCCTGTTCCTGATTGTTGTCGAAAACGGTAAAAGCGTTTTTGTTTAAGCCGGAAACGTAGCGTCCGTATTGGTCGGTGACGGTTAAGGTCAAAGTAACCAAATCGGTCGGAACTTTAATTACGTCGTCGTCACCCGCGGGTGGAGTTCGTTGAGGCGTTTGAGCAAAAGCCGTCACGGCGGAAAAAATAAGTGCGGCGCACAAAAAAATCCGGGACGGAAAACCGCGCAAACGGCTGATTCCTACAAAATCATTAACAGCCATAAAATCTCCTCTAATTTTAAATTCATTTTAGGTGACGTTTGCCAAACAAAGCAAGATAAATTTTTGATGTGATGAAAAGAAATTTCGTTGTTCCGCCGTCAAGAAAAGTTTGCAACCTTTTTGGGGAAAAAAGCGTGATATACTCGACGTAATTTGCGATTTCAGATTAGCGATTGGCGATTTGTTGAGGAAAATTAGATTTTCCCGGAAATTCGCGGCGAACTTTTACCTTTTTGACTCATCTTATAAAACTTAAAATAAATTTTCGCGAAGCCAATCTCCGCCCAATCGCAAATCGCTGAGCGCGCAAATCGAAAAATTTAATATGGCTGAATTCATCTGTCGTCTGGGAACGCCTTCGGGCGAAATTATTACGCGCATTATCGAAGCGACCGCGCCCGCCGAAGCCAAAACACGGCTCGAAAGCGAGGGCTTTCGCGTTTTCGCCGTCTCGAACGCCGAACAGGGTTTATCCGCCGTTCTGCACATTGGCGGCAGCAAAAAATCGCGCGTCAAATCGGGCGATTTTCTGCTTTTCAATCAACAGCTTTCGGCTTTGCTGCGAGCGGGAATTCCCGTGCTGCAATCAATCAACCTGCTCAAATCGCGCTCGCAATCTTCGGCGATGCGCGAGGTTTTGATGGACGTGGAAGAGAAAATCAAAAGCGGCATTCCGCTTTCCGAGGCTTTTGAAGCGCAGGGAATTTTTCCGAAAATCTATACCGCGTCCTTGCTCGCGGGCGAACGGAGCGGCGCGCTGGACGACGTTCTGGCGCGCTACGTCGATTATCTGAAACGAAGCGTCGGCGTTTCGCGCAAGCTGCGCGGCGCGCTGGCGTATCCGGCGTTCCTGCTACTGGCGGCGTCGTTTATGGTGATGTTTCTGACGATTTACGTCGTGCCGCGAATGTCGGATTTGTTCAAGGGACTCAGCGCCAACAAAGGTTTGCCGACGATAACGCTCGTCGTGATGGCAATCTCTAATTTTGTCTCGGGCAATTTCTGGTGGCTGCTGCCTTTGATTTTGATTTTTATTTTTGCGACGTATCTCTGGCTTCGAACGCCGGGCGGAAAACTCATCCTGCACGCGTTTCTGCTCCGCCTGCCGCTGGCGGGAAATCTGATAAAACAGATGACGACGGCGCAGCTGGCGCGCTCGATTTCGACCTTGCTGGCGGGCGGCATCACCGTTCCCGATTCGTGGGACATCGCCTCGGAAGCGATTACGAATCTTGAGCTGCGCCGCCGCAGTCAAGCCGTTCTGCCGATGATTCGCGAAGGTCGCGGCTTTACCGAAGCCTTGACCAAAGCGAACTGGCTGCCGGAGCTCGCGCTCGATATGATTGGCATCGGCGAAAAATCGGGCAGCCTGCGCGAGATGCTCGACGAAGTGGCAAACTTTTACGACGCCGAAACCGAAGTCCGGCTGGAACAATTGACGACGCTGCTCGAACCGATAATTCTGGTGATTATGGCGGGCGTCGTCATTACGATTCTGCTGGCGATTTATATGCCGATTATTCAATCAATCTCGTCGGGACCGTTCGGCGGAAGACGTTAATTTAAACACAAAGGCACAAAGCACACAAAGATTTATTTTTGAATATTTTCCTCGTGTCCCTTGTGTCTTCGCAGTAAAAAAAAATATGAGCAATACAACCAACGAAGCAACATTGACGACCTCGCTCCCGACGATTAACGTTTCGGGAATTCTGGAAAACGAGCCGCCCGAAGTCAAATCGGCGAAGGCTTTGGCGATGCGCTATCGCCTGCCGTATATTGATTTGCTGCCGCCGGATAAAAAATCGCCGATTGATTACGAGGCGCTGGCGAGTATTCCGGTCGAGATGATGCTGCGCAATCATTTCGTGCCGCTCAGAAAAGAAGGCAGAAATCTGCACGTGGCGATGGCTGACCCGACAAATTTAGAGCAGCTGGACGAACTGGAAAACGCCTTAAATGTTCGCATCGTGCCGTATGTCTCGACGCTCGGCGCCATCGAAGTCGTCCTGAAAAAAGGCGACGCGACGCAGAGAGTTTTGCAGGAAGCCGCCTCGACTTTTAAAATCTCGCTCGTCAAGGAAACCGACCAGGGCGAGGAAGTTCTGGACCTCGACCGGCTCGCGTCGGATTCGGATATGTCGCCGATTATCAAATTGGTCGATACGATTATCTACAACGCGATGGAATCGCGCGCTTCCGATATTCACATCGAGACGCGCGAGCGCGACGTGCAGGTTAAATTCCGCATCGACGGCGCGCTGTATGCAAAGGTCGACCCGATTGACATCGCCTATCACCAGACTTTGATTTCGCGCATTAAGGTGATGTCGGAACTGGACATCGCCGAGCGCCGCATTCCGCAGGACGGCAGATTTCGCGTGCGTTACAAAGGTCGCACGGTCGACTTTCGCGTTTCGATTATGCCGACGGTTTTCGGGGAAGACGCGGTTATTCGTATTCTCGACAAAGAGCAGATTTCGGAAGAATTCAAGAATCTGAGCCTCGAAGTCGTCGGCTTCAACGAGGACGATTTAAAACATTTTCGCGTTTATATCAAAGAGCCTTACGGGATGGTTTTGGTGACGGGTCCGACCGGCTCCGGTAAAACGACGACGCTTTACGGCGCTTTAAACGAAATTCGCAACGACGAGGATAAAATCATCACGATTGAAGACCCGGTCGAATACCAGCTTCACGGCATCGTGCAGATTCCGGTCAACGAGAAAAAAGGCTTGACGTTTGCGCGCGGTCTGCGCTCTATCCTGCGTCACGACCCCGATAAAATTATGGTCGGCGAAATCCGCGACGAAGAAACGGCGCAGATTGCGATTCAGTCGGCGCTGACCGGGCACCTCGTTTTCACGACCGTTCACGCCAACAACGTCATCGACGTTATCGGGCGCTTTATCAATATGGGCGTCGAGCCGTACAATTTCGTTTCCGCGCTGAACTGCGTTCTGGCGCAGCGCCTGGTGAGAAAGCTTTGCGCGACCTGCAAGCGCGCTTACCAGCCGAGCGAGGAAGAATTGCGCGATTCCGGCTTGCCGCTCGAAGCGGTCGCCGAGAAACGTATTTTTATGAGCGTCGGCTGCGACGCCTGCAATCATACGGGCTATCGCGGCAGAACGGCGATTCACGAATTGCTGGATATGTCCGACCCGATTCGCGAAATGATTGTCGAGCGGCGTCCCGGCTCGGAAATTCGCCGCCGGGCGGAAAAAGAAGGCTTGGCGAGCCTGAGAGATTCGGCGCTGAAAAAAGTTTACGCCGGACAGACAACACTCTACGAGATAAATCGCGTCACCTTCGTCGAGGAAATCAGATAAAGAAAACCAAGGCACTGATTTATTAAGATTATTTAGGATTTATTCAGATAAATTCTGATTCATCGTAATTAACCGGCGCCTGATTAAAGGGCGGTTGCTTTTTTTTCGCAATCAGTTGAAAATTAACGTCATAAGTTTTTCCATCGCCCGCATTTTGCGAGAAAACTTTTGAAACTTTGCAATAGTATTCGCGTGTAAAATTTTGAGACGATAACGCATCCGTGTCGCATCTAACAAACGAAAATTAATTTTTCCGATTAAAACTATGAAAATTCCTGCTTATTTTCGCTACAGCCTAAGTTTTGTCTTGTTGCTTTGTCTGCTTTCGCCGACGGCTATTTTAGCCATGGGCGACGGCAAAAAACATTTTGGTCTGGGCTTGAAAGCCGAAGACGCCGAGCAATGGGACAAGGCAGTTGAAGAATTCGCTTTAGCCGTTGCCGACAATCCCAAAAACGCCGAGTATCGACTGCATTACACGCGAGCTTTGTTTAACGCTTCGCAGATGTATATGAAGCGCGGCAATTCGCTGGCGGACGAAAAAGATTATGCGGGCGCTTACCTGGCTTACCGCAGAGCTTACGCCTACGACCCGGTCAACGAACTGGCGAAAGCGCAGATGGAAAAAATGCTGCGCCTGCAGGAAGCATTAGATAATTCGAACAAAACGGAAGCGGGCAATACGAATTCAGGCGTCAAGCTTATTCCGACCGGCTACCAACAGCCGCAGCCCGACCCGCTGCCGCAGAAACTGGAAAAATGGATTGACGTGATTCATCCGACCGGCATTGATTTGCAGTCGCTTATCAAAGATTTAGCGAAACATCTGGATTTAAACGTTCTTTTCGACACCGAAACGTTTCGGGCTAACGCCGAGCGCAAGGTCAAAATCGAATTGCGCAACGTGACTCCGGCGCGGGCGCTCGATTACATCTTTTTGCAGGAAGGCTTATTTTTCCAGCGAGTCGGACCGCGCACGGTGCTAATCGCCAACCAGAACAACCGGCAGCGATTTCAGCAGCTCGTTCTGCGCACGTTTTATCTGGCAAACGCCGACCCGGCGGAAGTGGCGAAAGTCGTGCAGGCGGCAATTCCGGTGCAGCCCGGCAGAACGCAGCCGATTCCTTTGATTGACAAAGCGACCAACAGTTTAACGATTCGCGACACGGAAGAAAACATCAAGATTATCGGTAAATTAATCCGTTCGCTCGATAAAGACCGCGCCGAGGTCGTGATGGACGTCAATATTTACGAAGTTTCCAAAACGGATTTGCTGCGGCTCGGAAACCAAATCGGCAACGAAACCCAATTGAGCAATCTGGGCATTTCCACGCCGACCACAATCTTCGGCGGCGGAAATTTTTCTTCTATTCCGAACGCCATCAAACTGGCGAGTCCGCTTGGTGCCGCGACCGCGCTTTTGCTGCCGTCGGCGACGCTTTCCGCTTTCCAGCGAAAAAGCAATACCAGGCTGCTGGCTTCGACGCAGGTTCACGCTTTCAATAACGAAAAATCGACCGCCAAAATCGGTCAGCGCGTCCCGGTGAAAAGCGCAAGCTATGTAAATACAGGAAATAACGTTGGTAATAACGGCACAATCGCCGACGTTATCACCTACGAGCAAACCGGTCTGACGCTGGAATTTGAACCGCTGATTTTCCCGAACCAGGACGTGCAGGTAAAAATGTCGATTACTTCCAGAGATTTGGCGGGCGTCGGCGTTAACGACAACCCGATTTTCGGCGAGCGTGAAATCAAAGGCTCGGCGAGAATTCAGAACAACCGCACGCTGCTGCTGGCGAGCGTCGCCCAGAACAGAGAAGAACGCGGAAAAGCCGGACTGCCGCTGCTGGGATTAATCCCGATTATCGGCAGACTGTTTTCCACGCCGACGAAAAACGACAGCCAGGTCGACATCGTGATTGCCGTCACGCCGCGTGTTCTGCGCGCGCCGGTGATTTTGCCGGAAGACGAGGTCGAACGCCCGACGGGAAGCATCGCGACGCCGACCAACAGCTCGCTCGAAGCGATGATTGTTCAGGAAGAGCGCGAGGAACAGCTTGCCAACGCGCGCCGGCAGGGAAATACGGCGAACGTTCAGCTTCCCGACCAGAAAGTCGTCGAAGTGCCGCAATACGTCAAATCGAGCACGACGCCGACGACTACGGAAACGACTCAGCCGCAAAATTCCTTGACGACCGACGCCAAAGTGACGGCTGAAAACAAAACCGAAAATCCGATTGTCGAAACGCGCGGCGTGCCTTCGATTTTGAGACCGATTGATACGAGCGTGCAAACCTTGAAGATAAATACGACTGCCGACACGCCGGAAAATAAGACGGAAACAAGCACGCCGAAAAGGGAAAATAATCCCGAACCGAGCGCGCCGAAAGCCGAGTTGAAGCTTTTGTCGAGTTTGCCGGAAATGAAAGCGGGCGAAAAAACGAAAGTCGCAGTGCTGATAAGGACGGCTTCATCGTTTCGTTCCGCGGTGTTCGGTTTGAAATTCGACGCGTCGAAAGTCGCCGTGCGCAGCGTTCAATTCGGAGACGTTTTCGGCGCGGGAACCGCTCAGACCAGCGTCGTGCCTTTTGTAAATATGGGCGGTATGATGCGCGTTTCGCTTTCGTCGGAAAAAGACACGAACGCATCGAGCTCGGGAATTCTGGCTTATGTGGAAATCGAAGCCTTAACGCCCGGCGTGCCGCAAATCACTCTGGACACGGAAATTCTGAATGTTCTGACCGTAGACGGAAAGAATTTCGAGTTGAAGTATTAATATGAAGTCAAAAGCCGAGAGTCGAGAGTCAAGGGTCCGAAAATTTGTCGGAACACTTCTTCTGTCGAAAAATATGTTTTGGGTGAAGAATAAAAAATCTCGACTCTCGACTCGTGACTCTCGACTTTCCGGCGGTTTTACCCTGCTCGAACTCATCATTACTTTGACGGTTCTGGCAATTATGGTTTTCGCGACGCTGCCGCTGGCGCAAAACGCCGTGAAGCGGCAGCGAGAGCAGGAGCTTCGCGAAGCGCTGCGGGAAATCCGGCTGGCGATTGACGAATTCAAACGCGACACTTACGGCGCGTGCCCGCAGGGTGCGGTCAGGACGGGAAATCCAATTGACCAGCAGCAAAGCGTTCCGACCGACCCGCGCAGCCGCGTCGTGATTGACGATTGCACGATTTTCGACACGGAAAACATCGACCGTTACCCGCCGACGCTGGAAACTTTGGTCGACGGCGTCAAGGTCAAGGCGCGCGGTCTGAACGTCAAATCCGGCGGCGGCGTCTTCAACGACAAAGATTCAATCGTCTTTGACGATGCGCCGAAGGACGTGAAAAAAGTTTACCTGCGCGAGCTTCCGATCGACCCGATGACGGGCAAGTCGGATTGGCGCATACGCTCGTCTTATCAGGAAAAAGGCACGGACGCCTGGGACGACATTAATGTTTTCGACGTGCGTTCGAGTTCCGACGCCGAAGCGTTAAATGGAGAGAAATACAGTGATTGGTAAGGCAGAAATGCAAAATTCAAAACGCAAAACGCGAAATTGTCAGGGATTTTCATTGCTTGAATTAATGATTGCGATGTTTATCATGATTATTCTGATTTCGGTTGCCTTGCCGACGTATCAATACAGCGTGCAGCACGCCAAGGAAACCGTCCTCAAAGAAAATATTCGCCAGATAGAAAACTCGATAGACCAGTATGCCGCCGATAAAGGAAAGCTGCCGCAGTCGATTGACGAACTGGTCGAGGCGAAATATCTGCGCGAAAAACCGTTTGACCCGATAACCGAAAAAGCGGAGTGGAATGAAATACAGGGCGAAGACGCCTTTTCGACCGAAGGCGGGCAGGGCTTGATTGAAGTAAAAAGCCTCGCCGAAGGCGAAGACAGTTCGGGAAAACGTTATGACGAGTATTAAGCGGCGGCAGATAATGCTTGCCCGAGAGCGGCGGCGCTCATAAATTACCCAATCCCGATTTTAAATAATTATTTTTGATGGCTCGCCGAATCCTGCCGGCACGCTCGGCGACTGATAAAACAAAAAATGTTAGGAAGCTTAACCAAACCAAATTACCCGAAAGCCGCTATCGGCTTGGAACGCGACAGCCTGACGGCGCTCGCGCTTGAGCGCCGCGGCAAAGGTCAATACGGCATCAGGCAAGCCGCGACCGTCATTCTGCCGGAAAATCTTCTGAACCCGAATTTTCTTGAAGAAAATATCAGCAGCGCCAATGAACTAATCGTTTTTCTCAATGAAGTGGTCAATAACGCCGGTTTGCTCAAGCAAAGCCGCTGGTCGATTTCATTGCCGAGCGCGACGGCGCGCACCGCGATTCTGACGCTCGACAACCAGCCGTCCTCGAAACAGGAACTCGAAGAAATTCTCGATTGGAAAGCCGAGCGCAGCTTCGGCGCGCCGGCGGGCGACCTGCGCATCTCGCAGCAGAAAATTTCGCCGGACGCGAGCGGCAAGCCGCGCTATTTTGCCACCGCCGTCAAGCTCAGCATTCTGGACGAATACGAAACGCTTTTTGAAATGATGCGCTGGAAAGCCGGGCTGGTTCTGCCGCGCGCCGTCAGCGAAGCGAAATGGCTGACTGACAACCGAAATCAAGGCGATTCTTTGCTCATCAGCTCGCAGGCGGACGGTTTTACGGCAGTTCTGCTACGCGGCAGCGAGCCGACCGTCGTGCGTTCCGTGACGTGCAGCGCGACGGAAGTCGATGACGAAATTTATCGCCTGCTGATGTTTTACCGCGACCGCTTCGCCATCGAGGAAACCGGAAATCTGCTGGAAAAGCTTCTCGTCGTCGGAAAACATTTCAACTTTAATCGCCTGCGCGAAATTTCCGCCGAAGCTTTGGGAACGACTCTGAAAATTCTTCGTCCCGAAGACGTCGGCTTGAATATTCCCGCCAGCAGCCTGAATTTTGACGAGCTGGCTGCGCCGGCAGGTTTAGCAACATTCGCCTGGAATTAAAAAAGTAAAAAAGTGAAAAAGTGGAAAGGTGAAAGAGCGGCTTGGCATTGCTTAAGCGACTTTTTCACTTTTTCACTTTTAAACCTTTTCACTTTTTCACTTTTTTACTTATTATGAAACTTTAAATTTCGGGTTTCCGTAATACCTTTGCGTCATGATTACAGCCAACGCACTAACATTAGAAAATTTACGCACTTTAACCGACGGCGAACTGATTGCGAAAGCGATTTCCGGTCGTGAAGACGGTTTCGAGGAACTCGTGCGCCGCTACCAGCGTCCGATTACGTCCTACGTGTATCGAATGCTCGGCAACTACGACGCTTCGCTCGACGTAACGCAGGAGATTTTTATCAAAGTTTATAATTCGATGGCGCGCTACAGCTCGGAATATAAATTTTCGACCTGGCTTTACAAAATCGCGCACAACGCGGCGATTGATTATCTGCGGCGCAATTCGGTCAACCAGCAGAGCCTCGAAGCGGAAAACAAGGACGGCAGCTACGAATTGCAGATTGAGAGCAAGCGGCTTTCGCCCGAACAGGAACGCGAGCGCAGCGAATGGCGCACGGAAATCGAAACGGTCGTCAAATGCCTGCCGGCGGGCTATCGCGAATTGATTGTCCTGCGTCACTCGCAGGATTTGAGCTACGACGAAATCGCCGAGATTACCAACCTGCCGCTCGGAACGGTGAAAAATCGCCTGTTCCGCGCGCGCGAGATGATGCGCGATATGTTTATCGAGCGCGGTTTTACGGGAATAAGTTAAAAGGAGAAAAACGAATGAGCTACAATATGCAGCATCAGCCTGATATGTCGCTGCAAACGCCGGAGCAAAGACAGATGGGACTTATTATGCACCTGTCGCAGCTTGCCAACTTAATTTTTTTTCCAATCGGAATCGTTGTTCCAATCGTCATCTGGCAAACGCAGAAGGAAAAAATGCCGGCGCTCGACGCGCACGGCAAGATGGTGACGAATTTTATGATTTCGATGAGCATTTATCTTTTTGCCAGCATCATCCTGATGTTTGTGCTCATCGGATTTTTACTGCTTCCGATTCTGGGCATTATCGGAATCGTTTTCCCGATTATCGGCGCCGTTAAAGCTAATAACGGCGAATTTTGGGAATATCCTTTGGCGATTAAATTTTTGAAATAGAAATCGCTGACTGCTGATTGCTATAAAAATGAAAGAGCAAGCCGGTAAAATCGAACAAACCTGCCCGCGCGCGGACATCGCCGTTTATGTTGACGGCGAGCTTTCCCCGCATCAGGAGCTTGTTCTGGAGCAGCATCTGGCGGCTTGCCAAGCGTGCCGCACGGAGCTGAACGAACAGAAAAAGCTTCTCCGCGCGCTGGATTTTTTACTGGAAGAAAAGCCTTCCGACATTGAAATTCCCGCAAATTTCGCCAAAGTCGTGGCGACGCGCGCCGAAAGCCACGTCACCGGCTTGCGCAATCGCGAAGAACGAAAGCGAGCGGTTTTTCTGTGCGCTTCGCTCGGTTTGATTGCACTGGTCGGACTCGGCGCGGAAGCGAAAACGGTTTTTGCGGCGTCCGGCGCGGTCTTGGAACAGATTATGGCGCTCGCCGTTTTTGTCGCGCATCTCGCCTATGACGTCGCTTTCGGCGTCGTGGTCATCCTGCGTTCGCTGGCTAATCAGACAATCGTCAGCGCAGCGCTGGTCGTCGCGTTTTTAGTCGGGTTTTGGATTGTTTCGTGGTTTGCGTTCTCGCGGCTCCGGCAATCGTCCGTATCGCACGTGAAAAAGTGATTTATACCGCAGCCTTTAAAAATCCCTCCGGTTTTCAGCTTCCGTTCCGCCAAATCTTCGCGGGCTTCTTTTGCGCGTTTCTTTTCACGATGTCGCTCTACGCCCAATCGAATATTTCGCTGGTCGATGAAAATACGCTGGTCGTCGAAGACGCGAAAGATATGGAAATTTATTCTTTCGGCAAAAAGGTCATCGTCAAAGGCGAGGCGAAAGGCGTGCTGGCATTCGGCGGCGACGTGATTGTCGAAGGACGCGTCGAAGGCGACGTGGCGACCATCGGCGGCTCGATTTATCAAAAAGAAGGCGCGTCTATCGGCGGCGACGTGATTACGTTCGGCGGCGCGTATAAACACGATTCCGCCGAGCCGATGCGCAACGCGGAAAAGGAAACCATCGTCTTTGCGGGCTACGAAGACGAATTGCGCGAAATGATGCAGAATCCTTCGCAAATCTTTGCGCCGCAGTGGTCGTGGACGTTTTTCGCGCAGCGGCTTTTGTCGGCTTTGTTCTGGTTTATCGTCTCGCTCGGCTTGACGACGATTGCGCCCGGCGCGGTCGGTCGCGCCGTCGCCCGTTTTCAGCTTTCGACCGCGAAAACCATCGGTTTGGGTTTACTGGCGGGCGTTGTCAGCACCGTCGGCGTGATAGTCGGTCTGAAATTTCTGCCCGGTTATGTCGGCACGATTACCGGCTTGATGGTTTTTCTGATGCTGATGCTGGCTTATGTTTTCGGGCGCGTCTCGTTGCAGATGAGCGCCGGCAAATGGCTGCAAAAACTGATTATTCCCGAAAAACGCCATTCCGAATCGGTCGCGCTTCTTTTCGGCGTTTTGTTTTTTACGATTCTGCTCTCGCTGCCTTATGTCTGGACTTTGACGGTTTTTGTGCTCTGGACGGCAAGCCTGGGACTCGTTCTGACCGCGCGCGCGACAAATAACTGGCAGAAAATCTAAGCTAAACAAGTTTTAAGTTTTGAGTGTTGAATTTTGAGTGTTGAATGGAATTTACAGAATTCAACACTCAAAATTC
>DASVRT010000006.1:0-95705 GCA_036388475.1 Pyrinomonadaceae bacterium | reverse complement strand
CGTCGTATCTGCCTTGTAATTCATAAACTCCAGCTAAATTATTCAAACGAATAGCGTAAGCAGGATGAACTTTACCAATAGTTTTCTCATCAATTTCTATGGCTTGTTGATATAATTCAATCGCTTCGTCGTATCTGCCTTGTGATTTATAAACTCCAGCTAAATTATTCAAACGAGTAGCATAAGCAGGATGAACTTTACCAATAGTTTTCTCATCAATTTCTATGGCTTGTTGATATAACTCAATCGCTTCATCATATCTGCCTTGTAATTGATAAACTCCAGCTAAATTATTCAAACGAATAGCATAAGCAGGATGAACTTTACCAACGGCTTTTCCCGTTATTTCTAAAGCTTGTTGATATAATTCAACCGCTTCATCATATTTGCCTTGTGATTGATAAACTAAAGCTAAATTATTCAAATCAATAGCATAAGCAGGATGAACTTTACCAATAGTTTTCTCGGCAATTTCTATGGCTTGTTGATATAATTCAATTGCTACATCATATTTGCCTTGTAAACGATAAACTTCCGCTAAATTATTCAAACGAATAGCGTAATCAGGATGAACTTTACCAATAGTTTTCTCATCAATTTCTATGGCTTGTTGATATAACTCAATCGCTTCGTCGTATCTGCCTTGTGATTTATAAACTCCAGCTAAATTATTCAAATCAATAGCGTAACCAGGATGAACTTTACCAATAGTTTTCTCATCAATTTCTATGGCTTGTTGATATAATTTAATCGCTTCGTCGTATCTGCCTTGTAATTCATAAACTCCAGCTAAATTATTCAAACGAATAGCGTAAGCAGGATGAACTTTACCAATAGTTTTCTCATCAATTTCTATGGCTTGTTGATATAATTCAATCGCTTCATCATATCTGCCTTGTGATTTATAAACTAAAGCTAAATTATTCAAACTAGTAGCATAATCAGGATGAACTTTACCAATAGTTTTCTCATCAATTTTTAAAGCCTTTTGATAAAAAATGACAGCTTTTTCATATTCCGCTAAATCATCTATATAATAAGCAATTTGATTATAAAGCGCGGCGGAGTTTTCCGTTTCTATTTCTAGATTTTCTGCGTAATTCAAAGCGGTTTCAGCGTGTTTTTGAAGGCGATTACATTCTTTCCAATTTTCAAAAATAGGTTCAGGAAATGAATAATTAATCGAATCAACAGCAATTTTAGCAAAATGGCGTTTTTCGTCACCTTGAAGGCGTTTTTGTAAAATTGCCTGAATCAAACGATGCGTTGTCGAAGTGTTATCGTCTCCATTTTTCACAAAAAACGCCGCTTGCGTTAGACGATTGCGGACTTCGAGCCAGAATAACGGATTTTTTGCCGCTTTTGCCAGATTTTCGTCGTGCAATTTTAAGCCTTTCAGCCAGATTTCTTCGGGAACTTTTTCGGGCGCGAGGAAGACGCTGATGTTTAGAATGGCTTCGAGCGTTTGGCTGATTAGTTTTTCTCTTTCGGTGTCGTCTTTCGGTTGGATAATGCGTTGATACGAGAGCAGGAAAACGCCGGCGATGCCTTTGTATTCGGCTTGTTCGTCTTTGTTTAAGCCTTTGATGAAATTTTCGCCGTAGTAATCCGCAAGGTCGAAGTTTTGGAAAGTCGTGTCTTCAAATTCATTGTAATCTTTTAAATATTCGCGGAAATTTATCTTGTATCTTCGTATAAAAGCGCCCGCCAGATTTAAGGCAATCGGCAATGTTCCGATTTTTTCGACGATTTTGGTTATCGCTTCGCGCTCGGCGGCGGGAATGTCTTCGATTTTTGCTTTATTATCAGCGAGCTTGCGGCGCGAAAGCGTCAGTTCGGCTTCTTCCGGCGTCATTGCTTCGATAGTGACTAAAGGCGCAGCATTTTCTATTTCCGGCAGGTTGGAAGTGTAGATAACTTTTCCGTCGAAATGTCTCGGAATTTTGCCGACGACTTCGGGAACGTCTTCGACGTTATCGACGATAATCAGCCAATTCGGATTATTTTGGAGATATTCGATGAATAAATTGAATTTGGCTTCGAGAGAAGTTGCTTTTTCGATTTCTTCGGAGATTTCCGCGCCGGCGAAAGCGGCGTTGCCGGTGAAGTTTCCTTTGGCGGCGGAGATGAAAAGGATAAAGCTGTATTTTTCTCTGTTTCGGAGCGCGTATTCGATGGCGGTGCGCGTTTTCCCCAAGCCGTGCGTGCCGTAGAATGAGGCTTGATTTTCAGTGGCTAAGGTTTTTTCCAAATCTTCCAGAACCTTTTTGCGCCCGGTGAAAAAATTCGGGACGCGCGGGAAGGATTTATGCAAGCCTTTGAATATTTCTTCCTGTTGTTTGCGGGTCAGAGCGCCGGATTCGGCAATTTGTTTGAGAATCTCGGTTTGCTTTTTGTGCTCGTCCAGGCTTTCCGTTTGAATTTCGACGCTTTCCGTTTGAACGATTAATTGATTTTTTTGAACTTCGAGAGATTCGGTTTGAATTTCGATTAGATTTGTCTGAGCGTCCGAAACTTCCTGCCAGAAAACTTCGCCGGTTGTTTGAACGGGCGGAAATTGCGGCAATTTTTGATTTAAATCCTGTCTCAGAGCCTCGACTTCGGCTTTGATTTCGTCGTTTCCTTTTTTGATTTCCTGAATGTAGGCGAGCATTTCGCCGGAAATTCGCAGCTGCATACTGGCGTATGCTTTGCCGTCGCGCGAAAAATCGTCAACCAGGACTTTTCGCAATGCTTTCGGGAAATCGTGGTGCAGTCTTTCGCCGATTTTTAAAGCTGTTTCCTGTTTCGGATAATAAGTTTTTGTCTGGAATAGCTCTTTGACGATGGTTGCCCAGGCTTCGGCGGAAAGGGAAGTGACGGAATCCAAATCGGTTTCGCGTCTGGCGAAATAAGGCGTGAGCCGGTTGGGTAAAATCCGCTCTAAAGCCTGCGCGGTCGAATTACCGGCGGCGTTTTCCTGCTTGAATTTCCGGTCGATGTAAGTTTCCCAGAGATTGAGCGAAGATTTTCCGACATCTCTGATGATTTCGCGGAAAGTTCCGTATTGCTCGTTTCGGGATTCGTCGAGAATCAGGACGAAAATCGCTTTTCCGACGGCGCGGCGTAAATCCCCGTTTTGCAGAATCTCTTTGCGGCTGACGCTTTTGAGAAAAGTTTCCTGAAACGACGCGCCGAAAAACTCCGGCGCAACGTCTTTCAGAATTCCGAATCCGGCGCTTGCCAGCAAAGGCAGAGTAAACGCCGCGCCGCCCGCGCAAACGTCAAGAAACGCCGAGGCGAACAAAACCGAACCGGAAGCCAGCAAAGCCGTTTTGGGATTTTTCAAAAGAGATTCGTTTCCCATTGCGAGATTCCTCGAAGCTTTCAGGAAATCAAATTAGAGCAATCCTGATAAAGTTTAGGCGAAGTATATCGGAAGTTGCGGTTTTCGGCAATAAATTTATAAATTCAAAACGCGAAGCGCAGAATGCCGGATGAAATTCTTCATCCGGCATTCTGCGCTTCGCGTTTTAAGTGGTGCGCTAAAAACTATTCGTCTTCTTCGTGCGTTCTGATTCTGCCTTCGGCGCGCGCCTGTTCGATAACTTTCGAGGCGAGGTTGCCGGGCAGCGGGTCGTAATGCGAAAACTGCATATGATACGAGCCGCGCGCCTGCGTCATCGAGTTCAGCTTCGATTGATAATCGAGCATTTCCGATAAAGGAGCCTGCGCTTTAATGACCTGCTGTTTGCCGCGCGTTTCCATTCCCTGAACTCTGCCGCGGCGCGAGTTTAAATCGCCCATAATGTCGCCGGAAACTTCCATCGGGCAGAAAACCTCGACATCCATAACAGGTTCGAGCAAAGTCGGCTTGGCTTTTTCCATCGCGTTGCGGAAAGCTTTGCGACCGGCGGCGCGGAATGAATGCTCGTCCGAGTCGACCGCGTGATAGCTGCCGTCGATCAGCGTGACTTTGAAATCGACCAAAGGATAACCGGCAACCGAGCCGCTCTGCGCGGCTTCGACGATTCCTTTTTCAATCGCCGGGCGGAAGTTTTGCGGAATCGAGCCGCCGAAGATTTTATCGACGAATTCGAAGCCGCCGCTTCTTTCCAGCGGTTCGAAGATGCATTTGCAGTCGCCGAACTGACCGCGCCCGCCGGATTGTTTTTTATGCCGCCCCTGAACTTCGACCTGCGACGTGATAGTTTCTTTATAAGGAACTTTCGGCGGATGCAGCGTGACCTCGACGTGATAGCGATTTTTTAATTTCGCGACGACCGTTTCGATATGAAGCTGTCCGGAACCGGAAAGGATGAATTCCTTCGTCTGCGCGTCGCGGTCGAAATGCAGGCTCGGGTCTTCTTCCAGAATCTTGTGCAGCGCCGCAGAGATTTTGTCTTCGTCGGCGCGCGATTTCGGCTCGATGGCGAAAGCGATGGCGGCTTCCGGGTATTCGACTTTCGGGTAAACAATTACGCCCGCTTTATCGCACAGCGTATCGCCGGTCTGCGTCTCTTTTAATTTCACGACCGCGATGATGTCGCCGGTTTGCGCTTCGCCCACTTTGTCGAGATTCTTCCCTTGAATAACGTGCAGCGCGCCGAGTCGTTCCTGGGTGTCGCGGCTCGAATTGAAGACGGTCGCGTCCGAGGCGACTTTGCCCGAAACGACTTTCATCAGGTTGATTCTGCCGGCAAACGGGTCGGCAATCGTGCGGAAAACGTAAGCGCTGAACGGCTCGTCGCTGGAATATTTTCGCGTAATCCGCTCGCCGTCCTGTTCCGGGTTGGCGTAGCCGTATTCGGCTTCGTGCGTCGCCGGGTTCGGCGCGTATTCGACAATCGCGTCGAGCAGGCAGCTCAAGCCGACCAGAGTGTTTGACGAAACCGCGAAAACCGGGCACAGCTTGCTGGCGGCGATGGCTTTCGCCAGATTCGGAATCACGTCCTCGTCATCCAGCGTTCCGTTTTCAAAATATTTTTCCAGCAGCGCGTCGTCCGATTCGGCGACCAGCTCGACTAAACGCTCGCGGGTTTTGTCCACGATGTCGCGCCCGGTTTCGGGAATCGGAATTTCCTTCGATTTGCCGCTCGCGTCGAACTCGTAAGCCTTCATATGCACGACATCGACCACGCCGCGAAAATTCGCTTCCTGTCCGATGGGCAGCGTAAACGGGACAATCGAGCGCGCGAAGCTCTGCGTCGCCGTGTCGAGCGCGTGACCGAAATCGGCGCGTTCCTTGTCCATTTTATTGATGACCATAAAACGCGGCAGCAGAAACTCGTTGGCGTAAGACCACGTTTTTTCGGTTTGCACCTCGATGCCGTTGACGCCGTCGACGACGACCAGCGCGCAGTCGGCGACGCGCAGCGCGGGACGCGCGTGCGCCACAAATGCCGCGTAGCCGGGCGTATCGATTAAATTAACTTTCGTGTCTTTGTATTCGAGGTAGGCGAGATTGTTGTTGAGCGTGACTTTTCTTTCGATGGAATCTTCGTCGTAATCGGTGACGGTGGTTCCTTCATCTACCTTTCCCCAGCGGCTGGTTGCTCCGGCAACCTGCAAAAGGGAACTGACCAGTTGAGTTTTACCCGCGTCGCCGTGTCCAATGACAGCCAGATTGCGAATGTTTTCTGTAGAAAATGCTTTCATTTTCGGCAAAACCTCCTTTTAAATTGAAAATTTTATTCGCCGAAGTCGAACAGTCCAAAAACTTAGACAAGCATAAAAGGGTTGGAAAATTTTGGAATGACTTCAGGTAAGAATTTAATTTAGCCCAAATATTCGCCAGATACAAGGGCATTTATTTTGCAAGGATAAATTTATTTGCATATTCGCCTTTTCATAACATAATTACCGTCAATAAAAAATTATAAAATCCACAGCTCACCGAACCCGGCAAATGGGAAAAAATATGTTTGCGTTCCTGAAAACGGACTTCCGAAACTATTTTTCAATGGCAACGACGCTTGTTTTAATGCTTTTGCTGAGCCTGACACCAGTCAGAGCGGCGGGCGAGATTGACCCGACTTTTAACGCCGGAGCTTACCGGCAGCCCGCAGGCACAATTCAAGCGGTCGTCACGCAGCCGGACGGAAAAGTTCTGATAGGCGGCGATTTTGAAATTGTCGGCGGCTTTCTCAGGCGCGGCTTGGCGCGCTCGAATACGGACGGCACGCCGGATACGTCGTTCAATCCGCCCTTTTTCAGCAGAGGAGAAGGAAGTCCGGTCTTCATAAATGCCATCGGGCTTCAATCAAACGGGAAAATCATCGTCGCCGGTCAATTTTCCCAGCTCGACGGAGTTTTAATAAATGCTCCTATTGTGCGCCTGAATCCGGACGGCTCGCGGCTGACTACGACGGTGACGGACGTGCAGATTTAGCGGTGTTTCGTCCAAGTGAGGGAATTTGGTATCTGCTGCGCTCGACGCAGGGCTTTGCCGGTTTGCAGTTCGGCGCGAACGGCGATATTCCAACGCCGAATGCTTTTGTTCGTTAGAAAATAAAACGGGGCAGCCAATCGTGACTGCCCCCAAGTAGTTTGTTGGAGAATGTATCCTATTGCGAAGGGCTTATTACTTTCAAGACAAATAAATAAATGCCCTGAGTATTTACACGCCGTTCGTCTGCGGTTGTTGCGTAAAGAATTGTTCGATCGCGCTTCGGGTTTCGACGCGCTTGCGCTGCTGAAATTCCGTGACCCAGTTGGAAACGTTTGAAACCATTTCGCGTGCCGCTACTTTAGTAGATTTTTTCTCGATTTCCGCCGATTGGGGCGCGGGTGCTACCTGCGTACCTTTTTTAATTACTTTTATTTTCCCTTTTGTCGTCATGATTGCTGTTTCCTCTTTTTATTTATGAATCCTGAATTTATTAGTCCTTGAAAGATTTTGTTTATTCCCTCGCTCGCTTAGTTAGCAATTATGGTGCCACTCGTTAGACGATGCCCGAAAAACTTTTTGCATTCTGCAAAGCAGAAAATTTCTTTTTTGCGCTTTGCTAAATTACGAATAACGTCAAACAACTGTTACAAGTTCCTTAAATTACGTCGAAAACCCCGATTATTTCAGCGTTTTCTAAGGGAACGCGCCGCCGGAAAAAACTTGCGAAACGGCTGGCATAAACCTTGCCATTTTTTCTAAATGTGATGAATGCCATCGAGATTTTTATAGTTTATCTTTCCTGCGGTGCACCATTCGGTGTGTATTTCTTTTTTCAGAGTCGTCACAAATCGACCTTTCTGACCGCGCTGCTGAAATCTTTTCTTACAGTCGTTGTTTGGATTCCTTACGCTTTGCGGTTATTGAACGCAAACGTTACAAAAAAATCATCCGTCTCGAAATTCGATACGCTCGATGAATCGGATGCAGCGCTACAGAGAAAGCTCGATGAAATCGAAAAACGAATGCTGCAAATTCTTTTGAACTGCCGGACGAACGTTTCCGTTTTTGAATTTCGCGAAGTGATTGAGCGTTATTCGGGATTGACTTTAGCCGGGCAAACCGACGAGGTCGGCGAAAAAGAGCGGGAAGTTTTTAAAATCATCAATCATAAAAACATAGAGCTCGGCGCAAAATGTTTACATCGGCGCAACCGTTTGCGGCTGGAATTTCATCAAAGGCTTGCGAGCCGTGATTTTTTGCAGCTGCTGGCAAAATTTTCTTTTTTTGAAGCGGAAAAACTTCGCCGCGCGGCGCTTGAGTTTGCTACACTTTTAAATGACGGCGAAACTCGGCGCGCAATCGAAAATCTATTTGCCGAAAGCCCGCAAATCAGTCAGGGTTCTGCCGTCAAACAAGGGGAGAAAGAAGTAGTATGGAACGCCAAAGAACACAAACCGCCGCTCGCCAAGCCGATTTCTGTTCCTTTAACCAGCCGGTCAATGATAGCGACAGCAGCCAACTTGTCCAACAAAGATTAAACACGCTTCTGGCGGCGAATGCCGAAATCGAGCGCGAAAAAACGATGTTTCGCACCGAGCGCGAGCAGCTCGAAGCCGAACTGATGAAAAACCCGCTCGGCACCGAAAAAGCGCTGGCGTATTTCGGAGCGATGCTCGGTCTTTTTCCGCCGTTTGCCTTGTTTAGCCGGATTGTCTTCGAGAATTTTAAAAATACGCCGAGTTCGGACGATTTCTGGCTTGTCCCGCTGCTGCTTTTTGTTAATTTCGTCTGTATGGTCGTCGGTTATTTTTCGGGCAAACTGGTCGGCAAAATAGTCGTCGAACTGGAAAAATCTTCCTGGACGTCGATGCTGCTGGCGATGCCTTTTATCGGCGTCTTGTGGGGCGTCATTACGGGCGCGGCGGGCGGCATATTTATTTTTGTTATCGGCGCGTTTGTCGGCGCGCTGGTTGCGGCGGCGGTCGGCGCTGTCGCGCTGCCGTCGTTTGCGATTCTTCATCGCTGGCTGAAAAGAGGCGATTCGATTGAAGAGAAACACTTTTTCCCGATTGCGCTCGGCATCAGCTGCATCATCACGGCGCTGATTCTCGGCTTGAGAATTTCATAGGAAGCCTTTATTTTTCGATACATTTATTTAGAAGCTATCTCGAAAATATCATTTCGAGATAGCTTTGCAGTTTGGGCATTTTCCGAACTTTGAAATTAATAAACGAACAATCGGCTTAGGTCGTTTTTCAAATACCAATTAATATTTAGCTGATGCTGACGCTGTTTCATCTGTTCGCGCTTTTTCTGCTGGTTTTGCTCGGCTTTTACGTTTTTGTCGCCAATCCGCGCAACCGCGCGCATCAGACGTTTGCCGCTTTTATCGCTTTTCTCGCGCTCTGGACAATTAAAGATTTGGTTTTCTGGGATTTTCCCAACGAAAACACTTCCGCCGGCTGGTGGGCGGCTTCCAGTTTTATTATTTCTCTGCTGATGCAATGCTCGCTCGTCGTCTTTGCCTGGGTTTTTCCCGAAAACGCGCGCACACCGCGCAAAAAAGCCGCCGTTTTGTTTGCGCCCGGGTTGGTTTTGATTCCGGCGGCGGCATTCGGACTTCTCTGGCACCGGGTCGGTTTTGCGGAAGGAAGATTCCAGATTGAACTCGCGCCGCTGGCTTACGCTTTCGTAATTTACGTCTACGCGGTTTTTGCCTACGGCGCCTGGCTTCTGCTGCGAAAATACCGGAAATATCGCGGCACGCAGAAAGGTCAGCAGGTCGGCGCGATTCTGTGGGCTTTGGGCGTGACCGGCATTTTAAAGACGCTGGCGAATATCGTTCTGCCGTATTTCGGCAGTTACGATTTTCTGCCGATTTCGTCGCTGTTCGTGCTGCCCGGCGTTTTGATTTACGCTTACGCGATTTCCAATTTCAAGCTTTTTTCGCTGCAAACCGCGCTCGACCAGTTTCGTCTTTTCCCGATTACATACAAAATCGCGCTCAGCATCGCGACCGTGGCGATAATCAGTTTTATCGCCTTTCAAATCCCGATTGTCTGGTGGTCGTTTCAAGACGGTATGAGCTTTGAAGCGTGGCGGAAATATCTGGTTTTCAGCGTCATTTCCGCGCTCGTGCCGAATCTTTTGCTCGTTTTGTTGATTGTCCGCACGATTTCGCGCCCGCTTCAGCGTATCACGGTCGCCGCGGTGCGCGTGACCGAAGGCGAATACGGAACGGAAATCGATATGCGCCGCAGCAACGACGAAATCGGTTTGCTGGCGGAATCTTTTAATGAGATGAGCCGTAAAATGGCGGACGACATCGAGCAATTGCAAAAACTCAACGAGCAATTGATTCGCACCGAAAAGCTCGCGGCGATGGGCACGCTCGCGGCGGGCGTCGCGCACGAAGTAAATAACCCGCTCGCCTCGATTTCATCCTTGATTCAGATGCTGCAAAGACGCGAAAATCTCGACGCGGAAACAAAGGAAAAACTCAAGCTGATTTCGACGCAAATCACGCGCATCACGCAGGTGACGCGCGATATGATGGATTTTGCGCGCGCGCGTCCGGCGGCAAAAAGCTCGATTGACGTGAACGCGATTTTGCAGACCAGCCTGCGCCTGGCGAGCTTTGATAAAGCGTTTCAGCATCTGCATCTGAAAACCGATTTAAATGAAAATCTGCCGAAAGTTTTCGCCGACGGCGACCAGTTGGAACAGGTTTTTCTGAATCTCCTGCTCAACGCGCGCGACGCGATGCCGGAAGGCGGCGAGCTTTCCGTAAAAACTTTTCGCCGCGACGGCTCGATTGCCGTCCGCATCGACGACAGCGGCAACGGCATCGAGGAAAAAAATCTGAAAAAGATTTTCGACCCGTTTTTTTCGACCAAGCCGACCGGCGAAGGAACCGGCTTGGGCTTAGCCGTCTGTTACGGCATCGTCACGGCGCACAACGGAAAAATCGAGGTCGAATCGAACGGCAGCGGCGGAACCTGCTTTTTAGTCACTTTACCCGCCGGCGAAACAATTAAGAATTAAAAATTAAAATTAAGAATTTAAGGAAAAGATTGTTGACCTTTGAGTTTCGACCTTTGCAGATTGAGCAAAATCAAAGGTCAAAGGTCAAAGGTCAACAATTATTAATTCGTAATTCGTAAACTGGCTGTTTCGCTTGACACGCGCCCGGTTTCGTTGCAATTTAACTTTGCACATCCTGATTCTTCTAAAAGCTTGGGGAAATATTTAATGAAAAAAATATTAGTTTGTTTTGCCGGTATTTTTCTGTTTGTTTGCTCGGTTTGCGGGCAGGAAAAGCCGGTGGCTTTTATCAATGCGCGGATAATTCCGATTGTCGGGCAGCCGATTGAGCAGGGAATTCTGCTGGTTCAAAACGGGAAAATCACGGCGGTCGGCGACGCGCGCACGGTTCGTCTGGCGTCGAATGTTCAGATTATCGACTTGCAGGGCAAAGTCATTATGCCCGGCTTGATTGACACGCACAGTCACATCGGCGAAGGCGCGGGCGCGGACGGTTCAGGTCCCATTCAGCCGGACGTGCGCCTGCTCGATTCGCTCAACGCGCGGGCTTCGAGCCTTCAGCGCGCTCAATCCGGCGGCATTACGACCGTCAACGTAATGCCCGGCTCGGGACATCTGAACAGCGGTCAGACGCTTTATCTGAAACTCCGCGACGGCAACATTATCGACGATTTGCTGATTATGACCGAAGACGGGCGCATCGCGGGCGGAATGAAATTCGCCAACGGCACGAACCCGATTCGCACGACGCCCGGAAATTTTCCCGGCACGCGCGCCAAATCCGCCGCTATGATGCGCGAGCAGTTAGTCAAAGCGCAGGAATACCGCGAGAAAATCCGCAAAGCCGGCAGCGATAAATCGAAAATGCCGAACCGCGATTTGGTGATGGAAGCCTTCGTCGAAGTTCTCGACGGCAAACGCGTCGTGCATTTTCACACGCATCGTCACGACGACGTTTTGACCGCGATTCGCCTGTCCAAAGAATTCGGTTTTCGCGTCGTGCTGCAACACGTTTCCGAAGCGTGGAAAATCGCGGACGAAATCGCCAAGGCGAAAGTTCCGGCGTCGATAATTATGATTGAAGCGCCCGGCGGAAAGCTCGAAACGATGGACGTTTCGATGACCAACGGCGCGGCGCTGGAAAAAGCGGGCGCTTTAACAGGTTTTCACACGGACGATTACATCACCGATTCGCGTTTATTCTTACGCTCCGCCGGACTCGCCGTACGCAACGGGATGTCGCGCGAAAAAGCGCTTTACGGGATGACGATGGCGGGCGCGCTGATGCTCGATTTGGACAAACGAATCGGCTCGCTCGAAACCGGCAAAGACGCCGATTTTATCGTTCTTTCCGGCGACCCGCTGAGCGTTTACACGCACGTTCTCGAAACCTGGGTCGACGGCAAAAAAGTTTTCGACCGCACGGACGCGAAAGATTATCTGATTGCCACCGGCGGCTACGGCGCGACGACCGACCGCGCGGTTCACATTGATTGCTTTGACGGCGATGTCGAGGGAGGAAACTAGTGAAAAACGAAAAACGAAAAACGAAAGGTTTAATTTTAATTTGTCTGACACTGTTCACTGTTCACTGTTCACTGTTCACTGTTTCGGCGCAGATTGCCGTCAGAGGCGAAACCGTCTGGACGATGGCGGGCGAGTCGATTACGAACGGCGTCGTTTTAATCGGCGCCAACGGCAAAATCGAAGCCGTCGGCGCGGCAAATCAGGTCAGGATTCCCCAAAACTATAAAACCGTCTCCGCCAAAGTCGTCACGCCCGGATTGATTGACGCGCATTCCGTCATCGGTCTCGCCGGTTATCTGAACCAGCCGCACGACCAGATGCAGATTGACGCCTCAAGTCCGATTCAGCCCGACCTCCGCGCTTTTGACGCTTACAACGCGGAAGAAAAACTTATCGAATGGGTTCGCGGCTTCGGCGTCACCACATTGCACACCGGGCACGCGCCCGCCGCGCTCGTTTCCGGTCAAACGATGATTGTCAAAACCTTCGGCAAAACGGTTGACGAGGTCGTGATTACGCCGACGGCGATGATTGCCGTGACCATCGGCGACGCCAGCCTCGCCGGTCAGGGACGCTCGCCCGGAACGCGCGCCAAACAGGCGTCGATGCTCCGCGCCGAGCTTATCAAGGCGGGAAATTACAAAGGCGAGCCGCGCGATTTGAAAACCGAGATGATGGCGAGAGTCGCCAGGCGCGAAATTCCGCTTCTGGTCACGGCACAGCGCGCGCAGGACATTATGACCGCGCTGCGCATTGCCAAAGAATTCAACCTGCGCATCATTCTCGACGGCGCGAGCGAAGCGCATCTGCTCATCAACGAAATCAAGGCTTCCGGCTTTCCCGTCATCATTCACCCGACTATGTACCGCGCCGGCGGCGAGCTGGAAAGCCTCTCGATGGAAACCGCGTCGAAATTAAAACAGGCGGGCATCACCGTCGCCCTCCAGAGCGGCTACGAAACCTACGTCCCGAAAACGCGCATCGTCCTGTTCGAAGCCGGCTTAGCGGCGGCAAACGGTCTCTCGCAGCGTGACGCGCTGGCAACGATAACGATTGACGCCGCGCGAATTCTCGGCATCGAAAACCGCGTCGGCTCGCTCGCCGTCGGCAAGGACGGCGACCTCGCAATGTACGACGGCGACCCGTTTGAATACACCACGCACTGCACGGGAACGATTATCAACGGTCAGGTCGTCAGCGAAGTTGTTCGTTAGATTATTTTTTGAACGGGCGATGCTTGTCGTCGCCGAATTTATTTTTCGACTAATTCTCTCGGTTTCTTTTCAACGTCTATTTCTTTACAAACTTCTGTATTGGAGATGACGACCTGCCTTTGCGGCAGTATTAAAGAACAACTGCGGATTTTTGGCGAAACGAAGCGTCTGCTGTTATCTTGGAAAAAGTCGGATTAATAAATCAAAAGGGAGAAACAGATGAACCAGGAAGAAAACGGAGAAAATGTCGCGCGCGATGAAGAAGCGGCGGGCGCGGCGCAGGGAAACGCCGAGTCGGAAACGGCGTCGGCGGGCTTGGAAGGTCAGGCTGGCGGCGAGATTGATAATTTGCCGGTCGAAAGCATCGGCTCGTACGCGCGGGTCGAGGAATTGCTGACGGACGAGGAAAAGGAAAACACGACCGAACGCGGTTAAGAACGAGAAATGATGAACGCGGAACGATGAATTGCAATTTCCTAATTCATCGTTCCGCGTTCATCATTTAAGAAAGGCGAGAAGTTTTAATAAACTCTCGCCTTTCTTTTTTGTCTATTCAAAAACGAATGAATCGTTTTCTACTGTCTTATTCGGCTTCAAAGTTCAGCTCGGTCAGTTCCTCGTTGACTTCGACGGTTCGCGGCGCGAAGGTGTAGCGCTTGGAGAGGACGTTGAAGACGTAGGTTTGACCCGCCTGAACTTCTTCGAAGCGGAAGTAACCGAAGGCGTTGGTCAGCGCGCTCTTGCGCTCGCCGGTTTCGCCCGCGTAGGTCACGGTGGCGTTAGGCACGCCGCGCCCGTTAGCCAAAACTCTGCCGCCGACGGTGACTGACGCCGCGCTCGGAGCCAGCGCCGGAATCTGGTAAATTCCTTTGCCGTGCGTCGCAGCGCGAAGCAGTCCGCCCGGCGAGAACGCCAAATCGAAGGTCGCAATGCGCGGCATGCCCGTGCCGTAAGGAACCCAGTTCGAGCCGCCGTCGGTCGAAGCGTAAACGCCGATGTCCGTTCCGACAAAAAGAATCGAGCCGTTGGTGATAAAGGCGTTGACCGGAACGAGCGGCAAGCCCGTGCCCGCGCCGCTGATTACCGTCCACGTCGGAGCGACCAAGCCCTGTTCGGCAAAGCTGCTCAGATTGTTGGTGCGGTAAACCTGCGCCACGTTGAAAGCGTTCAGCGTCACATAAGCCGTGTTCGGGTCGGTCGGGCTGATGACGGCGCGCGAAATGTAAGCGGCGGGAACGGCGTTCGACGGGTCGAAGTCAACCAGCGGATTCGCGCCGGTCGTCGTGCCGAAGATTCTGCCGTCGTTCAAGCCGATAATGCGAACGTTGTCGTTTTGCGGCGAAATGCCGATGGCGCTGATGGGCGACGTGAAAATCTGGCTTTCCGTCGTGTTGTTGACGCCGGTATCAATCGTCCGGTAGAGACGGTCGGCGCCGTAGTAAACCGTATTGCCGTTGCTGCCCGCCACGCTCGGTCCGCGTTCGAGCGGCGCGTAAAAGTTAATCGTCGCCGTGCAGGTAATGCCGTTTTGGGGAAGCGACGGGCTGCAGCCGCGCCGCGTCCAGGTGCCTTCGAGCGCCGCGCCGTTGTTCGAGTAGGCGTAGCCGGTCAGGTTACTGGCGTTGAAATAGGTGTGATACTGGTTGTAGGTCACGTTGTTCGACGAACTCTGGTCAATCACCGCGTAACCGCCGTCGCCGAAGTCGGTGCGTATCCACGTTCCCGCAGACGTATAACGATTCGTACCGTTGTCCTGCGTTCCGCCGATAGTGATGTTCGGGTCGGTCGGGTGCGTGTCGATGCCGATAAACTGCGTCGCCAGCAGACCGGCGGTGTTCATCGGCGTCCAAGCGGCGCCGGAAGTGTCCGAGCGATACACGCCGCCGTCGCTGCCGAAGTAGACGACGTTAGGACTGGATTTGGAAACCGCAATCGCGTGTGAGTCGGCGTGCAGACCTAGTTCGCTGGGCGTAAAAGCCGTGCCGCCGGTGGTCGAAATGCCGAATATCAAAGTCGGCGAGCCGCCCAGATAAACGCGGTTTGGGTCGGTCGGATCGACGTTAACGGCAATGTCGTAGAAACATTGCGGCGTACAGAAATCGTTGTCAATCTGCTGCGGGAAGGTTAAGCCGCCGTCGGTAGATTTTAAAACTCTGCCGCCGCCGTTGCCGGTTGCGACGTAAACCGTCGGGTTCGGAGCGCCGACCGTGTGCTGGATGGCAAATTCCGCCGTCAGACCGCTGATCGATGTCTGACCGGAAAACGACACGCGGTTAACAAAGGTCGGTGTCGCCGCCAGCGCGTTGGTTGAAACGTAAATGCCGCCGCCGTTCGCCACCAGATTGGCAACCAAAAAATCAGGATTAAGCGGGTCGATTTCTATATCGCGGACGTTGAAATTAAGGTTCGGGGCAGCCAGCGGACCGATGCGCTGGAAAACCGGAGTCGTCGTTCCGGTCGTCGAACGGTAAACGCCAAGCTCGGGAACCGCCGTCGGATTCGGAACGCCCGCGCCGCCGTTAATACCGGCGGCGGCGGAAGTCGTCGAGACGAAAATAATATCGGGATTCGTCGGGTGAACGACGATTTCACTGACGCCGCGCCCGGTGAAAACATCCGGGCTGGTCGTGCTTTGCACGAACGGACCAGCAAGAGTCGGAGCGGTGCTGGCGTTGTCGATGCGGTAAACGCCGACGCCGAAATAGCAATCGGAGCAAAAGTTCGGCTCGCCCGTACCGACGTACACCGTGTCAGGCTGCGAAGGCGCAATTCGCACCGCGCCGATTGCCAGGCTCAGCGCGTTGTCGAGAATCGGCGTCCAGTTTACGCCGCCGTCGAGCGAGCGGTAAACGCCGCCCTGTGCCGTACCGATGTAGACGATGTTAGGATTGGTCGGGTGAACGTCGATTGCCGTGACGCGCCCGGAAACCGGAGTACTGATGCCGGTTGTCTGACCGTTCGGAATCGGGTTCGGACCAATCGGCGTCCACGCCGCCAGCAGCGCGTCGTTTTGCGGCGAAGCGGGTCTCGCTCGGAGCGCGTCTTCCTGCTCCTGCATTTTCGCAACCGCCTGATTGCGCGCTTTCACGTTCTCTTCCGGATTACCGTCTTTCATGCCGCGATACAGAGCGATTTGCTCCGAGCGGCGCGCCATAAATTCTTCTTTGCTGAACTGCGATTTGGCTTTTTTCAGAAAGCCGGGAGTATCCGGGTCGTCGTTAAAAAACTCCATCGTTCTTTGGGCAATGGTGTGGAAAGGAATAAACAAAGCTGCTACGGCGAGCAAACTAAGGGCGATTAATGTAAACCTGACGGTTACAATTTTTTTCATCGTATTCTCCTAAAACTTATGCAAACAATTTCAGAAATATATGCTCTGAACAAAGCACAGGTCTTTTATAATTGTATGCTCAAAAACTATAAAATTGGGAAAAGTGTGTAGCTAAAAAATGCTAAAGCAAAACGAAAGCAAAATCAATCTTATTTTCGAATATTGCCTTAATATACTGATTGTTTTTAACTTTTGGTCACTCGTTCGCCCTGCTCTTAAAAATTATGGGCACTTCGCCGAATAAAAAAACAAAATTTTTTCGTTTGCTAGTGATTTGTAGAGTATATCCGTGGGAGATATGGTCAAGGCTTTTGATTCCTGATTAATGCTAAAGCATTAGCCCGAAAATTTCAATCTCATTCGCGCATTTTTCGCATCAAATGCTTCGCCGACAGGATTAATTGGAGATTAGGCGCAGCTATGAAACAATGTTTTTATTTACTTATATTTATATTAATAGCCGGGAGCGCGCAGACGCTCTCCGCGCAGAGCAAAACCAAAATGAATCGCAAAGCGACCAAGCAGGTTAATAATCAGTCGAAATACGGCTGCCTGCCGCCGGATATAAAGCTCGACACGATTGTTTCGGCGACCCCAATCGAGACGGCTGCGGGAAACAAAATCGAGCGGGAAACCGTCAGGCAGCGGCTGGATAAAATAAAAGCCGGCTGCCGCGCCGGCAAATTAGTGGACGGCAAGGGCAGGGAAATTCGTTTTTACCGGCTTCAGGGCTGTTGGGGAAATCCGCCGCCCGGCTATCAGGAGATTCTTGAAAATCAGCAAAAAGAGCTTGACGAATTGAAAAAGAAATACGCGGTCGTCGAAATAACCTGTAATCCTTCCGGCGGAATGCCTTTTTAATAAAAGATAATCAGCCGCAGAAATTTCGAACCGCTTCGGGCGCGCGTAAAATAAAGGGCAGCTTTTTAGCTGCTCTTTATTTTTGAAGTAAATATTCTTCGAAAAGAATTCGCACCTTCGCGCCGGTCAACCGACCGGCACTTTGTCGGTTATTGACTGATGCGGCTCCGAAAAAGAAAAAGCGCCGGTCGGTTGGCGCGTTAATTCCATTAATAATATTTGACAAAACAGTCGAATAGTTCTATCTTTCAGGCAGTTATTATCTTGAATTAACGATTGCCCGACGAGATTTATTTCATCTCGCACGAAATCGCATTTCTAAATTAACTGATTTTCAGTCCACAGAAAACAATTGTCGGCAGTGTAGTTTTTCTTCCGCCTTTTATTTCCACGAAATATCTGCAAGGGTCGCTTTTAATATCCAAAGCGTAGGTTTTAAGGCACGTATTCCTAAAAAAAACTGCTTTCTTTATTTAATGTTGCGTCCACAACATAAGATATGTATTGAATTTCCCTGTTCCATTGGAGGAGTTAGTATGAGTTTACTCAAAAGAAAAATATTGGCGTCGAATCAATTAATAAATATCCACAAACTTCTGTTGTTACCAAAACAAATCTTTACCGTCGGCTTAATCGCTTTTTTGCTGGCGTCATCGACCTTGCCGGCTTTTTCTCAGACCGGAACCCGCAAGATTTCCGGCAAGACGAAAAGCTCGGTCACCAAGCCGGTTGCAAGCAAAAGCACTAAAAAAACAAACGTCAAGCGCACGAGCGACGGCGACGAAATCGGCGTTCCGTGGACTGGCGAAGCCGGTATTACAAAGACGACCGACGAGATTATGGCATCGCAGCTCGTCGCCGCGCCTTCGTCCAGACCGCTGTTAGTGCCGGAGCGCGAAGTCGAGCATCTCAAAGAGCGCACGCAAGACCCGGAAGCCAAGCCGTGGGCGAGTTTTCCTTACCGGAAACCGTCACGCAGTATGGACAGCTCGAACGTTGCTCCTTTGGCTCCGCAGCCGGTCAGCACGAATTTTCTCGGCGCGACGCTCGCCGATACGGGCGCGTTTCCGCCCGACACGATGGGCGCGGTCGGTCCGACGCAGTTCGTCGTTTTCGTCAACGGACGCGTCAGAACATTTAACAAAACGACCGGCGTGGCGGACGGCGTGATTAACGCCGATTCGGACGTTTTCTTCGCGTCGGTGATGACGCCGAATACGCCGGGCGGCGTGAATTTTACGAGCGACCCGAACGTGCGCTACGACCGTTTGTCAGGTCGCTGGTTCTTAACGATTATCGACGTGCCGAGCACCTCGGCGTCGAGCATCGGCGACCGACCGAACCGGATTTTAATCGCCGTTTCCGACGCCGCCAGCGCGGGCGTTATCTCCGCCGGCACGGTTTGGACGTATTATTTCGTCCAGCAGGACACGGTCGGTCTCGGCGTTTCAAACGACGATTTTCTCGATTATCCGTCACTCGGCATAGACAACAATGCGCTTTACATCGGCGGTAATATGTTCGGAGCGACATCGGGCGCATTCGTCGCCAGCTCTGTTTTTATTATCAGAAAAAGCTCCGTTCTGAGCGGCGGTCCGGTCGTGACGACGCCGTTTAGAGGCGTGCTGCCGAACGGCTCGTCGGAAGGAATGTTTGCGCCGCGCGGCGTGGATAACTACGACCCGGCGGCGACCGAAGGTTATTTCATCGGCGTCAGCAACGCCGCTTTCGGCAGGCTTGTCATGCGCCGCGTCAGCACGCCGGGCGCAACGCCGACCATCTCCGCCGACATTTTAATTACGGTTTCGTCGACTTCTTTCCCGATTACGGTCGACCATCTCGGCGACACCGGCGGAACGAACGGAAACCTGGACGCGCTCGACGATCGTCTCTATGCCGCGCATATTCGTAACGGCAGATTGTGGACGTCGCATAATATCGCGGTTCTTGCGACGGGAGTTTCATCCGGAACGAACGCGGCGCGGCGCAACGGCGTGCGCTGGTATGAACTGGTCGTGCCTGTCGGCGCGGGCACGCCGACCGTTAACCAGTCGGGAACAATCTTTGACACTGCCGCCACCGTCGCCGCGGCGCGCCAATACTGGATTCCGTCCGTGATGGTTTCCGGTCAGGGACACGCCGCTTTCGGTTTCAGCACCGCCGGAACTCCGTTTCGCGCCGACGCGGCGACAAACGGGCGACTTTCCAGCGATGCTTTGGGAACGACTCAGGCGGTCACTCTCTACACCGCCAGCAGCACGGCTTACAATCCGCCGTCAGACCCGGGTCCGCCGCGCCGCTGGGGCGATTATTCGTTCACCAGTCTCGACCCGAAAGACGATATGACGATGTGGACGATTCAGGAATACTGCAGCTCGACCAATAATTACGGCGTGCAAGTCGCTAAATTGCTCGCGCCGCCGCCGCCCGCCGTGCTGACGCCTTCGCCGGCTTCGACCGCCGCCGGACAGCCGTCGGTCAACATTGTCGTCACCGGAGTTTCGACCGGCGGTTCGGCATTTTATAATCCGCCCGCCGACCTTGCTCCGCCCGCGTTGCCGTTTACGCGCATTACGGCGAGCATTGCGCCGCCGCTCGCGCCGGAAGCGCTGACCGTTAACAGCGTCACTTACAACAGCCCGACGCAGGTGACTGTCAATTTGAACACTGTCGGCGCAACGCCCGGCTTGAAAACGCTGACCATCACGAATCCCGACGGACAGACGACGACGACGAGTATCACCATTCTCGCCGGTCCGACCGCCGCGCAGGTTTCAGCCAGCGGAAGAGTGATAAACGCCGCCGGAAACGGCATCGCCAACGCCAGCGTATCGGTCACGACGGAAACCGGACAAAGACGCGTGGCTATTACCAATGCGTTCGGTCACTTCCGTTTCGACAACCTTTTAGCCGGTCAGACCTACATCTTTACGGTGACGGCTAAACGTTATACCTTCGGCAATCCGAGCCAGGTCATCAACCTCTCGGAAGACCGCGACGACGTGATATTTATCGCGGATAATTAATTAAGTTATTCGGATAAACGTCTCAAATAAAAAAAACCGGCAGTCGAAACTTTCGACTGCCGGTTTTTTTGCAATAAAAGCAGAAACGCGGGCATTGTTATTAAACGATGAACGCGGAACGATGAACGATGATTTCGATACGCTGAATCTGCAATTCCGCGTTCCGCATTCCTCATTCTCAGTGAAAATTACTCTAATAACATCTGTGGATGCGTCCCGTCGTGTCGCGCTGCAAAACGACTTCCGCCAGCGTTTCGCCGGTTTGCGTCAGGGTAACTTTGAGCGTCAGTTTATCGCCGGAAATTTTGCCTTCATAACGGGCGGGCTGCGGTTCGGGCAGAAACTTGACTCGCAGCGCGCCCGGATAACGGCGCGTATAAACGCCGTCCGCGCTAAAGCCGCCCTGCTCGTCAAGCACAACTTTTTGCGTTATCTCGCCCGCGGCGCAATCGTATTCGATTTTCACGCCCGTTTCTTCGACGACAAAATTAACGCCCGTCGCGCCCCAATTGCCCGGCGACATCGAAGTCGGTTTTGATTGATTCACTTTCGGTTTCGGGATTCCTTTCCTTTTTTTCTTTTTTTTCGTGCGCGAATCGGTTTGAAACCGATTCTTATTTTCGGGCTTTTGAATCAGGCTCCAATCCGCGCAATGAACTGTGACCGGACTAATAACCGAAAAAACAAACATTATAAAAGCCAAAGGACGGATATAAAATTTCAGCCCTCGTTTGTTTTTTCCAAAATCGGAAACGTTTTCAATTCTCACTGCTCAACCCTTACTTTTTTTGGAAGGGCTTTGATAACCTCTCCGGTTCGAAAGTCTGAGCTTGCCGGCTTTTCCGCCGCCGACGCGGACTTTCAGCTTGTGCCATTTGCCGTCAAAACCGTCGGCGTAAAAACCGAGCACGTATTGATTTTCGACTTCCGCCTGAATTTTTTTACAGATGGCGTAGATAAAAAGGCGACTTTGAATCTCGCGCTGGAAGATTTGCCCGCCGCTCGTTTTGCTTAACTCGGCAAGCACCGCCTCGTTGAGTTCGTTGGTTTCCGTCAATCCGAGCGTTTGCCGGTTCTGATTGCGGTAAATGTCGGAATAACCCCACTGGCGCTTGTTTTCGTCGTGAAAAGAGATTGTATAAATCGGCAGGTTCACGCTCCGCAGATGCAGGCGCAATTCCTTCAGGCTGTGATGGCTCGAATGGTCTTCGCCGTCGGTCAGAACCAGCAAAACCTGTTTCGCGTTTTTTCTTTCGCGGATTTTACCGGAAGCTGCAAAAATCGCGTCGTAAAGCGAATTCGGCGTGGACGGTTTAAGGTCGGTCAGATTCGTCTGAAGCTGCTCGTTGGTCGGCACAAAATCCGTCGTCAAGCTGCCGCGCTCGTTAAAAATCGTGACGAAGAAATTATCTTTCGGCTTCAGCTCTTTGGTAAATTTTCGGAGCGATTCCAGAACGTTCGCCGAGCGTTCGCTCGTCGTCGGATGCATATCGTAAACGATGCCGAACACGACCGGCGCTTCTTCCGCCGAAAATTCGTCGATGACCTTCGGAAAATTATCGTCTAAAACCTGAAAATCTTTTTTCTGCAACCCTCTGACATAATTGCCGTTGCGGTCTGTAACGGCGATATTCAAAGTCACCAGATTCGTTTCGACGCGAATCGTGTCGTCGTCCTGCTGGGCACTGGAATAAATTGAAAAGGCGGACATTAAAGCGACTGCCGGCAATAATAATTTGACGAATTTCATAGTTTTATTTCCTTCGGTATATTTTTTAATTACTGCTTGTCTAAATTTTAAAATATCTTAATTTAATAAACGCAGCCGGCGATTTTTTGTTTCCGAATAAGCCTTAAAAGAATTTCGGATTATGAGTTTTAAATTTTGCCTGAATCGTCGAATCATCAATTCAAAATTCAAAATTCAAAACTTTTTATGATAATCTGGAGCGCGTAGTTTCCGATTTCAAAAATCCATCTAAATTTATAGAAGAAAATATGCTGGCGTCAATCTTTTTGTCTTTCTTTTTTCTTTTTCAGGTTCCGAACGCTTCGCCGCGCCCGGCGGAAACTCCGAAACCCGCGCCGGCGGCGGTGCAAGCCGACGAGCCGCCCGTCGTCACCAGACACACGGCGAGAATAGGAAATCGCACGTTGAATTACAACGTCACGACCGGCTATATGCCGATTCGCCACGCGCAGACGGGCGAAACCGAAGCGCGGATTTTCTTTATGGCGTACACGCTGGAAAATCCGCCGCCGAATCGCCCCCTGATGTTTTCTTTTAACGGCGGTCCCGGCTCGGCTTCCGTCTGGCTGCATATGGGCGCATTAGGTCCGAAACGTGTGAAAATGCTCGACGACGGCTTGATGCCGCCCGCGCCGTATCAGATGGAAGACAACGACGCGACGTGGCTGACCGAAACGGATTTGGTTTTTGTCGATACGGTCGGAACGGGTTATTCGCGAGCGACAAAACCGGAATTGGCGAGTAAATTTTTCAGCGTCAACGGCGACATCGAATCGGTCGGCGAGTTTATACGAATGTATCTGGGACGATACGAACGCTGGTCGTCGCCGCTTTTTCTGGTCGGCGAAAGTTACGGCACGACGCGCGTTTCCGGTTTGTCGAATCATCTTTTCGAGCGCGGAATCGGCTTAAACGGAATTCTGCTCGTCTCGACCGTGATGAATTTCCAGACGATTCGCTTTGCCGAAAACAACGATTTGCCGCTCGTGCTGATTCTGCCTTCGTACGCGACGACCGCCTGGTATCACAAACGGCTTTCGCCGCAGATGCAGGCGAAATCAATCAGGGAAATCGCGCAGGAAGCCGAAAATTTTGCGATGAACGAATACCTGCCGGCGCTGATGCGCATCGAGCGTCTTTCCGCGGCGGAACGCGCAAGCCTTTTGGAAAAATTCAGCGGGTTTACGGGTTTGAGCAGGGAATTCGTCGAGCGCAATAATTTTCGCGTCGACCTCGGCGAGTTTAATAAAGAGCTTTTGCGCGACCGGCGGCGCACGACCGGGCGGCTCGACAGTCGTTTTACCGGCATCGACCGCGATGCGGCGGGCGACAATGCCGAAACCGACCCGAGTATGAACGCCATTCGCCCGCCTTACACTTCGGTTTTCAACGATTACGTGCGGCGCGAGCTGGGTTTCAAATCCGATTTGGAATATTACATTCTGGGCGGCGGCGTAGGTAATTGGAACTGGAACGTGAACAACGGCTACACCGATACTTCGATGAGCCTCAAGTCGGCAATGTCGAAAAATCCGTATATGAAAGTGATGCTCGCCAACGGTTATTACGATATGGCGACGCCGTTTTTCGCCGCCGAATACACGGTTTCGGCGATGAATCTCGACCCGCAGTTAAGACAAAATATCACTTTCACATATTACGAAGCCGGGCATATGATGTATATCGAAAAAAATTCTCTGCGGAAGCTGAGAGATGACGCGGCAGCATTTATTCAAAACTCGATGCGTAAATAGGTGAGAACTGAGAACTGAAAGCCGCGAACTAAAATAAAGCCATTCGCAGTTCGCCGTTCTCACTTTTCAGTTCTCTTACTTTCGGAAATCGGCGCAGCCTTTCGCCTCGATTTTCGCCAGGTAATTCAGCGCGTAGCGATAGCCGATGTAAACGCTTTGAGTATTGACGTTTTCGACTTTATCCCGCGAGCCGTGCAGAAATTGCTGCCAGTTTGCCGACATACCGTGAATCGAAATGGCGGGAATTTTCTGTCTCCGGAAAGACGCCGAATCGGAACTGGCATTTTCGATTACCGCCTCGGCAAAGGGAATTTTCATTTCTTTGGAAGTTTCTTTCGCCAGATTAATCAGCTTTGCATCGGAAATATTCGTCATCGCCTGCGGGTATGTAAAACCGAAGCTGTCGAGATTGACCATCGCGCAATACTGCTCGCGTTTTTCCTGCGGAATCGCTTCCGCCATCTCTTTTGAACCCAGAAGTCCAAGCTCTTCTTTACCGAAAGCGGCGAAAACAAAAGTTTTTTGCGTGCTGAAATCCTTTATCGTGCGGTAGAGATTTGCCAGAATAACGATGCCCGTCCAGTTGTCAATCGCGCCGCAGCCGTCGCTGACTTTATCGTAATGCGCGCCGACGACAACCGTTTCTTCCGTTTTGCCCTTTTTCGTGACGATTACGTTTTCGACGTTTTTTATTTTTTCGACTTTGATGTCGGCATCGGTCGCGCCCATTTTTCCGAACAATTTTTTGACGGCTGCGAGCCGCTCGTCGTTTTTGCAGACGTTGGCAATGATGTCTTCCTTGATTTCGGCTTCGGTCGCGATTTTTGCGCTCTCCTGCGCCCGGCTGACGGCGGTTAAGGCAAAAAGTAAGAATAAAGCTGAAAGCAGATTTTTTACGCGGCTGTATTGATTCACTATGTCCTGTTTTTCCTTCCAAAAGATTCACGGCTTGCAAAAAGCACGACTTTATAATTATAAAGTTTTGGCGTAAGCTGCGCAAAAACCGGAAGAATTAGAAAATCCTTCCGGTTTTTGTCTTTTTATCGTTAGCCTGACGAGCGATTTATCTGGCGGCGGGCGGCGGAGTCGTATCTCGAAATTCCTGAACTTCGACTTTGCGTCGTTTGGGAATCAAACCCGCCAAACCCAGCAAGCCGAGCAGTCCGAGCCAGCCCCAATCAAAATCATTATCGCGTTCGACGACGCGGGTCGTCTCGGTTCTGTTATCGTTGCCTCTGTCGGCTCTGCCGTTGGCGTTCCCGTTTGTGTTCGGCTGGGCATATACCAGAAAGGCTGTCATAGCAACCAGAATTAAGACAATGACGCTGTACCTGATGATTCTTACCATATCTAAAACTTTCATAATCGTCCCTCCTTGTTTTTCAGGCGAATCGTATTTTACATATTCGCTAAGTTAAATTTCAGCTTGTTGCGCGGCGCATATTAATGTCGTCGCTATTATTAATCTCGGAATTGATTTCTTCGACTTCGACCTCGTTGCGGCGGATGGTTTCGTGAACCGTTTCGACGTGTTCGGTCACGTTTTTGCCGATCACGATTTCTTCGACGACCCGCGCCTGTTTCCCGACCACGGGAATTTCGGCGTGTTCGGTGATAACCAGTTCGCCCTCGCGGAAGTTAGTCAAATCGGCGTCGGTCACTTCGCGGTCAACCAAACGGCGATTGACGACAATGTGTTCTTCACGCAGGCGCAGATTTGCTTCGACCGGCTTTTCGACGATGCGGCTTCTGAGGCGCGCGCCTTCGCGCTGAACAATCTGTTTGCCGACCTGAAGCTGTTCTTCGATAACCGGAATCGCCGTTTCGTTCTGAATATTAGCCGCGGTCTGAATATCAGCCGTGTTCGGCGCGGTTTCCGGCGTGCCGGGCGCGCCGACTAAATTTTGCTGATTGTATTGTTGATTGTATTGCAGATTTTGTTGGCTGCTTTGCAGGTTTTGCCGGTTGTCTTGCGACGAGCGCCCGTCAACGTCAAGCGCGCCGTGACGGTCGAGAATTTCGGCGGCTTCGCGCGCTCTTTCCAGCGAATCGACCTGGACGGTGATAATCGCGTCGGCATCGGTGGCGGCGCGGGCATAATTGCTCGCGGTTTTTTTATCGCCGCCGAACAACGAATTGAAAAAATTGCCGATGCTTTCGCTGACGCCCGTTTCGGTGACGACGATTTGCGTCGAAGTCTCGGCGTCGCTCGTTCTGCGGTTTGAAACGTCGATGTTTTCGCGCAGAAATCCTTTCTGGATTAATTCCTGCGTCGCCGCGCCCGCGCTGCTTCTGTTATCAAATAAACCTACTACCGTATGTATCATTTAAATTTCCCCCTTTTCGGCGATTTAATTTTTAAACACCCTTTTCGCGACTCAAGTTTTCATTTTCGCCTGAACGATTAATTTCCACTTCCTCTTTCAGCAAAGTAACCTGCTGCGGCTTGTGTTCTTCGATGATTTGTTTGCGGACGCGTAATTCTTCGACCAGGACGAGCCGTTTTTGATAAAAAATCTGTTCCTCGACGACCGGGATAATCATCGTGTCGCCTTCCTGCCGCACCAGCGGCGCGGCATCGACGACCTGATTAATCGGAACGCGCTCGACATCTACCTGCTCGCGCATAAACGGCACGTCGATAAGTTGTTCGTGCTGGCTGATTCGTTTGGAGATACGAACTTTTCCGGTTTCCACAATCTTTTTATCAAACGTGACCTGTTCCTGTATGACCGGGACGACTATCGCCGCGGCATCGGCTGGCGTTTGGTTTTGCTGCGTTTCCGTGTTTACGTTTTCCGCCGGATTTGCCATTATCTTCTCCTTTAATATAAGTGCATTAATGTTGTTGCGATGTTTTGCCCTCAGCAACTCACGTTCCATTTAGGAGCCAAACGGCAGGCAAAAGAGCGTCGAAATTATTCTAAGTCGTTCTGTAGTTTTTATTTAGCGCGTTTAAGCCTTCGCGAATTTAATTTGGGCGCGGCGATTTGAAAGCAGTTAAGAAAGCGGCTGATTGTATCGAATCAATTCAGAGTGTAAGTATCTGATTTTATTTAATTTTTATGTCCGGATTTTCCCGCCAGCAGATTGACGGCGTGCTGGAGCACGGGTTTGATAATCTCGAAACATTCGCGCGCGCCGTTCGGCGAGCCGGGAAGATTGATAATCAGACATTCGCCGCGCGTGCCGCAGACGCCGCGCGAAAGCATCGCCGTCGGCGTTTTTTGCAAGCTGCCGAGCCGCATCGCTTCCGCCATTCCCGGCACTTCTTTTTCGAGGACGGCGCGCGTCGCTTCCGGCGTGTTGTCGCGCGGCGCAAGCCCGGTTCCGCCGGTCGTTAAAATTAAATTAACGTCGTCGCGCGCGGCTTGCGTTTTCAGGATTTCGACGATTTTTTCCGTATCGTCCGAAACGATGATTTTGTCCACCACTTCCGCGCCCGCCGCCAGCAGCAAGCCGACCAGCGTGACGCCCGATACGTCGTCTTTTTCCGCGCGCGAATCGCTGACGGTAATGACTACTGCGGAAATTTTCTCATTCATAACTTTGGTTGGGCATTGCTGTTTAGCTCAGCAGCTATTTTTTCAGCGGCGGCATTTGAAAGAAGAATTGGAACGATAAAAACCGGGACTGCCTTTAATTTGAAGATTTGTTTTTTCATAATCGCCTGTGCATTTATCATTTATTATTTATCAATTTTGCTGTCCGGATTTGCATCAATGAAAATATCAAATGATAAACGATAAACGATAAATGATAAATGATAAATGAAGTTATTCTTCGATTTCCTTTTGGCTCTGCACCTTGTATTTGCCGACGACGATAATCGCATTTTTATCGCGCCCGCGCGCCGCTTCGATTTTTTTCATCTTTTCACGGGTTACTTTAACGCCGGCATCGACAATGACGCGCTCTATTTTAACGCCTTTTTCGATTATTGCCCGCGGCAGAACAATCGAATCTTTTACTTCCGAGCCTTTTTCGATGGTCACGCCGGAACTCAAAACCGAGCGCGAAACTTTTCCGTAAACGCGGCAGCCCTGCGCGACGAGACTGTTTTTCACGTCCGCCGAGCCGTAAATAAAAGCCGGCACGACCTGCGGCGCGAGCGTCAAAATCCGCCAGCGCTCGTCGTCAAAGATAAATTTCGCCCGCTCGTCGAGCAGGTCAATCTGCGACTGCCAGTAGCTTTTAATCGTTCCGACATCGCGCCAGTAGCCGTTCAGGCGATGCTCGAAAACATTGCCTTGCTCGACCAAAAAAGGAATCAGCTCGTGCCCGTAATCTTTTATCTCGTCTTTCGTTTCCTTTAATTTCTTGAGCGTTTCAATCAAAACCCGCGCTTCGTAAACAAAAATCTCGGTCGTGATTAAATCGTTTTTCGGCTTTTCCGGTTTGTATTCAAAGTTTGTGACGCGCCCGTTCCGGCTCGTTTCGACGACGCCGAAGCGCGAAGCGTTTTCGCCTTCCGGCAGGCGCGTCGTGACCATCGTGAGCGCGGCTTTTTTCTCAAGATGCGTCTGAATCGCGTCCCGAAAATCGAATTTGTAAACGTGGTCGGCGCTCAGAACGATTAGAATGTCGGGACTGAATTCTTCAATCAGTTCGAGATGTCGAAAAATCGCGTCGGCGTTTCCCTCGGCAAACCCGCCTTTATCGCCGGATTTTTTTCCGTTGCGCTCGAACGGCGGCAGAACCTGCAAGCCGCCGTAAGTGCGGTCTAAATCCCACGGTCTGCCGTTCGACAAATGCTCGTTCAGCGTGTGCAGCTCGTATTGCTCGATAACCCAAACGTCCGAAACGCCGCTGTGCAGGCAGTTGCTCAAAGCGAAATCAATCAGGCGGTAAAATCCGGCGAACGGCATCACCGGCTTCGCCCGTTTTTCCGTCAGCAAACCGAGCCGCCCGCCCGCGCCGCCCGCCAGAATCAAGGCGAGAATTTTTTTTCGTGGAAGCATCTTTAAAGGATAAAGGATAAAGGCAAAGGGCGAAAGGAAAACAAGAAATTTATCTTTTCGCGGCGATTTAACAACTAAATATTGTGTCGGGAAATGTTTTTCCAAGCGCGGAAAAACATTTCCCGATTCAATTAATTTCAAAGAATCCAGCGCTTTTAGCCCGCTGTTGATTCGATTTTCTCGACTTCGCGCTGTCTTCTGCCGTAGAAAATACTCAGAATCACGCCGCAGACGACCAGACTCATTCCGATAACCGATTCTATCGTCTGCGTTTCGCCGAAAACAAACCAGCCGAACAGCAATCCGTAAATCAAGCCCGAATAATTGACGATTGCCACGCTCGCCGCTTTTTCCTTTTGCAGCGCGTTGGTCAGAAAAATTTGTCCGAACTGCGAGGACAGACCGACCAGAAAAAGAAAAAGCCAATCCCATCCGCGCGGCGTCCGCCAGTTGAAAATCGTGAACAGAAAGCCGGCAACGACGCCGATTAATTGAAAATGCAGCACGACCGTCAAAGGATGTTCGCGCTCGCGCAAGCTGCGCACGAGATTATACGCCACGCCCGAACAAAATGCCGAAACGACGCCGATAGAGACGAAGAAAAACGAAATCCGCGTGTCGAATCTTTCGATAAACAAAACGCCCGAAAAAGCAATCGCGTAGAAAAGCCATTGCATCCGTTTCACATTTTCGCGCAGCAGAAAAATGGCGATAATCGTCGTGAAAATCGGCGACAGGTATTGAATCGTCATCGCCGAAGCGAGCGGAATGTTCTGCACCGTGACAAAGAAAAAATACAGCGCCGTCGTCCCGAAAAGCCCGCGCAAAAGAAGCTGTTTTCGATTCGAGCCTTTCCAATCCGCGTTCGCTTTTCGCAAACCGTAAAAACAAAAAATCGAGCCGACCAGACAGCGAAAAAAGACGACTTCCATCGCCGGCAGGTGCGACAGCTGTTTGACGAAAACGTTTGCCAGCGAAAAAGCGAGCGCCGAATAAAACATCTGGCGCACGCCTTCGCTCAAAAATGAAGTTTTCCCGCCGGAAGCTGCCGCCGAAACCGAATCCATTAAAAAATTATGCCTCTATACGATTTTAGTTTAACATCTAAATTTGTGATTGACATATCTTCAATTTCAACCGCCGAAGATTTCGAGCGGCATTTCAGCGCCGACTTCTGGCGTGATTTTGCCGGAATAATCTGCCGCAGACACAATCTGACTTTCCGAAATTTGCAGCGCTCGAACGGCACCGAACACATCGTTTTTCTCGTCGATAATGCTTTCGTTATTAAAATTTACACGCCTTTTCGCGGCGGTTTCCGGCGCGAAAAAGCCGGGCTCGAATTCGCGCGAAATAAAACGAGCCTGAAGTTGCCCGAAATCCTGTTTGAAGGCGAAATCGAAAATTTTAAATATCTTATTTTAAGCCGTCTGGAAGGCGTTTTGATGACCAGAGAAAGCTGGCTCGGCTTGGAAACGCGAAAACAAGCGCAAGTCGTCGCGCAGCTTTCGACGGGATTAAAAGAACTGCATTCGCGCGATGCCCGGGCGATAGATTTCGACTGGCAAAAATTTATCGGGCACCAAGCCGCGACCGTCATCGAAAGACAAAAAGCGAGCGGCGCAAATCCCGAATGGCTGGAGCGTCTGCCAAATTATTTAGAGGAAAGTCTGCCGCTTTTGCCGGAAGATGGCGAAAATGTTTTTCTGCACGGCGACGTTCATTTCGGCAATCTGCGCCTGTTTGAAACGGGCGGGAAATGGAAAATTTCCGGCTTGTTCGATTTTGCCGATTCTTTAAAAGGCTTTCACGAATACGATTTCATCGCCGTCGGCGTTTTGATGATTCAGGGGCAAGGCGAATTGCAGAGAGAATTTTTTCGCGCCTACGGCTACGCCGACGGCGAGATTAATGAAACTTTGCGCCGCCGCCTGATGCTTTTGACGATTTTGTATGAATGCAGCAATTTACGAAAATATGCTTTGCGCCTGAAGCCGGAAGCGGTCGATTTGACGCTCGACGAATTGGAACGGGCGATTTGGAATTTCATAGAGAACTGAGAACTGAGAACTAAGAGCGGAAACACTTCCGGTTCTCACTTCTGAGTTCTTAAAGTGTAATCTCGCCGGAGGTTTGGAGGTTTGTATGAATCTGAAAGTCGCGCTTGTCGCCGGTTTATTTCTGATATTTTGCGGGGCTGCCGCGTCGCCCGTTTATTCGCAGAACAAAACCATTTTGCAGCTTGCCGACGAATATTCGCGGACTCTCGGAAATTTTCAGGCGCGAAAATCCCGAATGTCGATTGAAAGCTTGATGCGAAAGGGAAAAGCCGTCGCCGAGCGGCTCGATGAGTTGGAATCTTTGAGCGAAGCCGAATACGCTCTGCTGGAAAAGAAAATGAAAGGCTTTGTGGTTAATCGCGAAGAAGTTCTGGTTATCGAACCGGATTTGGAATTTTTCGCGCGGCTTTCCGGAACGCGCGGCACGCGGGCAGATACGGCATTTTTCACGGTGATGCGCGAAATCAAACCGGACAACGTATTTCGGGCATATATCGAGATGCAAACCGATGTGACCGGCTGCACGAATTACGGGGACGGCGTGTTGACCTCGCTTTACGGAAAGGCTTTGCAATTTAAACGAGCTTACCCAAACGCCTATGCAGGCGAGATTGACGAGGAAATAAACGAAATTCCGGAAGAATTTATTACGGACGACATTTGCGCCTGCGGCGAGCGCGAAAAAGTTTTCAGAGAATTTCGCCTGTTTATCAGAACCTTTCCGAAAGACAAAAACACGCCGGAAATAAAAAAGAATCTGGCGACTCTGCAAAAGAGAAAAGACGCCGGATTCAATTGCCGGTCGGGTTGATTTTATAACTGTCGCAAAAGCCAGCCGTTCGGGTCAATCGTATATTGCGCCTCAGCCGGAATCGAAACGTTTCCTACGCCGTTCGGCATTTCGACGCGTTTCGTTTCGCTGCCGATTTTCACCTCGACCGGCATCGGAAACGGCAGATTGTTCGGCGTTTCCCAGCGCAAAGCGAGTTGATTTCCGGTTTTCTCCGCAGACAGCTTCGGCAAAGCGGGCTGGCGCAGATACAGTTCAAAAAACCAATCGAGTTTCTTGCCCGATTCCTTTTCCGCGATGCGCAGAAAATCGTCGGTCGTCACCAGGCGCGTTTGTTTGCCGTTCGTCACTTTCTCCATTTTCGGGTCGGGATAAGCCATTCGCCGCAAGCTGCGGAAAAACGCTTCGTCGCCGAGATAAAAACGCAGAGTGTTCAAAACGAGCGCGCCTTTACCGTAAATATCGTTGTCGCTTTTCGTATAATCGGGCGGCAGAAAATACATCTCGGTCGTCGTGCGCGCCTCGCGCGGCGCAACCGGCTTGACGTTTTTCAGAAACTTGACGCGGCTCGGCAGGCTTTCGATAAATTTCTGCCGGCTGCCGCGCAGTTTTTCCTTGTAGAGCGCGTCCATATACGACTGGAAACCTTCGTGAATCCAGAAATCGCGCCAATCCGAAGCCGTCACCAGATTCGCCCACCATTCGTGCCCGAGCTCGTGCAGCATCAAGCCGTCCGTGCCTTCCGGGTCGTAGTGAAATTCGTTCCCGTAAGCCGTAATCGACTGGTGTTCCATTCCCAAATGCGGCGTTTCCGCAATGCCGAGCTTGTCGGCGCGAAACGGGTAAGGTCCTAAATATTCCTCGTAAAAGCGCGTGTAATCCTTCGTTTTCTCGATTAGTTCCTGACCTTTTGCAAAATGCTCCGGCAAAACGTAAAACTGGATCGGAATCGTATCGCCCGCGACCGACTGCATTTTGTCCTCAATCAATTTATACGGCGCGACGTTCAGCGCAATCACGTAATTGCTCGCCGGCTGCGAGACAAACCAGTTAAAAGTCCGCGTTCCGTCGCTGTTTTTCACCGTCGATTGCAATTTGCCGTTCGAAGCGGCGACGAGCGGCTCCGGCACCGTAAAATGCAGCGAAAAATTATCGGCTTTGTCCGAAGGATGGTCTTTGACCGGAAACCACAAATCCGCGCCGTCGTTCTGCACGGCGGTCGCAAACCAATGCGAGCCGTCCGCCGTTTTCGCCCAGACAAAACCGCCGACCCACGGCGCGCGCGGCGCGACCCGCGGCTTTCCGCCGTAAGCCACGCGCACCTCGACGGTTTTTCCCGCCTTCACCGCTTTCGGAAACGAAATCCAGATTTTCCCGCCGCGCCGCTCAAAAACCAGCGGCGACAGCTTCTTCCCGTTCACCAAAGCGACCGATTCCACCGTCAAAGGCATATCGAGGTCGAGCACGAATTTATCAATCGCCGTCACAATCTGCGCCGTCACCGTCAAAGCGCCCTTAATCGAGCGCTCGTCAGGATTAATGCGCAAATCCAAATCATAATGCTTCACATCATAAGCCGCCTGCTCCGGCATCAAAACCCCGCCCGAATCCGTCGGACGCATCCCCAAATCCCTCTGCGCGAAAGCGCTTAGAGTTACAAATGAATAAATTAGTAAAGTCCAAAAAAACTTTTTCAACATATTTTTAGTTTCCTTCATCTGCCGTTAGTCTTCTTCCTTTGTGAATTTCCTGCAAGCTTCTTACCGAAACTTTTTCCTGCGATTTCTTCGTCGCAATCGCTTCGATAAGCGCTTCCGCGCCGGTCATCGTGGTCACGCAGGGAACGTTGAACTGCAAAGCGGCTTTGCGGATTGCCTGTTCGTCGTAGTGCGAGGTTCTGCCTAAAGGCGTGTTGATGATTAATGAAATTTCGCCCTGTTTGATGTAGTCGGCGATGTTCGGGCGTCCTTCGTTGACCTTGAAGACGGTTTCGCATTCCAAGCCGACTTCCGTCAGGCGTTTCGCCGTGCCGTAAGTGGCGATTAATTTAAAGCCTAATTTGTTTAGGCGGCGCGCGAGGATGACGGCTTGACCCTTGTCGGCATCGTTGACGGAAATAAACGCTTCGCCTTGCATCGGCAGCGTAATGCCCGCGCCTTCCATCGCTTTGCCGTAGGCTTCGCCGAAGGTTTCGCCGACGCCCATCACCTCGCCCGTCGAGTGCATTTCCGGTCCGAGCACCGGGTCAACGCCGGCGAATTTTTTGAACGGGAAAACGGGCGATTTGACGAAGATTTTCGGGACGCTCAAGACTTCCGGCAGGTTGAAATCTTTCAGAGTTTTATCGCCCGCCATCACCAGCGAAGCTATTTTCGCCAGCGGCACGCCGGTCGCTTTGGCGACGAAGGGAACCGTCCGGGACGCGCGCGGATTGACTTCGATAACGTATACGCGATTGTCCTTGATTGCCAGTTGCAGATTCATCAACCCGACGACTTTTAATGCTTTGGCTAAATTATTCGTGTAATGTTTGATGGTTTCCAGATGTTCGGCGGCGATTTTCTGCGCGGGCAGAACCGACGACGAATCGCCCGAGTGAATCCCGGCTTCCTCGATGTGTTCCTGGATTCCGGCGATGATGCAGGTTTCTTCGTCGGCGAGCGCGTCAACGTCGATTTCGACGGCGCGTTCGAGAAATTTGTCAATCAGAACCGGCTTTTCGGGCGAAGCGTCGACCGCCGTGCGCATATATTCGTCCAGCGTCTGCTCGTCGTAAACAATCGCCATCGCGCGCCCGCCGAGCACGTAGCTCGGGCGCACGACAATCGGATAACCGATTTTGCCGGCAATGATTTTCGCTTCTTCCGGCGAAGTTGCCGAGCCGTTTTCGGGCGAAGGGATTTTCAATTCGTCGAGCAGCGCGCCGAATCTTTTCCGGTCTTCCGCCAAATCAATCGAATCGGGCGACGTGCCGATAATCGGCACGCCCGCGTTGTGCAAACGGTCGGCTAAATTCAAAGGCGTCTGACCGCCGAATTGAACGATGACGCCTTCGGGCTTTTCGGTTTCGACGATGTTCATTACGTCTTCAAACGTCAAAGGCTCGAAATACAGGCGGTCGGAAGTGTCGTAGTCGGTCGAGACGGTTTCCGGATTGCAGTTGACCATAATCGTCTCGAAACCGGCGTCGCGCAGGGCGAAGCTGGCGTGACAGCAGCAGTAATCGAACTCGATTCCCTGACCGATGCGATTCGGTCCCGAACCGAGAATCATAATTTTGCGCCGCGCGGTCGGGTCGGCTTCGCATTCTTCCTCGTAGGTCGAATAGAGATACGGCGTGTGCGATTCGAACTCCGCGCCGCACGTATCGACGCGTTTATAGACGGGCGCGATATTCAAATCTTTGCGCCGCTGCCGCACTCCGTTTTCGGTCGAATTCGTCAGATAGGAAATGCGCCGGTCGGATAGAGCGAATTCTTTCGCCGTCCGCAAAACCTCGCTCGGCACGTCATTCAGATTGCGCCCGTCGATTCGCGCCTGCAACTGCATCACTTCCTGCAACTGTTCGAGAAACCACGGGTCGATTTTCGTCAGGCGATGAATTTCGGCAATCGAATAACCGTTACGCAAAGCGTATGTGATGTAAGAAAATCTCTGCGAATTCGGGCGCGCCAGTTTTCTTTGCAAAAGGTGGTCGGGAATGCCTTCGAGCCGCAGAGGCTTGACCGCTTCCAATGAACGAAGACCTTTGAAAAGCGATTCCTTGAACGTTCTGCCGATTGCCATCACCTCGCCGACCGATTTCATCTGCGTGCCCAAAACGTCTTCCGCGCCGGGAAATTTCTCGAAAGCCCATTTCGGAATTTTCGTGACGACGTAATCAATCGTCGGCTCGAAACTGGCGGGAGTTTTTTTCGTAATATCGTTCGGGATTTCGTCCAGCGTGTAGCCGACGGCGAGCTTGGCGGCGATTTTCGCAATCGGAAAGCCGGTCGCTTTCGAGGCGAGCGCGGACGAGCGCGAAACGCGCGGATTCATTTCGATAATCCGCACGTCGCCGTTTTCCGGGTTGACGGCGAATTGAATGTTCGAGCCGCCGGTTTCCACGCCGACGCGCCGAATGCAGGCGATGGACATATCGCGCAGGCGCTGGTATTCGACGTCGGTCAGCGTCTGCGCGGGCGCGACCGTTATCGAATCGCCGGTGTGCACGCCCATCGGGTCGAAGTTTTCGATGGAACAGATAATGACGACGTTATCGTTCAAATCGCGCATCACTTCCAGCTCGTATTCCTTCCAGCCCAAAATGGATTCTTCGACCAGAATCTGCGATGTCGGCGACGCGGCTAAACCGCCTTTGGCGATGTCCTCGAATTCTTCGGGATTGAAAGCCGTGCCGCCGCCCGTGCCGCCCAGTGTAAAACTCGGTCGGACAATCGCCGGATAGCCGGTTTCCTCGACTATTTTCTGCGCTTCTTCCCAGGTGTGAGCGAAGCCGCCTTTCGGGCTGGGAACGCCGATTTCGTCCATCGCTTTTTTAAAAAGTTCGCGGTCTTCGCCGACTTTGATTGATTCGATGTTCGCGCCGATAAGCTTGACGCCGAACTCGTCCAGAATTCCTTTTTCGTATAAAGCGACCGATAAATTCAAGCCCGTCTGACCGCCGACCGTCGGCAAAAGAGCGTCGGGACGCTCTTTTTCGATAATCGCGCGGAGGGTTTCGACCGTTAAAGGCTCGACGTAAGTTTTGTCGGCAATTTCCGGGTCGGTCATAATCGTCGCCGGATTGGAATTGACCAGAACGACCTCGAAGCCTTCCTGTTTCAGGGCGCCGCAAGCCTGCGTTCCCGAATAATCGAATTCCGCCGCCTGCCCGATAACTATCGGACCTGAGCCGATAATTAAGATTTTATGGATGTCTGTGCGTTTTGGCATTAAATTGGAGAAAAGTTTTTGGAAATTATAACCGATAAATTTGGTCTTTAAAACTACGCCGCCTTGATACTTTTTCCGCTGCCGCCGGAAAAAATCATTTTATCGCCCGGTGTAAGAAATCGAATAAAAATTCATATACAATTGAAAGCCTGAAACTTTACCGGAGAATAATGGAAATCTCGCCCGCGCCGACCAGTGGCTGGCTTCAGTAAGTAATGGAAACGATATAGGAGAAATAGTTTTATGAGTGGCAGCAAATTGATTTTTCGATTGAAAGAAGGCGTGGAGCCGTCCGAAGTTTTCCCTGATACGGTACTTAACGCGCCATCCGGCGAAGATACGCAAGGCGGCGAAGATACGCCATCCGGCGAAGAAAACGGCGTCTCGGTCAGCCGATTGTACGGCATCGAAAACGAAGTCGCCGAATTTCGGAATAAAACATCGTTTCTGAATGGAGATTTTGAAAGCGACGAGGAAGTTTTCAATCATCGAATCTATGAAACGAAATCCGAAACGGAAAGAAAACTTTACCGCACATATGTTGCCCAGGCTTCGCGCGATACCGCCGATTCGCTGTTTAAATCGTTGGAGAACAACGAAAACGTCGAGTATGTTCAATACAACGAAATGAATAAATTGTGTGTCGAGCCGCCGAACGACGCGCATTTCGGCGAATTATGGGGCATCCGGAAAATTGATTGCCTGACGGCTTGGGAGACGTCTCAGGGCGAAGACGTCGTCGTTGCCGTGATTGATTCGGGCGTCGATTACGAGCATCCGGATATTAGCGGAAATATGTGGACAAATGCCGCCGGAAAACACGGTTTCGACTTTTTCGATAACGGCACTGACCCGATGGACGAGCACGGACACGGCTCGCACTGTGCGGGAATCATTGCCGCCACGCTAAACAATCAAGTCGGCGTCGTCGGCGTGGCGCCGAAAGCAAAAATTATGGCGGTCAAGGTTTTCCCGAATATGACCGATGAAGTATGCGCGAAAGGCATTAAGTTTGCGGCTGACAACGGCGCCGGAGTTTTGAGCAACAGCTGGGGACCGGAAGGTCGTAGAGTCTCGAACCCGACGATTGAAGACGCGATTGATTACGCCGCCGACAAAGGCTGTATTGTGGTTTTCGCCGCCGGAAACGACGTTGACAATGGTAAATTCTTTTATTCCGTCCGCCATCCGCGAGTCATTTCGGTCGGTTCGGTGAACATAGATGACCAGCGCGCCGGCAGCTCGAATTTTGGAAGTTTGGTCACGGTCGCCGCGCCCGGCGTAGATATTCTTTCGCTCAGGGTCGGGACTGACGGGTACACGCGAAAGAGCGGCACTTCGATGGCTTGCCCGCACGTGGCGGGTCTGGTCGCCTTGTTGCTGGCGAAAAGACCGAATCTGACATTCAGTGAGATTAAACAGATTCTTCAGGATAACGGCGATATTATTCAAACGGACAGACCTGTCGGTCGCCGGATAAACGCCGCCCGGAGCCTGAGCGCACTAGCCGCGCCGCCGCCTGTTGCCGCTATCGCGCCGGGCACCGGAATAGTGGAAAAATTTATTGAGCGGATTGCCCGACCCGAGCGCGAAACCGTCTGATTGCTGCGCTTTTCGGGCTTTACGGTTAAAAACCGAAGAAGGCTTTCTCAAGGCTGAATGCCTTGAGAAAGCCTTCTTCGGTTTTTAATATGAAATCTAAACGGTAATTGTCGTGCCGTCGAATTTGGTTAAGCTGAAGCCGTTGAATTGCTCATTGTAGCCGGTTTTCTGGTCGCGCAGAATGCTGATGGCGAGCGCTTCGCCGAGCAGCATCGACTCCGTGCCGTCCGAGCGCCAGTGAACGCCCGCCGTGTTGCGTCCGAGCGCGACGTTGGCAGCCATTTTATTTAATTCGCCGCCGACGGTTAAGTTTTCCGAACCGTTGTAGGGAACTAAAGCCGTGCCGGTCGCATCGGGCACGACCGGGTTTTGAATAACGGTGTTTTCGTTAAACCACGCTTTCAGAATCGTCACGCACGCGCCGGCGACCGTTGCGTGTCCCGCGCCGTAAGCCGGATGCGTCGGCGAGCCTTCGGGAAACGCCTGCGGCAGCAAAGCGTTTCCGGCGGGCAGATAACCGCCGAGCCGCGTCGCGGTCGTCACGGAATTTAAAATCTCCGAGTGAACCGGATAATTCACGTTATGATACGCGCGGCGGTCGACTCTTTCGGCGAAAACTTCCGGTCGCAGGCGGCGATGGACAAACCATTTTTGATTCCAGACGGCTTTCAGCGCGCGCGTCGAGACTTCGCATAAAAGCGTGGCGATATGCGGTCCGCCGAAAGTGCCGAAACCGATTTGCGTCGCCGAATTTTTATACGGATTTCCGTCGTCTGCCGGAACGCCCAAACCGGCGATAACCAGAAACGCCTGAAAATACCCTTGGAACAAAACGTCGATGTGCACCCATTGACCGAGGTCGCGCCCGTTGCGCATATAACGCGGCGTCGGGTCGATAAGGTCGGTCTGCGACGGCGAGACGCCGTTTTGCGCCGCCAGCCAGCTATTAAAATCGGTCAAATAATTCTGACCGCCGCTGCCGACGCCGAGCACGGTGTGAATCCGCTGATTGATTTCATTTGCGCCGAAGAAGCACGGTTGCAGAAAAAACTGTGATAGATACGGTCCGGCTTTGTCGCCCGCCGTCAAACCGCGAAACAGGACGCGCGGCGTGACCTGCCCGCCGGTGTCTTTCGCGCCTTTGAAGTCCGCGCCGAACAAGTTTAAATCGGCGGCGGCGGCTTGCGCCGTCGCGCTGTTTTCATAATCGGTGTAAGCGACGTCGCGCAAGATAGCCATCCAGTAATTTTCGGCGATTTCGGCGGCAAGTTCACGGCTCGCAAAAGCGGGCGGCGGCGGCTGCACAAAACCGAAACAATCTTTGCCTTCGAGGTCGAATGCCAGACCGCATTGCGGATTGGTAAATTTCCGGTCGCCGCCGAGCGGAATCTGCTCGAACATCGCCGGGCTTCCGGTTCGCAAGGCGTTCAGAAATGCGTTGTAAGCCGCCGGGACGACTTCGCCGTTCGTCTGGTGCGGTAATCCTTTTGAATAATTGCCGATGCGGTTCGGGTAAAGCTCCTCGTCGCCGTTATTGGCGCGGTCGAAAAACGGCGGAATCGGCGCGAGATTCGAGTTCGCCACGTTCACGCGGAATTGATAACAGGCGTTCGCCCGGTTTTGATAAAAAGTTTGCGCGCCGCGCGCGGCTTCGCGTTTGGTTTGTCCGAGAGCTTCGGATTTTTTATCAATCAGCGGCGTGACCGCGCCGAGGGCGGCGGCGGCAATCGCGGTTTTGCCGATTTTGCCGAAAAACTGGCGGCGATTGGCGGTCGAATTTAAAATCGGTTCGGTGTTCGGTTCTTTTTTTTCTGTCATATTGCTTTCTCTTTTCTGTCAAAAGGCAGGTTTGGAATTGTTTTAAAAAATGCGAAAAGACGCATTAATGCCAACAAAATCCGATAAATTTTATTATTAATGTGAATCAAGCCGAGAAATAATCGTGGGAGCGACGGAATCGTTTTGCCGGTCTATCGAAAAGCTCTGCTCTTGATTTGCACTATTACTGTGTTAATTTTCGTTCGGAAAAGACAATTAATCGAAATTTAAAAGTCTTGGTTTTGCCCGTTTGCAGTTGGCGAATATTTAACCACAGAATTTTTTGCGAGACAAGAATTATTGTGTAAATTTTTGTAAAATCCTTAATCGAAACCGACGAAAACCGGCTCGGCAGCCAGCGTGATGTCAAAATTTTCCTCGACTTTGTTTTGAATCTCGTCTTTCAAATTCAAAATATCGGCGGCATCCGCACCGCCCGTGTTAACAATCGCCAGCGTATGCCGGGTCGATAAACCGGCGTTTCCCTTGCGAAAACCTTTGTGAAAACCGGATTTTTCAACCAGCCACGCGGCGGGAATTTTAACGTTTTCAGCGTCTACCAAAAACTTCGGAACTTCTTCGATTCCGAGCGCTTGCGCCCGCCCGACAATCTCCGAAAACTTCTTATTTGTGACAATCGGATTTTTGAAAAACGAGCCGGCGCTGCGCGAATTCGGGTCGGCGGCGTCAATGACCATCGATTTTTCGGCGCGAATTTTCAAAACGGCTGCGCGCGTTTCCTTTAAATCGGGCTTTTTCTCGCCGAAAAAATTTTGTAAATCCCGGTAAACAATTTTCGGCGCGCCGTTATATTTTAAAGCGTAGGTGACGAGCAGAACGATGTAGCGATTTTTTTCGGTCGTGTTGAAGATGCTCGTCCGGTAGGCGAAGCCGCATTCGGCGTTGGGCAGTTCGATTATTTGATTATTTTTGCGGTCGAAGGCGCGAACCGAGACAATCGTTTCCGAAACTTCCTGCCCGTAAGCGCCGACGTTCTGCACGGGCGTGCCGCCGACAAAACCCGGAATGCCGCTCAAACATTCGATTCCGGCTAGATTTTTTTCGACGCAGGATTCGACAAAATCGTCCCAATCTTCGCCCGCCTGCGCGGTCACGTAAACGGTTTTGTCCGGTTTCTGAAACGACGAAACGCCTTTCAGCGCAATTTGTAAAACAAGACCTTCAAAGCCTTTATCGGAAATCAAAACGTTGCTGCCGCCGCCGAGAATGAAAATTTCGAGCGAGTTTTCGCGCGCGAATCCGACGGCTTCGACGACATCGCTCTCGCTTTCGGCGGACACGAAAAAACGCGCCGCCCCGCCGATTTTCAAAGTCGTAAGCGGCGCGAGCGGCACGTTTTCCAGGATTTTCAAGCCGAAATTTTCGGTCATCAGCGACAAACTATAAAACAAATTCGGTCGCCGCTCAACCGAAAATTAAAACGGAAGCTTCGGTTTCGGAATGCGATTCTGAATCTGATTTTTCGTCTCGGTCAAAACCGCGCCCGAAACGACGATGTCAAGCTGGTTGGCGAGATTCGGGTTCAGCTTTTTCAGCTTTTCCTGCGCCTTTTTCGCTTCTTTCATATTTCCGCGACGATATTCGGCTTCGCCTAGATTGTAGAAACCGGCGGCGAAATTTTTGTCGATGTCGGTCACTTTTTTAAATTGCTTGACGGCGTTGTCGAAATCCTTGAGCTGGCGATACGCCAGACCGAGCTCGTTGATTGCCGAAACCCAGTTTTTTCGCAAATTGCTCGCTCTGGTCAAAGCCTGAACCGCGCCCTGATAATCGCCCAAATCCGTTAAAGTGATGCCGAGATTCAAAAACGCGGCGTCGAAATTCGGGTTCAGGACGGTGGCTTTTTGCAGAGAATCTCTGCCTTTGGCAAGTTTCACTTTCGCGTCCGCTTCGCGTTTGGCGCGCAAATCGTCCTGCGCGGCGTTGTAATACGCCCAGCCGAGATTCGTGTGGTCAACGGGGTCGGGACGCATCGCGACCGCCGTGTCCAGACGCTCGACCGCCTTGTTCCATTTGCGCTCTTTTCCTAAACAAAAGCCCCATTCGCTATACATATCGGCGTCGCCTTTGATAAATGCGGCGGCAAGCCCGTATTCGCCGTTCGCTTCGGCGTAGCGGTCTATTTGCCGGAAAGCGTTTGCCAGATTCAGATGCGCTTCGCCGTTATCGTTTTTCAATTTCAGCGTTTCTTTATAAGCCGTAATCGCGTCTTCGTAACGATTGCGATTGTAGTAAGCGACGCCCAAATCGAACCACGCTTCGGTAAATCTCGGATTAATCCGCACGGCTTCCTTGTAAGCGTTAATCGCTTCCTTGTCTTTATCGAGCCGGTCGTAGGTTTCGCCCTGGTAATAATAGGCTTCGGCGTAATCCGGCTTGGCTTTGACGGCGCTGGAAAATGCCGCTAAAGCTTCCTGGTTTTTATTTTGTTTGTAATAAAGCAAGCCTTTGAAATACTGCGTTTCCGGGTCGTTGGCGCCGTTTGCGGCGGTGGCTTTCGTCAAATAATTTTCCGCCAGCGCGACCTCGCCTTTCTGCAAATATAAAATGCCGAGCGGCGCGTGCAGTTCGGATAATTCCGGGCTCAGCTGCAAGGCTTTTTCATAATTGGCGATGGCTTTTTCGTTTTGATTCAAATCGTCGTAGATTTCGCCGAGGCTGGCGAAAGCCGCCGAGTTTTTATCGTTTAATTTAACGGCTTCTTCGTAAAAAACAAGCGCCGACTGCGGATTTGCTTTCGCCGAAGTTTCGTCGCCTTTCGCCGTCAGAGCCTCGCTCAAGCCGAGCCTGGCGTTTTCGTTTTTCGGATTCAGCGCGATGGCTTGGCGGAAATAATCGATAGCCATATCGGTTTGATTTCTTTCCAGATAAACTTCCGCCGCGCCGGTCAGAACGGTCGAAGCTTTTTCCTTCTGCGCGGTTGTTTTGACCTGCGTCGTCGTTTTCGCGACGGTTTTCGGGTCAACTTTTACCTTCGTTCGCTGAGGTTTCGTTTTGTTGACGGCGACAATCTGCGCCTTCACCTTTCGGCGCGATTCGTTGCGCGCGACCGCGTTTCGCTTGACGCCGGAATTGCGAAAAGCGGATTTGGTCTGCGCGGTTTTCTTCGATTGACGAAATACGAAAACGCTGGAACCGCCGGAAATGTCTTCGGAAGTCACGATTTCCTGCGCCCTGACCGGCGCAATGCTCTGAAAAGCGAATGTCCAAAGCACAAAGATGGTTAAAGCTATCTTTCGCCGCTGCATTTTGTTGTTCATTTTATACCTCATAAACCTTGATAAATTACCAGATATTTTACTCTGCTTTTAATTTCTAGCAAGCTGATACCGGCTTTAATCAAATAAGACGCCTGACCACGAATTTTTTGCCTTGAAAATGAGGCGAAAGCATCAGGCGCGCGTCCGACGCCGCGTTAAATTCTGATTTTAAACTTTCCGCTTTCGCCGCTTAAATGTGCTAAACTGCAAAATCGTTAATATCTTTCGTCAATTTTTATGCAGGAAAAAGTAGCAATCGTAACGGGCGCAAGCTCGGGCATCGGGCGGGCAACGGCTCTGCTTTTCGCCGAAAAGGGAATAAAAGTCGTCGGCGTCGGGCGCAACGAAAAAGAATTAAACGCGCTTCGCCGGCAGGCAAAAGAAAAAAACGGCGTCGTCAAAACTCATCTCGCCGACATTTTGGAAAACAAACAGGTCGAGCGAGTTATCACCGAAACGACCGAAGCTTTCGGCGGAATCGACATTTTAGTAAATGCGGCGGGCATTATCGCCAACGGCTCAATCGAAACGACCGCGCTCGACGAGTGGGATAAGATGATGAACATAAATCTGCGCTCGGTTTTTTTTATTATGCAGAAATGCGTTCCGCATCTGGAAAAAACGCGCGGCAACATCGTCAACGTTTCGAGCGTGACGGGCGGGCGCGCTTTTCCGGGCGTTTTGGCATACTGCGTTTCCAAAGCCGCCGTCGACCAGTTGACACGGTGTAGCGCGCTGGAACTGGCGCCGAAAGGCGTTCGCGTCAACGCCGTCAATCCGGGCGTCGTGGTCACGAATATACACAAGCGCGGCGGAATGGACGAGGAAAAATACGAGCAGTTTCTCGAACATTCCAAAACGACGCACCCGTTGGGGCGCGTCGGCACGCCTGGCGAAGTCGCCGAATTGATTTATTTTCTGGCTTCGGAAAACGCTTCGTGGATAACCGGCGCGACCTATGAAATAGACGGCGGGCGGGCGCAAACCTGCGCGCGATAATTTTGATTTGAATGAAAGTTCAATTGCTTCCGACCACTTTTGACCGCCACGGTTGCGCGACCGCGCAGCAGCATCTCTGCTGCTTCGTCATCGACGACCGCGTGGCGATTGATGCCGGAAGCCTCGCGATGGCGACCACGCCGGAGCAAAAACAAAACATTCGCGACGTCGTTTTAACGCACGCGCATCTGGACCATATCGCCGGCTTGCCGCTTTTTATCGACGATTTGTTTTCGACTCTGGAAAGCCCGGTGCGGGTTTTTGCGGCTCCGGAAGTAGTCGAAATCCTGGAGCGAGACATTTTTAACTGGGACGTTTACCCGCGTTTTTCCGAGCTGCAAAACAAATTCGGCGAAGTTCTGGAATATAAAACCTTTACGGACGGAAAAGAATTTGCGGCGGCGCATCTGCGCATCAAAGCCGTCAGGGTCAATCACAAAGTTCCGACCGTCGGCTTTATCATCTGCGACGGCAGTTCGAAAATCGCGGTCAGCGGCGACACGGCGCGGATGGACGAATTCTGGCGGGTTTTAAATGAAGAAGAAAATTTGAGCGCGCTGCTGATTGAATGCGCTTTTCCGAATGAACTGGAAGATTTAGCCTGCGCTTCGCATCATCTGACGCCGAAAGGCTTGAAAAACGAGCTGGCAAAATTCAAACACGAAAACTGCCCGGTTTACGTCATCAATCTCAAGCCGATGTATCGCGAAAAAATCGTCGGCGAGCTTGAAGCTTTAAAAATTAAAAACCTGAAAATCCTGCGCGTCGGCGAAATTTACGAATGGTAAGTAAATAAACGCAAAACGCAAAATGGAAGAAGCGATTTTAATCTTTCATCCTAAATCTTAAATCCTGATATTTTGCATTTTCCGCTGTGCGTTTTGCGTTTATCTGCGATTAACCGGCTCAAACTCGCTTTCCCGGTGCTCGCCCGTAAAGTCGTGCAGGAGCACGCGATTGTTCGGCAGAACTTCGGCAATCCGAAAAGTTCTCTCCTCGCGGCTTTTTCCCGGCATCAGCTCGGCGCGAAACGTGACGTTCATTTCCGGTCTTGCCCAGACGCTCGGCTTGATAATTTTGCGGTAGAAATTTTGAAATATGCTCATTCGTGTAATTGGCGGCTGAATTTTTTTATTCGTCCGTGTTTTCCTGCTTTTTATGTTTCACTTTGCGGCGGGCGGGACGAGCCTTTTCGTCGGGTTTATCTTTTCCGATTTTTTGACCGGGCGGCGCGGTCGGTTTTCGAATCGCGTCGAAAACGGGGCGCGCGGCTGGTCTTTTTTTCTTCATATCGAAAAAAAATTATAACAAAAATTGCCGCGGCAAGGCTGGCTGTTGACAGAAAGAAAAGAAAAATCCACTATAAAAAAGAATTGTGAAAGACTTTAAAAGCAATTTTCTTCACCGGCAAATAAAAAATTAAAGTTCCTCGAAATTAAATTTCGGGAGAAAATTCTTGGCTGTCAGACCGAAAAACAACAAGGCTGTCGTAAGTTTTGCTCCAATCAGTAAAGAAAGCAGGTACAGAACTTACCGACGACCGTTTTGGCTTCCCGCGCCGGCTTATTATATTTTGGCGGTGGCGATTTCGGCTGCCATTTTCTTTCTCGTCTGGGGAATTCTGCACGAAGGCGAAGAAATGCCCTGGATTCCGGCGGGAATTCTGGCGAGCATCTCGATTGCGACGGCGGTCGTCGTGCGCGAATTTTTTCTGCGGCGCGCGCGCAACCAGTTTCTGCGGGCGCAGAAACGCCTGGATTATAATTTAACCAGCGCCGCGCAGCACAAAAGCAAAGATTCGAACAACAAGCTGACGATTGAAAAAAACGCCGCCATATTGCGAAATATCGAGCGAAAATCCGAAGCCGCGCGAATTCTCGGAAAATTGCCGGACGCGCACTGGGAAGTTTTTGAAATCTGCAACGAATATTTGCAGATAACCGAAAGGGAACTGCAAACGGTCGGCGTCGGCTCGCCGCGGCTGCCGGCGCTGCGGCTCGGCAGAGAAAAAATTCAGGAATTGCACAAATTTCATTTGCTGACCTGGGCGGCGGTCGAAACCAAAACGCTGACGCAGGAGGCGCGGATTCGTGCTACAATAGCCGAAAAGCTGGAAACGGCGCAGAAGGCTCTGGCGGTTCTGGATTCGGCGCTGCAATTTTATCCGAATGAAGCGGAATTGACCGCTTCGGCGACGGCGGTCGAAGAATTTATCGCCTCGATAAAAGTTTCGCACTGGATCGAGCAAGCCGAGCGCTCGGCTTTTAAAGGCAACTACAAACGCGCCGTCAGCCATTATCGCGACGCGCTTTTTTATCTCGCCAGAGAAAACGTTCGCAGCGAGGAAAGAGAAATGATTGCCGAAAAAATTAACGCCGAAATCGAAAAATTGCGTGAGATTTCCGGCGGAGAAAAGGATAAAAAACAGATTTCACCGAATCGAAAAAGAAAAAATGATTAGTCAAAGATGCCCCAAATGCGGAAGCAAGCGAATCCGGCGCGGTTATCGCCCGACGCCTTTCTGGTTGAAAATTTTTTTCCGCTATAACCTCCTGTGCGACAACTGCAACTGGGAATTTAAAGGCTTCGCCGTGCCCGGCACCGTTTCTTCAAAACCGACGCGGAAACCGCTGAACAAGACGCTTCAATAAACGCGAAAAAGTTAACCGGGAAGATAAATTTTCGAAAACTTGCAAAACAAGTTTTCGAAAACGGTGAAAAAATGTGTAAAATCGGGTAAACGTAAAACTTCGGACGAGATGGTTTGAGCGGATGTTAGAATTTAAACCTTATATTTTCACATTTTTTTGTTTGCTTTGGCTTCAGGGTATCGCCCACGCTCAAACGCCCGTCGAGACGCCGCCCGCCGCTTCGGAAAACGATAATTCCAGAACGATTCATTTCGGCGATTTGGTTGACGTCGATGTCGTCGGCAGCGTCGAATACGATTGGCGCGGCACCATCACGCCGGAAGGTTTTTTGAGCGGCATAGATTTTGTCGAAGAGCCGATTTACGCGCTCTGCCGGACGGAAGACGACATCGCGCGGCAGATAGAAAAAGCTTACGGGAAACTGCTGCGCGACCCGAAGGTCGTCGTCCGCGTTCTCGACCGTTCGGGGCGACCCGTTTCGGTTCTGCACGGCGCGGTCAAAACGCCGCAGCGTTTTCAGATTCAGCGCTCGGTGCGCCTGAATGAATTAATTATTCTGTCCGGCGGCATCACCGAGCGGGCGAGCGGCGAGATACAGATTTTCCGCCCGCAGTATCTCAGCTGCCAGGCGGAAAAAAAATCCGACGAAAACAAAACGGCGATTGACGACGAAAAACGCACGTCGTTTGTTTCGACACGCCGCGAGGACAACGGCTCAACTTACATAAACATCAAAATTACGGATTTACTCGCGGGCAAAACCGATGCCAATCCTTTAATTTTAACCGGCGACATCGTAACGATTCTGGAAGCCGAGCCGATTTACATCATCGGCGGCGTGGCGAATCCGAAACAAATTTCTTCGCGCTCGCAGATAACAATTTCGCGGGCGATAGCTACCGCCGGAGGTTTAACGAAAGAAGCCGACGGGACAAAAATCGTAATTTTTCGCCGCAACGGTCGCGAAAGCAAAAACATCGAGGTCGATTTGGACGCCGTCAAAGCCGAAAAGGCTGAAGATGTCGTCTTGCAGGCGTTCGACGTCGTGGACGTGCCGCAGAAGGGAAAAACGAAAAGAAAATTTCCTCCGGTTATCCGCGCGGTCGAAGGCGGCGAAAAAAATGCTTTGAATTTACCTTTGCGGATTGTCGATTGATTCGGAAAAGGGTGACAATTGCGAAGCGAAAATGTAAAATTCACATAACTTTAGTTTTTAAGGAAAATAAATGGCAGAGAAAACAGGAAAATACAGCCGCCGCACAATCGCTTTATTCGGATTGTTCGCGGTCGGCATCTTAATCGCGGTGCTCGTCGCGATGCAGCAAATCGCTATTTTATATGTTCTGGCGACGATTAGTCTGGTCGCTTTATTGTTGACGGTGGCTTTTGCCGATTTGGAAAAAGTCGGGCGCGAAAACACCGAAGGCTTTGCTCCGCGCGGCGAGTAATTAATAATTAGTGAAAAATAAACTGGCAAAATTGGTTTCGGGGTTATTGCTTGGACTGACAATATTTTCTTTGTCGGCGACGGCTTATACTCCGCAAATTTCGGACGAAGCCAAAACCGCGCGTTCGAGATGGAAAACCGGAACGATTAACATCGCTTTTTCGTCTTCGCTGACCAAACCGCCGCAGAATATCAAATATGAGAGCGATGTTAGCGGCGCGGCGCGGCGCAGCCTGGCGACCTGGGAAAAAGCCGCCGATATAAAATTCAACGAAGTTTCCTCCGACAAGCAATCCGTATCGCCCGCCGGCAACGCCGGCGACGGCGTGAGCCTCATCACGGTCGCTTCGACGGCGGAAAATATCCTTCTGTTCGGCGACGGCTCGGAAATTTCCGCTAAAACCAGAGTTTTTTATAATCGCCGGGGCATTATTACCGAAGCCGATATCGTTTTGAATCCGTATTTGCAGTTTTCGACCGACGGCACGCCGGGAACTTTTGACCTTGAGGCGACGATAACTCACGAAATCGGGCATCTTCTCGGCTTGGAGCATTCGGTTGTGTTAGGTTCGACGATGCAGACGCATCAGGGCAAAAACGGAATCTACAGCTTGCCGCAAATTGCTTCGAGAACTCTTTCCGACAGCGACGTTGCCAATCTGCGCGCGCTTTACGGAGCCAGAGACAGTGAAGCTTGCTGCGGCGCTTTAAAGGGCAAAATCACGCTTTCGCCAACAGTCGCGGCAAATAATTTCCACGTCTGGCTGGAAGAATCGGAAACCGGAAAAATTCAGGCGGGAACGATTACGCAGGCGGACGGAACATTTTATCTGGAAGGCTTGGCAGCGGGAAAATATCGCGTTCTGGCGCAGGATTCGGGCGAGAAGCAAAAAAATCGAAAAAAGATTTTTTCCGGTGCCGACTTAGGCGAAGTCGTTATCGATAAAGGAAAAATCGCCTATATCGAAAAACAACCGGCGCTGAAAGAAAGGTCTTTCAGCCTGAAATACATCGGATTTAACGGGCAAATATCCAATATTCCGATTCCCGTCAACGGCGGAAAGTCTTTCGTGATTTATCTGGGCGGAGAAAATCTGAATCCGAATGACTTGACCGTTTCGACGAACTCGCCTTTTATCAAAGTCGAGAAAAATTCGACCGTCGCCGAAGATTTCGGCGATGAAATTTCGGTTTTAAGATTTGAAATAACCGTCAAGCCGAACACGCCGCCGGGAGAATACAGCCTTCGCATACAAAAAAATAACGGCGAAGTCGAATACTTTGTCGGCGGCGTCATCAACGACGCGATAGTTAATCCCCAGGGCAGCTCGCCGGTCGCGGATTTCGACTAATTACGAGATAGAAAAATATTTTTTTTCTATCAAATGAAAGTTGCAAAATAAAAAATATTGTGCATAATCAGAGTTGTTCACCTCCCCGGTGAACATTCTGGTCACGAGGGGTGAGGACTTGTGACCTAGGGGCGACGGTGTGGGAGACGTCGCCCTTTAACTTTTTTATTTATCCATTCTGCCTTTTCTTTTTAATTAAAACTTGACCTAAACTCCAATAAGCGTAAAATTTAGCTTTGTAATACATAAATAAATAAATTGAAGGCTGACCGTTTTTTAATTTACTGTCAGTGAAAAAGATAAAAACATTACAATGCTTCAGAAAGACCTTTAGATACCGCACGGTCGTCTAATGGTCTTTAAGTATTTTATATGGAAAAAATTGAACAAGCTCCCGCAAGCGGCTTTTTAAAACGTTGGTTGTTAAAGGGCGTCAAGGAAGTCGAAGGACCGCATGAACCGGAAGGCAGGCATCACCAGCATCCGTGGTGGAAAGTGATGTGTCTGACGGGCGTCGATTATTTTTCGACGCTCGGCTACCAGCCCGGCATCGCCTTTCTGGCGGCGGGCGCATTGTCGCCGCTGGCGACGCTGGTGCTGGTTTTGCTGACGTTATTCGGCGCGCTGCCGATGTATCACCGCGTGGCGGAAGAAAGCCCGCACGGCGACGGCTCGATTTCGATGCTCGAAAATCTGCTTTCGCGCTGGAAAGGCAAAATGTTCGTGCTGGCGCTGCTCGGCTTTGTCGCCACCAGCTTTATTATTACCATTACGCTTTCGGCGGCGGACGCGACCGCGCACATTATCGAGAATCCTTTTGTCGAGCACAATCTTCATTTTCTCAATCACCGAATCATCGTCACGCTGGTTTTAATCGGACTGTTGGGCGCGGTCTTTTTGAAAGGCTTTAACGAAGCCATCGGGCTGGCGGTCGGAATCGTCATCGTTTATCTGACGCTCAACATTGTGGTCATCTGCTACGGACTTTATCAAATATTCGTGCTTCATCCGGAAGCTTTGAGCAACTGGCAGTCGATGCTGTGGACTCACCCGCAAGTCAGTGGAAGCGTGACCTGGATGATTCTCGCCGCGTTGTTTCTTTTTCCGAAGCTGGCGCTCGGTCTTTCCGGTTTTGAAACCGGCGTGGTCGTGATGCCGCTTATCAAAAGCGACGAGGATTCGGCGGTAGCCGCTGATGGAAAAAGCGTTCATACTTCACAAAACATTCATACTTCGCAGATAGACGGAAAGCCGATGCCCGCCGCCGAGCAGAAACAGATGGAAGGTCGCATTCGCAACGGTAAAAAGCTTTTAACCGGCGCGGCGGTCATTATGAGCTTTATGCTGGTCGGCAGCAGCATCATTACCTCGATGCTTATTGCGCCGGAAAAATTTCAGGAAGGCGGCGAAGCCTACGGGCGCGCCATTTCCTATATTTCGCACGAGTTTTTAGGTGAAATTTTCGGCACGGTTTACGACGTCAGCACGATTTTGATTTTGTGGTTTGCCGGCGCTTCGGCAATGGCTGGACTGCTCAATATCGTGCCGCGCTATCTGCCGCGTTACGGTATGGCTCCCGATTGGGCGCGCGCCACGCGCCCGCTCGTGCTGGTTTTTACGGGCATCTGTTTTATCGTCACGATATTGTTTCGCGCCGATGTCAGCGCGCAGGGCGGCGCGTATGCGACGGGCGTTTTGATGCTGATGACTTCGGCGGCGGTGGCGGTCACGATTTCCGCGTGGAAACGAGACGAAAAGAAATGGATATTTTTTCTGGCGATTACGCTGGTCTTTTGTTACACCACCATTGTGAATATGGTCGAGCAGCCGAACGGAATAAAAATCGCTTCGTTCTTTATCATCAGTATTATTCTCGCCTCGTTCGTTTCGCGCGCGATGCGGACGACCGAAGTGCGGGTTGACGAAATCATCCTGGACGAGAAAGCGCAGGAGTTTTTAGACGAGCTTTCCGAAGGCGAAATCCGCATCGTCACGAACCGGCGCGAAACCGGCGACATTACGGAATATCGCTTCAAGGAACACGAAAAGCGCGTGGACAATCATATTCCGTCGTCAGATCCGATTCTTTTTTATGAAATCGAACTGGGCGATGCTTCGGAGTTTAGAGGCAAGCTTCATATTCGCGGCATAGACGTCGCCGGTTATAAAATCCTGCGTACGCAAGCGCCCGCCGTGCCGAACGCCATCGCGGGATTTTTGCTTTACCTGAGAGATACGACGGGAAAAATTCCGCACGTTTATTTCGGCTGGAGCGAGGGCAATCCGATTATGTATCTGGCGAGATATATCCTGTTCGGCGAAGGCGACACCGCGCCCGTCACCCGGGAAATTCTCAGGCAAGCCGAAGAAGACCCGGAACGCCGTCCGAGCGTGCACGTCGGCGGTTAGGCGAAAAAAATTATTTTTCGGCGGTCAGATTCGGATTCATCGCTAAAAAGCAGGAGCGGCAAAATACGGGGCGTCCCTGCGAAGGATAAAAAGGAACGGTCGTGTAAGCCTCGCAGTTGGCGCAGTGGACGGCGACTTCGATGCGCTGTTTGACGCCGGCTTCCTGCGCGGCGGTAATGGCGGCGAGACGCTCGTTTTTGGCTTGTTTGCAGGGTTTACAGCGCTTCGGTGGATTTTTTAAGCCTTTGTCGCGAAAGAAAACCTGTTCGCCGACGGTCCATATAAAATCCTGACCGCAGTCGATGCAGTTGATTGATTGGTCTTCGATTTCCTGTTCTTCGGCGGCAGAGATTAGCGGTTGAAAACCGCTTAAGCCTCTCGACTCGAATTGTGACATCACTTGTTCCCTCCCTTTGCCTCGTTCTTAACACAATTGAGTTTGAAAATAGTCAGTGGAAGAATCGGTTTTTCATCGGGAAATGATAAACTTGTCTCCGTAGCTCTACATAAAAGATTATATTATAATTTCAAGACTCTTTCGACAAAATTTGCAAGTCTCCAAGATTTAACGAGAGTAGGTATAGATTTGAAGTTATACTTATCCGCGAAAAGTGTCAAGGAAAAGAAATTTAAAACATCGAGATGAGAATATTAGTCGTCGGCGCGGGCGGGCGCGAACACGCTCTTTGCCGTGCTTTTAAAAAAAGTGGTCGCGCGTCAAAAATTTTTTGCGCCGACGGTAATGCCGGAATTGCGGCGATAGCCGAACGCGTCAATATCAAGCCGGAAGACGTCGCCGGACTCGCCGGTTTCGCCGTCGAAAACGAAATCGCTTTGACCTTTGCCGGCGGCGAAACCGCGCTGGCTTTGGGCATTGTCGACGAGTTTGAAAAAAGAAATTTAAAAATCATCGGCGCGAGCCGGCAGGCGGCGCAGCTGGAAGCGAGCAAAGCGTTTGCCAAAGATTTTATGTTTCGCCGCGGGATTCCGACCGCCGCGTACGAAATCGCCGACTCGGCGAAAAAAGCCGTCGAAATTCTCCGGAGCGGAAAATTCGGCGATGAAAATTCGCCGGTCGTCGTCAAAGCCGACGGTTTGGCGGCGGGCAAAGGCGTCGTGGTGGCGAAAGACCGAAAAGAAGCCGTCGAAGCCATCGACGAGCTGGAAAAAATCGTCGGAAAAGAAGCCGCCGGCAAAATCGTGCTCGAAGAATGCCTGTTCGGCAGGGAAGTTTCGCTGATTTTATTTGCCGACGGAAAAAATTTCGCCTTGATGCCGCCCGCGCGCGACCACAAACGCATCGGCGAAAATGATACGGGCGCGAACACCGGCGGAATGGGCGTCATCACGGACGCGAGTCTTTTGTCGGCGGAGCAAACGCGGGAAATCGTCGAAAAAATTATCAAACCGACGCTGGACGGCTGCCGGGCGGAAGGTTTCGAGTTTCGCGGCATTTTGTTTCTCGGTTTGATGATGACGGCGGGCGGCGTGAAGGTACTGGAATACAACGTGCGTTTCGGCGACCCGGAAACGCAGGCGATTTTAATCCGTCTGAAAACCGATTTTATAGAAATCTGCGAAGCGATTCACGCCCGGACGCTCGACCGAATCGAAATCGAATGGCAAACCGGCAGTTCGGCTTGCGTCGTGCTGGCGTCAAAAGGCTATCCGGCAAAGGCGCGGACGGGCGACGTGATTCAAGGTTTAGACGCGGCGGGCGCGGATGAAAACGTCGTCGTCTTTCACGCGGGAACTGCCAAAAACGAAAATGACGAGTTTGTCACGGCTGGCGGCAGAGTCTTAGGCGTCACGGCAACGGGAAACGATTTAAACGAAGCCCTGAAACGCACCTACGAAACGGTCGAAAAAATAAGTTGGAACGGTATGCAGTTTCGCCGCGACATCGGAAAATAGAAGCCGCGTCAAAAATATCTGCAAGCGATTTGTCGACGGCTGCCGGATATACCGTCGGTGACTGCACGATGGTTTGTCGGCGACCGCCGGATACAGCGCAGGCGACGGCGGACGATTGCGCCGGTTGCCTGACGAGCCAGCGCCGGCGACTGCAAGGAAAAGTAAATCGGCGGTTCCGCCTGAGCCGGGTCGGTTATTACCTGAAATTTAATTGCCGACGGGCAAAATTTAAGTCGGCGCAATGACAGGCAAATATTCCGCGCTTGCCGTTAAGCGAAAATTTATTCAGGTTATTTATAATTCAAGACAAATTAAAACTTGTCAGCGAAAAAAGACTGTGCTTTGATAAAATCTGTTTTTTAAAGAAACGCGGATGGAGCTGACTATTGGATTCCCAAAATTTTGACCGCAGCTATAAATATTACGATTTGATTATGGCGGCGTTTGTCGCCGTTCTTCTATGCTCGAATTTAATCGGCGTGCATAAGGTTTCGAGCGTGAGTCTGCCGTTTTACGGCGAATACATTTACGGCGCGGGCGTTTTGTTTTTCCCGATAAGCTACCTGTTCGGCGATATTCTGACGGAAGTTTACGGCTACGCGCACTCGCGGAAAGTGATTTGGGCGGGCTTCGGCGCGTTGATTTTCGCGTCGTTGATGGCGTTTGTCGTCACTTACCTGCCGCTGCCCGCCGGCGGTTCGGCGGAATCGATGCAGGGAAATCTGGAAAAGCAAAAAGCCATCGAGATGATTTTCGGACAAACGCCGCGCATCGTGCTGGCTTCGCTGACGGCTTTCTGGCTCGGCGAGTTTGTCAATTCGTTCGTGCTGGCGAAAATGAAGCTGCTGACGCAGGGGAAAAATCTGTGGATGCGCACCATCGCCTCGACCGTTCTGGGCGAGATTGCCGATTCGCTCGTTTTTTACCCGATTGCCTTTTACGGAGTGTGGTCGAACGAGCAATTAATCAGCGTGATGATTGGAAATTATTTTATAAAGGTTTTATGGGAAATTTTCGCTACGCCGCTGACTTACCTGATTGTCGGATTTCTGAAACGCGCCGAGCACGAAGATTATTACGACCGCGACACTGACTTTAATCCTTTTAGTCTGGAAACATAATCAAGCGCGGAGAAGATATTTTGCCCGCGAAACACGCTGAAATGCGAAAAAGGAAAAAGTCGTTTTGAACATTTATTCTTTTTCGCGTGCTTTCGCTCGTCTCGCGGGCAATCTTTATCTTTTGATTTATCTGCGTCGTCCGCGTTCATCCGCGGCTGAATTTCTGTGTTAAAATCTGAGCCGATGAAGCTTTCCTTAAAGACATCAATTCTCGATTTTCCAAAATACGAAGCAGTGAATTTGACGACGGCAGCGGCGCGAAAACTCGCGCTTGCCGTCGCCGCAACGGCGAACAAACACGACGCTTCGGAAGCGACGGTCGAAGATTTGCTCAACTATCTGCCGATGCGCTACGAAGACCGCTCGAACCTGATTCAGATTGACGATTTGTTTGACGGTCTGGAGGCTTCGCTCGATTTGTTCGTGCGCGTGGCAGGCGGTTTTCAGGTCGGCAAAAATCGCGGACCGAAAGTGCCGCCGCTTTTTATTTTTGAAATCACGGCGGGCGACGCCGAGCGCACGCGCAAGCCGGTCGTCGTCTGGTGGTTCGTGTCGGGCAAGGGCGCGTTTCGCATCGTCAATTACTGGAAAGAGCGTTTCGAGCGCGGCACGCGCTTTGTCGCCTACGGCAGATGGGAATGGGACGCGCGCAAAAATACGTTTGCCCTGCGATTAAATAAACCGGACGAGCTGGAAATTATGGCGAGCGACGTCGATTACGACAGTTTCGGATTATTAAAAAACGTTTCAGCCGACGAGGAGGCAGAGGAAAACGGAGATGCGAAGGACGAAGGACGAAAGGCAAAGGACGAATCGGAAGACATTTCGCTGGACGATGCCAATCAATTTCCGATGATTCACACGGCGCGGCGCGTGCCGGTTTACCGCAAGCTCGGAACTTTTCAGACCAAGCGCCTGCGCGAAATCGTTTTCGCCGTTTTGCAGAATCTGGACGAAAGCTCTTTTCAGGAAAATCTGCCGCCGGAGCTTGTCGAGCGGCAAAAACTCATTACCCGTTTTCAAGCGATTCAGGAAATACATTTTCCGCCGGAACATTCGAGCCTCGTCGAATACGCGCAGGCGCGAAGCCGTGCTCATCTGCGCTTGATTTTCGAAGAATTTTTCTGGGTTTCGTTTGCCTTGCAGCTTAAACGCGGCGAGCGCGCCAAAGACCCGAAAGGCGCGATTATCGAATTGAGCGAAACGATTCGGGAAAGACTCAGAGCCGTTTTGCCGTTCACTTTAACGGGCGCGCAGGAAAGAGTCGTCGAAAGAATTTTCGCCGATATGACTTCCGATTCGCCGATGAACCGGCTGGTGCAGGGCGATGTCGGCAGCGGAAAAACGATTGTCGCGCTGTTGGCGATGCTGGCGGCGATGGAAAACGGTTATCAAACCGCGCTGATGGCTCCGACCGAAATTCTGGCGGAACAGCACGCGCGAAATTTCAAGCGCCTTTTAGCCGATACGCCTTTTACGACCGAGCTTTTAATCGGGAGTCTGCGCGCGGCGGAAAAGCGCAAAGTTCAGCAGATGATTGCCGACGGCGATGTCAATGCCGTTATCGGCACACACGCGATTATTCAGGACGCAGTGGCGTTTCAAAAACTGGGTTTAGCCGTGATTGACGAGCAGCATCGTTTCGGCGTCTTGCAGCGCGCCGAGCTTCGCGCGCGCGGTTACAGTCCCGATATTCTGGTGATGACGGCGACGCCGATTCCGCGCTCGCTGGCGATGACGGTTTACGGCGATTTGGACGTTTCGGTCATTGACGAATTGCCGCCCGGACGGACGCCGATAAAAACGGTCGTCGTCGGCGAGGACAAGCGCGACGGCGTCTACAAAGGAATCGTGCGCGAAATCGAACTCGGGCGGCAGGTTTACGTCGTTTACCCGCTCGTCGAAGAATCGGAAAAGATGGATTTAAAAGCGGCGACGGCGATGTTCGAGGAACTGCGCGACAAGGTCTTTCCGCAATACAAAATCGGCTTGCTGCACGGCAAAATGAAAGCGGGCGAAAAGGAAGCCGTGATGCAGAGCTTTACCGAAGGCGACATTCAGATTCTCGTTTCGACGACGGTAATCGAGGTCGGCGTCGATGTGCCGAACGCGAGCCTGATGATTATCGAGCACGCCGAGCGTTTCGGTCTGTCGCAGCTTCACCAGCTGCGCGGGCGCGTCGGGCGCGGCGCCGAACAAAGTTACTGCGTGCTTTTGACGAACGACAAAAAAACGGCGGTGGCGAAAGAGCGTTTAGGAATTATGGAAGAAACGACCGACGGCTTTCGCATCGCCGAAAAAGATTTGGAGCTGCGCGGGCAGGGCGAGATTTTAGGCACGCGGCAATCGGGCGTGCAGACGTTTCGCATCGGCAATATTATCCGCGATTTGGAGATTCTGGAAACGGCGCGCAAGGAAGCCGAATTTTATCTGACGACGAAACGCTTTACGCAGGAAACTTCAAAATTAATCGAGGTCGCAAAATCTGACGCGCGCTTTAAACTGGCGGGAATCGGATAAATAGCCGAGAACTGCGAACTGAGAGCGGAAGAAAAAACTATCGGTTCGCAGTTCGCTTGCCTACCTAAATGGGTGGTTTCATTTTCCTTTCATTGTGTTACTTATATCTTGTCTGGAATATTTCAGAAGCAGGAGTTTTTTAAAAAAAGTATTTTTTTGTAAAGTGTGATGAAAAGCATTGAATTTTTCCGTCTAAATCGTTTATATTCGTCTTTAACAATTTCTCTAAAACATTTATAAACTGAGAAATCTTATTTGATTGTAAAGGGACGGATTGAATTTTCTCTTAAATTCCCAATTTCAGTTCGGCAATTTGCAATCGGCTGGCAGCAGAAACTAGCGTGTGAAATTTTGGCTGTTCCTCCTGAGCCGAATTCACGCCAATCTTTTGAAAGAGGAAAAAACATGGAAAACCGACGACACACCGGAACACCTCCGGCAACAACTTTTAATCAAAATCGCCCATACAGAAAACAGGAAGACAGAAATTACGGCGAGCGGAAATTTCAACCGCGCAACGATAGATTTCAGCCGCGCGATAACAACACGGGTGATAATAACACGCGTGACAATAACAGCCGCTTTCAGCCGCGAGACGAGCGGTTTCGCGGCAAAGACGACCGTTTTCCCCCACGAGAAAACAGGTTTCGCGGCAGCGGCACGAGCACCGGCACCGGCACCGGCACGAACAATGACCGCGACCGTGACCGCTCCGACGAGCGATTTCCGCGCCGCGATGATAGATTTCAGGGCAGAAACGACCGTTTTCCGCCGCGGAAAAATTTTATTCCGCGCGGCAAGCCGGTTGAACCCTGGAAGCAGTTCGACAAGCCCAAAGTTTATGACGAGATGCAGGTAACAGACGGAAAACACAGAGGAAAATTTTTAACCAGCACGGCTTCGCCGAAGGTGCGCCCTACGGCGCGCCGCATTCGCGAAGTTATGTTCAGATTAATTTTTCGACGCGTTCGCGCCGGACGTTTTCTCGACCTCTGCGCCGGTTCGGGCGCGGTCGGCATCGAAGCGATTTCGCGCGGCGCGCTGATTAGCACGTTTGTCGAGCGCTCGGGCAAAATGTGCAGCTTTATCAAGAAAAATCTCGAAGCCTGCGGCATCAAGGAAGGACACGGCGAGGTCTGCGAGCTCGAAGTCGTACCGTTTCTGAAAAAAATGCAGAAACGCCGACGCTTCTGGGATGTGATTTATTTCGACCCGCCGTATGACACCAATTACGACGAAGTTTTGGATTATCTGAAACGCGGCGTCGCCCTTAAACCCGGCGGTCTTTTACTAATCGAACATCACGCCGAGATGTTTTTCCCGGAAAAAATCGGCGTCCTGAAACGCTGGCGCGTCGTCACGCAGGGCGACACGGCTTTGAGTTTTTACGAAAGAAAAAGCTAGGGAATTTTCGATTTGCGATTTTAGATTTGCGATTGGATAAGGAAAACTATTTTTTGAATTGCAAGATTAAAATTTTAGCTTCGAAATTTCAATTTCAAAAAAGTTTTGCGAAGCAAAATCCTTATCCAATCGCCAATCGGCAATCGAAAATCGAAAATTCCTTATGCGCATCATAGCCGGAAAATATCGAAGGCGGGTCTTAAAAAGCCCGCCTTCTTTGCAGACGCGTCCGACCTCCGACCGTCTGCGCGAAGCTCTTTTTAACGTTCTCGCGCCGCAGATTGACGACGAAACACGCTTTCTGGATTTGTGTTCGGGCACGGGCGCGATCGGCATCGAAGCGCTTTCGCGCGGCGCGCGGCACGTGACTTTCGTCGATAAATCGCGCAAATCCTGCGGGCTTATCGAAGAAAATCTCGACCTTTTGGAAATTCCCGAAGCGGAGACGGAAGTCGTGCAAAGCGACGCCGAAGATTTTCTGCGAAAAACAAAACAGATTTTCGACATCGTTTATTACGACCCGCCTTATCAAACCGAGTATCGCGACGTTTTGTATCTTTTCGGCGAACCCGAAGCCAAGCTGCTTGCCGAAAACGGAATATTGATTGCCGAGCATCACAACAAAAATAATCTTCCCGATATGATTGGCGAGCTGCGCCGCTGGCGAATCTTAAGGCAGGGCGATTCGAGTTTGAGCTTCTACGAGCGAAGCTAAAGCGGGAATCAGCCACAGCGTTCACAGAGAACGGAAAGGAGATTCAAACAGGATGGACAGGATAGGCAGGATAATTCAAAACTGAAAACGTTGAAGTTTCTTTCTTATCCTGTAAATTCTGTCTATCGGGTTAGTAATCTGCGTTAATCAATGTAAATCTGCGGTTTCATTCTCCCTGTCTTTCTCTGTGCTCTCTGTGGCTGAAAATTCCTTTTTTACTTTTACTTCAAGCCTTGTTACCATTCACTTTTTATGAAACCTCTGTTGGTCTGGCTTATCCTGTGCGTCATTTGGGGAACGACCTGGATTTTTATCAAGCGCGGGCTTGACGATTTGCCGCCGGTCAGCTTTGCCGCGATAAGATTTACGGTCGCCTGTCTGCTGATTTTGCCCGCGCTCTGGTGGCAGAAAATTCCGTTTCCGAAAGGTCGGGCGACGTGGATTATAATTTTCATAACGGGTTTTTTGCAGTTTTTCTTTAATTACGGTTTGCTGTTCTGGGGCGAGCAGCACATCAGTTCCGGTTTAGCGGCGGTTTTGCAGGCGACGATTCCGGCTTTCGGTTTGATTCTGGCGCGGATTTACGTCGGCGAATCAATTACGGGTTTGAAAATCGTCTCTATTCTGCTCGGTCTGTTGGGCATTTCGGTGATTTTCAGAGAACAGTTAACGCTGAACGGGCAGATGGCTTTTCTGGGCAGTCTGGCGGTGGTGGTCGGCGCGTTCGGCGCTTCATACGCCAGCGTTTTGACGAAAGCGAAAGGACAAAAACTGCATCCGGCGAGTATGGTTTTCGGGCAGATGCTCGTCGGACACATTCCTCTTTGGCTGGTGGGCTTAAGCGTCGAAGGCAGTCCGTTCGGGTTTCATTGGACGTGGAATGCGGTAATCTGCGTTTTGTATCTGGCGATTATGGGTTCAATCGTCGCTTTCTGGCTTTATTACTGGCTGCTGACTAAAATTGATGTCACGCGGGCAATGATGATTGCTTTTGTCACGCCGCTGGTGGCGGTGATTATCGGCGGATTTTTCGGCGAGCAATTAGGGCTGCAAACCTTGTTCGGCGGTCTTCTGATTTTGTTGAGCGTTTTTCTGATTGTCGTCCGCCCGATTTTGAATCACCGAAAATCGGTCGCTGACCGGCGTTTATAAATTTATGTTTTTTCGTTTCACGACCGCCGGAGAATCGCACGGCAAAGCATTGGTTGCCATTGTCGAAGGCTTGCCCGCGGGTTTGGAAATCGACATCGAAAAAATCAATCGCGAGCTCTGGCGTCGCCAGCAGGGCTACGGGCGCGGCGGCAGGCAGAAAATCGAAAGCGACAAAATCGAGATTCTTTCCGGCGTTCGTCACGGAAAAACGCTCGGCTCGCCCGTCGCGCTCGTGATTGAAAACCGCGATTTCGTTCACTGGACGGAAGTTATGTCGGCGGAAAAGCTTGAAGACGAGCCGAAAAATCCGCGTCTCGTCAAGCGTCCGCGTCCCGGTCACGCCGATCTGGCGGGCGGGCAGAAATTTCAAGCCAGAGATTTGCGCGACGTTCTGGAGCGCGCTTCGGCGCGCGAAACCGCCGCGCGCGTCGCCTGCGGCGCAATCGCCAAGCAATTGCTCGAACAATTCGAAATCGAAATCCGCTCGCACGTTATCAAACTTGGCAGCGTGCCCGAAAAACCTCTGGAAAAAAAGTGGGAAGAAATTTGCGCGAATGAAAAAGATTCGCCTTTGAATTGCGCCGATGCCGAAGCCGAAAAAGCGATGGTCGAATTGATTGATAAAGCGAAGACCGACGGCGATACTCTGGGCGGAATTTTTGAAGTCGTGGCGAAAACGGTCGTCGTCGGTTTAGGCTCGCACACTTCCTGGTCGGAAAAGCTAGACGGGCGAATCGCGCAGGCGTTTATGTCGATTCAAGCCGTGAAAGCGGTCGAAATCGGCGAAGGCGTCCGAAACGCCAGCCGTTTCGGCTCGGCGGTGCACGACGAAATCGGATACGATGAAGGCTCAAAAACTTTCACGCGCCCGACCAATCGCGCGGGCGGGCTGGAAGGCGGCATCACGAACGGCGAAGAATTGCGCGTGCGCGGTTATCTGAAACCGATTTCGACTTTGCGAAAGGCTCTGAAATCGGTCGATATAGAATCCAAACGGGAAGAACTCGCGGCGTTTGAGCGCTCGGATATTACGGCGGTTCCGGCGGCGGGCGTTATCGGCGAGTCGATGCTGGCGATTGTTCTGGCAAACGCTTTGCGCGAAAAATTCGGCGGCGATTCGATGGAAGAAATGCGCCGGAATTTTGAAAATTATAAAAAAGCTTTACAAAATTACTAAATTCGATAAAAATAGAAAACCGGAGCCTCGCGTCTTGGCATCAAAGCGCGGAAGCTTCAATCCGGTTCTCCCGAACCTGAAATTCTCTCCGAACCAATTTCAAGAAGGAAAAATTTAATCGATGAATGTGTCTTTAAAGGCAAAATCGTGCTTTTTTATTTTGTCCGTCGCCGTTTTAATCAGCTCGTCTGTTTCGGACATTTCCGCGCAGCGAAGAATTTACACGGCTTCGGCAAACGCGCGTGTTTCCGCTAACGCGGACACGGGCGAACGGGAAATTTTCGACCTTATCAATCAGGAAAGAAGCAAAAAAGGCTTGGGCGAATTAAACTGGGACGCAAATCTTTCGCGGCTGGCGCGCGGCTATTCGCAAAAAATGGCGCGGGAAAATTTTTTCAGCCATTACGACGACGGCGGCGGCTCGGTCGAAACACGCGCCAAAGATATGCGCATTAAAAATTGGAGCAAAATCGGCGAGAATCTTTTCTTCTGCGAAGGCTACGACAACCCGAATCTGATGGCGGTGCGCGGCTGGATGAAATCGCCCTCGCATCGAGACAATATTCTCAACCCCGATTACACCGATTCGGGCATCGGCATTGCCGTAACCGACGGCGGCAGAATTTACGTCACGCAGGTTTTTATCGAACGATAGTTATAAAATTCAAAAATCGAAGCGCAAAGCGCAAAGTGAAATTACGTCTTTTATTTTGCGCTTTACACTTCGATTTTTGCGTTGTTAACTTTTTGTTACATTCCGAACCTAAACTTCTGGTAATTCGTAATAGAAAGTGGTTAGAATAAGCGCGAGGAGGAAATTTACCGAATGGACTTCCTGTTTGATAACCCGCTGGCAAATATGCCGGGCGCCGTCTTTTTAATTTTTTACAGCCTGTTGGCGATTTTCTCGCTGATAATTTTCGGCATCTGGAAAACGCAGGCTGACAAAACCGCCAATCTGCCCGTTCCGCCGATTCCGCCGAACATCGACCCGTATGAAATTGCATACCTGCGCGGCGGGATGAACGAAGTCGCGCGCGCCGCCGTCTTTGCGCTCCGGCAAAAAGATTTTCTGATAATCCAGACCGACGGCAAAAATTCACGCATTCATCGCAATCAGCATCAATCCGACAAGCGAAGCCTGAATCAGTTGGAGCAAACCGTTCTGAACTGGTTCGGCGATTCGCGCGAGCCGAAGGAAGTTTTTCAGGGTTACGGTTTGATTCAGGTTTTAGAACCGTATTACGGCATTTACGAATCAAGGCTGGAACAGCAGCAGTTTTTGACCGGCGGCGAAACGCGAAGCCGTGTTAAACGCGCGCGAAATATCGTTCTGCTCCTGATTTTAGGCTTCGGCGCATACAAATTTATCGCCGCTCTAATCAACGGCTACTTTAACGTTTTCGGGATTATCGTCATCGCCGTCGTCGCCGCTTTAATAACCTTTCTCGCTGCCAGACTGCCGCGCCTGACAAATCTGGGGAAAACTTATCTCGAAAGACTTCAGCTGGCTTTCGAGAAATTAAAACAGCAGACGCAGCAGATTTATCAGCCGTCCGACACGCCGAAAGTCGTGCCGAGCGCGCAGTTTGCCGGAGTTGACCCGCTGCTTTTAAGCGTCGGTGTTTTCGGCGGCGCGGTTCTGGCGGGAACAATCTACGACGATTACAATCAGGCGTTTCAACGAGCGCAGAATCAAGCCGATACTTCAAGTTCGAGCGGCTGCGGCTCGGCTTGCGGTTCCAGTTGTTCGTCCTCAAGCGGCGACAGCGGAAGCGGCGGTGACGGCGGCGGAAGTTCCTGCGGCGGCGGTTGCGGCGGCTGTGGCGGCGGCGGCGGTGACTAGATTCAGATTTTATGGACGGCTCTTTTCAAAATCTTCCCAAACTCGGGGTCGGTGTCGGCTTTCGCGAGCAATTCCGCGCCGATTTGTTTTTGCACCGGGCAGAAATTGATTTTCTCGAAATTACGGCTGACCATTATCTGGACGCGACCGCGCAAAAGCTCGAAGAACTGGAACTGCTGAAACAGCATTTTCCGTTGATTCCGCACGGCTTGAATCTCTCGCTCGGCAGCGCCGAAGGCATCGACGAAAAATATCTGGAAAAATTCGCCGCGTTAATCGAAAAAGTACAGCCCGCGTGGTTCAGCGAGCACATCTGTTTCACCAAATCCGGCGGCATCGACATCGGGCATCTCGCGCCGCTCGCGTTTACGCCGGAAAGTCTGGAAGTTTTGAAACGCAATATCGGGCGCGTCAGGCAATTTATCAAAACGCCTTTGATTCTCGAAAATATAACTTATATGGTTCGTTTTCCTTTTTCGGAAATGGACGAAGCCGAATTTATCGGCAAGTTAATCGAGGAAACCGATTGCGGTTTATTGCTCGACGTGACGAATCTTTATATCAATTCAATCAATCACGGCTACGATTGGCGTGAATTTCTGGAAAAACTGCCCGCGGAGCGAATCGTTCAGCTTCATTTTGTCGGCTCGCATCGCCACGGAAATCTGTTGATTGACGGACACGCGGATAAAACCGAAGAGGAAATCTGGAACGTTTTTCGCGAAGTTTGCGTAAAATCAAATGTTAAGGGCGCGATTCTGGAACGCGACGAAAACTTTCCGCCGTTTGCGGAGATTTTGCAGGAATTGGAAACGGCGCGAAAACTGTTGAAGAATTAGAATTTTGCGAAAAGTTTTTTCAAAGAGATTTTAATAAAATGACGAACCCGAAATCCGACGTTTTTTGCCCGAATTGCAGCGCAAAAAATAAGATTGAACAAAATTTTTGCCGTTTCTGCGGCTTTAATCTTCAGGAAACGACCAAATCGCTGGTCGCGCAGCGTTCGATTGATAAAAATGCGCGCCAATTTAATCAATTGAAATTGATTAAGAGACTGACCGATGCTGCTTCCGTCGGATTGCTCATTATAGTTTCGACCGGAATCTCGTTCTATTTATATGCCATTTTGACCAAAATGGTTTTTTCCGGCAAAAGAGTTCTGCTCGGACTCTTTTTGATTTCAATGATTTTTCAATTCTTCGGGCGCTTCATTCGCCGTATATTGCGCAACAGAATCATCGAAGACGGCGCAAAAACAAATCCGCCGCCAAATGAATCGGAAGCAAAAGAAACGGCGAAATTACTGGTAGATAAGCCGTTTGCGCCTGTCGGCGGCGTCACCGAAAATTCAACCGAGCTTTTGTTTGCCGAAAACAAAACAAGGAAATTGGGCTAAAAAATTATGTTTTGTCCGAATTGCGGCGCAAACAACGCAACCGAACAAAAATTCTGCCGCTCGTGCGGCTTGAATCTGACGGACGTTTCCAAAACGCTGCCGGAGCAGATTCCTTCCGCCGAAAGCGCGAGCTTGTCGAGACGCGAAAAGTTAATCGAAAGATTCGGCAATTTCGCGCTCGGCGGTTTAGGCGTGGTTATTTTATTCGCCGTGACGATTTTGATATACACAATCGTCGAAAAATTTCTGGTCAGCGGAACAAACGTCTATTTCGCCGTCTTGCCGGCGGCGTTTATTGTCTTTGCCTTTTTGTCCTTGATTTTTGTGGTTTTTAACGAATCTTTAAAAGAAAAAAAAGCGAAAATAAATCCGGCGCCGAATAATGAATTGACGGAAAAGACGGACACGGCGAAACTGCCGGCAGAAAAGCCTTTCGCGCCGGCGCGAAGCATTACGGAAAACACGACCGGCTTGCTTTACGCCGAACAAAAGACTAAAAAATTTGAATGAGCCTGCTCGACGTGCAAAACCTTTTGGCGCGAATCTTCACCGACGAAGATTTGCGCCTTCAATTTTTAAGTGAACCGGAAAAAACGGGCGCGGAAAATAATTTAAATGAAGCGGAAATCGAGCAAATCAAACAAATTCTGCCCGAACAGATTAATTTTTTCGCGGATTCGCTTTTTTACAAACGCCTGCGTGAAGTCGAAAAGTTTCTGCCTTTGACGCGGAAAGTTCTGAATAAGGAATTTGAAAAATATTTCCGCGAGTTTGCCAACCAATTTCTGCCGCAGACAATCAAAAAACATCTCGAAGACGCAATTGAATTCGGCGGGTTTTTGCAATCAAAGAAAATCGAACCGTTTTGGATAAAAGATTTAGCGAAATTCGAGGGTTCGCGATTGTCGTTTAATAATTCCAAAAAGCGATTTTTATTGAAAAGATTCGATTTCGATATACGCGAGATTTTAAAGGAAATTTCCCGCGAAGGCGCACCGGCGCAGAGCGATTTTCCGAAACGAAAAACTTACAGCGTCCGGCTCAGAATCGGCGCGCGGACGAAACATTTTATTTACTGAGTTTCACTTTTCACTTTTTACTTTTGCCTTTTTACTTTTTGCTTTTGCCTTATAAAATAGAATTTATGGCTTTACTCAAAATTGTTCATTATCCCGAGCCTGTTTTGCTGACGGTCGGCAAACCGATTGGCGAAGAAGACTTTAACGAAGATTTGCGCCGTCTCGTCACAGATATGTTCGAGACGATGTATGAGGCGGGCGGCGTCGGCTTGGCAGCGCCGCAGGTCGCCGTTTCAAAGCGGCTTTTTGTGATGGATTGTTCGGGCGGCGAAGACCCGGCGCAGAAAATCGCTTTGATAAACCCGGAAATCGTCGCGCAGGAAGGCGAGCAGACCGGCGACGAAGGCTGTCTTTCGTTTCCTGGAATTTACACGCAGGTCAAACGCGAGGTGCGCGCGGTCGTGCGTTATCAGGACGTTTTCGGAAACGTACGGGAACTCGACGGCACGGATTTGACGGCGCGCTGCGTTCTGCACGAGACAGACCATTGCGACGGAATCGTTTTTATAGACAGAATGACGACTTTGAAAAGGGAAATGGCGAAGCGTAAGATTAGAAAATTGCAGAAAACGGGAAAATGGGAGTGAAAAATGGAAAATCCGGCACGTCCGAAATGCGTTTCCTGTAATGTAACTTTAGAGTATTTGGGACAACTTCCGCTGAGAACGGGCGGAATGTCAGGCGGATGGGAAATGCTTATCGGAGCATTTGCAGATTTAGACGAACGTGTTGTTAGCTTAGATATATATCGTTGCCGGAATTGCAGAAAGCTGGAATTTTACGATTATGATTTAAGTTTACCGGAGAGATAAAAAATTAAAAGCGAGAGGGAAAATGCAAACACAGAGAGTTTTAGACGAATTTAGAAACGAGCCGTTGACCGATTATTCAAAAGCGGAAAACGCCGAAGCGATGCGCGCGGCTTTGGAACAGGTAAAAAGCGAGCTTGGACGCGATTATCCGGTTATCATCAACGGCGAGAAAATCGATTTGCCGACGAAATTCGAGAGCCTCAACCCGTCGAACAAAACGCAGATTGTCGGGCGTTTTTCCGACGCCGATGCGGACGCGGAAAATCTGGTCGAAAAAGCGATCGACGCGGCGAGCGCAGCCTTTGAACTGTGGAAAAACGTTTCCGCCGAAGAACGCGCCGAATATATTTTTAAAATCGCGGCGATTCTGCGCGAGCGGAAACATTATTTTTCGGCGTGGATGGTGATGGAAGTCGGCAAAACGTGGGCGGAAGCGGACGGCGACACGGCGGAAGCGATTGATTTCTGCGAGTTTTACGGGCGCGAGATGCTGCGCTGGGCGCAGCCGCAGCCGGTCGTTCCGTTTCCCGGCGAGGACAACCGCATCGAATACATTCCGCTCGGCGTCGGCGCGATTATTCCGCCGTGGAATTTTCCGCTGGCGATTATGGCTGGAATGACTCTGAGCGCGGTCGTGACCGGAAACACGACCGTTTTAAAGCCTTCGCCCGATGCGCCGGCGATTGCTTATAAATTTATGGAAATCCTGGAAGAAGTCGGGCTTCCGGCGGGCGTCGTCAATTTCGTCGCCGGTTCGGGAACGCGGGTCGGCGAATTGATGGTCGGCAGCCCGAAAGTTCGTTTTATCTCGTTTACGGGTTCGAAAACTGTCGGCTTGCATATTTACGAGCAGGCGGCGCGAACGGTAAAAGGTCAGCGCTGGATAAAACGCGTCGTCGCGGAAATGGGCGGCAAAGACGCGATTATCGTAGCCGACGACGCCGATTTGGATTCGGCGGCGCAGGGCGTCGTCTCGGCGGCTTTCGGTTTTCAGGGACAGAAATGCTCGGCTTGCTCGCGTTTGATTGTGGACGAAAAAGTTCACGACGAGTTAATCGAAAAAGTCGTTGAATTAACCAAAAAGCTGAAAATCGGCGCTCCCGAAGAGCCGGATACGAACGTCGCGGCGGTTATCAATCAAAAATCTTTTGACAAAGCGACCTCGATGATTCAGAAGGGAATCGAGGAAGGCGGAAAAGTTCTGGTCGGCGGTACGACCACGAGCGAAAACGGGTTTTACGTCGAGCCGACGATTATCGACGACGTGAAGCCGCTCAGCACAATTGAGCAGGAAGAAATTTTCGCGCCCGTGCTGGCGGTGATTAAAGCGAAGGATTTCGACCACGCGCTGGAAATCGCCAATGATACGGAATACGGCTTGACCGGCGCGGTTTATTCGACGAGCCAGGGCAGGCTGGAAAAAGCAAGACGCGAGTTTCACGTCGGAAATCTTTATTTCAACCGCAAATGCACCGGCGCGATGGTCGGCGCGCATCCGTTCGGCGGCTTTAATATGTCGGGCACCGATTCGAAAGCGGGCGGGCGCGAATATCTCCTGCAGTTTATGCAGGCGAAATTAGTCTCGCAAAAAATATAATTAGATTTCGTCAACGAAACAGGCGGGAAAGCACCGAAAAATCAAACAAAATGTGTTATCTTTTCGGTGCTTTCCCGCATTTTCCATTTTAATTCAAATGACGAGCATCAAATATGAAAAAAACATTTTTCGTTAAATCTTTCGCCTGTCTCTTAATTATTAACCTGTCAATTTCGGCAATCTTCGGACAAAAAGCCAGTCCGATTATTTTTGCCGTGCTGAACGACGGAAAAACGCTCGAACCGATTGCGCTGGTTGAAAAAGGTAAGCTCGTTCCGGCGTCCGACGGCGGCGACGAGACAAAAATCAAAACCCAGTTCGCGAAAATCTATTACAAACCGAAAACGTCGTATAATCTGATTTTCGGCGGCGCGAGCGGCGGCGTCGTCACGGTCGAAAGCTCCGACCCGACGGCGGAATGCGCGTCTAATCTGGCGGAGGTCCTGACGCAGCCGACGAAAGTAAAATTAAGCGGTTTTGTCATGGCTCTAGCTACAAACGCGCCGCCGAGCGCGGTAAAAAGTATGCGGCGGCAACCGACCATCGACGAGCGCGCAGAAATAGTTTCTCTCGTCCGCGCCGAGTTTGGCAGACAGAAAGTCTCGTCACTCGCTTTAAGAAACCTGAAATTTCATAATATCACTGCGCTTGATGTCGATAATGACGGAAAAGCAGAAATCGTCGGCACCTCATATGTCGTAACATCCTACAGCAAATCTTCGCCGAACGCCTACGCCATTCTTTTCTTTATTGCCGATAAAAATAAAGCCGGAAAATACACTTTCGGGTTTACCGAATTTAAAGCCATTAAGCAGGAAGAAATGATGAGCGGCGCCGCGGTCACAGCGATTGAGAACGGGATTTATTGCGAGCTTCTGCTCGATGTGCTGGAATACAACGGCGACAAAACGGGCGAAATTTTCACCTACACGCAGGGCTTGGAAGGAAACGGTTTTAACGCCTATCAACGCCGCGGCGGCAAATGGATTCGCGCGTTTGAAGGCGCAAACTATCACTGCGGTTTTTAGAAAAATATATAGTAAAAGGATATGGATGAACGAAGAAATTGCGGCGGGCATTGTGACGGATGATTCGGTTAAACAGGAAATATTAAATTTAGCCGAGCAATGGGCGCAGGCGCTTGTCTCGAACGACGCGCAAAAGATTGGCAGTTTTATGAGCGACGATTGGGTAATCGTCGGACAAAGCGGAATCACGCGCAAGCAGGATTTTTTGCCTTTTATCGAATCCGGCGATTTGACGCACGAAACGATGGAGCTGATTGGCGAGGCGAGAGTGCAAATATACGGAGACACCGCCCTTCTCAGCGGACGAGTGACCAATAACGGGCATTACAAGGGCGCGCCGTTTAGCGCCGACGAATGGACGACCGACGTTTTTATGCGGCGCGAAGGGCGCTGGCTGTGCGTGCTGAGCCACATTACGCCGATTTAAAAAGTATCTGCGGAATATCGAAACTGCCGGTTCGGCTTCGTTAAATTTATTTCGTTAAATTTATATTGAACTCATTAACGGCAAAGGTGCGGATTTTACGCCTTTGCCTTTTTTCTTTATGATAGATTTTTTGTTTTATTATGAAAATCGTTTTTATGGGAACGCCGCAGGCGGCAGTTGCTTCACTGGAAAGAATTTTGCGCGACGGTCACGAAATCGTCGCCGTTTACACGCAGCCCGACAGACCGGCGGGGCGCGGAAATAAATTGAACGCGTCGCCCGTCAAAGAATTTGCCGCGCCGAATAATTTACAAATTTACCAGCCGACGAAGATAAAAACGCCCGAAGCGCTGGAAACTTTTAAATCGCACGAGGCGGACGTCGCCGTCGTCGTCGCCTACGGCAGAATTTTGCCCGAAACTTTTCTGAAAGCTTTTCCGAAAGGCGCAATCAATGTGCATTTTTCGCTTTTACCGAAATATCGCGGCGCGGCTCCGGTCAATTGGGCAATCGTCAACGGCGAGCAAACGACCGGCGTGACGACGATGCAGATGGACGCCGGACTCGACACGGGCGAAATTTTATTGCAGCGCCGGACCGACATCGGAGAAACGGAAACGGCGGTCGAATTAATGCGGAAATTATCCGTCGTCGGCGCGGATTTATTATCGGAAACGCTGGCGATATACGACGAATTGACGCCGCAGCCGCAGGACGACTCGCAGGCGACATTCGCGCCGATAATGAAAAAGGAAGACGGCTTGATTAGCTGGATGCTGAGCGCGCCGGAGATTGCCAATCGCGCGCGCGGCTTTCAGCCTTTCCCGACGGCTTTTACTTTTTACAAAGAAAAAAAGCTGACGATTTGGCGGTGCCAGCCATCAAATGCCAGTCACCGATTGAAAACGGTCGGCGAGATTTTAGAAGCCAAAGGCGACCAACTTCTCGTTTTCTGCGGCGGCGAGACGGTTCTGCAAATCGACGAATTGCAGCTTGAAGGCAAACGCCGGATGTCGACGCGCGATTTTCTGAACGGCGTTAAACTGCCAGCCGGCGAAATTTTGGGAAGATAATGAAGTATCAAATCATCACATTTTACGAGTTTAAAGATTTAATCGAAATCGGTGAATTAGAGGAAACTAAAGAATCCTTAAAGCTCGCAATGCGGGAAAATTCCGTCTTCGGGACGATTATTCTCGCCGCCGAAGGTTTTAATTCGACCGTCTGCGGCGAGCCGGAAAACATCGAGAAATTTATCCGTCGAGCGGAAAATATTCTAAAAACGAATCTGAGATATAAAGCTTCGCGTCACGCCGAAATGCCTTTTCGCCGCGTTCACGTCAAAATCAAACCGGAAATCGTCACGCTCAAAAGACAAGTCGAAATCGAAAAGGGAACCGGCACGCACGTTTCCGCCCGAAAGTGGAACGAAATCATCAATGATTCGGAAACGATTGTTCTGGACGCGCGCAACGATTACGAATACAAGGTCGGAACTTTTCGGCGGGCGATAAATCCGCAAACGCGGAAATTCAGCGAGCTGCCCGAATTTATCGAAAAAAATCTCGACCCGCGGCGACATAAAAAAATCGCGATGTTCTGCACGGGCGGCATTCGCTGCGAAAAATTCGCGCCGTTTGTCAAAGATTTGGGTTTCGAAGAAGTTTATCAATTGGAAGGCGGAATTTTGAAATATCTGGAAGAAATTCCCGCCGCGGAAAGCCTCTGGCAGGGCGAATGTTTTGTTTTCGACGAACGCGTTTCGGTCGATGAAAATTTGCAAAAGGGAAACGCGCCCGATTTATCTGCGGGAAAATAAATGAAAATTTCGCCGGCGAGATTAGCGAGTTTCGAGATTCTCGACAAAATCGAAAAAGAGAAGGCGTTTTCTTCGGTTCTGCTGCCGCTTTACGAGGAAAAGCTGGAAGCGAAAGACCGCGCTTTGTGTCACCGTTTGACGCTCGGCGTCTTGCGAAAAAAAATCTATCTCGACCGCCTCATTCAATCGTTCAGCAAAACGAAAATCGGGAAAATGGATGTCGAAGTTTTAAATGCTTTGCGGCTTGGTCTTTATCAAATGCTGTTTCTCGACAAAATTCCCGATTTTTCCGCCATTAACGAATCGGTCAACCTCGTCCAGCAGGCGAAAAAAACTTCGGCGAAAGGCTTTGTCAACGCCGTTTTGCGACGCGCGACGCGCGAGAAACCGGAATTAAAATTTGCCGATGAAGTCGAAAGAATTTCCGTCGAAACATCGCATCCGCGCTGGCTGGTCGAAAATTGGATTCGTCAATTCGGTTTTGACGAAACGGAAAAACTGTCGAAATCGAACAACGAAACGCCGCCGCTCGCTTTTCGTTTGACCGCGAAATCCGGCGAGAAAACCGTCGAAATTCTGCAAAAGCTCGGCGTCGATTTGGACGAATCGAAAATCGCGGCGAACGCCTGGCGCGTGAAAAAAACGAGCGAAATGCTTTTCGCTTATGCCGGCGAAGGAAAAATTTATTTTCAGGAAGAATCGTCGCAGCTGGTTGCTGAAACGGTAAATCTTCAGCCGGACGAAAGTTTTCTGGACGTTTGCGCCGCGCCGGGAAGCAAATTTACGAAAATTCAAAATTCAAAATTCAAAATTCAAAATTTATCCGTTGCCGGTGATTTATATGAACATCGCCTGCGATTTTTGAAACAATCGGCGGCGAATCAAGGTATAAAAAACTTGAATTTGGCGGCTTACGACGCCGAAAGCGCTTTGCCTTTTGCCGATGAAACTTTCGACTGCGTTTTGCTCGACGCGCCTTGTTCGGGAACGGGAACGATTCGGCATAATCCCGAAATTCGTTATTTTCTGACGGAAAAAGATTTTGCCGAGTTGCAGGAAAAACAACTTGCCATCTTGAAAAACGCATCAAAGACTTTGAAAAGAGGCGGGCGCGTCATTTATTCCACCTGTTCGCTGGAACGAGTTGAAAACGAAGCGGTTATCGAAAATTTTCTGGCGGAAAATTCCGGGTTTGAAAAAACCGAATTGAATTTAAAAGATAAATTTCTGACGGCGGAAGGCTTTGCCCGCACGTTTCCGCAGCGCGACGAGACGGACGGATTTTTTATCGCGGCGCTCGGAAAGAAATAACCGGAAGGCTTTTATAACTCGCCCGCTTTTTCAAAAAATGATAGACTTCGTTGATTGATTTTCTTTGTTCGAGAGGTTTAAGAAAACAAAATGGGATTGCTGAAAACAGGCGCTTCGGCGTTGGGGAAATTGATAATGGTGGCTTTGCTTGCCGCCGCGTTCGTGGTCGGAATGATCGGCACGGTCTGGCTTTCGCTGCGCGGCGAAGAGATACAGGTTCCCGAAATCGTCGGCAAAGATTTCAGCGAAAGCGAAAAAGAGCTTGCCGCGCTCGGCTTAAAAATTAAGCGGCGCTCGTATCGCTACAGTCAGGAAAAACCGAACACCGTCATCGAGCAAGCGCCGAAAGCGGGCGACACGGTGAAAACCGGACACCAGATTTTAGTCGTTGTCGCGCAGCAGGACCCGGAAGGAACCGAAGCGCCCGCGCCGCTCAAAAAAGACGATAAAGACGAAGTCGAGAGCCTGGACAACAACACCGGCAAGCCGAAAACGACGAATAAAAACGCGAATGTCAAAAAACCGGAAAAAACGCGCGACGTGATTTCCAATAAAGCGAATAAAAACGCCAACACCGGAAACTCGAACAGTAATTCGGCAAACGGTAATTCAAAGAGTAATTCAAACGGCACGGATAATAAAAACAGTTCGACTCCGGCGACGAATAAATCGCCGAATCCGGCAAAAACGCCTGCCGCCAAACCCGACAAACCGCCGGCAGCCGGCGACACGCGCAACCGTCGCACGCCGTAGGATTTTTGTAAAAAAGCAACCGATAATAAATTTTGCGCAACAAATAAATGATTGAAATAGCTCCATCAATTCTTTCGGCTGATTTTTCGCGGCTCGGAGAGGAAATCGAGGCAATCGAGGCGGGCGGCGCGAGCGTTTTGCATTTTGACGTGATGGACGGTCGATTCGTCCCGAATATTACGATTGGCTTGCCCGTTTTAAAATCGGTCAGAAAAATTACCAAATTGAAAATCGACGCGCATCTGATGATTGTCGAGCCGAGCCGCTACGCCGTCGAATTCGTCAGGGCGGGCGCGAATATGGTTTCGGTTCACGTCGAGGCTGACGTTCATCTGCAAAGAACGCTGACGGCGATTCGCGAAGCGGGCGCGGAAGCCGGCATCGCCATCAATCCGGCGACGCCGCTGGTGGCATTGGAAGAAGCGCTGCCGTTTGCCGATTTTATTTTGCTGATGTCGGTCAATCCCGGCTTCGGCGGGCAAAAATTTATTCACACCTCGCTGGATAAACTGCGCCGCCTGCGAATGATGATTGAAGCGCGCGGTTTGAGGACGCGCATCGAGATTGACGGCGGCATCGACGCCGGAAACATCGGCAAAATCGCGGAAGCGGGCGCAGAGATTGTCGTCGCCGGCTCAGCGGTTTTCGGCGGCGGCAAACCGACCGAAGCCGTTAAAGAATTGATTGATAAATCCACGGTTTGGGTTTAGAAATTTTCGATTTTCGATTGGCGATTGGATAAGGAATTTTTTACTTTTAAATTTACTTGGCGCGAGCCAAATTCCGAATCCAATCTAAAATCATCAATCTAAAATCGAAAATTCGAGTTATCCTTTTGGAGAAGAATTATGTTTTTCCGTAAATATTTATTATCTATTTTAAGCTTGTTTTTAATTCTGAGCTTTGTCTCGGCAAATTTTGCGCAGCGAACCGACGGCGGAACGCCTTTTCAGCGTCTGGAAGTATTGAGTCAGAAACTCAACACGATGCGCCGCTCGGTGAGCGGGGCGCTTTCGACTTTAAAAGAGGAAAGTAAAGGCGATAAAACGAAAAAAGACGACAAAACCTCGCTCGAAACGCCGACCGCGCGCCTGAAAGCGCTCGAAAAAGAAATTTCCGGCGCGACGTCCGAAGTCAACGACCTGCGCGGCAAAGTCGACCGCTCGGAAAAATACGAGATAAGCGACATCGAGCAGGTGGAAGCGTCGGTTGCCGCCTTGCAGGCGCGCGTTGACAACACGCTTCTGGAAACGGCGAAAGAGCGCGCCAACCCGACTTCGCCGGTCGGCTCGAAGCGCGAAATCAAAGAGAAAACGAAAAAAATTCTGTGGCTGATTCCCTACGGCAAAGAGCGCGACGAATACGAAGAATTAATCGGCAGCGTCGTGCCGGGACGCGACCGCGAGCTTTTTATCGTCGCGACGCGCGAGGTGCGTAAAAACAATAACGAAGTCGGGCGGCTGCTGTTCCAGACGATTATCACCACCTATCCGGATTCGTCTTATCTGCCGATGGCAAAGCTGGCGATTGCCGATTCGTTTTATCTGGAAGGCTCGACCAGTTCGCTGATTCAGGCGGCGGCGGCGTATCAGGATTGGCTGACGTTTTTCCCGACGCACCCGCTGGCTTGCCGCGTGATGCTGAAAATCGCCGAATCGGAAATGCGTCAAATCGGTTTGCCCGACCGCGAAATCACACGCGCCAAACGCGCCGAACAGCGGCTGAAAGCCTTTCTCCAGCAGCGCCAATGCGCCGAATCGACTTTGCGCGCCGACGTCGACCAGCGTCTGACGGAAGTGCAGGACAATCTCGGACTGCATAACTTAAACATCGCCAATTATTACTACACGCTTTCGGTCAACCAGAAAAAAGGCGGTTTGAAAGGCGCGCAGTCGCGTTATCGCGAAATTATGGATAAATATCCGCAATTCAGCTATATGGACGAGGCGCTGTATAAAATCGCGGTGACTTATCAGATTGAAGAGGAAACCGACGAAGCGGCGAAGTATTTTCAACGCCTGATAAGCGATTTTCCGAACAGCGAATTTCTCGAAAAGGCGAAAGAACAGCTGCAATTGATGGGCGCGACTATCCCTGAGCCGAACCCGGCGCGCAAGAATGTGATGCCGCCGAAAAAAGACGGCTTTTTTGATAATTTCAAAAATCAATTTTTGGGAATTTACCCGCTGACGATTGATAGAAACGGCGTTTTGATGACGAGCGATTTCGATAAATCGAAATTCGAGATGATTGACCAGATTATCGAAAATCAAGGCGATATTGCCGCGTCGCAGATTCCGAAAGCCCTGACGACCGTGATTAAAACCACGCAGCCGCAACCGCTGCCGCAGTCGCAGACGCAGCCACAGCCGCAATCGCAAAAATAATCGGAAATTTCGGGCAGCGAGTGTTATTATAAAAAATGCTCGCTGTCTTTTTTTGTCGAAAATGAACGAAACTTCGCCGTCAACCAACGCTCAACTGCTCGAAAAACGTTATCGAACCTCAGTGATAGCCGTCTCCGTTCAAATCCTGCTCATGCTCGCTTTGACGGTCGTCGCCTGGTTTGTCATAACTTATTCAAACAACGATATTTCCGAGCAGGCGGGCGTCGCTTTGTGGGGCACGATTCTGCTGATTGCCGCCGGCTCGTTCGTTTTGCGGCGGATGCTGTTTTCGTGGGAAAGGCTGAAATCGGTCGCTCTGCTGAAAGGAATTCCCGGACTTCTCGACAGCCTCCAGGCGAATACGATTCTGCTCGGCGCGCTCGGCGAAGTCGTGGCGATTATGGGCTTTCTGGTGGCGACCTTAAGCGGCAATAAATTTGAGATGCTGCGCGCCGGAGCAATTTCGCTGATAGTCTTTCTGATGAATTTTCCGCGCAAATCGGTCTGGCAAAAAATTCTCGCCGGCGCGGAAAAAGTTTTAAGTTAAGGGGTTTTTAATGAAAAAAACGACGCTCGTAATAATTTTGGCGGTCGCTTTCGGATTATTCAACGAAATAAAAGTAGCGGCGCAGACGGAACTGCCGCCGCCCAAGCCGAAGCCCACGGCGGAGCCGACGCCCAGACTTTCGACGGCGCTGGCGCAAAATCTCGAACAGATGAAGTCGGTCGATATTCCGCGCGAGCGTCGTGAGCAGGCTTATGCCAAACTGCTCGAAGGTCAGCGTTATCTCTGGATGATGAGCCGCCAGCGCTCGCAGTCGGCGGCGAATGCCGGCGCCAGTCTTGCCAGGCAGTCGCTGCAAAAAGCCGTCGAGCTCAACCCGAATTTAGCCGAAGGTTATACGGCTTTATCGGAGCTGGCTCTGACCCTGCCGCCGAACGATATCGAGGAAGCGATTTTGCTGGCGAATCTCGCGGCGAAAATAAACGCTGACAGTTACGGCGCGCGCCGGATTCTGGCGCGGCTCTACACGATTAAAAGTCGTCTGAACGGCGGAGCTTTAGACGCCGGCTGGACGCAGAAAGCCATCGGCGAATGGAAGGAAATCGCCCGCCTCGACCCGCGCAGCGCCGAAGCGTGGGCGTTTTTAAGCGAATTTTACAATCGGACCGATAAAAATAACGAGCGCATCGACGCGCTGGAAAGATGGCTGGCATCGGCGACGCCGCTGGAAACCAGATTTTACCGCACGGTGATGGGAATGCAGCAAGACCTCTCGCCGGAAAGCGCCTCGCTCAAACTCGGCTCGGCGCTGATTAAAGCCGAACGCTCGCGCGAGGCGGTGGAAATCTTAAGCCGCGCCGTGGCTGATAACTCCGAAAACGCCGAGGCGATTGATTTACTGCGCGAAGCCATCGAAAACGCCGACGGCGCATCGTCCGCCAAAGCCATCGAAGCCTTGCAGCAGGCGGTTTACGCCAATCCGGCAAATTTGATTTTGGTCGAGCTTTTAGCGGATGTTCAAGCGCGTTTAGGAAAAACCGGCGACGCCGTCAAGACGCTGCAAAACATCATCGAAAAACTGAGCCAGTCCGATAAAAATTCCGCCGCCAACCTGCAAATATCGCTCGGCGATATTTACGCGGAAGCCGAGCGCACCGACGAAGCGATTGCCGCTTTTGAAGAAGCCCTGAAAATGCGCGGGATTGATAAAACGGCGCTGGCGACCGATGATGAAACCGAATTTGCGAGCCGGGTTTTCGGCAAAATTATCTCGACCGACAAAAACGCCAATCGTTACGCCGAAGCGAAAGCGGCGATTGACCGCGCGCGTCTGGTTCTGGACAAAGAAGATTTATTTGCCGACCGCCAGTTGACTTCGATGTATCTCGAAACCGGAAAACGGCAGGAAGCCTTGCAGGTTATTCGCGGGATGCGCCTGCGTTATCCGAGCGATGAAAGCCTCGTTCGGCTGGAAGCGACGGTTTTGACCGATTTGGGAAAAGTCGACGAAGGCGTCACGCTGATCAGAAATCTGTTGAAAGGCAAAACTTCGAGCGCGCCGTCGGCTTTGGCGGATGATTTCAGCAATTACATTTTTATTTCGATGCTTTACACGCAGGCAAAACGCGGAAAAGAAGCGACTGAAGCGGCTAATCTGGCGTTTAACGCGGCGGAAAGCGAGGAAAGAAAACAAATCGCGAAGTTGAGTCTGGCGACCGCGCAGCACGAAACCGGCGATTTCGCCGCCGCCGAAACGACGCTGCGCGACATTCTGAAACAAACGCCGGGCAATCCGATTGCGCTGAACAATCTGGGTTATTTTATGCTGGAGCGCAATGAAAAATTTGACGAAGCCTTAAAATTGATTCAGCAGGCGGTCAAAATCGACCCGACCAATCCGTCGTACCAGGACAGTTTAGGTTGGGCTTATTTCAAGCTCGGAAAATTTGACGAAGCGGAAAAACATCTGAAAAACGCGGCGCGGCGCAGCCCCGATTCGGCGACGATTTACGAACATCTCGGCGACGTTTACCAGAAACAAAATAAAATGGATCCGGCGCGAACAGCCTGGCAAAAAGCCTTAAATCTCGCTTCGGAAGCGGAACAGATAAATCGCATCAAAGCCAAACTGGGAAAAAGGAAGTGATAACTGAGAAGTCAGAACTGATAATTGAAAATAGCTGGCAGCTATCACTTCTCAGTTAACTTTACGCGATGGATTCATTCACGCTCCCGGCGTTTGCCAAGATAAACTGGTTTCTGCGCGTGCTCGGCAAACGCGACGAGGCGTTTCACGAAATCTGCACGGCATTTCAGACAATTTCTCTGCACGATAATCTGACCTTTTCGGAAACGGACGAAATTGTTTTGACCTGCGACCAGCCGCATATTCCGGTTGACGAGAGAAATTTGATTTTCCGCGCGGCGCTCGTTTTACGCGAAAAATTCGGAATAAAAACCGGCGCCAAAATTCATCTTGAAAAACGAATTCCCGCGCCGGGCGGGCTCGGCGGCGGCTCAAGCGACGCGGCAATCGCGCTGCTCGGTCTGGCGAAACTGTGGCAAATCGAAATCGCTTTCGACGATTTATGCGAAATCGGCGCTGAACTCGGCTCGGACGTGCCGTTTTTCTTTTTCGGCGGAACCGCCGGCGGGCGCGGACGCGGCACGGAAATTTTTCCGATTGACGAACGGGAAGAAAAATTTATGCTCATCGTGACGCCGAAAATCGACGTGCCGACTGCCAGAGCTTTCGCGGATTTAAAGACGCCGCGCTTGACAAATCAGTCGCCGGAAAGTATTCTCAAACATTGCCGTAGTGAAGCCGAAAAGCTGAATTTACGGCAATCTGTTTTAATAAACGATTTTGAGCCGAGCGTTTTCAAAATCCAGCCCGAAATCAAACGCGTGAAAGAAAAACTTCTGGAACAGGGCGCGAGCCGCGCGTTGATGTCCGGCAGCGGCGCGAGCGTTTACGCAGTCTTTGACAAACAAGAAACACGGCAAGCGACATTAAAAGCCCTTGTAGAGAAACAAGACTGGCGAAAGTTTGCCGTAGCAACTATCTCGCGGAAAGAATACCGCGAGGCACTCGAACTGGAGTGAAAAGTTGTTTCCGACTAGTTTCTAAAACAATAATTTTTTGTTGGGGCGTAGCCAAGTGGTAAGGCACCGGTTTTTGGATCCGGCATTCGTAGGTTCGATTCCTCCCGCCCCAGCCATATTTTTATTTTAAACTGACGGACAACTCTCGACTGGGTTGTCCTTTTTATTTTCGATTTTCGATTTTCGATTGGCGATTGGATAAGGAATAATTAAATTTATTTTCCGGTTCCAATCTAAAATCTAAAATCTAAAATCCAAAATCCAATGAGCGTCAACGGCAACGTCAAAATTTTTTCAGGCAATGCGCATCCCGGTTTAACCGAGGAAATTTGCCGGCATCTGAGTTGTGATTTGGGAATGGCAAACACGACACGGTTTTCGGACGGCGAATATAATTTTCATATTCAGGAAAACGTGCGCGGCGCGGATGTTTTCATCATTCAGCCGACCTGCCCGCCGACCGACCAGAATTTGATGGAATTGCTGATTATGATTGACACTTTCGTGCGCGCTTCGGCTGAACGTGTGACGGCGGTGATTCCATATTTCGGTTACGCGCGCTCCGACAAAAAAGACCGACCGCGCGTGCCGATTGCCGCAAAACTCGTGGCAAATCTGATAACGACCGCCGGCGCGCACCGCATTATGACGATTGATTTGCACGCCTCGCAGATTCAAGGGTTTTTTGATATTCCGGTTGACCATATTTACGCCGCGCCGGTGATGGTCAAATATTTTCAGGACAATCCGCTCGACGATTTGGTCGTCGTCGCGCCGGATACGGGCGGCGCGGAACGCGCCCGAGCTTACGCCAAAAGATTAGACGCCGGTCTGGCGCTGGTCGATAAACGCCGCGAGAAGGCGAACGTCGCCGAAGTGATGAACGTCGTCGGCGAGGTCGAAGGCAAAAATTGCGTGATAATCGACGATATGTGCGATACGGGCGGCACGATTTGCAAAGTCGCCGACGCGATTTACAGAGAAGGCGCGAAAAGAATTTTTGCCGGTTTCACGCACGCCGTTTTATCGGGCGGCGCGGCGGAGAATATCCGCAATTCGCATATCGAAAAGGTAATCGTCACCAACACGATTCCGCTCTGCGGGCGAGCCAAAGAGCTTGAAGCCGAAGGCAGAATCGCCGTGATGAGCGTGGCTAAATTATTAGCCACGGGCATTAAATCAATTCACGATGAAACGAGCGTTTCGTCGTTGTTTATTTAGTCAGTGGTCAGCGGTTAGTGGTCAGTGGTCAGCGAATTCTCGAAGACCGGAGACCGAAAGCCAAAGACCGAAAATTAAAGGTCTAAGGTCAAAATTATGGCAGAAAAAGTTACTGTAAAAGCAGAAAAAAGAGAAGGACGCGGAAAAAACGACACGGGCAGGCTGCGCCGCGAAGGCAAAGTGCCGATGGTCATTTACGGCGGCGGCGGCGAATCCGTCGCGGTTGTCGCCGCGCTGAGCGAGGTTGCCGCGATTTTGCGTTCCGATTCGGGAGCAAATACGGTTTTTTCGCTCGATATTGACGGCGTCGGCGCGAGCGACGTGATTTTTCAGGACCGGCAGATTGACGCTTTGCGAGGTCGCCTGGTTCACGCCGATTTGCGCCGCCTGACAAAGGGCGAAAAAATCGAAGTGACCGTGCCGATTCATCTGGTCGGCGAGCCGGTGGGCGTGAAAGCCGAAGGCGGCGTGCTCGACCAATCGCTTCGTGAAATCAAGCTTTTGTGCGAACCGGCGAACATTCCCGATTTTATCGAAATCGACGTCACGCATTTGAAAGCGGGCGAATCGGTTCACGTTTCGGACATTAAAGCCGACGCCAATCTGGAACTCCACGAAGCGCCGGAAACGCTGGTCGCGGCTGTGGTAATCGTGAGAGAAGAAGAGCTCGAATCGCAAACCGAAGCTGCCGGCGAGCCGGAAGTGGTCGGTAAAGATGCCGACGACGCAGAATAAGATTTTCGCCAACGGATGAATTCGCTGTCTGAAAACTGGCTCGTCGCCGGATTGGGAAATCCGGGCGCGGCTTACGAGCAAACACGTCATAACCTCGGCTTTATGCTGGTTGACCGTTTGGCTCGTGAAACGAATTCGACGGTCAAACGCGAAGAATGCCGGGCGCTTTTAGGGCGCGCCGAGATTGAAAATCAAAAGGTCGAGCTGGTCAAGCCGCAAACCTATATGAACCTGAGCGGCGAGTCGCTTTCCTGTTTGCTGAAAAAACCGGGAAGAGACGCTAAAAGGCTCGTCGTCATAACCGACGATTTGGCTCTGCCGTTCGGTAAAATTCGCCTCCGACCGAAAGGCTCGGCGGGCGGGCATAATGGTTTGAAATCAATCATCGGTTGTTTGCGAACGGAGGAATTTATCCGGCTGCGAATCGGCATCCAGCCCGAACATCCCGTTTCGGACACGAGACGTTTCGTGCTGGAAAAGTTTTCAAAAGCGGATTTTGAAACGCTTGAAAAAGTTTTAGAGGAAAGCGCCGATGCGTTGCGCGCCGTCATACGCGACGGCGTGGAAAAGGCAATGGCGCGATTTAATTAAAGGATAAAGGATAATGGATAAAGGCGAAAAAGAAATCAGGAAATCGAACTTTTCAGCCTTTCGCCCTTCGCCTTTATCCTTCAACAAAGCCCTTCTTGCTTCGCCCGAAAAGCGCGAGGCTGGAAAGCCAAAAGGAGGATAAGAAATTGGCTAACAGAGTATACGAAGTAATGTATATCGTCACGCCCGATGCGGCGGACGACGATATTGCGAAATTGAACGATAATTTACAGACTATCATTACCGATCAGGGCGGCAGCGTCTTGCGCGTCGATGATATCGGACGCCGCAAGATGGCGTATGAAATCAATCGCAAAAAAGAAGGTTATTACGTTCTTTTTGAAATCGAAGGCTCGGGTCGCGAAATTGCCGAACTCGAACGCCGTATGCGCGTCAACGATTTGATTATGCGTTATCTGACCGTGCGCGTCGACGAAGAACGCAAAACGGCGGAAAAATTGCGCGCCAAGCGTGAAAAAAACAGACCCGCTCGCAGCGGTTTCAGAGGCGGCGATTCCAACGCGGCAACAGCAGCACCGCCGGCACCGGCTCCGCAAGCGGGGACGGCACCTGAAGCCCAGGAAAATCAGTAACGAAAGGAGTTTTATAAAATAAAATGGACGCTGAAAGAGATTTTGATTTGAATGAAATCGTCGCGGGCGATATGCCGAGAATGGACAAAGGGCAACGCCGTTTTGTCCGCCGCCGCCCGCGCCAGTCCGTGCCTGAATACGTCGATTGGAAAGACATCGATTATTTGCGACGCTTTGTGCCCGAACGCGGAAAAATTATGCCGCGTCGTATTTCGGGAATTTCCGCCAGAGACCAACGCCGTATTTCCCGCGCCATCAAGCGCGCCAGAGCGATGGCACTTCTGCCGTTTGTCGGAGACTAAAGGATTTTCGATTTTAGATTGCCGATTGGCGATTGGATAAGGAAAAAAATAAAAAATCCGGTTCCCGTCTAAAATCAAAAATCTAAAGTCACAAAAGGGAGATTTATAAAATGGCTACTACCACAGTTTTATTACGTGAAGACGTTGATAATTTGGGCGGACGCGGCGAAATCGTCAAAGTCAAAGCCGGTTACGCGCGCAATTATCTGCTGCCGCGCAATATTGCCTCGCTCGCCACGAAAGGCAACGTCAAAAAAGTTGAAAATGAACGCGCCGCGCTGCTGAAAAAAGCCGCCACGGAAAAAGAGACGGCTCAAGCGCAAGCCGAGCAGATGCGCGACATTACGCTCAGTTTTGAACGCAAAGCGGGCGAGCACGGAGTTCTTTTCGGCTCGGTGACTTCGATGGACGTCGCGCAGGCATTGCAGGCGAAAGGTTACGAAATCGACCGCCGCAAAATCACTTTGAAAGATGCGATTAAGGAAACCGGCGAATACACCGTGCCGGTCAAACTGCACCGCGAAGTGACTTTAAACGTGCCGGTCATCGTGACGGCGGAAGGCGGCGCGGCTCCGGTCAAAGACGATGCGCCGGAAGCTTCTGCCGAAGCGGCGGAAAATTCCGGCGAAACCGCCGAAGCCTAGTATTTACCGGAAAAATAAATCGAAGAATTTCCTTTGGTTGTTTATCCTTTTTCGGTTATTATCTAAGACTGCAAGACCAGAAATCTTGCAGTCTTTTTTATCCAGCAAAATCTAAAGCTCAGTTTTCCGTAAATGGAGTCTATCCGCCGACTGCCGATTACCGACGACTGATTACTTGTGTAAATGGCGTCACTAAACACAGAGTTCGCGCGCGAACAATTTCTCGAAAAACCGTTGCCGAGCAGCCCGGAAAGCGAGCGTGTTATTCTGGGCGCGATTCTGCTGGACAATACGCTTATCTCGCAAGCCATCGAGCTTTTAAGCCAGGACGATTTTTATTCGCCGCTGCACCGCCGCGTCTTTCGCGCGATGTCCAATCTTTTCGAGCGCGGCGACCAGATAGACCCGATTCTCATCGGCGAAGAACTCCGCAAAGAAGGTCAACTGGAAAACATCGGCGGCGTCGCGACCATCACCAATTTAACCTACGGCTTGCCGCATTTTTCGAACATCGCGCACTACGCCAAAATCGTCCACGACAAGGCGGTCATCAGAAATCTAATCAAAGTCTGCAACAACGTCGTCAGCGAAGCTCTCTCCGAAGAAGAAGACGCCGAAGTCGTGCTCGACCACGCCGAGCAGGCGATTTTCGCGCTTGCCGACGAGAGAACGCGGCAGGGTTTTTCGCATATCAAGCCGGTTGCCGAAACCGTTCTCGCAAAAGTGCAGGAATACGCCCGCCGCGAAAGCCACGCGCTGACCGGACTTTCGACCGGCTTCCGCGACCTCGACCAGATGACTTCCGGCTTACAGCAAACGGATTTGATTATCGTCGCCGCCAGACCGTCAATGGGCAAAACCGCGCTGTGTCTGACTTTAGCGCAAAATGCCGCGACGCTGGAAAACGCCGTGGTCGCCGTTTTTTCGCTCGAAATGTCGAAAGAGCAATTGGTGATGCGAATGCTCAGCTCGGAGGCGAGAGTCGACGCGCATCGGTTTCGGAGCGGTTTTCTGACGCGCGACGAATGGGGCAGATTAGCCGAGGCAATCGGCACTTTGTCGGAAGCGAAAATTTTTATTGACGACACGGCGGGAATTTCCGTTCTGGAAATGCGTGCGAAAACAAGACGTTTGATTGCCGAGCAGAAAAAGCTGGATTTGATTGTCGTCGATTATCTGCAATTGATGTCGGGCTCGCGCCGGACGGAATCGCGCCAGCAGGAAGTTTCGGCAATCTCGCGTGAACTAAAAGGTTTAGCCAAAGAGCTGGGCGTTCCGGTGGTCGCGCTTTCGCAGCTTTCGCGCGCGCCCGAAGCGCGTAATCCGCCGAAACCGATGATGTCGGATTTGCGCGAATCAGGCAGCATCGAGCAGGACGCCGACGTGGTCGCCTTTATTTACCGCGACGATTATTACAAACCGACCGAAGAAAACGCCGGAATCGCCGAGTTGATTATTTCAAAACAGCGCAACGGTCCGACCGGAACGGTCAAGCTGGCTTTCTTAAAGGAATTTACGAGGTTCGAGAATTATTTTGGAGAATAAAATGAGCGAAGATTTGCGTTATCCGATTGGAAAGTTTTCCTTCGGCGCAGAAGGCGCGCCGAGCGGTCGCGTCGATTCGATTCGGACTATCGAGGAGCTGCCGGTCAGATTGCGGCAGGCGATTGCCGGTCTTCAAGAGGAGCAGTTGCAGACGCCGTATCGCGACGGCGGCTGGACGGTTCATCAATTGATTCACCACATTGCCGACAGCCATATGAACAGCTTCATCCGTTTCAAGCTGGCGCTGACCGAAGAAAAACCGACGATAAAAACTTATGAAGAATCGGATTGGGCGCAAACGACGGATGTCACAAACGTGCCGGTGGAAATCTCGCTGAAACTGCTCGACGCTCTGCACGAGCGTTGGTTTATTCTGCTCGCTTCGCTGTCGGACGAGGCGTTTACGCGCGAGCTGAGTCATCCCGAACACGGGCTTATCAATCTGGAATATTTAACTGGACTGTATGCCTGGCACAGCCGTCATCACACGGCGCACATTACGAATCTGCGCGAGAAGATGAACTGGTAATTTAAAAGGGTCAAGGCTGAGGGATAAAGGATAAAGTAAAATCAATTCCTTAGTTTTCAGCCTTGATCCTTCAGCCTTGACCCTTTTTATGAGCCGTCCGACGTGGGCAGAAATACATCTCGACCATCTCGCCTTTAACCTGCAATCCGTTAAAAAACGCATCGGCGAAAATATCAAGTATATGGCGGTCGTCAAAGCCGACGCCTACGGTCACGGCGCGCTGCGGTGCGCGCAAACGCTGGAAAAAGCGGGCATCGACTGGTTCGGCGTCGCGTTGCCGGAAGAAGGCGTCGAGCTGAGAAAAAACGGTATTCGCAAGCATATCCTGTGTCTCGGCAGCTTCTGGGCGGGACAGGAAAACGTGCTGCTCGAATATCACCTGACGCCGACGATTTTTCGCCTCGAAATCGCCGAAAAATTCAATCAAGCGGCGAAGGAGCGAGGCGTCGTCGCCGACGTTCACGTCAAAGTCGATACGGGAATGAATCGCATCGGCGTCCGGTTCGACGAAGTCAGAGAATTTGCCGAAGAATTGAAAAAGTTTACGAATCTGAAAGTTGACGGTCTGATGACGCATTTTGCGGCGGCTGACAACGACGACCGATTTACGAATCTGCAAATCGGACGCTTTCGCGAAGCCGTCGAAATTTTTCACGAAAAAGGCTTTCGCCCGACGTATAACGATTTAGCCAACTCGCCCGGCGCTATCGGTTACGAAAACGCGAAAGGGAATATGGTGCGGCTCGGCGGCATTTTATACGGCTTGTGGTGGGACGTTTTGCCGAAAACCGTTAATCCGCCGGACTTAAAGCCGGTGCTGACGCTGCATACAAAAATTTCTCTGCTCAAGCGCGTGCCGCGCGGCGAAACCGCCGGCTACAATCGAACCTGGACAGCCGAAAAAGATTCGCTGATTGCGACGATTCCAATCGGCTACCAGGACGGATATATGCGCGGCTTTTCAAATTGCTCGCAGGCAATCGCGGGCGGCGTATTTGCCAAAGTCGCCGGTCGCGTTTCGATGGACTGGACTTTGATTGACGTTTCGGACATTCCGAATGTAAAAGTCGGTGACGAAGTAATTTTAATCGGCGCGCAAAACGGATTAAAAATCACGGCGGAAGAATTGGCGGCGCATTGCGGCACGAATTCCTACGAGGTGACTTGCGGAATCAGCCAGCGCGTGACGCGGATATATAAAAGCGAATCGTAAATCGTAAATCGTGAATCGCAAACCGTTTAAAATTTTCTATTTCAGATTCATTATTCACCTTACTCTATTTACGACTCGCGATTTACGATTTACGATTCACTTATGCTCGAAGCGAAGAAAAGCCGTTGGTTTGAAGAAATTTTTGCCGTCTACAACCGCAATCTGTTCAAACGCCGCTTTCGTTGGCTGAATGTTTCCGGTCTGGACTTTTTAAAAAGTCCAGACCGCGATTCGCCTTTTTTAATCTACGCGAATCATTCGAGCTGGTGGGACGGTCTGGTCGCTTTTCGGATTTCGCGCGCGGCTCGATTAGACAGTTTTATAATGATGGAAGAGAAGCATCTGAAAAAGCTGTTTCTCTTTCGCCGGCTCGGAGCGTTTTCCGTCGTCCGGGAAAATCCGCGGCGCGCGGCGAAAAGTCTGAATTACGCGGCAAATCTGCTGAAAGAAAATTCAAAGCGAACGCTCTGGATTTTTCCGCAGGGCGAGATTTTGCCGAATGACCGGCGACCGCTGAATTTTTATCACGGCGTTTCGCGCGTCGTTGAAAAAGTCGGTCGGATTTTAACGGTTCCTCTGGCGATTCGCTATGAATTTCGCGGCGCATTCAAACCGGAAATTTTTGTGAAAATCGGCGCGCCGCAGCTTGTTTCGCTTGATGAAAATTTCAGCGCCAAATCTTTGACCGAACAATTCGAGCGGCGATTGACCGAAACTCTGGACGCTTTAAAATCCGATGTTTTGACCGGGACATTTGATGATTACGAGAAAATTGTTTAAAAATAAAACAAATCTGAAATCGCCGTCGAAAATCAAAAATCGAAAATTATAAGATGCCTTTTCCGAAGTCTTCAGCCATCGAAATGCCCGTTTTGCAAGAGTTACACGCCATCGGCGGCGCGGAAGACGTGCGTTTTTTATACGAGCGCCTGACGGCTTATTTTCCGCAGTTGACCGAAAACGAAATTCGCGAAATAAGTAACGGAACGAAGGCAAACTGGCGAAAGCTGATTCAAAAGGCGGGCAAAGAGCTTGACGAAAAAGGTCTTTTAGAGCGCCGTCGCGGCTTCTGGAATCTGACCGAAAAAGGAAAACGCAGCGTCGCCAGCGAAACCGAAGGCTTCCAGATTTTTAAGCCCGAACAAAAGGAATTAAATCACAAAGAGATTCAGGAAATGCTCGTCGAAATCGGCGCGAGCCTTGGCTATGACGCCGAAACCGAGTTTGAATATTACGATGTCGTCTGGCGCGAAAAACGTTCGGCACAAAGGCTTTCGCACATTTTTGAAGTGCAGAGCAAAGGCAACATCGACTCCGCCTTCGCCAAATTAAAACGCGCGCACGACGCGCAGCGCACCAAGCCTTTTCTCGTGCTCGCCTCGGAGCGCGACACGAACCGCGCCAAACAATCCTTAGAACGCGAATTTCACGAATTAGCCGGTGTTTTAACGATTCTGAGCTTTGCCGAACTCAATCGTATTCATCAAAATCTAAAGGCGATTGCCGAAATCCTGCCGAAATTCCTGGAAAGATAATTTTAGCCGCCGAAGACCGCCGCGAAAGAATGCAGAAAAGCTTTAAGCTAAAGACTTTGCAATTTTAATTAATTCGTGTAATTTGAAGTTAAACGCTCTCAAGTAAACGCTATGCACTCTGTGCGAAAATTATTTTATGAAAGCAGAAACGCCGATTCGGCGGCAGTATCTCGAAATCAAAGCCAAACACAGGGACGCGATTTTGCTTTTCCGGCTCGGCGATTTTTACGAAGCTTTTGACGACGACGCGAAGCTGCTGGCGAAAGAACTCGATATTGTTCTCACCTCGCGCTCGATGGGCAAAGATGAACGCGTACCGCTGGCGGGCGTGCCGCATTTCGTGCTGGAGCGGCATCTGGCGACGCTGATTGCGCGCGGTCATCGCGTGGCGATTTGCGAGCAGACGAGCAGCGCGCCGATTAAGGGAAAAGACGGCAAAAAACTGATTCAGCGCGAAGTCGTCCGCATCGTCACCGCCGGAACGGTGATCGAGCCGAGCCTTTTGCAAAGCAAAACGAATAATTACCTGTGCGCCTTCGTCAGCGACGGATTGCGCGCCGGAATCGCTTACGCCGACGTCACGACCGGCGATTTTGCCGTCACCGAAATCGAAAATGCCGACGCCATCACCGAATTGCAGCGTCTCGCGCCCGCCGAAATTATTCTGCCGGAAACGGAAGAAACCTTCAGTAATCAAAATTTACCGACCTTTGTCACCAGATTGAACGCGGAAATTTTCTCGTTTGAAAACGCGCGAAAAACGCTTTTCAATCATTTCAACACGAAAACTTTGCAGCCTTTCGGACTCGAAAAAACGCCGCTGGCGGCAACGGCGGCGGGCGCTCTGATTGCGTATCTGCACGAAGCGCAGACCGGGACGGCTGAACAACTAACGCGTTTGACGAGCTACGACAGCCGCGATTTTATGCTGATTGACGCGCATACTTTGCGGAGTCTGGAAATTTTTGAAAGCGCGGCGGACGCGAGCCTGCTTTCCGTCATCGACCGCACGAAAACCGCGATGGGCGGCAGGCTTTTGCGGCGCTGGCTGCGGCAGCCGCTGCTGGATACGGCGGAAATTTACAAAAGACAGGAACATATCGCCTGGTTTAAAGACAACGCGGACGAGCGCCGGGAACTGGCGTATATTTTCTCGGAAATGAAAGATTTGGAACGGCTTTCGAGCCGCGCCCGCGCGAATTTTATTTCCGCTTACGAGCTTCGCGCGTTTGGAAAAAGTCTGGAATTGATTCCGAAAATCAAGCGGATTTTGCAAAGCGACACGGTTCGATTCAATCATCTGCTCGCGCATTTGCCGGATTGCGGCACGACGGCAAAGCTGATCGATTCGGCAATCAGCGAGGAATTGCCGAATCGCCACGCCGAACAGGTCGGAATTATCCGCGAAGGCTTTTCCGAAGAACTCGACAAACTGCGCGCGACGCTTTATGACGGCAAAGGTTTTCTGGCGGAAATGGAAAAGCGCGAGCGCGAGCGCACCGGAATCAAAAGCCTGCGCGTCGGCTACAATAAAGTTTTCGGCTATTATATCGAGGTCACGAAATCGAATCTGCATTTGGTTCCGAACGATTACGTGCGCAAACAAACGCTGATTCCGTCGGAAAGATACATCACGCTTGAGCTTAAGGAACACGAATCTTTAGTCGTCCACGCCAAAGAAAGAATCGCCGAGCTGGAAAATTCGCTTTTCCGGCAGGTTTGCGGGGAAATCGGCAGGGCGCGCCCGCAGATTTTGCTGGCGGCTTCGACGATTGCTTATCTCGACGCGATTATCGGCTTGGCGGACGCCGCCGACGAGATGAATTATTCGCGCCCGACCGTCAATGAAACTTCGCTTTTGCGCATCAAAAACGGTCGTCACGCCGTCGTCGAAAAAATTCTGCGCGAGGAAAACATCGAATTCGTCGCCAACGATTCGGCGCTCGGCGGCAACGGCGCACCGAATATCGCGCTGATTACGGGACCGAACGCTTCGGGCAAATCGACTTATTTGCGGCAAATCGCTTTAATCGTTCTGCTCGCGCAAATCGGCAGCTTTGTTCCGGCGGAGGACGCAGTCGTCGGTTTGTGCGACCGCATTTTTACGCGCATCGGTTTATACGACCGCATCGGCGCGGGCGAATCGACGTTTATGACCGAGATGATTGAGACGGCGGAAATTCTGCATCACGCGACGCCGCGCTCATTGATTTTGCTCGATGAACTCGGACGCGGAACTTCGACTTTTGACGGCTTGGCGGTGGCGCGCGCCGTTCTGGAATTCGTCCACAATCATCCGAAACTGAAAACGCGGACGCTTTTCGCCACGCATTATCACGAACTCGCCGAACTGGAAGGCGTTTTGCCGCATCTGGAAAATCTGCACGTCGAGATTGAAGAAAACGCGGGGGAATTGACGTTTAAATATAAAATCTCGCGCGGCGTGGCGCTGAAAAGCTACGGCGTTTACGCCGCCAAACTCGCCGGTCTCCCGAATCCGGTAATTCGCCGCGCCGAAGAGCTTTTAAAGCAATACGAAGGCGCCGACCCAAGCCCGAAGCCCGAAGACCAAACAATTTTCGACGACGAACTGCGAAAAAAAATATCCGAAATCGATACCGACAGTCTTTCGCCGGTCGAGGCTTTGATGATGCTTTACGAACTGAAAAATATTGCCAAGCGGGAAAAAAAGGTGGAAAATAAAAGACACTTGAAAAGAGCAATCGGGTAGATGTATTTCCCGTTGGTTGCAAAATAAAGACTTTTAAAGGAGAACCGGAGAAGGATTATGTTTGGAACGAACGAAATATTATGGACGATAATTTCCTGGATAATTTTCGGCTTGATTGTCGGTTTGATTGCCAGATTTCTGATGGCATCGAGACATACGGGCGGAATGCTGACGACGATTCTGCTCGGCATCGGCGGGGCGATTTTGGGCGGCGTCATCGGGCGTTTTATTTTCGGCTTCGGCTTTCGAACCGGAAACTCGCCCGAAGATTTTACGCTGCCGAGCTTTCTGCTCAATCTGCTTTGCGCGGTTCTGGGCGCGATTGCGCTTTCGGCGGCGTATCGCATATTTCTGGATAAAAGCACTGCCGACGGTTAGAAGAGGGGCTGAATTTATTCAGCCTTTTTAACCGTAACAATTATATATTATCGCCTGCACGGCTTTGATTTGAAATAAGTCGTTACTTTTCAATGACGGTCTTTTTAGCTGCTTTCTGAAATTCAACTCATTTATTCCTGATTTTCAACCTCAAGTCTGTCTCTGACCGCTTTCATTCATAAAGTGTTTTTTGGGAAAAATCATTTATCGAAATCGACTTTTAATCCGAAAAGATAGTTTTCATATTTAATTGGCGCGTTAAGTTTGTAGAGAAGAAAAACGTTGAATCTATTATTCGTTTAAATCCGTAAACAAAATAATTCCGTAAAAGTATGAAATGTTTTGTCGATTTTAGACATATAAAAATGAAAGCACATAGTGACGATTCCGAAACTTAATGATTAAGCCGATTTTTTATTATGCAAAAAACAGGATTAGAAAAATTTTGTAAATAGATTGCGCGGGAGACGAGATGATTAAAAAAACCGAAAAGCTGAAGAAAGCAGCAAAAAGCGTCGCAAAAGCCAACAGCAAAAAATCCGTTCAGCATTCATACTTAAAAAAAGTAAACGCGTCCGTCCGCCCTCATTTTGCCGGTGCGGTAGATTTACCGACATTTCTGTCAACTGCCGGAACGCTGACCATCGAAGAGCGAAAACTGATTGTCCGGCAGGCGTTAATTCTAATTGAACAAAATTACGCGCATCTGCCGCTGAAGCGAGCGATGCATTCGGTTGACCCGGTGCAGCGATTGAAGCTGTTGTTGCAGACTCTGGAACACAATCAGGGACCCGACCAGATAAGTGAAACCGAGTTTCACCGCGAGATGACAGACATTTTTACTTCGGTTCGCGATTTACACACCAACTATATGCTGCCGGCTCCTTTCAATCGTATGACGGCGTTTCTCCCGTTTATGGTGGAGGATATTTACGAAGCCGGAAAACGCAAATATATTGTCTCGCACATTGTTTCCGGCTTTACTCACTCGACCTTTGTGAAAGGCGTCGAAGTCGTCTACTGGAACGGAATGCCGATTGAAAAGGCGGTGTTGAATAATGCGCAGCGCTATGCCGGAAGCAACCGCGAGGCAAGAATGGCACGCGGCGTCCAGACGCTGACGCAGCGCGCCTTGCGGCTGACGCTTCCGCCGGACGAAGAATGGGTTATCGTCGGTTATCGTACCGCTAGCGGAGAATTAAAAGAAATCCGCATTGACTGGATGGTAAATCCGCCTTTGCCTTCTGCCGAAGAAGCGGCGGGCGCTGACAACCTGCAAACGACGGCGACATTGGGAATCGATTTGGAGCAGGACATTATCCAACGCATCCGGCGCGCTTTGTTTGCGCCTGAGGTAATAGCCGAAGAAAATGCGATTGCCGATAAAACAACAAACGAATCGGGCGAGCTGCAAAGCTCGATGCCGGACGTTTTTAACGCGAAATCGGTCTCCACGCCGGCGGGAACTTTCGGCTATTTGCGGATTCGGACATTCAGCTCAAACAGCGTAAATGACTTTGTTAACGAGTTTATCCGTCTCATCTCCGCTTTGCCGCAAAACGGTCTAATCATAGATGTTCGCGGCAACGGCGGCGGGATAATTTTGAATGGCGAGCTAATCCTGCAGCTGTTGACGCCGCGCCGGATTGAGCCGGAGCCGGTTCAATTTATCAACACACCGCTTAATTTAGAAATCTGTCGCCGTAACGATGCCAATTCGAATTTCGCCGACCTCTCCAAATGGGTAGATTCTATGAAACAGGCGCTACAAACCGGAGCGACGTTTTCCGCCGGTTTCTCCATTACCGACCCTGACGACTGCAACAGGCTCGGTCAAAGATATTTCGGACCGGCGATGCTAATCACCGACGCGCTCTGTTACAGTACGACGGACATCTTTGCGGCAGGATTTCAAGACCACGAAATCGGACCGATTTTAGGCGTCGACAATAACACGGGCGCGGGCGGCGCAAACGTGTGGGAACAGAGATTTTTTGTTAGTCATCTGCTGCCGGGTTCAGTGTATGAAGCACTGCCGAACGAAGCCGGAATGAGAGTGTCAATCAGGCGCACCTTGCGCGTCGGCGCGAGAGCGGGAACGCCGGTGGAAGATTTAGGAGTCGTCCCCGATGAACGCTATTTCATTACGAAAAATGACGTGCTTAACGACAATGTTGATATGATTAATAAAGCCGGCTCGATGCTCGCCGCTATTCAACCGCTTCGGGGATTGACCGTCGATATTCAAAGTGTCTCCCCGACTCAGGTCAACGCGGCGTTAGAGACTCAAAATATCGACCGCCTCGACTTGTATATCGACGACCGTCCGGTGACGTCCGTCGATGTTCAGGGAGGACAAACGACAATCCCGATAACGGTGGTTAACGGAGCCGGTTCGATTCTCGAAATTCGTGGATTTGACCGCTCACAATTGATTGCACGATACCGAACCGAATTAGGATAATTCAAAAAATAAAAAAAACGTTAAGATTTTTAACGGTCGGAATTTAGCGAAGAAGCCAAAAATCGAGAAATCGTATCTACACGAATTTTTTGAAATATCCTAAAACCGGACAATGTAGAAAAGCCCCGGTTAACCCGGACTTTTCTTAGGTCTCTGCGATAGACCGGACGAGACAACCTTTATCCCGGACGGAGAATCGCTGCTCAACGCAAAGATGATTATATACGGCAAATCCATCGCCCAAATTCTCGAAGCTGACCCGCTGTTACGAGGCGCAGGTGAAAGGCGAGGAGAGTAAGCATAAGCGGAGCATTGCTCGCAATTCAGATTTGGAAAACTTTTAAAATTAGGAGGTCTTAAAAATGGAAAGAAAACATTCAGATGCGGAGGCATTCTCGGACGCCTTTGCCGATTCATCAGGTGAGGCAAGCCTGGCGCCTATCGCTGTTAATAAATGGACAGCCGGTTGGAACGTGCAAACTCACACCGGGTTGATTAGGCTCTATATTGGAAGCTCGGGGCAGCCTTCAAACTTTCCGAACTTATCAGCTGATGAGTTTACGGCTATGGTCTCTTTATTACAAAGCGGTTTCGTCTATGCAGATGCAAACGGCTGGCTGCATACCTAATTGACCGTTCAATTTTAGCTGGCGCGCCGGACTCGTCCTCGACGCGGATTCGCCATTTGCCCGCTTGTTTTGTCAATAATCCGGTATAAGAAAAGGGTTCGCGCCTCGCCCACCTGCCAGTCGAAAAGTCCGGTCACGACAGCGGCAGCCGGCGACAAAACTTCGAGCGAAAGAAATCTTTTTGGAATGATTGGTACGAAAAAGCCGTTCGCTGAAAGCGGCTTCAAGATTGAGTTTTATTAAGACAATTTTTTACTACCGACGTCGCACCGAAAAATTCAATAGACCTGAGGGCGCGAGCGGGCAGGCAGCTGCTTTCATTTGGCGAGGTCCGTTGCTCTTTGC
>DASVRT010000005.1:0-31704 GCA_036388475.1 Pyrinomonadaceae bacterium | reverse complement strand
TAACCTATATCTTCAAAATCCTGAATGCCGCCGCGCTCGGCTTTTTCGTTGTCGACGACGAGTTCGAGCGTCGGCTGCGCGAGGCGGCGCGACATTATGATTGCGCCGACAATCGCCATCAAAAGCAAAACGCCGACGATTTCGACCGGCAAAAGATATTCCGTATACATCGCTCTGCCGATATTCTGCGTCAAGCCCGTGCCTTGTTCCGGCATCGCGGATTGATTCGGCGTTTTCGTGACGGCGTAGAATATAAAAAACGTCTGCGCCAGCAAAGCCAGACCCAGCACCGCGCCGACGCCGTATAAATATCGCAGGCGGTTGAGCGGCTTGTCCTCTTCCAGATTCAAAAGCATAATGACGAAAACGACCAGCACCATAATCGCGCCCGCGTAAACCAGAACCTGCACGGCGGCGATAAACGGCGCGGCGAGCGTCACGTAAATACAAGCCAGCGAAATCAAAACGCCGATCAGCGAAATCGCGCTGTAAAGCGGATTTTTATGATAAACCAGCGAAATCGCGCAGGCGATTGACAATCCGGCAAAGAGAAAGAAAAGCGGTGTAATCATTACGTTTAAATTATGAACGCGGAACGCGGAACGCGGAATGAAAGAAAGAATTCATCGTTCAGCGTTCCTGATTCATCGTTTAAAATACTCCCAGATAAACCATCACAATCGTGAAAATCACGTTGGCGATGGCGAGCGGAAGCAAAAATTTCCAGCCGAAATTCATCAGCTGGTCGAAACGAAAACGCGGCAGCGTTCCGCGAATCCAGATATACAAAAACAGGAAAAAGAAAATCTTTAATAAAAATCCGACGTGGCTAAAGATGGCGTAGGGAATCGAGCCGACTTCAAAAACGCGGCTCAAGCCCGGAAGATACCAGCCGCCCAGAAACAGCGTCACGCACATCACCGAAACGGTGAACATATTGACGTATTCCGCCATAAAAAACAGTGCGAATTTCAAAGCCGAATATTCCGTGTGAAAACCGGCGACCAGCTCGGTTTCGGCTTCCGGCAAATCGAACGGAACGCGGTTGGTTTCCGCAAAAGCCGAAATTAAAAAGACTATAAACCCGATGAATTGCGGGATAATATACCATTTTGACCACGACGACGTTTGCGCGTTGATAATGCCGTTCAAGCTCAAAGAGCCAGCCATCATCACGACGCCGAGCACGGACGCGCCCATCGCCAGTTCGTATGAAATCATCTGCGCCGACGAGCGCAGACCGCCCATTAAACTATATTTAGAGTTTGAAGCCCAGCCCGCCAGCGCGATGCCGTAAACGCCGACCGATGTAATTCCCAAAACATACAAAACCGCGACGTCGAAATTGGCAATCGTCAGCGGCAGCGCCCGAATGTTTTCGCCCAAGCCGTAAGGCAGAAAATTCCAGTCTACGGTCGTAACCGCCGGACCGAACGGGTAAACGACAATCGGCATCAGCGCGCAGATGAGCGCAATCAACGGCGCGAGAAAATAAACGAATTTCGTCGATTTGTCGGGAACCAAATCTTCTTTGAAAATAAATTTCAGAAGGTCGGCGAACGGCTGGAGAACTCCCCACGGTCCGACGCGGTTCGGTCCGATGCGCCCTTGAATCCAGCCCAGCACTTTGCGTTCCGCCAGAACCGTGTAGGCGACAATCATCAAAACGCCCTGAAACGCGAGCAAAACCGCGACGCTGTAAACCGCAATCGGGAAAATTGTTTTAATAGCAGTTTCCATAAAAAACGATATGGAGCAGGTTTTTTAAAGCCTGCCGGATGCGGCGCGTGCCGCCGGTATTTTAAATTTTGCGAACTTTAAATTTAAACTTTTATCGCGCCCGGCGTAAAACTCGCCGAACGCAAAAGCCGCTTCAAAATTATCTGAGAACGACCCTGTTCGGCACGGTTTCCTTATCGTCCAGACGGTCTTTGACGCCGACCGCCGCCGCTTCCGCCATTTCTTCGATTTTCGGCGTGCCGTTCAGATTAAACTGCACGAGCGGCGAAACCAGCAGGTTTTCCGGTTTCGGATTGCCGTGCGCCAGCAAATGAAACTGCGGCGTTTTGCCGGTCATCGTCGTCACGCGGTGCAGTTTGTATCCGATTCGCGGAGTTTTCGTGTATTTTTCAGCCGTGTCGGGCATCGCTTCGACGCGCCGGTTCAAAACGTCGATTTCATTGGATAAATCGCGTTTCGCTTGAATTTCGTGTTTCACCTGCACCGGCTTCGACTCGTCTTTTAAATCCGGGTAACGCAAGCCCGCGTAAGGCGCGACGCTGTCGGCGATTGATTTGAAAACCGCGGTCGAAGCGAATCCGTAACCGAAATCGACGTCCATTTCGCGCGCAATCCGCGACGTAATCATCCAGTCGCTTTTCGATTGGTGAAGCGGCTCGATTGCCTTGCGCACGCGCTGCACGAATCCGGTGTTGTTCGTAAAAGTTCCGTCGGATTCGGCAAATGAAGCCGCCGGCAGAATCACGTCGGCGTATTCGGTCGTCGTCGTTTCAAAAAGTTCCTGGACGACGACAAAGTCTTTATCGGCGAGAAGCTTTGCGTTTTCGTCCGAAAGACTTCCGCCGATGAGCAGCGCCCGCGAGCTTTGCAAAACTTCCGCGAGCGATTTTCTGCCCGCCGTCATATCGTGCGCGCCGACCGAATTGTTATACGCGGCAAGCGGATGAAGCAGCGCGCGGCGCGTGTCGGAAGCGAAATTGCCGACCGCATTTGCCAGAACCGTTTGCGCCTGCGTCGATAAATCGCCGCCGAACATCACGATAAAATCGCCTTCGGTTTCGCCGATTGTTTTCAGCATATCGTCAATCTGCGATTGCTCGATGCCGAGTTTCGTGGCTATTTCTTCGGTCGCCGCGTCGGCAAAAGCCAGCGCGAAAGCGTCCAATGAATCGGGATTGACGTGAATAAACTGTTCGGCTTTTTCGGCGAGACGAAGCGGCGTATGATGAACCAGAATCAGCTTTGCGCCGCCGTTGCGAATCGCCTGCCGAATCTGTTTTGCCGTAAAAGTCTGTTCTTCTTCCGGGTCGCCGCCGATGAGCAGAATCGTCGAGGCGTGACGAATTTCCTTGTGCGTGCAAAGCGGCGCGCTCAGGTTATCGAAGAACGGCGCTAAATCGTAGCCGTCTGAAACGGCGTAATTGTCCGTATTGACAACTTCCGTCGCAAAACGCTTGAGCGTGAAAATAGATTCATTCGTCAAACGCGAAGATGCGACGACGCCGACGTTATTTCCGCTTTCTCTAAATTTATTCCCCACGAAACTGACCGCGTCGTCCCACGTCGCGGGAATCAATCTGCCGCCTTTTTTGTAACGAATCAGAGGCGTTTTGATGCGGTCGGGATGATTGATAAAGCCGTGGGCGAAACGCGCTTTGACATCGAGAAATTCCCCGTTTAAGCCGTTAACGTAACGGTCGCGCGCGACAATCCGGTGAATCTCGCCGCCGCGCGAGCCGATGCTTAGTTGCATTCCGTCCGAGCCGTAAACGTCGGTCGAAATGGTTTGATCCATTTCCCACGGGCGCGTTTCGTGTCGGTAAACGCCGTCGAGCAGCGTTCCGGTCGGGCAAACTTCGATGCAGTTTCCGCACTGCGAGCAGTTCAGCCAGCCGCCGTAAGTTCCGATGACCGTGTTGACGCCGCGATTTCCGGCTTCGATGGCTTCTTCGCCCATCCATTCGTCGCAGACGCGCGTGCAGCGCTTGCATAAAATACAGCGCTGCGGGTCGTTGGCGACAATCGGCGAGAGGAATTTTTCCGGCGTGGCGTTTTTGCGCTCGGTAAAACGTTCTTCCAAATCGCCCCAGTCGAAAATCATTTCCTGCAATTCGCATTCGCCGCCGCGGTCGCAGACGGGGCAGTCCAGCGGGTGATTCGCCAGCAGAAATTCGCCCATCGCGCGCTGCGCTTTTTCGATTTCTTCGCTTTGTGTGGTGACGACCATTCCGTCCGTGCAGGTAATCGTGCAGGACGTTTGCAGCTTCGGCATTTTTTCGATGCGCACCAGACACATCCGGCACGATGCCTGCAAAGCAAGGTCGCTGTAATAGCAGAACGAGGGAATTCCGAAGCCTTTTTCGCGGCAGACTTCAATCAGTTGCGCGCCTTTTTCGACTTCGAACTCCTGTCCGTTGATCGTAACTTTAATCGGTTCTTGAGACATCTTAAATAATTTCAATAAAAGATTTTATGCTTCTTTCTGTTCGGTTTTATTTTTGTTCGCCGCGTTTGCTTTTTTAACTTTCGGTTTCGGTCGTGATTTGCCGAAGCTTCCGGCAAAAATTTTTCCGCGTCGTGTTCTTTTATCGCCTTTTCCCATTTTATTTTCTCCTTTTAATTAAACTTTGGCGGCATTTCCATTGCCGTTCGCTTTATCAACAAGCCATTTTCTAAAGTCTTCCGGAAATCGTTTTATCGCGCTTTGGATAGGCCACGCCGCCGCATCGCCGAGCGGGCAAAACGATTTTCCTTCGATGTTGTCGCAAATATCCAGCAGCAGCTGCGCGTCTTCCGGTCGCCCGCCGCCCGTGGAAATGCGATTGAAAATTTTCACCAGCCAATCGGTTCCTTCGCGGCAGGGCGTGCACCAGCCGCAGGATTCGTGTTTGTAGAATTCGGTCAGGTTTTTCGTCGATTCCATCACGTCGACCGTTTCGTCCATCACGATAAAACCGCCGGAGCCGACCATCGAACCGCCCGCCACTAAGCCTTCATAGTCAAGCGTAACATTTTTGCCGATAATCTGTTCGGCGTTCATAATATAAACGCTCGAACCGCCGGGAATGACCGCTTTCAGCTTTTTGTCCGCTCGAATCATTCCGCCGCAGTCTTCCATAATGAACTTTTCCATATCTTTGTAGCCCATCGGAAGCTCATAAACGCCGGGTTTCTTGACGTGACCGGAAACCGACCAGAGTTTTGTCCCGCCTGATTTTTCCGTGCCCAAATCGCGCCACGCGGTTCCGCCCATTTCGATAATTTGCGGAACTGCCGTCAGCGTTTCGACATTATTCACGACCGTCGGGCAGGCGTACACGCCTTCGACTGCCGGAAACGGCGGCTTCATACGCGGATGACCGCGATAGCCTTCCAAACTCGACAAAAGCGCGGTTTCTTCGCCGCAGATATACGCGCCCGCGCCGGTGTGCGTGTAGATTTCGTGCGAAAAATCCGAGCCTAAAATGTTTTTGCCCAAAAAGCCGGCGGCGCGCGCTTCATCGAGCGCTTTGTCCATAATATCAATCAGATATTTGTATTCGCCGCGCGTGTAGATGTAACCCGCCGTCGCGCCGAGGGCGAAAGCCGCGATTATCATTCCTTCAATCAGCGAATGCGGGTCGCGCTCCATCAGATAACGGTCTTTGAACGTGCCCGGCTCGGATTCGTCGGCGTTGCAGACGACGTATTTCGGCTTCGGCGAGTTTTTAGGAACGAAGCTCCATTTCATTCCGGTCGGAAAACCCGCGCCGCCGCGCCCGCGTAAGGCAGACGCTTTGACTTCGTTGATAATGTCGTCCGGCGACATATCCATCGCTTTTTTCAAGCTGGCATAGCCGCCGGTTTCCTGATAAACCTTCAGCGTGTGCCCATCCTTGATGTGCATTCGCTTAAGCTGTAGCGGCTCGCATCCGATTGCTTTGATTTCCATAAATCCGCTTAATTAAATTTAGTTCTATTTTAACGAGTTCAGAATATTATCGACCTTCTCGGTCGTTAAATCTTCGTAATAATCAAAACCGATTTGCATCATCGGCGCGGTTCCGCAGCTTCCCAAGCATTCCACCAGCGAAACTGTAAATTTCTTATCTTCAGTCGTTTCGCCCGCGTGGATGCCGAGTTTATGACAGATATGTTCGGTAATTTCCGGCTCGCCCATAATCTTGCACGAAAGCGTTTTGCAGATTTGGATGTGATGCCGACCGACCGGGCGCAAATTGAACATCGAATAAAACGTCACGGTTTCCCAAACATCCGTCACTTCCACTTCCAGAAACTGCGCCAGAAAATTGACGCCCGGATTATCGACGTAACCGCGCTCGCGCTGAATGACGAAAAGAAGCGGAATCAGCGCCGAGCGCTTTCTTTCCGGCGGATATTTGACGAGATGCGCGCGCATTTCCTCGACGACGGCGGGCGAAAAATCCGCCACTTCTTCGGTGTATTCAACCTGGTTTGTAAAATCTGTCGGAACTGCTGTTGCCATAATTTCTAAAATTTATTGTGCTGTAAAAGTATAAACGATAATTCCTGTAACCTTTACGGGTTGTCCGGATAGCAAAGTCGGTCTGAATTTCGCCCGTCGCGCCGCCCCGACAGCCGCCTGTCGCAAGAGCGGATGACCGCCCGCGGCACTTGCCGAAATAACATTTCCATCTTCATCAACCGTGACCTGTACGGACACTGTTCCGGCGGCTCTTACAGCTCTTGCCGCTCGCGGATAGGGCGGTTGGGGAAGACTCGTTGCGCTGCCGTTAAGAAAGCCCTTGGAAATAATTCCGGGCTGGTTTCGTCTCCGAGCCGGCTGCGGCGGCGGAATTTGCGGGTCTGATTGTCCTGAAGGCTGAGGATTTAATTCAGTCTGCCGATTACCGGTTCCTTCACGATAACTGGGAACGCCCACCCGCATAAGAGTTACCGAAATGCTATTTCTGGTAATCTGTCTGGAATTTCCTCTCTGAAGGTCAACCGTAATAAGGGAAATCGGAGAAATCGCGGTCGGATTGCATTCAAACGAGTGCGCCCCGACAGCCGTTCTATATCCGGTTTTTGAGACTCTAATTTCGTAGCTTCCGTCCGGTAATCTGAGCGAAGCCGAATCTCCGGATGCGAGCGAGACGCTTCTGACGACGCGTCTCGTCCTTGTATTAGTGAACACCGCGCGCGCGCCGGCGACCGTTTCGTTAAACTGAAACTGCACCGGGCATCCATCTTGCGCGAAAGAAAGAGATGCAAGAAAAAGCATCAACGAAATCATTACAAGGGCTGAGACAAAGAATTTACGCATTTTAAATTTCTCCCATCACCGGGATTCCGAATAACTATTGCTTTATCAACGGTCGATTTCGCCGAGAACAATATCGAGCGAGCCGATAATCGCCACCACGTCGGCGACCATTTCGCCTTCGCTCATCGCCGGCAGAGCCGAAAGATTGACGAAGCTCGGACCGCGGAAATGAACTCTGTCGGGTTTCGGTCCGCCGTTTGAGCGCAAATAGCAGCCGAGCTCGCCCTTCGAGCCTTCGATGGCGTGATAAACTTCGCCTTCGGGAACGTTAAAACCTTCGGCGACAATCAAAAAATGGTGAATCAGCGAATCCATATGCGTCCGCATATCGTTGCGGTCGGGCAATACGACTTTCGGCGCGTCGGCTTTCGTCGGTCCCGGTTTTAATCTCTCCAGCGCCTGCCGGACGATTTTGTAGGATTCGTAAAGCTCGCGCATACGAACGCGGAAGCGCGCCCAAACGTCGCAATCCGGTTCGACCGGAATCTCGAAATCGTAGGTTTCGTAACCCGAATAAGGGTTGGCGCGGCGCAAATCGAGCTCGACGCCGCTGCCGCGCAGGCAAGGTCCGGTCAAGCCCCAGTCAATCGCGTCTTCACGGCTGATGTAGCCGATGTCTTTCGTGCGGCTCTGCCAGAGCGTGTTGCCCGACACGAGCGTTTCAAACTGCTGGACGGCGGCAGGGAAATCTTCCAGAAACTGTTTACATCGACGCTCGAATCCGGCGGGCAAATCCATCATCAAGCCGCCGATGCGAAAATAGCTCGGCGTCATTCTTCCTCCGCTCGCGGCTTCAATCAAATTCAGAATTTTTTCGCGCTGGCGAAAGCAGTAAAAGAAAACCGACATCGCGCCGATGTCCAGCGCGTGCGTGCCGAGCCAGACCATATGCGAGGCGATGCGCTGGAGTTCGCACATCATCACGCGGATAACCTGCGCGCGCTCGGGAATCTCGATTTGCAGAAGCTTTTCCGCCGCCATCACGTAAGCGAGATTGTTCCCCAAAGGGTTCAGATAATCCATCCGGTCGGTGATGACGATGCCTTGCTGGTATTTTTTATACTCGAAAAGCTTTTCCATTCCCGTGTGCAGATAGCCGATGTCGGGAATGGCGCGGACGACCATCTCGCCGTCCAGCACGAGTTCCAGGCGCAGCACGCCGTGCGTCGAAGGATGCTGCGGTCCCATCGAAATCGTCATCTGCGATTCCAAAGACTGGTCTAAAACTTCAAATTGACCCGGTATATTTTCAGTTGCAACGCTCATAATTTCGTGAATCGTGAATCGTGAATCGTAAATCGAGTCTCGCTGCCATTGACGATTCACGATTCACGATTTACTTTACGTCAAGCTGTACGGCTCATATCCGCGCAGCGGGTAATCTTTTCGCAGCGCGTGACCGTCGAAATCCGACGGCAGCAGAATTCTTTCCAGATTCGGATGACCGTCGAAAATCACGCCGAACATATCGAAGGTTTCGCGCTCGTGCCAGTTTGCCGTGCGCCAGACGCTCGTCACGCTTTCGACGTTCGGCGCGTCTTCCGAAAGCAAAACTTTCAAACGCAGGCGATTATAATGAACGGTCGAAAACAGATGATAATTGACCTCGAAACGCGGGTCTTCTTCCGCGCCGCGGTCGGCGCCGCAAATGTCTGCCAAAAGATCGAAATCGTGCGTCGTTTTTAAAAAACGGCAGACGTCTTCGATTGATTCGCGCGGCACATAGACGCTGACTTCGCCGAAAGTGTCTTTAAAATCGGCGACCCACGCCGGGTTTTCGGCTTTCAATTTTTCGACGTATCCAAGCAGTTGTTCGGACATAATTTATATAAAAAGAGGCGGTGAAGTTTTTTCGCAAATCTTTCACCGCTCGCTTAATCTTTTTACTACGAAGATTTTCTTCGCTCGTGTTTTGACGGAATCGTATAAGGACGCGTGTCGGCGCGTCTGGATGCCGTCATCGATTCGCTGCCCATCGTGACGGGCAGCGTGCCGGGAATAATCGCCTGCCGCGATTCTTCTTCGAACGTATCGCGGCGGTCTTTGACCGATTCCTTCATAATCTTGTCCTGCAACATCATAATCGCGTGAACAAGCATTTCGGGACGCGGCGGACAGCCGGGAACATAAACGTCGACCGGAACGATTTTGTCGACGCCCTGCACAATCGCGTAATTGTCGAAAACTCCGCCCGACGTAGCGCAAGCGCCCATCGAGATAACCCATTTCGGTTCGGGCATCTGGTCGTAGATGCGTCTTAAAACCGGCGCCATTTTGCGCGAAACGCGTCCCGAAACAATCATCACGTCAGCCTGTCGGGGTGAAGCGCGAAAGGTTTCCGCGCCGAAACGCGAAAGGTCGTGACGGGCTGAAACCGTGTTCATCATCTCAATCGCGCAGCAAGCCAAGCCGAACGTGGCCGGCCAGAGCGAGGATTTTCTCGCCCAGTTGACGACTGCGTCGAGCTTGACCGTAATAACGTCTGGTAACGACTCAAAAAGTGTATTCTCTAAACCCATTATTCAACTCCAAATTCTCAAGCGGCGCGTTTTTCCTGTTGCATCGTGCGCGCTCTTTTCGTAGCGGCAGTGAGCGCTCTGGCTTCGGCGCGCGCCTCGGAACGCGCCTGCAAATTCCAGTCAAACACGCCTTTTTTCCAAACATAAACAAGACCTGCAATCAGCGTCGCGATAAAAACCATCACTTCGATAAAAGCAATCGTGCCGAAAGCTGCGCCGCTGATTTCATCTCTCATCAAACTCTTGAAAGCGACCGCGAAAGGAATCAAAAACAAAACTTCGATGTCGAACAGCAGAAATGCCACCCCGACCATATAAAATTTGACCGAAAACCGATCGTGCGCCGACCCGACCGGGTCTTTGCCGCACTCATAAGGCATCAGCTTGGTCGCCGTTCTTTTTCGCGGTCCGATTAATTGCGTGACCAGAATCTGGCTCGCCGCAAAACCTGCCGCAACGACAAACATTACGACAATCGGAAGATACGCTCCAATATCAAATAAAGATGACATTTAGATTCTCCTTAATCCTTTCCTGTTGCTTCCAAAATGCGCTCAATAGACGATAAATTCTCGTCAAAAACAGCTTGAGAATTATGGCACAAGTTAATCGTAAGTGAAGCCAGAGAGAGAGTCAAGAGTCGAGAGTCGAGAGTCAAGATGAGAAACCGAACAAACGTTTTTTATACTCTCGACTCTCGACTCTCGACTCTCGACTTGATTTTATTCGTTGACCGTCCATAAATGCTTATGTTACTTTCATAAAGGGCACGAAATGTGTCCGAGATTCGCCGCCTTTCTCGCCAAATTGCCGTGATTACGGGTTTTAACACAGACATTGAATATAACGGAGTGACTTATCACGTCCAGACCGAGGACAAGGGCGTGAATACGCCGCTGATTTTGTCGCTGGTCTATGACCGCGGCACGATTCTGGCTAGTAAACGCTCGCCTTACGACGATTTGCTCAACGGCGGGCTGGACGAAAGACAGCTCGCCGAGCGCCTGCAAAAGCAGCATCAGCTTATCTGCGCGGCGATAAAAGCCGGTCGCATAGAAGATTTGCGGCGGATGACGATGAAGGAATCCGCGAACAAGAAAAAAGGTCTGGTCGCGCAAAAAGAAATCAAAGCTACGGCGGCGGAAAAACCGGAAACGAAAAGGGAAGAAATCCCGATGCCCGATTTGCTGACCAAAAACGCCAATCAGTTTGAGCAGGATTTCGAGCCGCAGATTCAGTCTAAACCCGCGACTCAAACCGAAGAAGCGATTTTTGAAATTCCCATCAGCATTCTCGAAGAACCGATTATCGAAGCGGTCGAAATTGTCGAAGAAGAAACGATTCTGCCAACCGACGCGGTCGAAATCATCAACGATTTTACGAAAACCGAAACGCTCGAAGAAGAACAATTGACGATTGAACTGCTCAATTCGCCGACCTTCAAAGGCGGCGAGCGAAAAACTCTGAGCATTCTGGTTCATCGCGGGCGCGAAGAAAGCGGCACGGGCGGCGCGCACGTGATGGTCAAAGTTATCGGCTCGTCGTTTCGCCCGTTGATTTTCCACGCCAAGACCGACAGCAACGGCGTCGCCATCGTCCACCTGCAATTGCCGCAATTCAAACAGGGACGCGCGGCGGTGCTGGTCAAAGCGATGAGCGGCGGCGAGGAAGTTGAGTTGCGAAGAGTAATTCAGCATAATTGATTTTAGATTTTAGATTGGCGATTGGAAAATGAAAGTTTTTATCAACGGCGAGACGAAAGAAATAGAAAATAATTTAAGCTTAAACGGCTTGCTCAAACAGCTTTCCTTATCTTCGGAACGCATCGCCGTCGAGCTGAACCGCGAAGTCGTCCGCAAAAAAGATTGGGAAACCATTGAAATCAAGGACGCGGACAAAATCGAAATCGTGCATTTCGTCGGCGGCGGCTAAATCAGTTGCGAATTAAAAATTACGAATTACGATTGGCGGATTAAAATTTCTGATTTTAGTCCGCATTTCTTTTGTTCCGTTTTTTGTTAAGATTGAAAATGTAAATTTACAATCCAACAGCTTAAAATTCGTAATTCGTAATTTTTAATTCGTAATTGTCTAATTATGCCAGATTCATTTAATTTAGCCGGAAAAACTTTTAATTCGCGCCTCATCATCGGCACGGGGAAATATCGCTCGCACCGGGAAATGCAGGAAGCGCACGCCGCTTCCGAAGCCGAGATGGTGACGGTTGCCGTCAATCGCGTGCCGCTCGACCGCGCCACCGAATCTTTTCTCGATTATCTCTCGCCGCAGATGCAGATTTTGCCGAACACGGCTGGCTGTTACGATGCCGAGCACGCGATTCGCACCGCGCGGCTCGCGCGCGAAGCGCTCGAAACCGATTGGATAAAGCTCGAAGTCATCGGCGATAAAGTCACGCTGCTGCCCGACAACGAGCAGACTCTGGAAGCGGCGCGCGTTCTCGTCAAAGAAGGTTTTATCGTTCTGCCGTATTTCTCGGACGACTTGATTATGGCGAAAAAGCTGCTTGATACAGGCTGTCCCGCCGTGATGCCGCTCGCCGCGCCCATCGGTTCGGGAATGGGCGTGCAGAATCCTTCAAATTTGCGGATTATGCGCGAGCAGCTGCCCGACGCGACGATTATCGTCGATGCGGGCGTCGGCGTGCCGTCGGACGCGGCGATTGCGATGGAGCTCGGCGCGGACGCGATTCTGATGAACACGGCGATTGCCGAAGCCAAAGACGCCGCGCAGATGGCGACGGCGATGAAGCTGGCGGTGCAGGCGGGAAGATTGGCGTATCTTTCGGGCAGAATGCCGAAACGTCTTTACGCCTCCGCGTCCAGCCCGATTGAAGGCGCGATTAAATAAATCGTTCGCGCGCGCGAGGAAACTCGAAGCGTGCGGCAGGAAACCGCGGCTGTGTAATTGTAAGTCGCGTGTGTGTAAAAATCTCTTGCTCGTGCAGTAAAGTAACCTGCTCGTGCAGAAAAGTTACTCAGCCGTGCAGAGAAGTAACCTGCTCGTGCAGAAAAGTTACTCGGCAATGTATAAAAGTAATTTGCTCGTGCAGAACTTCTACTCGCTTGTGCAGAACTTTTAACTGCTCGTGCAGAAAAGTTATCTAGCCGCGCAGAACTTCTACTTGTTCGTGTATAAAAGTTACCTGCTCGCGCAAACTTTGAAAAACGGGTTGAAGGCTTATTTTTAGATTCCAGCTAAACCGTATTAAATGAAGTATTTGAAAGCTATCACAGTTTGCCTTTTTGTTCTTTTCGGGATTTTCGCGTGTGCGAATCCGAAAGCCGGTCGAAACAGCATCGTTATCGCCGAAAGCAAATCTTACGAAGCCTCGCTCTATCGGCAAAACTGCGCGGTTTGTCACGGCGCGGAAGCTTACGGCAAGGAGCTCGACGGAAAATTCGTGCCCAGCTTGCGCTTCGGTGACATCGAAAAAAAGAGCGAGCAGGAAATCTATGAGCAAATCGCGCACGGGAAACTGCCGATGCCTTCGTTTAAAAATCAACTGACCGAAGAAGAAATTCAAAAAATGGTAATATTTATCCGGCGCGATTTGCAGGGAAAAAACTGATGCGAAAGTTGTTTTTGACACTGCTGATTTCGATTTTCGCCGCGGCGGTCGGCGCGGACGCGAAAAACTGTTCCGCCAGCGGCAGAATCGTCGATGATAACGGAAATCCCGTTTCCGGCGCGTATATTTATACTGATACGCATTATACCGGCGAATTCGAGCTTCTGATAGCGACGGAGATGCCGAAGGAAGACGGAACTTTCAATCTCGAATTCGGCTGCGGCGGCGGCATCGCTTACTTATGGGTCACTTCGGAATATCGTTTCCGCGAAGCTTTTATGCCGGTTGCGCCGTCGTTTATGCCGTTTGCGGGAAACAAAAAATATTCGCCTTTTGCCGGCATCCCGATAAAAGGTCGCGGCGTTAAACTAGGCGACATCAAAATTCAGATTCGGTATCGAAAGGTCAAAATAAATTTGCAGGACGAAACCGGCAGCGCTTTATTTCCGAGCCTCGACGATTTCGGAAATATTGTTTTTAAAATAAAAAACGAGCGCGGCACCGACTTTGCGACTTCTCCCGCGCCGGACAGCATCGACCTGAAAAATGAAAATATTTTTCAGAATTCCTCGGTTTTAATGAGCCTGCCCGAAGGCAGATGGATTGTCGAAATCAAGCCGCCGCGCGGCAAAGGGAAAATGCTTTATCCCGACAAATTGATTGAAGTAAAAAATTCGGGCGAGCCGGTGCAGGAAGTCGATTTGCGAATGTCGAGAAAAAAAATCAATCAATAAATTGAAATTCGAATCCCGCCGTCCGAAACCGTCCGGAAAATTTTGCGGCGCGCTAAAAATGGAAAGCGAAAAATAACCGTATCAAAAACAATGGGCGGAATATCGTAAAAGTAAAAAGTAAAAAGGCAAAAAGATGGAATTAATGAAATGAGAGCGATTAACAAAAAGTTCGGAAAAAGATTCGGTTTCTAATACTATGAAAATTTTAATTTCAGGCGCGAGCGGTCTGGTCGGAACGCATCTGATTCCGACTCTCAAGGCGAAAGGTCACGAAATTTTCCGGCTCGTGCGGCAAACGCCGGACGCGGCGGACGAGATTCAATGGGACGCCGAAAAAGGTTTTTCGGAAAGCGCGCGCGCCAGGCTCGAAAATTTCGATGCGGTCGTTCATCTGGCGGGCGATAACGTCGCGTCGGAAAGCTGGTCGGAACAAAAGAAACGAAAAATCCGCGACAGCCGCGTCGTCGGCACGCGCGTTCTGATTGACGCGCTGAAACGGGCGCAAAATCCGCCGCGCGTTCTGGTTTCCGCCTCGGCAATCGGTTTTTACGGCGACCGGGAAGACGAAGTTTTGACCGAAGACAGCGCGAAAGGCACAGGCTTTTTTCCCGAAGTCTGCGATGCGTGGGAGCAGGAAGCGGAAAAGGCGGAAGAATTCGGCGCGCGCGTCGTGATGCCGCGCATCGGCGTCGTGCTGGCAAAGGACGGCGGCGCGCTGGAAAAAATGCTCACGCCGTTTAAATTCGGCGTCGGCGGTCGCGTCGGCAGCGGCAAACAGTGGATGAGCTGGATTGTGCTGGAAGATTTGATTCGGATTATTCATTTCGCGCTCGAAAACGAAACTTTGCGCGGCGTCGTCAATGCGACCGCGCCGAATCCGGCGACGAACGAGGAATTTACCAAAACCTTCGGCAGAGTTCTGCATCGCCCGGCGATTCTGCCCGTTCCCGAATTTGTCGTTAAACTGATGTTCGGCGAAATGGGCGAAACTTTGCTTTTACAAGGCGCGCGCGTTTTGCCGGAAAGACTGCTGGAAAACGGCTTCGAATTTAAATTCACCAATCTGGAAGAATCAATGAAAGCCGTTTTGAATTAACGGGAAAAATTTAAACGCCGATTCAGGCGGGATAGACAGGATAAAAGGAAAGCTCAATATTATTAGTTTTAAATTATCCTGTAAATCCTGTGCATCCTGTTAATAATCCGCGCTTATCTGCGTTCATTCGTTGTTTCAAATCTTATTCTTTCTCTGTATTCTCTGCGGCTAATTTTCTTATGTTTTTAAAACAATCTTGCCGAACGCTTTTTCTTCGATAACGGCGCGATGCGCGGCGGCGGCTTCGGCGAGCGGGAAAGTTTTGCCGACGATTGGATTCAGAAAGCCTTCGCTCAAGCCTCTGTAAATCGCGGCGTGAATTTCTTCCATTTCCGCCGCCGGCGTATTGAAAAGCGCTATTCCGAAAACGCTTGCGTCTTTGCCCATAATCGCGCGCGGGTTAAATTCCAGCGTGCCGCGATTGCCGATTACGGACACGCGCCCGAACAGCGCCAGCACTTCAAAATCCTTTTGCAGATTTACATTCGCGAGCATCTCCAGAATGATATTGACGCCCGCGCCGCCCGTAATTTCCTTGATTTCATTCAAATAATTTTCGTTCGCGTGGTCGAGAACAAAATCCGCGCCCTGCTCTTTAACGAGATTTTTTCCTTCGTCGGAACTTGCCGTGCCGATGATTTTCAAGCCGAAATTCTTCGCCCATTGCAGGGAAGCGACGCCGACGCCGCCCGACGCGCCGTGAATCAAAACCGTTTCGCCCGCTTGCGGCTTCGCTTTTTGAAACAATGCGCGATACGCCGTCGCATACGGGACGAAAATTCCCGCGCCCTGTTCAAACGAAACGTTTTCCGGCAATTTGTGAATCTGATTTTCTTCGCACAAGGCAAATCCGGCGTAAGTTCCCGAAACCGAATCGGCGGTGTAAACGCGGTCGCCGACTTTAAAATCCGAAACGTTTTCGCCGACGGCTTCGACGATTCCCGCCGCGTCTTTGCCGGGCGTGTAAGGCAGTTTCGGTTTCTGCGCGTGCGTGCCGGTGCGAATATAGGCGTCAACCGGATTGACGCCCGCCGCTTCGACGCGCACCAAAACCTGATTTTCGTTCGGCTGCAAATCGGCGACCTCTTCGAGCTTCAATACTTCGGGCGCGCCGAATTCTCTGATAACGATTGCTTTCATTTTCCTTACTCTGTCGGATAATATCTCGCTTCGACTTCGTTGCCGTCTGAATCATTAAAATAGACGGAAACGCCGACGCCCTGCGCGCCCCAGTTGTCGTCGGCGTAGCGTGTAATCTCGACGCGATTTTCGTGCAGGCGGTTAACCAGTTCCTTCCATTGCTGCTCGGTCAAGGTCAGACAGAAGTGATGCAGATTGGCTTTGCCGCTCGAAACGCTTTCGCCCGTTTCGCCGCGCCACATTTTCGGCGGAAACAAATCAATCAAAGTTTCGCTGTTGATTCTGACGGACGGATAAGGCACGACGCCGTGCCGGAATTTTTCGAGCCGTTCAATTTCGAGACCCAGTATTCTGCCGTAAAAATCAACTGCCGCCAGAGCGTCCCGGACGTTCAAGACAATGTGGTCAAGAGCTATTTTCATAGATTTTAAAATAAATGTCCCCTGCGGTTTTCTGAAAATGAACCGCAGAGGACAAATTATACGGCTTTGAAGCTAAACGTATTTTTCAATTACGTTGGCAATCGCCTCGCGCGAAACCGCGCCGACGATGCGCTCTTTTTCCTCGCCGTTCTTGAAAACGATTAAGGTCGGAATGCCGCGGATGCCGTAGCGCTGCGGGACGTTCATATTTTCGTCCACGTTCATTTTATAAACGCTCGCCTTGCCTTCGTAATCTTCGGCGATGGCTTCGACCGACGGCGCAATCATCCGGCACGGTCCGCACCATTCAGCCCAGAAATCGACCAGCACGGGTTTGTCCGAAGACAAAACATCCGTCTCAAAATTTGTGTCCGTCGCTTGTTTTGCAAAATTTCCCATATGTTTCTCCTAAAAATTATTCGTAAAATTACGCGAAATCGTTAAACTCCTTTTTCGCAACCGTTTATTTCATCTTAGCTTGCCGCCCGCGCGTTTGCCAAATCTTTTGTTTTTCTCCGGTGGCACGATTTGTGCAGTATGTAGGCTAGTGTTTAATCACTGAAACAAAATCGAACACCAGGAGTAATTTATGACTGACAAACTTACGCAGCAACACGCCGATGAAAGCAACACCATTAAAAACCCGGAAGATTGGACGACCGGCGACGAGCCGATGACCGGCGCGCAGCGCTCTTATCTGAAAACCCTGAGCGAAGAAGCCAAAGAAGACTTTGACGAAAATCTGACCAAAGCCGAAGCTTCCAAGCGCATCGACGAGCTCCAGCAAAAAACCGGGCGCGGCGCTTCTTCCGCCGGAAAATAGATTCCAATCCGTTCAATGAGAAAGGGTATTTATATTTTAAATATCCTTGCTCGATATTTTTTCAAATATCAACCTGCCGCCTGCGCTTTGATTAACTTAGCGTCAAGCACAATCTCGGTGCCCGTCAACGCTTTGCTGACCGGGCACTCTTTTTTTACTTGTTGGGCGATTTCCTGAAACTTTGCATCTTCGATGCCGTCGATGTCGGCTTCGGTCTGCAAATCAATCCGCGTGATGGCAAAGCCTTCGGCGTCTTTGCCGAAATGAACTTTCGCTTCCGTGCGGACGCTGTTCGACTTGTTGCCTTCCTTTTCCAGCGTCGCGTTCAAAGCCATCGTGTAACAGCCCGCCAGCGCCGCGCCGATTAATTCTTCCGGATTCGTTCCCGGCTCGTCGCCCATTCGCGTATTGAATGAAAACGAGCCTTCAAACGCGCCGCTGCCCAAAGCCATCGTGCCTTTGCCGTCCGTCAAACCGCCTTCCCAAGTCGCTTTCGCCGTTCTTATAGCCATAATTTTCTACCTTCCCTTTTTATTTTTGAAACCACAGATTTTCACAGATGAACGCGGATAAGAAAAAAGATAAAACAACGGATGAACGCCGATTGGCACGGATTTCTTTTTATCCTGTAAATCCTGTGTATCCTGTTTCAATCTGCGTTTATCTGCGTCCATCCGTGGTTGAAATTTCCTACCTGTTCACGCTCGCCATCATCGCTTCGGGATAACGCAAGCCAGCCGCCGCATCTTTCGGAAAAACGTCCTCGATGCTCGCCAAATCTTCCTGGCTCAGAATAACGTCCGCCGCCGCGGCGTTTTGTTCCAGATATTTGCGCCGTTTCGTTCCCGGAATCGGCACGATGTCGTCGCCCTGCGCCAGCGCCCACGCCAACGCGAGCTGCGAAGCCGTGATGCCTTTTTCTTTCGCAATTTCCTCGACTCTTTCGACCAGCTTAATATTTTTGTCGAAATTTTCGCCCTGGAAACGCGGCGAGAAACGCCGGTAATCGTCTTCCGCCAAATCTTCAAACCGTTTGATTTCGCCCGACAGAAAGCCGCGACCGAGCGGCGAATAGGCGACAAAACCGATTCCCAAATCGCGGCACGCCGCCAGCACGTCGTTGTCTTCGACGTCGCGCGTCCAGAGCGAATATTCGCTCTGCAAAGCCGTAATTCGGTGAACCGCATTAGCGCGGCGCAGAGTTTCCGCCGACGCTTCCGACAAGCCCAGATACCTGACTTTTCCTTCTTTTACCAATTGAGCCATCGCTTGAACGGTTTCTTCAATCGGCGTTTCCGGGTCAACGCGGTGCTGATAATAAAGGTCAATCGTTTCGATGCCGAGCCGTTTTAAGCTTCCTTCGACTGCCTGCCGGACATAATCCGGTTTGCCGCTGATGCCGCGAATCTGCGGGTCGGCGGCGTCGCGAACGATGCCGAATTTCGTCGCAATCACAAACTCGTCGCGCTTGCCTTTAATCGCCTTTCCGACCAGTTCTTCATTCGTGAAAGGTCCGTACATATCCGCCGTGTCGAGAAAATTTACGCCGAGTTCCAGCGCGCGGTGAATCGTGGCGATTGATTCCGCGTCGTCGCGTCCCGAATAAAAATCCGACATTCCCATACAGCCCAAACCGACGGCTGAAACTTCCAAATCGCTGCTTCCCAATTTTCGATATTTCATTTATTACTCCTTGTAATTACGGTACGACCCGTTTTCGATGTCGTCTAAAATCGTTTTGTTCGCATTCGCGCGCCAGCCCAGCTCGCGCTGCGCTTTTTCGGCTGAAAGCTGGTTGTCAATCGAAAGAAAATCGAACATTTTCCCAAAAATTTCCTTCGCCTTTTCCTTCGTAATGCTTTGCGCTTTCACGTTTAAAAGCCGCGCGATTGACTCGTTCAAATCTTTGAGCGAGACGCTTTCCGACGCGACATTATAAAGCCCTTTCGCCGTGCTTTTTTCCAGCGCCAGAGCGTATAAATCGGCGGCGTCTTCGACGTGAACCGCCGAAACTTTCTGTTCGCCCGTCTCGACGTAATACGCCGCGCCCGCCGCTCGCGCCTGCCGAATCATAAACGGCACGAACGAGCTGCCGCCGCGCCCGTAAACGAAAAGCGGAAGCCGCAAAACTACGCCGCGAATTCCTTTCGACGATAACTGCAAAACGTCGCGCTCGGCTTCGCCGCGCAATAATCTGGTCGAATTCTGGTCGAAAGGATAATCTTCGTCGGCTTCGTTGCCTTTCGTGTCGCCCAAAATCGCCGCGCTTGAGGTGACGATAAAAGGCTTGTTCGCCCGCGCCAGACTTTCGGCAAAAGCGGCAATCACGTTTCTGTCCAGTTTTGCCGCGTCGGCGTAATCGGAAAAATTATGGCTGAACGCGGTATGAATTACGGCGTCGGCTTCGCTTGCCGCTTTTTTCAAAGCTTCAAAATCCTGCAAATCCCCGCGCACGGGCGTAATTTTCCGCTCGCGCAGTTTCGCTTCCGCCGCGTCGTTACGCGCCAGACCCGACACTTTGCAGCCTTTTCCGGCTAATTTTTCCGCGACGACCGAGCCGACATAACCGCTCGCGCCCGTCAAAAAAACTTTCATATTTCCGCTCAATCTTCTTTATCAATAAGTTTCCGAGCTTATAATCGCATACGCCTCGCCCGCCGTCAGATTGCGATTATAAAGCGCCGTTCCGGGCTGCTGCGCCAGACCGCCGTCGGACAAATCGCCCGTATCGACCGCCGCAAAACCGATGTCCGCAATCAATTTCGCTACCGTTTCCTTCGCCTCCGCGTCGTCTCCGGCGATGAAAATCGCCCGGCGTTCTTCCACTGGTAAATTCTTATCGCCCTGCGTTTTCAGATGCTCGAACCAAATCGTGTTAAAGCCTTTGACGACGCGAGCGCCGCCGAGATGCTGCGCCAGCAGCTCGCTCGAAGTCGTTTCGTTTTTATCGAGTTCGGCAAAACTGCCGTCGCGGTCGGGATAATAATTGTTTGAATCAATCACGATTTTGCCTGCGAACGTTTCCGCCGGAAGCTCTTTGTATTTCCCGAAAGGTATCGAGACGAAAACGACTTCGCCGAAGTTTGCCGCTTCTTCCGCGTTGACGGCTTGCGCCCGCTCGCCCAATCCGGCGACCAAATCCTGCAAGGTTTCCGCGCCGCGCGAATTGGCGATGGCGATTTCGTGTCCGGCTTCGATGAAAAGCCGCGCCGCGTTTGCGCCGATGTGTCCCGCGCCGATAATTCCGATTTTCATTTGTCTTTTCTCCTGTTTTTCAAATTGTCAACACGACTTTGCCGGTCGTTTTTCTGCCCTCGATTGCCTTGTGCGCTTCCGCCGCCTGTTCGAGCGGAAATTCCGTGACCTGAATCTGCAAACGCCCGTCGCGGATATGTCCGAGCAATTCTTTAGTAAAAGCGATACGATTTTCAATCGTTTCATTCATCAGCCAGTAACCGCGCACAGTGTGATTTTTGTGCATCAGGCTCAGCACCGACAGACGAAAATCTTCGCCGCTCGCCGCGCCGTAAATCCACATCGTGCCGTTTTTCGCCAGCACTTTCAGATTCTGCCCGACGATTTCGCCGCCGACCATCTCGATAATCCAGTCCGCGCCTGTGCCTTCGGTCGCGCGTAAAACCTCGTCCGTCCAGTCGCTTTCGGTGTAATTAACGCCCGCGTCCGCGCCGAGTTTGGTGATGAGTTCGAGCTTCTGCTCGCTGGAAGCCGTGCCGATAACTTTTAAACCTTTGTGTTTGGCGAGCTGCACGAGCAGAGTTCCGACGCCGCCTGCCGCCGCGTGAACGAGAATCGTCTGTCCGGCTCGGGTTTCATTCAAAAGTCCGAGTGCCGTTAATCCTTGAACCAAAAGCGCCGTCGATTCGCCGAAACCGAGCTCGTCGGGAATCGGAATCGTGCCGTGCGCTTTTGCCGTCGCATATTCGGCGTAACCGCCGCTGATGACCGTCGCCAGAACTCGTTGACCGGCGCTGAAATTCGTGACGTTTTCGCCGACCTGTTCGATTGTTCCAGCCGCTTCGTAACCGGGTGTGAACGGCAATTCCGGTTGCGTCAGGTAATTTCCCGAACGCATCATCGTATCGGCATAATTAACGCCGGCGGCGGCGACCTTGATTAAGACCTCGTCCGCTTTCGGCGTCGGTTTTTCGATTTCTTCGAGCGCTAATTTTTCTGCGCCGCCCAATTCGTGAACTCTGATTGCTTTCATATTCTTCAAAACTATAAGTAATTAAATTTAACTTCCTCTTCGCGTTTCTTTGCGAAAACCTTTGCGCTCTTTGCGGTTAAAGAATTTGTTTTAACGCAAAGGACGCTAAGATAAAGACGCAAAGCGCGCTAAGAGAATTTTTAAGCCGCTGATTTTGCCGCTTTGTCCTGCCAGACATCGGCGACGATTTCATACGAGCGCAAACGCGCCGCGTGGTCGTAAATCATCGCGTTTATCATCAATTCGTCGGCGCTTGTTTCAGCTAAAATCTTCTCCAGTTTGTCTTTAATCGTCGCCGCGCTGCCGATTACCGAGCCGCCGAGCTTCGATTCGACCGCCGCTTTTTCCGGCGGCGTCCAAAGCCCGTCCATATTTTCGACCGGCGGCTGAAGCTGCCCCGGCTTGCCGCGAATCAGGTTCAAAAACGACTGAAACTGCGAGCTTGCGAGACGCCAGGCTTCCTCGTCCGTATCGGCGGCGACGGCGTTTATCGCGAGCATCGCTTGCGGCTTTTCGAGCGCTTCCGAAGGCTCGAACGAGCGGCGATAAAGCTCCAGCGCGGGCAGAATATATTCCGGCGAAAAATGTCCGGCGAAAGCGAACGGCAAGCCAAGCTCGCCCGCCAGCCGCGCGCTGAAACCGCTCGAACCGAGCAGCCAAACCGGAATATTTAAACCGGCGCCCGGAATCGCTTGCACTCTTTGATTTTCGACCGGCTCGCGCAGGAAAAATCTCAATTCTTCCAGCAATTCGGGAAAATCGTCGCCGCTCGTGTGCAATGTTCGCCGCAGGGCAAGCGCCGTCGCCTGGTCGCTTCCGGGCGCGCGTCCCAAACCCAAATCGATGCGGTTCGGATAAAGCGATTCGAGCGTTCCGAATTGTTCGGCGATAACGATTGGCGCGTGATTCGGCAGCATAATTCCGCCCGCGCCGACGCGAATTTTCGATGTTCCGCCCGCCACGTAACCGATAACGACCGAGGTCGCCGCGCTCGCAATGCCGGTCATATTGTGGTGTTCGGCAAGCCAGAAACGCCGGTAGCCGAGCGCTTCGACGTGCTGCGCCAGCGAAAGCGAATTGCGCAAAGCATCGCTGACGCTTCCGCCTTTGACAACTGGCGCTAAATCTAAAACCGAAAATGGAATTTTTGAAAAACTGCTCATAACTCCCCAAAAGAAACGATGAATCGGTACGATGAATGACGAATTCGGAATGCTGAATCTGCAATTCCGCGTTCATCGTTGCCGATTCATCGTTTATCTTTTTGCTCCTTTGGCGGTTTGAATTTCCATCGCCCGCCCGTATTGCTTCGGAACGTCAATCTCGCCGCCCAACTCGCGCGCCGCGCGAAACGGGAAGTAAGGCTCGCGCAGAAACTGTCGCGCCATCATCACGGCGTCCGCCTCGCCTTTCCGCAAAATTTCTTCAGCCTGTTGCGGTTCCGTAATCATCCCGACCGCCGCCGTTAAAATACCGGCTTGCCGGCGAATTTCCGCCGCAAACGGCACTTGATAATTCGGCTCGACGGGAATTCGCGCGTGCGGCACGTTTCCGCCCGTCGAACAGTCAATCAGGTCGACGCCGATTTCCTTCAACTGTCTGCAAAATTCGGTTGACTGCGCCAAATCCCAACCGCCTTCCGTCCAATCGGTCGCCGAAATTCTCACGAAAAGCGGCAGATTTTCCGGCACGACGGCGCGCGCTTTTCTGATTACTTCCAGCGGAAAGCGAATGCGATTTTCAAAGCTTCCGCCGTATTCGTCCGTTCTTTTATTCGACAGCGGCGAAAGAAATTCGTGCAGCAGATAACCGTGCGCGGCGTGGATTTCGATGACTTCAAAGCCCGCGTTTAACGCCCGTTTCGCCGCTTCGACGAAATCGCTAATCGCTTTTTCAATCTCGCCTGTGTTCATCTCGCGCGGCGACGGGTAATCTTCGGCAAAGGCAATCGCGCTCGGCGCAACCGTCTGCCAGCCGCCCTGCGCTTCGTCAACTTTTTTGCCGCCGTTCCAGGGCGCGGCGGTCGAAGCTTTGCGTCCGGCGTGCGCGATTTGGATTCCGGCAGCCGCGCCGTTTTCCGTGATAAATTTCGTGATTCTTTGGTAAGCTTCGGCGTGCGCGTCCGACCAGATTCCGGCGTCCTGCGGCGAAATTCGACCTTCGGGCGAAGCGGCGGTCGCTTCCATCACGACCAATCCCGCGCCGCCGACCGCGCGGCTGCCCAGATGCACCAGATGCCAGTCGGTCGGCATTCCGTCTTCGCTCGAATACTGACACATCGGCGAAACCCAAAGGCGATTTCTGAATTCGATTTCTCTTATTTTTAAAGGCTCGAACAACTTGCTCATACTTCCCCTTACTCGTCCCGGATTCTATTTTTTTAATAACTTGAAAGCGTGCAGCCACGAATCGTGTTTAAAAGCGTAATTAACCCACAGCGAGGCGAACGCTTCGATAAAAAACGCCTGACTGATGTCGCCCAAATCTTCCACGTCCCAGCCGAATTCTTCCGCCAGTCGCCGCGTTTCGGCTTTGGCGTTTTCGTCGTTTCCGGCGACGAACAGCGTCGCCGTCTCGTCGCCGAAATGCGGGTCGATCATCGTCGTTCGATTGATTGTGTTAAACGCCTTGACGACGTTTGCTTCCGGCAGAGCTTTCTGAATCCGCTCGCCGAGCGAATCGCCGACCGTCGCCGTAAACTTCGGCGGAATGCCTTCCGAGAAATCCAGCGGATTGGTCACGTCAATCACGGTTTTCCCTTTAAAATTTTCCGCGCCCGCCAGCTCGACGGCGCTCAAAGCCGCCGCGCCCGAAGCGCAAATAAAAACGACTTCGCCAAATTGCGCCGCCTCCGTAAAGCTTCCGACCGAAGCGCTTTCGCCTGCCGTCGCTAGCCAATCATTAAGCTTTTCGGGGCTCCGCGTGCCGAGTTTTACTTCATAATCTTTCGCCAGATAGCCGCTCGCCAGAGTCTGCGCCACCTCGCCCGAACCTACAATTCCGATTTTCATATTTTTTTAATTCACCAGGTTACAAGAAAGAATCAACCTCCGACGGACAAAGATAAACACAGATAAGAAAAAGCATTTATCCCGAGTATCAAGCCGCGAAGTCTAATCCATCCCGTTAAATATCCGCGTTTATCTGCGGTTAAATTATTTCTCTAATTCTTCCTCAATTTTCCCGACCAGACGCTCGTCTTCCGCCGTCACGTCCGGCGCGAAACGCGCGACGATTTCGCCGTTTTTGCCGACCAGGAACTTTTCGAAATTCCACAAAATCTCGCCCGGCGTCGCGCGATTGTGACCGTAGCCTTTCAGATTATTTTCCAGCCCGGCGTCGTTGACGTCCGTTTCCGATTTGGTTTCGGTCAAATATTTATAAAGCCCGTGCTGGTCGTCGCCCTTGACGGAAATTTTCGAGAAAAGCGGAAACTGCACGTCGAAATTCGTCGAGCAGAAATCCCTGATTTCGTCTTCCGTTCCGGGCTCCTGTCCCATAAAATTGTTGGCAGGGAAGCCCAGAATCTCAAAACCTTTCGCGCGGTAATTTTCGTAAAGCTTCTCCAAGCCCGCGTATTGCGGCGTCAGACCGCATTTCGAAGCGACATTGACGATTAATAAAACTTTGTCTTTGTACTCGCCCAGATTCGTTTCCGCGCCGTCAATCGTTTTCAAGGGAATTTCGTAAAGTTCGTTTGCCATAAAATCTTCCTCGTCTTTTAAAAAATTATTTTCCGGTGTTTGCCGCCGCCGATTGCTCAATCAATTCCTGCAAAACATTTTCGTCGACGTCGCTCAGACGCTTGACGTATAAACAGCCCATTCCGGTCTTGTGCTTGCCGAGCCGCGACAACAAGTCTTCGTTCCAGGCTCCTCCGATCGACAAATAAAGCGTGATATTCTGTTTGCGCGGCGAAAGTCCGATTATCAGCCAATCCACTTCGCGCCCCGCTGCGGATTTCACACGACGATTGCCAAAACCGACAATGCTCTCGCCCCACATTTTCGGCTCTTCGCCCGTCGCTTTCTGCATCAGCGCGGCAATTTTCTGCGTATCGCGCCGCACATTTTCGTCGCTGATTCCGTTAAAAAAATCTTCGACGCTCGCCTGCGTCTGCTTCGTCTTTATCTCCGCCATAATTTTCTCCAAAAAGATTTAGCCGACTTCAATCTCTTTCTTTTCTGATAACCATTAAGCCGTCGCGCACGGCAAATAAAATATTGCTGACTCTTTCGTCAGCCTGAATTTTCCGGCTGAATTCGCGCAGCGCGATTGTGTTTTCGTCGTTGTTCGTTTCAATGTCCAGAACTTTTCCGCTCCACAAAACATTGTCCGCCAGAATGATGCCGCCTTTGCGAATTTTCGGAAAAACCAAATCGAAATAGTTGGCGTAATTCGGTTTATCGGCGTCGATGAAAACCAAATCGAAAGTTTCGTCAAGCGTCGGAATAATTTCCGGAGCGTTTCCCAAAAAAGGCTCGATTTTGTCTTTAAATTCAGATTTCGCCCAGAATTCTTTGGCAATAGCGTTGGTTTCCTCGTCAACGTCGAGCGTGATGATTTTTCCGTCGTCGCGTAAACCTTCGGCTAAACAAAGCGCGGAATAGCCCATATAAGTTCCGATTTCCAGAATGCGGCGCGGCTCCAGCATCTTGCTGAACATCGCGAGCAGCCGACCTTGATAAAAGCCGGAAAGCATAGATTTGTCGTCGCGCTCGCCGAAAGTTTTTTCGCGCAGATTGCGCAGCAGCGTGCTTTCGTCCGAAGTGTAATTTTCCGCGTAAGTTTGTATTTCCGGTTGAATCATAATTTTAAAGTTTAGGCGTTATTCGCCGGACGGCTTCTTCTGAAGTCATCACGGGAAAAACCTCGAATTCGACAATATCGCTCCAGTTGGCAATCCATTCTTCCAATAATTTCTTGTCGTCCGTTTCCATCAACTGAAAACATCTCTGAAAATCGGCGTCAACCCAGCTCGAAAGATAATTTAATCCTGCGGGCGCGAGCCTGCCTTTCCCGCGAAAACGCCGGTAAACCCGCGCGGCGTCTTTATCTTTAAACTGTTCGACGACCATAAAAAGCATATTTGTTTTTGCCGCGGATTAACGCCGATAACGCCGATAAGAAATAAATTGAATCCGCGTTATCGTCGTTAATCCGCGGCTAATTTATTTTCACGACAATCTTGCCGAAATGCGAGCCGCTTTCCATATATCTCAAAGCGTCTTTCGCTTCATTGAATTCAAAAACCTTATCAATCACCGGCTTCAAATGATTGTGCAGGCAGAGCAGTTGATTCATATGCTCGAACATCTGCCGCGAGCCGACGAAAATCCCGTGCAGCTTGGCGGATTTCATAAAAACCGAAACCGGGCTGATTTCGCCGCCCGCGCCACCGGAAAGCGCGCCGATGAGCGCGATGTGCCCGCCCATTTTGACGGCTTTCAGCGATTTCTGAATCGTGCCCGCGCCGCCGACTTCGACGACGTGGGCAACGCCGAGTCTGTCCGTCAAATCCAGCACGGCTTTGTCCCATTCGGGCGTCTCGTTGTAATTGATTAAATCGTCTGCGCCCAGGCTTTTCGCGCGTTCCAATTTCTCGTCGCTCGACGAAGTGATAATCGTCCGCGAGCCGTAAACGCTGGCAAATTGCAGCGCGAAAATCGAAACGCCGCCCGTGCCTTGCAGCAAAACCGTCTCGCCCGCTTTCAAACAGCCCGACACGAACAAAGCGTGATAAGCCGTCAAACCGGCGCACGGCAGAGTCGCCGCTTCTTCATAGGAAAGATGTTCGGGAATTCTCACCAAGCCGTTTTCGCCGAACGCGCCGAACTCGCGCAGACAGCCGTCCAAATCGCCGCCGAGCGTGGTTCGCGCCTTCTTAAATTCGATTTCGCCGTCAATCCAGCCCTGCATAAAAATCGGGCAGACGCGGTCGCCGGCTTTCCATTTCGTCACCGCTTCCCCGACTTGCGCCACCTCGCCCGCGCCGTCCGAAAACGGCACGAGCGGCATTTTCAATTTCGGATTATAAGCGCCCTGCACCATCATCAAATCGCGGTAATTGACGGACGCGGCGTGAAATTTCACTAACACTTCATTAGCCTCGGGCTTCGGCGTTTCGCGCTCGACCAGAGCCAGATTTTCCAGACCGAACTGCTGAATTTCGTATGCTTTCATAAATTTCCAAAGCGATAATGCGGAAAAGTAACCGCTATTTCATAACGTCAAACTTTTTCTTCTTTCACTCTCTCACTTTTTCACATTCAACCAATCTTTACCGATGTCATCGAAATCGAACCCAAATCGACCGCATCGTTGAAAATCTCGACCGGCTCGCCCGGCGTTTGCAGCGCCAGCGCGTAAAGCAGCGGCAGATAATGTTCCGCCGTCGGCACGGCTTGCGCGATTTGGCTTCCTAAATTTTCATATTTAATCAGTTTGTCGTGTTCATTCGCAGAAATCAAATTTTTGAAAATTTCATTCGCTTCGTGCGCCCAATCCAGTCCCTGATTCGTGGCGCGAAAATTTATCCGGCGCAGATTATGAACCATATTGCCGCTGCCGATTATCAAAATTCCGCGCTCGCGCAAAAAAGCCAAATCCCGCGCCAGCTCGTAATGAAAGCTCGCCGGTTTCGTGTAATCCAGGCTCAGCTGCAAAACCGGCACGTCGGCGTTTGGATACAAATGGCGCAGAACCGTCCAGGTTCCGTGGTCTAAACCCCAGCTTTCGTCAAGCTCGATTAATTTTCGTTTCAGATTTTCGGCGACCTCAAAGGCGATTTCCGGGCTGCCCGAAGCCGGATATTGCGCCTCGAAAAGTTTTTGCGGAAAACCGCCGAAATCGTAAATCACGCGCGGTTTCGGCATCGCCGTAATGCGCGTTCCGCGCGTTTCCCAATGCGCCGAGACGACGATAATCGCTTTCGGCTGCGGCACATCTTCAATCGCTTTACGCCAGCCGCGCGTAAAATCGTTTTCCTCGATGCCGTACATCGGATTGCCGTGCCCGATAAACAAAACGGGCATTCGCGTTTTCGTCTGAGGCAGATTTTTTAATTCGCTGATCGCCTTCATTTTTCCGAAACAATTTCGCCAATAGGCGCGGATGACGCGGATAAAACCAAAAGCAGGATAGACAGATTAATCTTTTTCCTATCTCTACTTTTCTGTGTAAATCTGCGGTTAATTATTCATAAATCCGCGCTAATCCGCGGCTGATTCGTTCTTTTTCAACTAACTTTCGCCGCCTGCGATTTGCCCGACCATTCGTCCAGCAGCGTTTCAAATTCCTTCTGCAAAGATTGCTCTTTGTCCTGCAAATACCAGCGCTGGATGTTTTCCATCATCTGCGGTTTTTCCAGACCGTCTTTCTTCATCTCGAAAAAATAATTCATCGCCACCTGCGGGCGCGGTCCCCACGTTCCGAGTTCTTCGAGCGTTTCGGCATCGAGCGCGACGAGCTTCGGAATCGAGCGCGCGTTGTAGGTCAGATATTTGTCCGTCAATTCCAGATTTTCGTCGCGCAGAATGTAGCGCGTTTCGATGTTCGGGCTTTCCGCCGCGATTTTTTCAATCGTCGGAATATTCTGCGCCGCGTCGCCGCACCAGCCTTCGGTGATAATCAGCCAAATCATTTTGCGCCCGACATTTCGGGCTTTTTCTTTGACCGAATCATCGAGCATCACCGTTTTTTCCAGACGATGCATCCGCTGGCGATTTAATTTTCCATAATTAAACATCGCTTCCGATTGATTCGTTCCCGTCGTTTTGCCGTCCAAAAGCAAATCGTCAATCAGCTTGATATATTCGGCAAAAGTCATTGATTTTTCGATATAGTTTTTCATATTCGTTCAAACTCGCGGTTTCTCTTTTATTTTTTTAGCCGGTTCACGGCTTTACTGCATCAGCCTCGACAAAAAAAGACTCGCTCTCAGAAACCACGGATAAACGGCGAGCAATTCCGAAGATAAACTCAGCAGAATCGCTGACGGCTTCCGGCTGAAAAAACATTCTCTTTCATTTTTGGCTGCAAAACACAAATTCATAAAAAAACTTCCCCGGCTCGTATAATTTTTGTTAAACCCGTTCGGCATCGCTTTTCGGCGCGCCGCATCGCTCGCCGACAAAATCGTCTTTTCCTTCTCTGATTAACTGCAAGACTTCGGCGAGCGTTATACAGCGCAGCGTTTGCCAGACGGCTTTATCGACGCGGTTTTGAATATTGATTAAAACGCTTTCGATATTGCGGCTGATTTTGCATTCGCCTTCCGACGAAGGCTGGTGAACGGAAAAAGCCGCGCTTGATTCGACCGCCTGATAAATTTCCCAGAGCGAAATTTCCTCCGGCTTTTTTTTCAAGCGACTGCCGCCGTGCGCGCCCGCCTGCGTTTCCACCAAATCGGATTTGGCAAGCTCGGGCAAAAGCCTTCGGATGACGACCGGATTCGTCTTGACAAAACACGCGATAAACTCCGATTTAAGCGGCGAATCTTCGTGATTCGCCATCAGCGCTAAAGTGTGTACCGCAATTGCAAAACGACTGTTGCTTCCCATTTCTTTCTCCGTAACAAATACTGTTACAGTAACAACTATAGTTACAGATGAAAGTTTTGTCAAGAGGAAATTTTCAGATTGCGGGAAAAATTTTATCCGCGTAAAGCAAATCAATTAATTTCAATTTATTTTTCTTTCTCACGCCTAAACTTTCGCCTTGTTTGTTTTAAAATCAAACACTTTCGGCGGTTATTGAACGAAAGTTCTTTGATTTCGCGGTTGGCACAATGATTGCTTTTACTCCTTTGAAATCGCGGAGTGTATCAAAATCATTCCAATAAATCATCGAACGAAGGGAAGGTTTTTTATGAACGCAATTCAATTATTGAAAGACGACCACAGAAAAGTCGAGCGACTTTTTCAGAAAGTAAAAGCCGACAAGGAAGGCGAAGAGCACCAGGAACTTTTCGAGCAGATTAAGGCGGAACTCGAAGTTCACACGCACATCGAAGAAACAATTTTCTATCCGAAACTGAAAGAAGAAAAAGAATTGGAAGACATCGTTCTCGAAGGCATCGAAGAACATCACCAGGCGAAAATCTTTTTGCGCGAGCTTTCGAATTTAAAGGAAGACAGCGAAAAATTCGAGCCGAAGCTGAAAGTTTTAATGGAAGACATCACGCATCACGTGCAGGAAGAAGAAGGCGAGATGTTTCCGAAAGTCGAAGAGATTTTCGACGAAACGACGCTCAGCGAACTCGGCGCGCAGATGGAAGCCGAAAAGAAAAATTTCCAGAAATCAAGTAAAGCCGGCGCGGGCAAATAAGACGGTTTAGTGAATTTCTTAAAGGCGAATGGTGAGTGAAAAATAATTTCACTCACCATTTTTATTTTTAGAAAGCCGGATGATTTTCAATAATCAAAGACGCAGGCAGAAATCGGGGGCAGTGATGCAGCGTGTTTCTTCAGCTAATGAAAGACGCGCTCCGTCACTGCCGCGTTTCTGCCAAAAATCCGAAACCCGCAATCGAATGATTGACCGGCGAATGTCCGCGACCTAAATTCGGCGCGGTGCGAATCGCTTCGGTGACAAATCTTTTTGCCGTTTCGACCGCTTCGGGCAGAGTTTTCCCGTTTGCCAGGTTTGCCGTAATCGCCGCCGCAAACGTGCAGCCTGTCCCGTGCGTCGCCGTTGTCTCGATAAAATCTGCGGAAAACGTAAATTCCTGTTCGCCGCTAAACATAAAATCTATTGCTTTTCGTCCTTCGTCTTTCGTCCTTTGGTCTTCGATTAATAATTCCGCGTTGCTTGATTCATATTCCAAATCGCGAACCGGCAATCGTAAATCGGCAATCGGCAAATGTCCGCCTTTTATCAAAACCGCTTTTGCGCCGAAATTTCGCATTATTTGAGCGGCGCGGCGAATGTCGTTAAGGTTTTCGATTTTTATCCGGGCGATTCTTTCAGCTTCGGGAATATTCGGCGTGATGACGGTCGCAAGCGGAAAAAGCTTTTCGATTAGGGCTTGCAAAGCTTCGTCGTCAATTAAATCAAAACCGGAAGTCGAGCGCACGACCGGGTCAACGACGAAATTTTGGAGATTATTTTCCTGCACCAGACGCGC
>DASVRT010000004.1:0-3787 GCA_036388475.1 Pyrinomonadaceae bacterium | reverse complement strand
CCGGCACCGGAAATTCAAAATTTCGTTAAGGCTTATCAAACGAAATTTAATGTCGTGCCCGACAGCCTGGCGGCTCTGGCTTATGACGCGGCGAAGGTTTTAGTTGACGCCATCAAGCGGGCGGGCGGCGCCGACGACAGCGCAAAATTAAAAGACGCAATTAACGCAACAAGAAATTTTGCAGGCGTCACCGGAACGATCTCGCTCGACACGAGCCGCAACGCCGTCAAACCGGCAGTCGTTCTCGAACTCAATCCGGCGGCGAGCAAATTCGTTTTCAAGGAAACGATTTATCCCGAAGGTATGACGCCGCCGACAGGTGCCGGCACGAATTCGGCAAACAATATGAATTCGATGAATTCGATGTCGAACGCCAATACGATGACAAACGGCAATATGATGTCGAACTCAAATTCGATGGTTAATACAAGCACAAACGCCAATACGAATTCCGCAGCCAACTCGATGGCGGCAAACAATACAAATAGATAAGTTCAAAGTCCGAAGTTCAAGGTTCAAAGTCAAAAACCGGCTTTGAATCTTGAACCTTAAACCTTGAATTTTGAACTTGAAATTTATGGACACTTTTGTTCAGCAGCTTATCAACGGTTTGACCATCGGCTCGATTTACGCGCTGATTGCGCTCGGCTACACGATGGTTTACGGCATTCTGCGCCTGATTAATTTTGCGCACGGCGACATTTATATGGTCGGCGCGTATGCGGGTTTTATGCTCGCCACGGCGCTCGGTTTTGCCGCCAACCCGTCCGCGCTCGGTTTTGCCGTGACGCTCATCGGCGCGATGGCGATTGCCGCCGCGATGGGAATGGCAATCGAGCGTTTCGCTTATCGTCCGGTCAGGAAATATTCGAAAATGACGACGCTGATAACGGCAATCGGAGTGTCGCTTTTAATCGAGTATCTTTTCATTTTCTTTTTTGAGCCGAAGCCGCGCTCGTTTCCGTCATTAATTACAAACGAAAACTACACGCTTTTTGGCAACGCGACGATTTCCACGACGCAGATTTTAATTTTCGTCGTGTCGGTTTTGCTGATGATTGCTCTGCAATACATCATTTTTTATACCAAAGTCGGCAAGGCGATGCGGGCGGTTTCGTTTAATCTGAACTCAGCGAAACTGATGGGCATCAACACGGATTTCGTGATTGCCTTTACCTTTGCCTTAGGGTCGGCGCTGGCGGCGGCGGGCGGCGTTTTGACGGCGCAGTATAATCCGAAAATCGACCCGCTGATGGGCATTCTCTACGGCTTAAAAGCGTTTGTCGCGGCTGTCCTGGGCGGCATCGGCAATATTCCGGGCGCGGTGCTCGGCGGCTTGCTCATCGGCGCGGCGGAAACTCTGGTCGTCGGTTACGGCGGCTACATCGGCGTTCCTTCGACATATCGCGACGCCGTCGCCTTTGCCATTTTGATTCTGGTTCTTTTGGTTCGTCCGGCGGGTTTGCTCGGCACGAACGTGCAGGAAAAAGTCTAGTCATTTAACATTTAACATTTATCATTTACCGATACGAAAATCGGTCTCGGTCGATGATAAATGTTAAATGTTAAATGTTAAATGAAAAAATATGTCTTCCTGGTTGAAGAGTTTAATAGTTGGAATCATCCTTATCGTCGTTCTTTATGTTTTGAACGCGATGATGAGCAGCGGCGGATTTTTCGGGATGGGCGTTGACGATTATCAAGCCCGGCTGCTGGTTTTTATCTGCATCAACATAATTCTGGCGACATCGCTTAATCTTATCAACGGTTTTACCGGACAGTTTTCCATCGGGCACGCCGGATTTATGGCGGTCGGCGCTTATGCGTCCGCTTATTTTACGGTTAATTACGGCAAAGCGCTCGAAGGCTCGTTCGGCTTTCTGGGCGAAACCGGCGCTTCGAGCGTCGTGCTGCTGGCGGCGATTCTTATCGGCGCTATCGTCGCGGCGATTATGGGCTTGATTGTCGGCATTCCCAGCCTGCGTCTGAAGGGCGATTATCTGGCAATCGTGACGCTCGGATTTGCCGAGATTATCCGCATCGTCATTTTAAATATCGACGCGGTCGGCGGCGCAACCGGTTATGCCGTTCCGGGCTACGCCAGTTTTCTCTGGATTGGAATTTTTACGATAATTACGCTCATCGTGATTCACAATATCGTCAAATCCGACTCGGGGCGCGCGCTTATCTCCATTCGCGAGGACGAACTGGCGGCGGAAGCGATGGGCGTCAACGTGACGCGCTATAAAGTCACTTCCTTTGTCGTCGGCTCGGCTTTTGCAGGCATCGCGGGCGTTCTTTTCGCGCATTATAATAAATTTCTGCACACCAACGATTTTCAATTTATCCGTTCGTTCGAGATTATTATTATGATTGTCATCGGCGGCATGGGCTCGATGACGGGCGCGATTCTGGGCGCGATTATCGTCACGCTTTTGCCCGAGCTTTTGCGCCAGCTTCCGGCGATGCAAATCGGCGCGACGACGTTTCAATTCGCCGATTTGCGCCTCGTAATTTTCGCTTTGATTTTGATTTTGACGATGATTCTGCGACCGCAGGGAATTCTCGGAACCCGGGAATTCGGGCTGAACTGGCTCAAGCGTCCGCGCAAAACGGATGAAGGCAACGCGGCGGTCGGCGGAAATGCGGGCGTTCCCGATGCGCAGCAGGAAGAAGCCAAGCGTTTGCAAAGCGAGGAAGACAAAAAGTAAAAAGTGAAAAGTAAAAGCTTTTTGTTATTCGCTTTTCGCTCATAAAAATTTACCAATGGAAAACGGAAATCACATTCTGCAAACTGATAAAGCGACGATTCGTTTCGGCGGTCTGATTGCCGTCAACGAGCTGACGATGCAGGTCAAAAAAGGCGAGATTTACGGGCTTATCGGTCCGAACGGCGCGGGCAAAACGACGATTTTCAATCTTTTGACCGGCGTTTACGAGCCGACTGCCGGCGACATTCACATCGTCGGCAGGCGCATCAACGGCTTGCGCCCGTATCAAATCTCGCGGCTCGGCGTCTCGCGCACGTTTCAGAACATTCGCCTGTTTCCTTCGATGTCGGTTCTGGAAAACGTCGTCACGGCTTGTCACCGCCACGCCAATCAAAATATGATTGATGCGGTTTTTCGCCTGCCGCGCTATCACAAGGACGAGCGCGAGCACCGCAAATTTGCGCTCGAACTGCTGGAAATTTTCGACCTTGCAAAATACAGGAACGAAGGCGGAACCAGCCTGCCGTACGGAAACCAGCGGCGGCTGGAAATCGTCCGCGCGCTGGCGACGCGCCCGCATCTGCTTCTTTTAGACGAACCGGCGGCGGGAATGAACCCGTCCGAGCAGGAAGATTTGACGCGCCTGATTAAGGAAATCCGCGACCGTTTCGGTCTGACGATTGTGCTGGTCGAACACAATATGCGCGTCGTGATGGGCGTCTGCGACCGCATCCAGGTCGTCGATTACGGCAAATCAATCGCGCTCGGACTGCCGCAGGATATTAAAAACGACCCGAAAGTTATCGAAGCTTATCTTGGAGATTAAGTGAGCAGTGAGCGGTGAGCGGTGAGCAGCAATAAAAACCTGCTTCTACTGCTCACTGCTTACGGCTTACCGCTCACTATTTTTATGTTGACTTTAGAAAACGTATCAGTCAGTTACGGCGCAATCGAGGCTTTAACCGATATTTCGCTGCACGTCGAACAGGGCGAAGTCGTCACCTTAATCGGCGCGAACGGCGCGGGCAAAACGACGACGCTGCGCACGATTACCGGCTTGCTCGAACCGAAAAAAG
>DASVRT010000003.1:0-15931 GCA_036388475.1 Pyrinomonadaceae bacterium | reverse complement strand
CCTTAAATAGAGTTTTATGAACCTTAAATAGAGTTTTATGAACCTTAAATAGAGTTTAATGAGCCTTAAATCGAGTTTTATGAGCCTTAAATCGAGTTTAAGGACGATAAAAGTCTATTCAAGGCTCATTAAATCGAGTTTAAGGTTCATTAAATCGAGTTTTATGAGCCTTAAACTTTAATTAAGGTTCATTGAATTTAGCTCTACGAACCTTGAATCTAGTTTTATGAACTGTAAATCGAGTTTATCTTTCAATAAACCTCAATCGGTTTGTCTTCTGTAAACGATTCGCCCGCCGACAATCGTCGCGACCGCCGCGCCGGTAAACTGCCAGCCGTCGAACGGGGAATTTTTCGATTTCGATTTTGTTTCCGAAACTTTATATGTCCATTTTAAATCGGGGTCGAGAATCGTTATGTCGGCAATCGAGCCGGCTTTCAAAGTGCCGCGATTCTGTAAATTAAAAATCTTTGCCGGGTTGGTCGAAAACATTTCGACCATTCTCGGAAGATTCAGCAAGCCGGTGTGAACCAGCTTCTCGAAAGCCAGCCCGACCGCCGTTTCCAAGCCGGTAATGCCGAACGGCGCGCGGTCGAATTCCAGATTTTTCTCGTCGGCGTGATGCGGCGCGTGGTCGGTCGCAATCGCGTCGATAGTACCGTCTTTGACGGCTTCGAGAATCGCTTCCAGATGTTCGCCTGAACGCAGCGGCGGCGACATTTTCGTGTTCGTGTCGTAGCCTTCGACCGCTTCGTCGCTCAGCGAAAAATGATGCGGCGCGACTTCGCACGTCACGTTTAAACCTTTGGCTTTCGCCTTGCGCACGGCTTCAATCGCGCCTTTGGTCGAGATGTGCGCGAGGTGAATTTTCGCGCCGGTCGTTTCGGCTAAAAGAACGTCGCGCGCGGCGTCCAAATCTTCCGCCAGCGCGGGCATTCCTTTCAGACCCAAAAGCAGAGACATTCTGCCTTCGTGCATCACGCCGCCCGCCGATAATGATTTATCCTCGCAATGATCGACGACCGTCAAATCAAAATCCTTCGCGTATTCAAGGGCGCGGCGCATCATTCCCGCGTTCGGGACGGGACGACCGTCGTCGGAAACCGCGACGATTCCGGCGGTTTTCATCTCGCCCATTTCCGCCAGCTCCGTGCCGCCGGAAGCTTTCGTAATCGCGCCGATTGGAAAAACGTTGGCAAAACCGGCGCGTTTCGCCTGCTCGATAATAAAGCGCGTAATCGCGGCGTTGTCGTTAATCGGCGCGGTGTTCGGCATACAGCAGACGCTCGTAAAACCGCCGACCGCCGCGCACTGCGCGCCCGTCGCAATCGTTTCCTTGTATTCCTGTCCCGGCTCGCGCAGGTGAACGTGCAAATCAATAAATCCGGGCGCGACGACCATTCCGGTCGCGTCGAAAATTTCCGCGTCGGCGGGCGCAGGCTCGCCGTGTCTTAACCACGCGGAAACTTTTCCGTCTTCGATTAAAACATTCATTCCGGTATTTTCATTGGCGGCAGGGTCGATTAAATGCCCGTTGGCGATTAAAAGTTTCATCTATTCAATTCTGGAAACTGCTGTTTTTAATAAGTTATCGTATAAATCAAACAATTCAAATCCAGCGTTGAAACATAAATGAATTAAAAAGATTATTTTCACGTCGGCAACTAAAAAACGCTTCGGATTATCAAAATAAAATAGAGGTTAAGCATAAAGACCGCTTATTGCAAATTTTATATAGAAAAATGTAATTTATCGTAAATTTATCCGAAATTTTAAATAAATTTCAATAGGTTCAGGTCTCGCGGGTCAAACTCTGCCTTCTCGCGCCATTCAAACATAATTTTTTAATGATTTTTAACGGATTTTCGCTTTGGCTTTCTGTTTGCTAAGAAATAAATCGAACTGCTGATAAACAGCGTTTCGAGATTTTTCCGCAGTTGCGGGAAAGTCTTTGCAAGAGGTTTTTTACAGAGGTTAATAGAGGTATGAAAAGCACTTAAAGCCATCAGGCAAGCGGCGCGCTATCTGGAAAATATAACGCCGCGCTCGATGGCTTCAAGCATTTATGAGACCCAGTCAAGGCTCATCGCCGTCGCATTTTTCAAGGCGGCAGCACGGCTATTGTACCACTTTTCAAAGCCTTTGTATTTCTTAAAGGAGTTGAAAATGAAAAAAATACATACTTTGTTCTTTGTCATTTTATGTTTGGCGATTACAGCGGTGACGGCGCAGGAACCTTTCGGTTCAATCGAAGGCACCATCAGCGACCCGCAGGGAGCAATTATTCAAAACGCGACGGTGACGGTGCGCAGCGTCGCCACCAACGCCACCCGAACCGCCCAGACCAATGAAAACGGTCAATACCGTGTTCTGCAATTGCAGCCCGGTTTTTATGAAATTCGCGTGACCGCGAGCGGTTTTAAACAGACGGTTCTGGAAAACGTGCAGGTGCAGGTCGGGCAAACCGCCGGCGTTGACACCAGTCTGCAAATCGGCGGCGCGAGCGAAACGATAACCGTCACCGACCTTGCCGAAGCGCAAATCGACCGCTCGGACAACACGGTTTCGGGCGTCGTGAACACGGTACAAATCGAGAATCTGCCGCTGAACGGTCGCAATTTTCTCGATTTGGCGCAGTTGCAGCCCGGCACGGAAAAGGTTGACGGCGGCTCTTTCGACCCGACGAAAGCCAATTTCACGGGCGTTTCCATCGGCGGGCAAGCCGGGCGCTCGACGCAGATTACGGTTGACGGCGGCTCGGTGGTCGATAACGTGGTCGGCACGACCGTCCAGAATTTCTCGCAGGAAATCGTGCAGGAATTTCAAATCGGTCTTTCCAACTACAGCCTTTCGACCGGCGCTTCGGCGAGCGGCTCGGTCAACGTCGTTTCGCGGTCGGGCACGAATCAGTTTCGCGGCAACGCTTTCGGCTTTTTCCGTGACGATAAATTTGCGGCATTTCCGGCGCTCAGCCGTCTGGACGCGGCAAACAATATTCCGCCCGCCGCGCGTTCCGAGCGGATTCCGTTTGACCGCCAGCAATTCGGCGGCACCGTCGGCGGTCCGATTCTCAAAGACAAGCTGTTTTTCTTTACCAGCTACGAGCGCAATAATCAGGACGGCTCAGCCATCCGCAACCCGTTTTCGTCGCCGAGCTTCGCCGGTTTTACGGCAAACCCGTTTGACGAAACCTTATTTACCGGAAAAATAGATTGGGTGGTCAGCGACCGTTCCAGCGCATTTTTCCGCTATTCGTTTAACGACAACATCCAGCAAGGTCCGTTTCCGCTCGGTTCGGGCATCGTTCCGCGCCAGAGCACGAGCGGCATCTTCCAGTCGAACGACCAAATCGTGACGAATCGCTCGCATAACTTTGCAACGGGTTTGAGCTACGCTTTGTCGTCGAACGTCAGCAACAATCTGATTTTTAACTTCAGCGATTTTAACAACGCGATAAATCCGGCGACGCCCGGACTGCCGGAAATCGCTCTGTCCTTCGACCCGGATTTCAGAACCGGAACCAACGCGATTACGCCGCAGACCACGCTGCAAAAGCGTTATCAGCTGCGCGACGATTTGACCTGGGTGAAAGGCAATCACACGATGAATTTCGGCGCGAATTACGAGCGCACGGCAATCGGCGGCATATTTACTTTCGCCAATCCCGTGCGCATTCGTCTTTTCACGCCGCCTTCGACCGACACGGAAGCGGATTTTCTGAACGCTTTCGTGCGTGATATTTCGATGGGCGTCGGCAGTCCGAATCTGCCGTTTAACGATACGGGCGATACGGTCAACAATCGTATTCAGGTTTACGCGGGCGATAACTGGAAGCTCAATCCGCGTTTCACGCTGAACTACGGTCTGGCGTATCGCTGGGATTCGAACCTTTGGAATCACGATTTGCCGCGTCCGGCGCTTATCGCGGGTTTGTTTGACGGCGGAACCGCTGCGTCAAAGCGCGACAATAATAATTTCGCGCCGCGCGTCGGTTTTGCGTGGGATGTGGCGGGCGACGGAAAAACCGTCATTCGCGGCGGCTTCGGCGTTTACTACGACAACACGATTGACAATCTGCGTCTTTTCGAGCGCGCCGACCTCGGACCGGCGGGCGCGCAGCAGTTTCTCGTCGGCGTCGGTTTGACGAGTCCGGTGCTCGCGCCGCTCGGCGGCGACGGGCGTTTTAACGACGGGCAAATCACGCTGGCGCAGATGCTCGCGTTGTATCCGTCGGTCAGAGCCGACCTCGAATCGCGCATCAGCAATTGCCCGCTGCCGACGGCGATTGAATGCACCGGAAATATTTCGGGACCGATTTTCGCCACGAATTTCCAGGTTCCGTATTCGCTGCAATATTCCGTCGGCTTGCAGAGGGAATTGCCCTACAATCTGCTTTTGCAGGTCGATTTCAATTACCGCAAAGGCTTGCACGAAGTTCTCGTCTACGACGCCAACCAGGCGGATTCGATTGCCGGACCGCGGCTTTCGACTTTCGACCATCCGGTTCCGTACGCCGATTCGTCGGGCTTTTCGACTTATTCCGGTCTGCTGGCGCGCGTCGATCGCCGTTTCCGCAACGGTTTTCAATTCACCGCCAGTTACGCGCTGTCGAGCTTTAAAGCCTTCGGCGCGGACGCGCTCGGCTTGGGCGCGGGGCTGACGAATCTGAACAATTTCCGCGACGATTTCGGTCCCGCCGGTCTGGACCGAAGGCATCGTTTCGTCTTCAGCGCGATTTACGATTTGCCTTTCTACAAAAACGACGGCAATTTCGTGAAACGCAACGTTTTGGGAAACTGGACGGTTTCGTTAATCTCGACGGCTTTCAGCGGCACGCCGCAGAGCATCTTTCTGCCTGATTTCGTGGATTTGACCGGCACGGGAACTTTCGTCAGCTATTTGCCCGGCACGCGGGGCGGCGCAATCGGGCGCGAAATCAAATCGGTCGAGCAGATTAACGCGCTGATTCGCAACTACAATCAGACGTTAGCCGGCGGCACCGACCCGCAGGGAACGCCGCTGTCGGCGCTGGCGGAGCTTCCGCTCGATACGCCAATCGGCGGCGATTCGGTGATTTCCCAAGACCTGCGCCTGGCGAAGACGATTAGCTTCAACGAAAGATACAAGATTTCCTTTATCGGCGAAGTCTTCAATCTTTTCAACGTCGCCAATCTCGGCAACGTCGGCGATTTCGTCCTGCCGCACGCCGGCACGCCCGCCAACGAAATCACGACGCTGCGCCCGACGCAGCGCACGACGAGCGTTTTCGGCACGGGCGGACCGCGCTCATTCCAATTCGGCGTCAGATTCGGTTTTTAAACGAATCTGAATTTACCTGGGAAAAGCGAGCCTTGCAGCCCGCTTTTCTTCGTTCAGGATAAAACAAACGGGAACGCCGCGCACCACACGCGCAAGCTTGCACGCTTCAGATGCCAGCTTGCAAATACCATTTGTAAGCTCACAAATACCGCCTGCAACACCACAAATACCGTTGGTAAGATTGCAAATACCGGCTGCAATCTTACTGATACCACATATAATCTTACTAATACCACGTATAATCTTACTAACACTGCGCATAAGCTTGCTAATACCGTTTGTGAGATTGCAAATACCATCTGCGACATTGCAAAAACATTTGCAATGTCGTTTTTGCCTGAAAACGTATTGTTTATATATGAATTCGTTACGAAGCGGCGTTTTGACTGCCGCCCGTCAGCAGATACAAAACCGCCATTCTGACCGCTAAACCGTATTCGACCTGATTCAGAATCAGCGAGCTTGAGCCGTCAGCCACGTCCGAGGCGATTTCGATGCCGCGATTCATCGGTCCCGGATGCAGGACAATCGCGTCTTTTTGCGCCAGCTTCAACCTGTCGCCGGTCAAGCCGTAATAAATCGAATACTCGCGCATCGTCGGGAAGAACGCTTTGTCCATTCGCTCGCGCTGGATGCGCAGAACCATCACGACGTCGGCGTTTTCCAGCGCCGTTTCGATGCTCGGGCAAATCTCCAAGCCCTTTTCGACCAAGCCGAGAAAATCGGGCGGAACGAGCGTGTTCGGTCCCGAAACGCGCACGGTCGCGCCGAGCCTGGTTAAAAGATGAATGTTCGAGCGCGCGACCCGGCTGTGCAGAATGTCGCCGAGGATTGCCACTTTCAAGCCTTCGATTTCGCCTTTGTGCTCGCGAATCGTCATCGCGTCGAGCAGGGCTTGCGTCGGATGCTCGTTCGCGCCGTCGCCCGCGTTGACGATGGACGCTTTGCTCGCCTTCGCCAGCTGATGCGGCACGCCCGCCGAACCGTGACGGACGACGATGACGTGCGGCGACATCGCGTCGAGATTCATCGCCGTGTCGAGAATCGTTTCGCCTTTGGTCAGGCTCGAAGTCGAAGTCGAGATGTTGACGGCGTCGGCGGAAAGCCGCTTGGCGGCAAGCTCGAATGAAGTTCGGGTGCGGGTCGAAGGCTCGAAAAAAAGATTGATGACGGTTTTGCCGCGCAGCGCCGGAACTTTTTTGACCTCGCGGCGCGAAACGTCGCGGAAAGTTTCCGCCGTTTTCAGTAAACTCAGAATCTCGCCCGCCGACAAAGTGCGAATGCCGAGCAAATCTTTGCGCTTAAAAGTTTCGTTCATCCGAAAAAAATAGGCGATTTGTCAATCGCCCGCTTCGTAAGTAAATCTGACGTTCGCTTCGGCAATTTTCGTCGCGCCTTTAAATTTCCGCAAAACGCCGCGCAGGATTATTCCTGCCTGCCGCTCGTTGGCGGGAAACCTGACGAACGCGCCGGTGAATTTATAGCTGATGCCGCCGACCGTTTTCGTGGTAAAAGAAATGTTTTTGCCGTTGAGCGCCGGTTTGTTGACGGCAAAATCCTGCGCCGTTTTTTTCTTTAATCGAATCAACCCGTATACCGGCGGCTTCTGCTCCGCGCCGTAGCTTCCGGCTAAATGAATCTCGCTAATGTCGGCAAATGCCGCCGGAGCTTTTCCGGCAATAGTGTAGTAGCCGAAAATATCGTTTCCGCTTTGCGCTTTCGCTTCTGCGGCGGCAAAAGCGATAAACAGAAACGCCAGACAAAAAAACAAAGTCTTTTTCATAAAATTAATTTTCCTATTCCGCCGGACGCTCGAAAATCCCGACCGCTTCCTCGTCGTCAAACTGCTTGAGCATCACTTTGATAATCTCGCTCTTTTTAGTCGGCACGACTTTGCCGACGAAATCCGCCTGAATCGGCAATTCGCGATGCTCGCGCCCGCGGTCGATCAAAACGGCGAGCTGGACGCGGCGCGGGCGACCGAAATCCATCAACTGGTCGAGCGCGGCGCGGATAGTTCTGCCCGTGTAAAGCACGTCGTCAACGAGAATGATGTTTTTGTCCTCGATGTCCACGTCGAGTTCCGTGCGGTTGACAATCGGGTTCGCGCCGACGGTCGAAAGGTCGTCGCGATAAAGCGTGATGTCGAGAATTCCGAAAATAGGTCGCGTGCCTTCGAGATTCTCGATTTTCTCGACCAGCTTTTCCGCCAGCGGCACGCCGCGCCGCCGGATGCCGACCAGATACAAGCCTTTCGCGCCCTGATTGTCCTCGACGATTTCCGACGCCAGCCGCGACAAAGCGCGACTCATCCGCGCGCCGTCCATAATTCTCGATTTTTCAACTAAACTGTGTTCATCTGCCATCTTGCCGAAGATAGTAACAAACGCTTATCAAGAGTGACAAGCGAAACGAAACCAAATAGAATAAAATCGCTATGGCGCTTCCGAAAACTTACCCGGTTTTTACGATTGACGAATATCTCGACTACGAGCGCTATGCCGAATCGCGTCACGAATTTCTCGACGGCACGGTTTACGCGATGGCTGGCGAAAGCCCGCGACATAGCACGATTTGTTTTAATCTTTACACAACAACCGGCAATCAACTGCGCGGAAAAAGCTGTCGGGGATTTTCGCCGAATATGAAAGTGGCGACCGGCGACAAAGGTTTGTTTTCCTACCCGGATTTGGCGATTGTCTGCGGCGAGCCGCTTTATAACGACGATAAACAGGACGTTTTGACGAATCCGAAAGTAATTTTTGAAGTGCTTTCGCCTTCGGCGCAAAATTACGACCGCGGCGAAAAGTTTCTGCGTTATACGAACACAATCGAAACGCTGACCGATTACGTTTTAATTTCGCAGGACGCGCCGTTTATCGAGCATTTTCAAAAACAAACGGACGGGAATTGGCTGAAATTTGAGATTTCCGGTCTTGAATCAATCCTGAAGCTAGCCGCCGTCGAATGCGAGATTCCGCTTTCCGAACTTTATTATCTGGTCGATTTTTCGTGAAATTTTACCAATCCTTAATTCGCCCGATTCTTTTCAAAATGCCGACCGAAACGGCGCACGAATTCGGCATTAACGCTCTGAAGCTCGGTTTGGGCAACGAGTTTTTGCAGAAAAGATTTGCCGAAAAGTTTGCCTGCGACGAATTCGGCGAGCTTGAGCGTTTTAATTTGAAATTCAAAAATCCGTTCGGCGTCGCGGCTGGCTTTGATAAAAATGCGGTCGTCGCCAATCAGCTCGGCGCGCTCGGTTTCGGTTTTGTCGAAGTCGGAACGGTGACTTTCCAGCCGCAGAAAGGGAATCCGAAACCGAGACTTTTTCGCCTTCCGAAAGATAAAGCTTTGATAAACCGCGCCGGATTTAACAACGAAGGAACGCCGGCGGTCGTCGAAAGATTGAAAAACCGGCGTCCCGCGTGCGTGCTCGGCGTCAACATCGGCAAAAACAAGGACGTGGCGAACGAAGCGGCGACGGAAAATTATCTGTCGAGCTTCGATTTGGCGCACGAAATTGCCGATTACATCGCGGTCAACGTTTCCAGCCCGAACACGCCGAACTTGCGTGAACTGCAAAAAGCCGAAAGTTTGGAAGAACTCTTGTCGGCTTTGCAAAAAAGAAACGGCGAATTAAATCGACAAAACAAAAAAAATCTGCCTTTGCTCGTCAAAATCGCGCCCGATTTGAGCGAAGCGGAAATCGAATCCGTCACCGGCGTCTGCCTGCGTTTGAATTTAGACGGAATTATCGCGACCAACACGACCGTTTCGAGAAATAATCTGCGGGCTTCCGTTGGAGAAATCGAGCGCATCGGAAACGGCGGCTTGAGCGGAAAGCCTCTGAACGCCCGCTCGACCGAAGTTATTTCCGGAATTTATCGTTATTCGAAAGGCAAACTGCCGATTGTCGGCGTCGGCGGAATTTTTACGCCGCAGGACGCGTTTGAAAAAATCGCGGCGGGCGCTTGTTTGATTCAGGCTTACACGGGTTTCGTTTATCAGGGCTTCACGTTTGCGCGCGATATTAATTTCGGGCTGGCGAAAATTCTGCGCGAGAAAGGTTTTAAATCGCTTGACGAAGCAATTGGAACGGGCGTTTAAAATTTAAGATTCAGGATTCGGGGTTTAAAGTTCAGTCAATGGCTGAACTTTAAACCCCGAACTTTGAACTTTGAACTTTCCTTTGTTTGACAGCGAAATCTCATAGGTTATAATAAATCTTTTTGCATCTTTCGCTATTTGAAACGTTTTTCGACCGTAGTAAATGATAATAGATTTAATCCAGCTGACCGAACCGGAAATTGCTTTCGACTTTACCTCGCAGCCCGATTTAGAGGAAGAATCGGCGCGTATCGCTAAACCTGTAAAAACCGTCGGGCGGCTGCGAAAGGGAATCGCGCAGGTCGATGTCGAAGGCAGAATCAGCGGCGAAATCGAGGCTGAATGCACGCGCTGTTTGCAGAGCGTCACGCATAAATTCGACGTTCCGCTGAAAGCGAGTTTCGTCACCGCAGAAAATTACACGAGCGAAAAGGAAGCCGAATTGAGACACGACGATTTGGACGTTTCCATTTACGACGGCGAAAAAATTGATTTGACGGACTTGGTCCGCGAACAGATTTTACTTGATTTACCGGCGCAGATTCTCTGCCGCGAAGATTGCCGGGGCTTGTGCCAGAAATGCGGCGCAAATCTGAATGAGGTAAACTGCGATTGTGAAGAAAAAGAGACTGACCCGCGCTGGGCAGCACTGAGCAAATTAAAAAATAAGAATTAAGAATTAAAACGTATATCGAGAAGCTTAATTTTTAATTTTTAATTTTTAATCCGACGAAGGAGTTATTATGCCGAATCCGAAACGAAGACATTCAAAATCACGCACGCGCCAACGCCGCGCGCACGACGCACTGCCGATACCGCAGTTTTATTTAGACAAGGAAACGGGCGAGCCGAAAAAACCGCACCGCGTCGACGCCGACACCGGAATTTACAAAGGTCGTCAAATCATCGAAGTCAAAGAAAAGGAATAACGCAATTGGCGATTGGCGATTGCCGATTGGCGATTGGATTTGGAATCCGGCTCGCGCCGGATAAATTTTTGAAAGATAATTTCCGAATCCAATCAAGAATCTAAAATCAAGAATCTAAAATCTAAAATGAATCAAAACGCAGGCATCATCGGAATGGGACACGCTTATCCGAGCGGTATTCTGACCAATGCCGATTTGGAAAGAATCGTCGAGACGACCGATGAATGGATAACTTCGCGCACCGGCATCAAACAGCGTCATAAAGCCGCCGATAACGAATACACCTCGCAATTCGGCACTTTGGCGGCGCGCCTGGCTCTGAAGCGCGCCGGTTTACAGGCGGAAGAAATTGATATTATCATCTGCGCGACGACCACGCCCGACCAGATAATGCCTTCGACCGGCGCTTTGATACAAGCGCAAATCGGCGCGACCAACGCGGCTGGAATGGACGTTTTTGCGGCTTGTTCCGGCTTTTTGTATGGGTTGACGATGGTCGAATCGATGATTAAGACCGGACAAATCCGCTATGCGCTGGTTATCGGCGCGGAAGTTCTGACCAAATACGTCGATTACACCGACCGCGGAACGTGCGTCATTTTCGGTGACGGCGCGGGCGCGGCGGTTTTAGGTCCGGTTCCTGAAAACAAAGGAATTTTAGCCACAAAAATCCGCTCCGACGGTCGCTACGAAGAACAGCTTTACGCGCCCGGCGGCGGCACGAAGCTCGGTACGAGCTACAAAACCATCGACGACGGGATGCACTTTTTTAAGATGAAAGGCAACGAGCTTTTCAAGGTCGCGGTGCGCTCGATGGCTGATATTTCGGCGGAAATGCTGGAAAAAGCCGGTTACACGGTCGGCGATGTCGATTTGGTAATTCCGCATCAGGCGAATCAGCGCATCACCGACGCCGTCGCTTCGCGTCTCGGCGTGCCGGAAGAAAAAGTTTATTCAAACATCGCCGAGCACGGCAACACTTCGTCGGCTTCGATACCGATTGCGCTCGACGAATGCATCGAAGCCGGAAAAATCAAGGAAGGCAGTCTGGTTTTGCTGACCGCCTTCGGCGGCGGCGTCACGTGGGGCGGGACATTGATTAGATTTTAGATTTTGGATTTCAGATTGGTCGTTCGGTTAATTCGTTCAATCAAATCCAAATAATTGTCAATTAGAGTTAAAACGAAACTTAATGAGCGAAGAATCCGAAATCGAAAATCCGAAATCGAAAATCGCCTATATATTTCCCGGACAAGGCTCGCAGGCGGTCGGAATGGGCAAGGATTTATTTGATAATTTCCCCGCCGCCCGCGAAGTTTTTGAGGAAGCCGACGACGCGCTCGGGTTTAAATTGTCCGAGATGTGTTTTGCGGGCGACGAAGCGGATTTACAGTTGACGGCGAACACGCAGCCCGCGATTCTGACAACTTCCGTCGCCGCGTTTCGCGCGATGGAATCGGAAGGTTTTCCGACGCCGGATTACGTCGCCGGGCACAGTTTGGGCGAATATTCGGCGCTGGTCGCGGCGGGCGCGATGAGCTTTACCGCCGCCGTAAAAACGGTTCGCAAGCGCGGAACTTATATGCAGGAAGCCGTTCCGGTCGGCGTCGGCGCGATGGCGGCGATTATCGGTCTGCTGCCGGAAACGATTGAAACGGCTTGTCGCGATGCCGCCGCCGGCGAAATTTGCAGTCCGGCAAATATCAATTCGCCGTCGCAAATCGTCATTGCCGGGAACACGGAAGCGATTGACCGGGCGATCGAATTATTAAAACAGCGCGGCGCGAAACGGGCGATAAAATTGAATGTTTCCGCGCCTTTTCATTGCGCGCTGATGCTGCCGGCGCAGGAACGTCTGGCAAAAGATTTACAGGAAATTGATTTCAACGATTTGAGATTTCCGATTATCGAAAACGTTTCCGCCCAAGCCAATACGAAAGGCGCGCGGGTTCGCGCGGCTTTGACCGAACAGGTTTCCAAGCCCGTGCGCTGGGCGCAGTCGGTGGAAAATTTGATAAGCGCGGGCGTCGCGACATTTGTCGAAGCCGGCGCGGGAAAAATTTTATCGGGTTTGGTTCGCCAAATTAACCGTGATGTTCGCTGTTTGAACGTCGAAAATTTTGATAGTTTAAAACAAGCAGTACTAACGCTATAAATTTAACAGGAGAAACAGTTGTTATGGCAGATTCAGCCGTTCAGGAAAAAATCAAACAGATTATTGTTGACGAATTGGGAGTCGATGAAGCGGAAGTTACGGAAAACGCCCGTTTTATCGAAGATTTGGGCGCGGATTCGCTCGATTTGGTTGAACTCGTGATGCGTTTTGAAGAAGAATTCGGCATCGAAATTCCCGACGAAGACGCGGAAAAAATTCAAAGCGTCCGCGACGCGTACAGCTACGTCGAGCAGCACAAAAAGGACTAACTAAAAGTGAAAGGCGAATAGTGAATAGTTATTAATTTTTCACTTTTCACTTTTCACTTTTCACTAATTTTATGAAACGTCGTGTTGTGGTAACAGGACTCGGTTTAGTCACGGCGGTCGGAAACGATGTCGAATCGACGTGGTCGGCATTGCTTCGCGGCGAAAGCGGCGTTGACTACATCAAAAAATTCGACACGGAAAGATATTCGGTCAAATTTGCCGCCGAAGTAAAAAATTTCGACCCGCTCAACTTTCTGGAAAAGAAGGAAGCGCGGCGGATGGGCGCGTTTACGCATTTCGCCATCGCCGCCTCCGACGAAGCCATCAGGCACAGCGGTCTGGTGATTGACGATTCGAATGCCGAAATGGTCGGAACTTATATCAGTTCGGGCATCGGCGATTTCTGGGCGATCGAGCGCGAGCACGATAAGCTTCTGCTCGGCGGTCCCGACCGCGTTTCGCCGTTTTTTATCCCGCAGTCAATCGTTAATCTCGCGTCCGGCAACGTCTCGATTCGGCACGGCGCAAAAGGTCCGAATACGGCGACGGCGACGGCTTGCGCAGCGGGCGCCCACGCCATCGGCGACAGCTTTCGCTACATCGAGCGCGGCGATGCTGATGTGATGATTTGCGGCGGCGCGGAATCGGCGATTACGCCGATGTCCGTTGCCGGGTTCGCTTCGATGCGGGCTTTATCGACCAGAAATAACGAGCCGAAGAAGGCTTCGCGTCCGTTTGACGCCGAGCGCGACGGTTTCGTGATGGGCGAAGGCGCGGGCATCGTTATTCTGGAAGAACTCGAATTTGCCAGAGCGCGCGGCGCAAAGATTTATGCCGAAATCGTCGGTTACGGAATGAGCGGCGACGCTTTTCATATCACCGCGCCGGATGAAACCGGCTCGGGTCCGCGCCGTGTGATGCTGAAAGCTATAAAGGACGCGGGAATCGCGCCCGAACAAATCGGCTATATCAACGCGCACGGAACTTCGACGCCGTATAACGACAAGTTTGAAACGCTCGCCATCAAACAGGTTTTCGGCGATTATGCATACAATCTGCCGGTCAGCTCGACAAAATCGATGACCGGACACGCGCTCGGCGCGGCGGGCGGAATCGAAGCGGCTTTCTCGGTTTTGTCGATTTACAACAAAACTCTTCTGCCGACCATCAATTACGAGTTTCCCGACCCGGACTGCGATTTGGATTACGTGCCGAACGAGCCGCGCCAGAAAGAAGTCGAATACGTTTTGTCGAATAGCTTCGGCTTCGGCGGAACGAACGCGTGCTTGATTTTCAAGCGGTTTGAAGAATAATTATCCGATGCGTTTGGTTGCCGTTTCGGCGATTAAACGCATTTAATTTATGTGCTGAATGAATGGTCATTCATTTTTAGTGGAAATTTTTATCTAAACCGTTTACAATTTTTGAAATTCACAATCTGTTTATTTGAAATAAAAATTTATGAAAATAGTCGTTTTAATGAAACAAGTTGCCAACAAGGACGCGATTTTGCGGATTGGCAGAGACGAAAAATGGATTGAAGAAGCCGATTTGTCATACGTCACGAACGAATCGGACGGCTACGCTCTGGAAGAAGCGCTGCGTCTGAAAGAAAAGAAAGGCGCGGGCGAAGTCGTCGTCTGCTCGCTCGGACCGCGGCGCGCGCAATCGACCATCAAAGACGCTCTGGCGCGCGGCGCCGACCGCGCGATTCACATCGTCGTCGATGAAGCGAATCAGCTTTCTCCGTTCCAGATTGCCAAAACGATTGCCGACGCGATTCGCGACGAAAACGCCGATTTGGTAATGACCGGATTGCAGTCCGACGATAACAGCTACGGTCAGACGGGCGTTATCTTAGCCGAGCTTTTAGGAATTCCGCACGCGACCATCGTTATCGAAGTCGATGCTTCGGGCGCGGATTTTCGCGTCAAGCGAGAGCTGGAAAGCGGCTGGTATCAATGGTTTACGTATCCGCTGCCGTCGCTGCTGACGATTCAATCGGGAATCTCGCAGATTCGCTACGCCAGTTTAAAAGGCATTATGGCGGCGAAGAAAAAAGAAATCCGGGAAGTCACGCCGACGATTGAAAGCTTCGGCTCGGCGCAGAAAATCCGGAAAGTTTATCTGCCGCTCAAAACCAAGCAAACGCAGATTCTCGGCGGCGGCGACACGAAAAAAGGCGCGGCTGAACTGGTCGAAAAATTGAAAACGGAGGTTCGCGTACTCTAGTAAATCGTGAATCGTCTTTTTCTATTTACGATTCACGATTGACGGTTGACGATTTACAAAATTATGAGCATTTTAGTATTTATCGAACACAAAGATTGCGCCTTAAATAAAGTTTCGCTCGAAGCGGTCGCCGCCGCGCAGAGCATCGGCAAAGATTTGGGCTTGAAAGTAACCGCCGTTATTCCGTGCGACAAGGATTGCGCTCTGGCGCAGGAAATCGTCGGTTATGATGTCGAAAAAGTCATCGTGGCGAAAAACGAAAAGCTGAATATTTATACGCCCGACGGTTATGCCGACGCTTTCGAGCAGGTCATCGAGGCGAACAATCCGCAATACGTCGTAATGGCGCACACTTATCAGGTGCGCGATTTTGCGCCGAAAGTCGCCGCGCGGCTCGGAAAGGAAGTTCTGGGCGATTGTATTCGCTATACGAACGACGGCGGCAATCTGGTTTTCACGCGCCGCATTTTTCTGGGAAAACTGGACGCGGATATGACGATTGAAGGCGACGCTCCGTATTTCGTTTCGTTTCAATCCGGCGCGTTTCGCGGCGACAACGCGGCAAAAGGCGGCGCGGCGCAGACCGAAACGATGGACGTCAACGTCGGCGAAATTCGTATGAAACCGGAAGCGCCGTTTCAGGAAGCGAAAGCATCGGTCGATTTAACGAAATCGGAAGTTATCGTCGCCGTCGGACGCGGCATCAAATCGCAGGAAAATATCGCCGTCGCGCAGGCATTAGCTGACGCGCTCGGCGCAGACCTCGCCGCGTCGCGCCCGATTTGCGATGCCGAATGGCTGCCGATTGACCGGCAAATTGGCTCTTCCGGTCAAACGGTTGCGCCGAAAGTTTATATCGCTCTCGGAATTTCCGGCGCGATTCAACACATTGTCGGAATGAAAAACGCGGGAACAAT
>DASVRT010000002.1:0-1794 GCA_036388475.1 Pyrinomonadaceae bacterium | reverse complement strand
AATTTAAAGAATTCCAAGCTCAAAATTCAACACTCAAAACTTTTTCTTTTAATCCATCTGTTAATAATTTAAGAATTCGTTCGTTATTATTTACAAAACTTTACATAGCCGCGAAACCAACGGCTTGTAAAATGCGTCTTTAAATTAAGGGCAACCTTTAACCCTGTAAGAGCGTATAAGTTTTGGTAATAATTCTTTTATCCGTTCAAGGAAGTAAAAAATCAGAAATGTATAAAACATTAGCAATTGCAGCCTTTTTTATTTTGTTCGCGAGCGCCAATCTGACGGCTTTTGCGCAGGACGCAATGAAGCCGACTTATTTTCAGGGTGAAGTGGTTTCGGTGACGAGCGACAAACTCAGTTTGCAGACCAAAGAAGGCGCGGTGGAAATCACGCTACAGCCGGCGACGACTTATAAAAAGGTTTCGCCCGAAAAGCCGCGAATTGCCGATGCCGCCGACGCGACGCTCGCCGACATCGGCGCGGGCGATAAAGTCATCGTGTCGAGCATCGTTCCGGCGGACAAAAAATCTATTCCGGCGCGCACGGTTTATCTGATGACAAAATCGGATATTTCCAAGCGCAACGAAGCCGAGCGCACGGCGTGGCAAACGCGCGGAATTTCCGGTCGCGTCGTTTCAATCGACATCCCGAACAAGAAAATCGTGGTCGCGATGCGCGGAATCGGCGGCGAAAGAAACGTTAGCGTGACGCCGAAAGACGTAATCGAATATCGGCGCTACTCGCCGGAGTCGGTCAAATTTTCCGACGCCAAAGCCAGCAGCTTCGGCGAGCTTTCAATCGGCGACCAGGTTCGCGCGCTCGGCGACAGAAGCGCGGACGGAATGAGCTTTGAAGCGGAAAAAATCGTTTCCGGCTCGTTTAAAATGGTCGGCGGAACGATTACCGCCATTGACGCCGAGAAAAAAGAAATCACGATTAAAGACATTCAGACAAATAAACCCGTCACCATCGTCGTCAACGATGCTTCGATACTGAAAAATTTTCCGACCGATATGGCGCAGATGATGGCGACGCGGATGTCGGGCGGCGGAATTACGCCGCCGGGCGGCGGTCAGGGCGGCGGAAACGTAGCGGTGCGCCCGCCGAATCAAGGCGGAAATCAACAAAATCCGCAGGGCGGCGGTAGTCAGCGCGGCGGTCGCGGCGAATTTGACGATATGATTGAGCGTTTTCCGAATATTTCGCTGGCGGACTTAAAAGTCGGCGCGGCGGTCGCGGCTTCGAGCACAAACAGCGTGACGCCGGGTCGCGTGACGGCGATTAAGCTTCTTTCAGGCGTCGAGCCTTTCTTTGCCGCCGCGGCGCAAGCCCCGCGCGGAAATAATCAAAGCTCGCCGAGCTTGAACATTCCGGGCTTGGACGGCATCGGAACTCCGTAAACGATTTTTTGAAATCGCGCGAAGCTGCAAATTTTATTTTATTCTCCGGCAGCTTCGCGCGATTTCATTTTCTGGATTTTAGAAATGCACGGGCAATTATTATGAAACAATTTTTATCATTCTTTTTTATCGGTCTTCTTACTTTATTTATAAGTTCGAGCGCGCTGGCGCAGCAGACGGGAACTCTGAACGGTCAGGTCGTCGATACTCTCGGCGCGGTCGTGGTCGGCGCGAGCGTGACCGCGATTGACGCGAGCGGCAAAGAAAAATCGGTCGTGACCAATCGCCAGGGCGAATATTCGATTACCGGACTCGCGCCGGGCAAATACACGATTCGCACGACCGCGCCGACTTTTCAGTCGTACGAAAATACGGAAGTCGAAATCGCGGC
>DASVRT010000001.1:0-25698 GCA_036388475.1 Pyrinomonadaceae bacterium | reverse complement strand
ATGACAAATCCTCGCCGCCTCTCAGTTTTTGAGCGGCAAATTGTTTATTTACTTACGGCTGCGTGTAAGCCGTCTGAATCGGCGTGTCGCCGGCTAAACCGAAATTAAGCGCCGTAAAGGAATTGTTTCCGCTGTTAATGATATACCACGCGCCGCTGCGATAAACGGCTAAATCATTTTTACCGTCATTGTCGTAATCGCCGGGAACGGGTTTATCGCCGTTTGCGCCAAACTGCGCGGCATTAAATCCGGCTTGACTGCCGTTCCAATACCACGTTCCGTTTGAAGGGCGAAACACCGCCAAATCCGACCGGCTATCCGCGTCATAATCGCCGACGACGGGAATATCGCCGCCGAGACCGAATTGTGCTGCGGCAAATTGACCGTCCGAGCTTCTGAGCCAATACCAGATGCCCGCGCGAAAAACCGAAATGTCGGTTCTGCCGTCGCCGTCGAAATCAGCCAACACGGGAACGTCGCCGTTTGCGCCGAATTGGATGCCGACAAATTGGTTGTTGCTGGAATTAATGCGATACCACGTGCCGTCCGACGGGCGGAAAACTGAGATGTCAGCCAAACCGTCGCCGTCGAAATCTCCGGGTCGCGGAAGGTCGCCCGCCGCGCCGAAATTCAAGGCGCGGAATCCGCCGTTCGGGCTTTGGATGATATACCACGCGCCGTCGCGGAAAACCGCCAAATCGGTGCGTCCGTCGCCGTCGTAATCGGCGGGCGCGATTTTGTCCGACGCGATGCCGAATTGGGCGGCGTTGAAAGAATTATTCACACTGTTGAGCCAATACCAGTTGCCGTTGCGGAAAACCGAAATATTGTCGCGACCGTCATTTTCAAAATCACCGTAAACTCCGTTCTGGAAAGTTGTGTTCTGCTGCGAGACGGCACCGCGAATGGCGAAGTTGACATTACCGGCGGCTCCAATAAAGTTGAGCCTGCCGTTCGGACGCACGAGGATGTGTCCGGGCTGGAACACGCTCACCACGCCGTTGTAAGCGGTCGTGGAAACTCTCAGCCTGCCGCGCCCGTTAGTTGAGCCGTCCAGAATGTCCACGTTGCCGAAAGATTGGTCGCTTGAGCCGTCCGGGTTAAAACGCACGGCGCTGGTGTTGCCGGTATTGTCATTGCCGATGATTCTGCCGTCCGGCTGAATCGCTTTGACGTATAAAGTCGAGAATGCCGAGCTGTCGAACGTTCTGTTGTATTGAACGATTCCGCCGTTTCCAAAAGATGTGTCGAGCGATAAATCACCGATGTTAAAGCGCATCATCGTCGGCTTTTGCCGTCCCGCCGGAACTCCGCTCACATTTCGGTAAGAACCGGAGACAAGAATTTTGCTTCCGTCTCTGGTCAGATGAACGGACGCGGCAAGTTCGTCCTGAAAATCGAAAGCCGTGTTGTTATCGAGATGACGCACGGTTTCAAGCTGACCCGAAGCAGTCCAGCGCGTGACGACAAAACGATTTCCCGACGCGCCCGATCCGCCGCAAGTGGTCGTGCTATTGAATCCGACGGCGACGATTCGCCCGTCCGGCTGCACGCGCACGGCGGAAAAACGTCGCGGCGGAAAACAACTTGCGGGACTTTCCGGCGCAGTCCAGCGGGCGATGCCGCCGCTGCCGAAAGTCGAATCGAGCGAGCCGTTCGCGTTCAGGCGCACGACGATTGCGCCGATACCTTGCGCCACAAAGAAGCTGGCGTAATTGCGCGCGTCGCCGACCAGAATGATTTTCCCGTCCGGCTGAATCGCCATATCGTAAAAAACGCCATTTGTGCCGAACAGCTGTCCGTTGGCGATTGCTCCGGTTTGGAAAATCTGTTTGCCCGGGGCAATCGGAACCGCCGAAACCGTCGAGCCTTGCCCGGTGCTGAAGACGGTAAAACCGCCGAAAGTCGTGTCAAGCGTGCCGTTCGGGTTGTAGCGGAATATGCAGGCATCCTGTCCAAAACCCGCAGCAGACATAACACATTGACCGGCAAAGAGGATTTTGCCGTCCGGCTGCACTTTCAAGACCTGCGGCTGATCGTTTTCGTGAACGCCGTCACTATTGATGTGAAAATTGGTGCGGACATATCCGCCCGCCCCGAAAGAAGTGTCAATCGCGCCGGAGGCGGTAAATTTTCTCAGATAAAAATCTCCGCGCCCCGCGGTGTCAACAAATCGCCCGCCGGCAATGATTGACCCGTCCGGCGCATACTCGCCGGTGAAAAAATAGGTTTGAAGGTGGTCGGTTGAACCCGGATAAGGAACTTCCCCTTCGGCGTAGTAGCCGAGCGGCGCGTTGAACGTTTTATCGTAATCGCCCATAAACGTAAATTGAGCCGAAGCCGTTTGAAAGCTGCCTAAAATCATCAGGACGAACAAAGCCGTCATCATCGAACTTAATGTTTTTCGCCGAAATTGATTATTTTTCATAGCTGATTTCATAGTTAAAATTCTCCTTTTGCCCAATAGGGCGCAAAGTAGGCGCGAAACAGCCCACAAAAAAAAGTGATTTTTGAAAAAAAAATCCGTATAATCCGTTTTGCCTTCAAATCAGTCGAATGAAAGAGCCGTCATCAGAGGTCACCGTCTTGTTGAACGCCGTCAGCGCGGGCAGCGAAACCGCGCCCGAAAAACTGCTCGAACTCGTCTATGACGATTTGCGGCGGCTGGCAGCCGCTTATATGCAAAACGAGCGCCCCGACCACACTTTGCAAGCGACCGCGCTGGTTCACGAAGCGTTCGTCCGGCTGGTCGATTGGAAAAATGTTTCGTGGGAAAGCAAGGCGCAGTTTTTTGCGATTGCCGCGCAGGTGATGCGGAAAATTCTGATTGACCACGCCCGCGTCAAAAAAGCGCAAAAACGCGGCGGGCAAAAAATCGCTCTGGACGACGCCGTCAGTTTCGCCAGCGAAAAGGAATTCGATTTACTGGCGCTGGAAGAAGCCTTGCAGAGCCTGGAAACGATTGACGCGAGACAGGCGCGCATTGTCGAACTGAGATTTTTCGGCGGGCTTTCGATTGAAGAAACGGCGCACGTTTTAAACATTTCGCCGACGACCGTCAAACGCGAGTGGACGTTTGCCAAAGCCTGGTTTCAGCGCGAGCTGAAAAGGCAGTAAAATATTTCTCCGCCTTTTTTGGACTGTTTTCCCGATTTTTTACGCTCTATTTACCGAGACTGAAATATGAAACATCAGGATTGGGAAAAAATCAAAGACCTTTTCGCCGCAGCTTTGGAACAACCCAAAGATTCGCGCGCCGGATGGCTGCGCGAAGCTTGCGGCGCGGACGGGCGGCTTTTTGACGAAATAAATTCCTTGCTCGCCGCGCACGACGAAACGGAAAATTTAATCGAAAGAAACGCTTTCGATATTGCCGACAAAGTCGCTTCAAAGCGTGAAGATTTCGCCGGAAAACAGTTCGGAAATTATCGCATTATCCGCGAAATCGGGCGCGGCGGAATGGGCACGGTCTTTCTGGCGGAACGCTGGGGCGGCGAGTTTGAACAGCAGGTCGCGCTGAAAATTATTCGCCAGAGCTTTGCCGACAAGGAACTGGAAAAGCGTTTTCGCCGCGAGCGTCAAATTCTCGCTTCCCTTAATCATCCGAACATCGCACAGCTTCACGACGGCGGCGTATCGGACGCGGGCGAGCCTTTTCTGGCGATGGAATACGTCGAAGGCGCGCGCATCGACAAATTTTGCGAGCGCGAAAATCTTTCGACCAACGAAAGGCTGAAACTTTTTCTATCGGTTTGCAATGCTGTTTCCTACGCGCACCAGAATCTGGTCGTCCATCGGGATTTGAAGCCGTCGAACATACTGGTTACTTCGGACGGCGTGCCGAAATTACTCGATTTCGGCATCGCCAAACTGCTCGACGACGAGCACGCCGGCGAGCAGACGCAGACGGGTTATCGCGCTTTCACGCCCGAATACGCCAGCCCGGAACAAATCAAAGGCGAACAAATCACGACGGCGAGCGACGTTTACAGTCTCGGCGTTCTGCTGTCCAAATTAGTCGAACCGGAATCGCCGCCTATTGCGACGGGCGAAGGCTTTATGCCGCCGCAAATGTCCAACTCGACCGGCGACACCGCTTTCAAATCGAACTCGACCAAACCGCAATCGACAAAAACCAGAAACCCGAGATTGAAGACCGAATTGCAGGCGATTATCGAAATGGCGCGGCGTGAGGAACCGCAGCGTCGTTTCGCTTCCGTCCAGCAATTCGCCGAAGACATAAACAGATATTTGGGCGGCTTGCCCGTCAGCGCGCAGAAAGACAGTTTTACATATCGCGCGACGAAATTCGTCAATCGCAATCGCATCGCGGTTTTCGCCGCGCTTTTGATTTTTCTGACTTTAATCGGCGGCGTGGTCGCCACCGTCTGGCAGGCGCGGCGCGCCGAAGCGAATCAGGCGCGGGCGGAAAAAAGATTCTCGGACGTGCGCGGGTTGTCAAACGCGCTTTTAAACGACATCGCGCCGAAAATCGAACGGCTCGAAGGCGCGACCGAAGCGCGGCAGGCGCTCGTCGCGCAATCTCTGAAATATCTCGACTCGCTCGCCGTCGAATCAGCCGACGATTCGGCTTTGCAGGCGGAGTTGGCGGCGGCTTACGAAAAAGTCGGCGTGCTGCAAGGCGATTCGCGCAAACCGAGTTTGAGCGATTTTCGCGGCGCGATTGCGAGTCTCGAAAAAGCGCAACAGATTCGACGGCGATTATTGGAAATCAATCCGCACGATGTGGAAAACCGCCGATTGCAGGCGGAGAATTTGCGGCTGCTCGCTCTCAGAAAAATGGCGCAAAGCAACGTTGAAGGCGGTTTCAGAGACAGTTCGGAAGCCTTGCAAATTTACGAAAAATTAGTTAGCGAGCAGCCCGGTTCGCTCGAATTGAAAAGGGCGTTTCTCGAAACGCAGGTCGAAGACGCGACGAGCTATACTAATCTCTACAGGTATGCCGAAGCCATTCCTTTGCTTCAGCAGGCGGCGGACAAAATCGAAGCGTTGCGCCGGACAAACGCGGGCGACGTGGAAACCGAGCGGATTCTCGCCGTATGTCTGACTTCTCTGGGGCTCGCGCTATCGTGGGAAAGCCGTCAGCCGGAAGCCGAGGCGGAAATGGCGCGCGCCGTGGCAATCGCCGAGACGCTCGCCGCGCGGTTTCCGAACGATACGAATATCAAACAGGAACTCTGGAAAGTTTACGAATCGGCGAGCGGCATTTACGAACAAATCGACGACGCGCGGGCGTTCGAGCTGTGCGAAAAATCCCGCCGGGTCGTCGAGGGAATTATCGCCGCCGACCCCGCCAACGCGCAGGCGCGGCATAATTTGTCGAAAAGTTTTTCGCGGCTCGGCGTTTCGGCTTCCCATCTCGGAAAGCCCGTCGAAGCTCTCGCCTTTCTGGAACGAGCGATGGCGATTGTGCTCGAATTGCAGAAAAAAGACCCTTTGAATCGCGGCTATGACCGCGACGTGAGCGCGCTTTATATCAGAATCGGCTTGGCACGTCTTAAGCAGCGCGACTTTACCGGCGCGCTCGCGGCATTTGAAAAAAGCACGGAGCTTTATGAAAAGCAACTCGCCAACGATGCCGCCAACACCACCGCCCTGCGCGATTCGGCGATTGCTTACCGGCACGCTGGCTTGGTTCACAAAGAACTTGCGAAAACCGACAACCGGCAAACTCGCCAAATTCACATCGCGGCGGAAAAGGAAAATTATCAGCGAGCGTTGGATGCAGTGCTGAAAGCCCAGGCTCTAAAAGCTCTGCCCGAATCCAGCCGCGTACTTATAGAAACATACCGGAAAGACATCGAAGCACTCGAAAAAATGCGTTAAGCAAATCTGACCGCAGATGTCCGGAAGAAATGTAAGCCGCTGCGCGAAAGCGTGAATAAAAGCGATAAGGAAATCCCGGTTTGAAAAATTCCCTCAATCCTGCTCAAATAAAATTTTTATGGACAATCTCGTTTTTTCGAATATGATGCATCGTCCGGCGCGCACTCTGGTCAGTGTTCTGGGCATTGCGATCGGAGTTCTGCTTATCGTTTTCACCATTGGGCTGGCAAACGGCACGATGCGCGAGCGCGCGACCCGCGAGGCAAACGTCGGCGCGGAGATTATGTTTCGCGCGGCGGGAACATTCGGTCTGCAAGGCTCGGAATCGTTTCGCCTGCCGATGATTATGACCGAAGATTTGGCGAAAATCGAAGGCGTCAAAGCGGTCGTGCCGCTCGGTCAAACTTCCGTCGAAGCCGACACGAACACGGGCAGCCGCCTGATTGACGGCGTAAATTTTAAGGAATACGCCGAGATGGCGCGATTGAAAATCATCGAAGGTCGCGCGATTGAAAGCGGCGACGAAGCGATTATCGACACCGGATTCCAGCGCCAGAAAAAATTCAAAATCGGCGATACGGTAAAGATGTGGGAGCGCGACTTTAAAATCGTCGGAACCTACGAGCCAGCCGCCGGCGCGCGTGTAAAAATTCCGCTGGCGACGATGCAGGCGCAGCTCGCCGCCGAAAATCAATGCACGGCGATTTTGATTTCCATTAAAGAAGGCTTTACGGCGCAGCAGGTCGCCGACACGATTCACGAAAAATTTACCGACAATCAGATTATTTTCACCAAAGACATCGAGGAGCTTTATATGTCGGGCTTTCCCGCGATGAACGTTTTTCTGGACGTTATTATCGGCGTCGCGGCGGTCATCAGCGCGCTGGTGATTTTGCTGACGATGTACACGACCGTCACCGAAAGAACGCGGCAAATCGGGATTCTGAAGTCTCTGGGAATGTCGAACGCGCGCATTGCGTGGACAATCGCGCAGGAAGCGATGTTGATTAGCTTTTGCGGAGTCGCGGCGGGCGTCGTTTTAACAATTCTGCTGCGTTTCGCTTTGACGCGAATCACGACGCTGGAAGTGGAAATCAGCCCGCTCGTGCTGGCAATCACGCTCGTGGTCGGGCTGGCGGGCGGCGCGCTCGGCGCGCTTTATCCGGCACTCCGCGCCGCGCGGCTCGATGCAGTCGAGGCATTAAGCTACGAATGATTTTTTAGCTGCGAACAAACACGGAAAATCACGGAAAATCACGGAAAATCGCAGATAACACGAATCGATTTGTTTAATAACGGAAGCCGGCGCAGAGCGGTTATCGGAGAACGTCAAGCGGCGAAAAATAACTCTAAGTCAACAAAAAATCATTGCTCGCCGCCGAAACTGCTCCGGCGGCGAGCAATGATTTTCCAGTTCGTGTCTTTTCGTGTTCTTTCGCGGCTGATTTCTTACTCGCCGTGCGGATGTCCGGCGTGATTCAATTCTGAATTTGCCGTTTCCTTGCCGGTCAAAATCCAGCCGCTTCGAACGGTTTTGCCTGACGGAAATCCAAAACTGCCCAGAAGCCCGAATTGATTTTCCGGCGAAAACCCGCCGTTAAACGTCGCCAATGCCGGGCTGATTTCCCTTTCCAGAGCGCTGTAATTCATTTGTTTGGAAGCGCTCGCCATAAAGGCTTCGATTTCTTCAATCTTGCGCGGCAGATTTTTCGTCATCCATTCGACGCCGGTTTCGGTGACGAGCATATCGTCTTCGATGCGGACGCCGATGTTTTTATATTTTTCGAAAACCGGGCGCACTTTCGCCAGAAATTCCTTGTTGGCGGGCGTCTCAGCCATATAACTCAGCGCGTCTTCGCGCAGGTAAATGCCCGGTTCATTCGTGAAAATCATTCCGGCTTTAAGCGGCGTCGTGTAACTGCCGACGTCGTGCACGTTCATTCCGAGCCAGTGCGAATTGCCGTGCATAAACCAGATGCGATATTGCGGCACGTTCATCGTCTGACCGTTGAAAGTCGCCTGAAAAGTCGCGTCCGGCGCGGTAATCAAACCTAATTTCGCCAGCCCTTGCTTAACGGTTTCCGCCGAAGCCTTTTCAATATCGCTCATTTTCGCGTTCGGTTTGGTGACTTTCGCCACCGCTTCCTGCGCGTCGTAAACGATTTGATAAATCTCGGCTTGCTCTTTCGTAAATTTGCCGTTGACCGGAAACGTCCGCGTCACGTCCGCCGTGTAATGGTCGTATTCCGCGCCGACGTCCATCAAAAGCAAATCGTTCCGGCTGACTTCGCCCTGCGATTCGACGTAATGCAGCGTCGTCGCGTTCGGACCGCAGCCGACGATTGACGGGTAGCCCCAATAATCGGCGTTGCGGCGGCGAAACGTGTATTCGACTTCCGCCTGCACTTCGTATTCGTATTTCGCCCGTCCGACCATCGCCATCGAACGCATCTGAGCTTCGGTCGTAATGTCAATCGCGTGCTGGAGCAGCTTGATTTCATACGGCGATTTGACGTGGCGCAGCTCGTCGAAAATCGGGCGCGCGTTTTCGACTTTGAAGCCGGTCAGCGATTTGGAAAATTCATTTTCGCGGCGAAATTCCGCCATTCCGTCGCCGTCGCGCTCGCCTTCGGGAAGCTGAAAATAAAACGTTTCGGCGCTGGTCGCAATGCCCGCGCCGTCTTTTGAGGCGAAAGGTTTTTTATCTTTCAGCGCCTGCATAAACGCCGCGGCTTCGCTCGCATCGAAAATCGTTTTCACGCCGGAAATTCTGGTCGCGTCCTCGCGCGAGTACATCTTGCCGTTCCACGTTTCAAACTGCGGGTTGCGCTTCGGCAAAAACAGGTATTCCTGCACGCTGTCGCCGTTTTTCGCAATGACGAGCGTCGCATTGGTTTGTTTTAAATTGGTCAGGTAATAAAGATTATTTTCCTGCCGGTAAAAGAAATCCACGTCGCCCGCATAATTGCGCGGCTCGGCGCTGCGCAAAACCAAAAGGCTGTTTGCCGCCATTCTTTTGGCGACCTCGGCGCGGCGGCGGGCAAGCTCGCTCTGGCGTTCGGCGTCGGTAAATTTCGGCGCGGGCGGCGTCACGCGAATCGCGCCCGGCGCGGCTTTATCAAGCGTTTCCGCCTTTAAATTAAAAGGCGCTGCCGTTACTGAAAAAGCGAATAAAGAAATAAGTGCAATGATATTTTTCTTCATAATTTCTCCAAAAATAAATTAACAGGGTGGACAGGATGAATAGGATAGGAATGAATTAAGACGTTGTTGATTAATTTTTATCCTGTGTATCCTGTCCATCCTGTTTGAATTTTACTTAATGATTTCGATGCTTAAGTCTTTGACGGTTTTGTTGCCGAAAAAATCCGCCGCAAAAACCCGCAGGATATAATTTCCCGCTTCCAGACTTGCCGCGTCGAGAAAATTTTCGCGCGCGGCGTCGCCGTTGACTTCGTTCGAGACGACATAATCAAAAATCGTCACGGGCGTGTAGCCCGACTGGCTGCCGGGCGCGTAGACCAGTCGCACAAAATCCTCGTCCGGCATCCGCGCAAATGAAATTGTCGTTTTCTCTTCAATCGCGGGCGTTTTGTCTTCGTCGCGCAAAATTTGATAGCCCAGGCGATAAACGCCGAGCCTGCGACGTGCCGCGCCGCCGTCCATCTGGTCGAAACTGCGAACGACGATGCGCGTTTTTCCGTTGAGCTTAATACGCTGATTGGCATTTTGGGTTTCAAACGGTCGCCAATCTTTGTCCGTCAGCGAAACTTTCTCGATAACGGGAGCGATATTGTCAGCCAGATTCGGCAGCGTGAGAGCGTCGAGAGCGTTCATTTCCGCGCCGGTTCTGCCCGCAATCAGGTGAACGTGATTGAAGGAATTTAAAGTCCCGATTGCCTCGCCCGCTTCAAAGCGCGCACCGCGCGGAACGCGAACACTGTTTATTTTCCCGCTCGCGTCGCGGCTGAATTGAAATCTTTCGTCGTCGTAAATCTTTTCGGAAACGTCGCGCCCGAGCCGAATGTGAACGTACCCGACCGTCGGCATTCGCAAAAGCTCGCGGAGACTTCCGAAATTTTCCGCCGCCGTCGGCTGCAAAACTTTCTCCGTGCGGACGAATCGCGCCGTTTCGCCGTAACCGCCCGCGATGTCCAAACCGTTGTGAAACCACGCTTGTGTTATTCTGCCCACACCCAAAGGGTTTCCGACCTCGCCGCGAATCTCGCCGATTGTGCCGGCAATCTCGCGCCGCGCGTCGGGCGGATTATACGTCCAGCGCGGCGTTTGCAGCGCGCGAAATTCCGCCGCCGCGGAGCGCAGTTTTTCGATTTCCCCAAAACTTGATTCCCTGCCGAGATTTTCGCCCGTAAAAACTCTGATAATTTGATTTTCGGCATCAGCCGCAAAAAGATTGCCGTTTTTATCAATCGCCAAGCCCGACGGTCGATTAAATCTCGTTTGGCGCAATTGCCCGTCGGAAAACCCGCGCTTTGTGTCTGAAATCGTTTCGACCAGCGGAAAAAATCGACGATTAATGGCGCGAATCGAGTTTCCGTCGGCGACGTAAATCGCGCCGAATCGGTCAACCGTTACGGCTAGAGGCTCGACAAACTTTGCCTGCGGCGGAAATCCGTCCAGCGAATCCGGCTCGCCCGTGCCCGCGAAAGTCGTCACGTTTCCGGCGGCGTCGATTTTTCTTATTCTTTTATTTCCGGTGTCGGCGACGATTAAATTTCCGCTGCTGAAAACCGCGATTCCGCACGGCGTGTCGAATTTTGCCTGATTCGACGCGCCGTCGGCGAAACCCTGAACGTTTCCGGCGAGCGTGGAAACCCGACCGTTTTCGACGACGCGGATTTTGTCGTTATACGTATCGGCGACGAAAATTTTGTTTTCGAAAACGGCGACGCCGACGGGAGCGTTAAACAAAGCCTGTCGCGCTTCGCCGTCGCGGAAGCCTTTTCTGCCGTCAACGCCCGCGATTGTCTCGACGTTTCCGTTCGCCGTATCGACGCGCCTGATTGAATGATTGCCCGCATCGGCGACAATCAAAAAGCCGTCTTTATCAAAAGCGATTTGCGAAGGCGTGTTGAGCTTGTCCGTCACCAATGCCGTTTTTCCGTCCGCCGAAACGCGGAAAATCGCGCCCTTTTCGCCGTCCGCAACATACAAAACGCCGCCCGCGTCAAACGCCAGTCCGAAAGGCTCGCCGAATTCGCGGTTTAATCCGGCAAAGGTCGCGGCGTGCGTCCAGGGCTTTCGCGCTGTTTCCTCCCGGCGACAGGAAACGGAAAAAATTGAAATTGAAATTAAAAGAAAAAGACAAAAAAACAGCTTCGGATTCATTAATGCCATCGTAGATTCTAAAAATTCAAGATGCAAATTCTGCGGAACGTCGGCAGAGGCTTTCATAAACAAAGTTTCGTTTTCTTAGCGAACCTTGCGTTGCGGCAATCGAGTCGGCGCTTTCACTTTCGATTGACGTGCATCATTTACAAAAGGTGAAACGGATTGTTACCATTTTTATATTCTATTTTTCAGAGCAAGGAGGAAACTTATGTTTTCATTACAGGATTTACTCGGACAGCAGCAAGGCAGTGAAGCGGTCGAGCAAATCAGCCGGAACGTCGGCGCTGAACCGAGCGCCGTAAATAGCGCCGTTCAGATGGCTTTGCCCGCAATTCTGGGAGGGCTGGCAAATAACGCCGCAACGCCGGAAGGAGCGCAGAGCCTGAACAATGCGCTCGAACAAGACCACGACGGAAGCCTTCTGGATAATCTCGGCGGTCTCGGCAACCTGATTTTCGGCGGCGCTAAGCAGCAGCAGCAGCAGACCAATCCGCCGCGGCAAGCGGACGCGGGCGGAATCTTAGGTCACGTTTTCGGCAATAATCAGGGACAGGTCGCGCAGCAAATCGGCAATCAAAGCGGTTTGAATTCCGGGCAGGTCGCGCAGATTCTGATGATGCTCGCGCCGATTGTGATGAGCTATCTCGGCAGGCAGAAACAACAGCAAAATCTCGATGCCGGCGGCTTGTCGAACTGGCTGGGCGGTCAGCAGCAGCAAATTCAGAACTCGCCGCAGGGCGGATTTCTGGAAAGTATGCTCGACCGCGACGGCGACGGCAGCACAATGGACGACATCGCTTCGATGGCGATGAATTATATGACGAATCGCCGCTAGTCAGAACCGCCTGCGGCAAGCGGGCGGTTTAAGAAAAGAGTCTCAAGTTTCAGGTTTCAAGTTTACCGATTGTTTTAACTTGAAATCGGAAACCTGAGACTTGGAACTATTAACCTCGACCGCCAGCTTGCCGCAGGCGGTTCTGACCAAGCCTGACCTTTTGAAACAACTCTCGCGCGCCTTGCGTATTCTCAACTTGCAATTCAATTAACTCTAAAAGAAACGGCTTTTTATAATATGAACAACCAACCATTTCGCCATAAAATTTTCGTCCTGTTTTTTGTTTTTCTCGTTTCGCTGGCGGCGATTCCGGTCAACGCGCAGCCGCCCGACCCGAATGAATACCGGAAGCTGCCGCCCGTTAATTACATTCGCAGCCGCGTCGTTGACATCAAACACGTCGCCATCGATTTGCGTTTCGATTGGGATAAGGAACAGGCTTTCGGCTCGACGGTCGTGACGCTCGCGCCCTTTAAAGATACGAATAAAATTTATCTGGACGCCGCGTCGATGACGATAAGCGCGGTCACGCTGGCGGGCGGCGCGCCGCTCAAATTTACCTACGACGCGAAAAAAGAAGACGATAATCTGGAAATCACGCTCGACCGCACCGTCAAGCGCGGCGAAGACGTTTCGGTCAAAATCGAATATCGCACGAATTACGTCAATACCGCCGACACGGAAACGTCAATCGGCAGTTTCGGGCGCGGGCTGCGCTTTATCAAACCGAACGAAGACAAGCCGTCCAAGCCGCGCCAAATCTGGTCGCAGGGCGAAACGGAATTTAACCGTTACTGGTTTCCGTCTTACGACGCGCCGAACGATTTTCGCACCTCCGAGCTTCGCGCCACGGTCGCCAAGCCTTTCACGGTCGTTTCCAACGGAACACTCGTCGATGTCAAGGAAAACGCGGACGGAACGCGCACCTTTCACTGGAAAATGGATATTCCTTATTCAAATTATCTGACGTCCATCGTCGTCGGCGAATACTCGGAAGTCAAACAGGAATGGAACGGAATCCCGATTATCAATTACGGCTATCCGAGTGAATCGAAAGAAGTTGCGGCGACGGTGAAAAATCTGCCCGATATGGTCAAATTCTTTTCGGAAATCACGGGCGTGAAATATCCGTACCCGAAATACGCGCAGACGTTTGTCGAAGATTTCGGCGGCGGAATGGAAAATATTTCCGCGACGACGATGATTGAGGAAATGATTCAGGACGAGCGCGAGCTGCTCGACGGCGACAGCGACGGACTTCAGGCGCACGAGCTGGCGCATCAATGGTTCGGCGATTACGTGACGACGCGCGATTGGGGTCAAATCTGGCTCAACGAATCGTTTGCCACCTATTTCGACGCGCTTTATCACGAGCACAGCAAAGGTCACGAAGATTTTCTGTATGCGAATGTGCGCTCCAATCAGCAAGCGTATTTCGGCGCGTGGAACGAAGGCTTGCGCCGCCCGATTGTCACCAACCGCTACGCCAACAAGGACGCGATGTTCGACACTTACGCTTACCCGCGCGGCGCGGCTGTTCTGCATATGCTGCGCAAGCATCTCGGCGACGAAGCGTTTTTCAAATCGCTCAATAATTATCTGACTTCGAACGCGCACCAGCCGGTTTCGACCGAAGATTTGCGCATCGCAATTGAAGAAACGACGGGTCAGTCGATGGATTGGTTTTTCGACCAGTGGCTTTACAAAATGGGACACCCCGTTTTCGAAGTGACGAAAAGCTACGACGACGCGAAAAAGACTCTGACTTTAAACGTCAAACAGACGCAGAAAATTAATCCGAAAGACGAATTTCCGCAGGTCGAGTTTTTCCAGACCGACGTCGATATAGAAATCGACGACCGCGTCGAAAGAATCCGGATCAAGCCGCAGGCGGAAAACGTCTTTACTTTCAGCGTTAACGGAAATCCGAAGCTCGTGAATTTCGATTATGAATCGACTCTGATTAAAGAGCTGAAATTTGCTAAAACAACGGACGAGCTGCTTTATCAGGCGGCGAACGACCGCGACGTTCTCGGCAGGCGCTGGGCGATGACCGAGCTCGGCACAATCGCCAAAAATCCGACGACGACCGCCGCCGACAAGGAAAGAATCACGGCGGCTTTCCGCAGCGCCGTCGAACGGGAATCTTTCTGGCGACTGCGCCGCGCCGCGCTGGACGAACTCAGCCAGACCTTTTCGCCGCAGCAGACGCCGCCGTGGGTGAAAAAACCGGCTGTCAAGCTCGACGACGCGACCGTGCAGACCGTCTTAAAAGCGGCAAAGGACGAAAAATCCGTGACGCGCGCCGACGCGATTGCCTTTCTCGGCTTAACGCAGGACGCGAAATATGCGGACGTTTATCTTGCGGCTTTAAACGACCCGAGCTACACGGTCGTCGGAAACGCTTCGGTCGCTTTAGCCAGAACCAAAAACGAAAAGACTTACGACAATCTGCTCAAACTGGTCAATACCGAATCCTGGCGCGGGCACTTGCGCGCCGCCGGTTTGAACGGTTTTGCCGAGCTTGCCGATAAACGCGCTTTGGATTTGGGCATCAAATACGCGGGCGATAAAAATCAGCCGGCGAGCGTCCGCAGCGCCGCTTTGAACGTCGTCGCCAACGCCGGCAAAGGCGACGAGCGCGCTTTCCCGATAATCTTCGACCGTTTCAAAAAAGCGGTCGAAGGCAATGATTTTCAAGGTTTATTTAACGGCATCCAGGCAATCATCAAGCTCGGCGACCCGCGCGGTCAGCAGGCGTTTGATTTGATGCGCGAGAAATTCAAAAACAACCCGCAGTTTACGCCGACGATTAATTTCTTTGAACAGCAATTCAAGACGGCAATCGGAAAATAAGGCTTTATTTCAAAAGCGAATAAAGCTTTGACAGTAAAAAGAAACGCGAAGTGTTCCGGAATAAAAACACTTCGCGTTTCTTTTTTCCTTAATTTCGCCGTTTGCGATAAAATGACGGCGAGGTGAAATCTATGACTAACAATTTACAGGCGGCTGAACCTTCGAGCGTTTTTGTTCTTCCTCGACCCAAGCGGCGAAGTCGAAATTTTGGACAATCCCGAAAACGTTTCGGGCGAAGAGGTTTTGAAGGATTTTAATTTGAACGTCCGCAAAATCCGGTAAAAGCCTTCCGCGCCTGATTTTTAGCCGATTATTAAATAAAACTTGGCGATTCCGACTCGAATCTGAATACTATGCGTAAATCAATATTCTTTTTTTCCATTGCGCTTGCATTATTTTTACCCGGCGAAATTTGCGTTGCGCCGCTTTTTGCTCAAACCGAGCCGCCGAGCCGGCAGGAAATACTTCGCGGCTCAATCACGCCGGAGCGCGAATGGTGGGATGTTTTGCATTATCATCTCGCAATTGAGTTTTTTCCGGGCACAAAATCTTTAAGGGGCTCGAATACCATAACTTTCAAAACCCTTAAAGCAGGCAGCAAAATGCAGATTGATTTACAGCCGCCGCTGGCTGTGACGAAAATCATTCACGGCAATTCCGAGCTGAAATTTGAACGCGAAGGCAATGTCTACCGGGCGTTTTTTGAAAAAGATATTCCGAAAGGCGTCGAAGATAAAATCGTAGTATTTTACGAAGGCAAGCCGGTCGAAAGCAAAAATCCGCCCTGGAGCGGCGGAGTCACCTGGGGACACGATGATTTGGGCGAGCATTTTATCGTGACCACCGCTCAGGGAATCGGCGCGAGTATCTGGTGGGCAAACAAAGACCACGGCGCGGACGAACCTGACCGCGGAATGCAAACCAGCGTGACCGTTCCCGAAAATCTGGTCGCCGTTTCCAACGGTCGTTTGAAAAAAATCGATGAAAACAAAACCGATAAGACCAAAACTTATCATTGGGAAGTCGTCAATCCGATTAACAATTACGGCGTTAACGTCAATATCGGCAACTACGTCCATTTCTCCGAAAAATATAAAGGCATCGGCGGAAATCTGGACATTGATTACTGGGTTTTGGCTCATCAGAAAGAAGCCGCCGTCAGGCAGTTCAAGGAAGTTCCGCGAATGCTGGAAGCCTTCGAGCATTGGTTCGGCAAATACCCGTTTTATGAAGACGGCTACAAACTGGTCGCCGTTTCCTATCCCGGCATGGAGCATCAAAGCTCGGTGACCTACGGAAATTGGTTTAGAAACGGCTATCGCCTGCGAGATGTCAGCGGCACGGGAATCGGCTTGAAATTCGACTTTATTATCGTCCACGAATCGGGTCACGAATGGTTCGGCAATAATATCTCGATGAAAGACGCCGCCGATATGTGGATTCACGAAGGCTTTACGAATTATTCGGAAAATCTTTTTGTCGAGTATCATTTCGGCAAAAAAGATGCGGAAGATTACGTCATCGGCAGCCGGCGCAACATTCAAAACGACAACCCGATTATCGGCACTTACGGCGCAAACCGTGAAGGTTCGGGCGATATGTATTACAAGGGCGGAAATATACTGCACACCATCCGCCACGTCATCAACGACGATAAAAAATGGCTCGCGATAATGCGCGGGCTAAACTCCGAGTTCTGGCATCAGACCGTGACGACCGCGCAAATCGAATCTTACATCGGCAAAAAAGCCGGAATTGATTTGAGCAAAGTTTTCGACCAGTATTTGCGAACGACTCAAATTCCGGTTTTGCAATATAAAAGCCAAGGCAAAACCTTGTCTTATAAATACGATAAGGTCGTCAAAGGTTTCAAGATGCCGGTTCGCGTCAACATCAACGGGCAGGAAGTCGCGCTAACGCCGAACGAAGCAATGCAAACATATACTTTTGCCGACGAAATAAAAACTTTTGAAGTCAATCGCAACTTTTATCTGGAAACCGAAAAAATTAATTAATGGCTGAAAATTGTCATAACTCGACAATCTGCAAAGTTTTCGGTAAGATTTAACTTCAAACGTGGTGAGTTACAGCGACTTGCGACCACGTAAAAAAATCGCTAAACAGCTAATGAGTTTCAAAACCTGTTTCTGACAAAAACTCTGTGCTGCTGGCGGCGCGGAGTTTTTATTTTGAAAAACGGTCTTCAGCTTTCGATTTTCGTTCTTGCAAAAATCGAAAGCTGAAGACCGAAGACCAAAGACCGAATATGAAATTTCTCGAATTACTAAAAGAAAAAATCGTCGTTTTCGACGGCGCGATGGGCACGAACCTGATGGCGCAGAATCTGACGCTGGAGGATTTCGGCGGCGCGAATTTTGAAAACTGTTCGGAAAATCTGATTTACACGCGTCCCGACGCGGTTTTAAACGTGCATCAGGCTTTTCTCGAAGTCGGTTCGGACGTTATCGAAACCAACACTTTCGGCGGCAACACGGTCGTTTTGCAGGAATTCGGCATCGCCGACAAAGCTTACGACGTGAACCTCAAAGCGGCGCAGATGGCGAAAAATATAGCCAATGATTTTTCGACCAAAGCGAAGCCGCGTTTTGTCGCCGGCTCGATGGGACCGGGAACAAAGCTGCCGACGCTCGGACATATTTCATATCTGGATTTGAAGAAAAATTACGAGCAGCAGGTGCGCGGGCTTTTCGACGGCGGCGTGGATTTGTTTATCGTCGAAACCTGCCAGGACATTTTGCAGACGAAAGCGGCGCTCGCCGCCATCTTTGAATTTTTCGCGAAAAATCGCGTTAAAATTCCCGTCATCGCGCAGGTCACCATCGAAACTTTCGGCACGATGCTGAACGGAACGGAAATTTCCGCCGCGCTGACCGCGCTTGAGCCATTCCCGATTGACGTGGTCGGAATGAACTGCGGAACTGGTCCGAAACAGATGACCGAAAGCATCAAATACCTGTGCGAAAACGCGCCGCTGCCGGTTTCGGTTCTGCCGAACGCCGGACTTCCGGAAGTTAAGGACGGCGCGATGCATTATGACGAAACGCCGGAAAGCTTTACCGCACAGGTTCTGCATTTTGCCAGGGATTTCGGCGCAAACATCGTCGGCGGCTGCTGCGGAACGACGCCCGAACATTTAAAACTCGTCATCGAACAGGTCGAAAGGCTTTCACCGAAACAACGCGGCGCGAATTTGGTTCCGTCCGCCTCGTCAATTTTCATCCAGCAGCCTTACACGCAGGACAATTCTTTCCTGATTATCGGCGAGCGCGTCAACGCTTCCGGCTCGAAAAAAATGCGCGATTTGCTGGAAAAAGAAGATTGGGACGGGCTGGTTTCCTTAGCGAAAGAACAGGAACGCGAAGGCGCGCATATTCTGGACGTTAACGTCGATTTTGTCGGGCGCGACGGCGTCGCCGATATGCACGAATTAGTTTCGCGGCTGGTCACGAATGTCAAAATTCCGCTGATGCTCGATTCGACCGAGTGGCAGAAAATGGAAGCCGGACTTCAGCACGCGGGCGGAAAATGTCTTTTGAATTCAACGAATTACGAGGACGGCGAAGAACGCTTTCTGAAAGTTTTCGAGCTGGCGAAAGAATACGGCGCGGGCGTCGTCGTCGGCACGATTGACGAGGAAGGAATGGCGCGAGACGCGGAAGGAAAATTGAAAATCGCCCGCCGCGCTTACCGGCAAGCTGTCGAATTCGGCATCGAAGCGCACGATATTTTCTTCGACCCGCTCGCTTTGCCGATTTCAACCGGCATCGAAGAAGACCGCCGCAACGCCGCCGCAACCATCGAATCTATCAGACAAATTCACAATGAGATGCCCGAAGCGAATATTCTGCTCGGCGTTTCGAACGTCTCTTTCGGCTTGAATCCGGCGGCGCGCGTCGTTTTAAATTCAATTTTCCTGCACGAATGCGTCGAAGCCGGAATGAACGCGGCAATCGTCAACGCCTCGAAAATTCTGCCGCTCAATCGCTTCAACGAGCACGAAATCGAAGTCGCTTTGGAATTAATCTATGACAAGCGAAAATTCGACGGCGACATCTGCACATACGACCCGCTCGGCGAATTTACGACGATGTTCGAAGGCAAAACGGCGAAGTCGATGAAGGTTGACGTTTCCAATTTATCGACCGAAGAAAAGCTCAAACATCACATCATCGACGGCGAAAAAATCGGCTTGGAAGACAATCTCAAGCTCGCGCTCGAAAAATATCCGGCGCTCGATATCGTCAACAATATTCTGCTCGACGGAATGAAGACGGTCGGCGATTTGTTCGGCAGCGGGCAAATGCAGCTGCCCTTCGTTTTGCAGTCGGCGGAAGTGATGAAAACGGCGGTCAGATTTCTCGAACCGTTTATGGAAAAGACGGAAGGCGAGACGAACAAAGGCGTGATGGTTCTGGCAACCGTCAAAGGCGACGTTCACGACATCGGCAAAAATCTGGTCGATATTATTCTGACCAACAACGGCTACAAGGTCGTCAATCTCGGCATCAAACAGCCGATTGAAGAGATTTTAAAAGCCTTTGAAGAAACGAAATGCGACGCCGTCGGAATGAGCGGTCTGCTGGTGAAATCGACTTTGATTATGCGCGACAATCTGGAAATTATGAACGAGCGCGGCATCAATGTGCCGGTCGTTCTGGGCGGCGCGGCGCTGAATCGCCGCTACGTTGACCAGGATTTGGTGCCGCTCTACAACGGCAAATTATTCTACGCGCGCGATGCCTTTGACGGTTTGCACGCAATGGACGCGCTGACGAGTAAAGAGTCGAAAGTCGAGAGTGAAGAGTCGAAAGCGAGAAGCGCCGCGGCGGCTGGAAACGGCGGCAAGTCGGAATCGCCGGCGGCGGGCGATTTATCCGCCGCTTCGATTCAAACGGTCGAAGACGCGGAAGATTTAGTCGGCGAAGACGCCAAGCTCGGCAAAGTCGCCGCGCGCGTCAAATCCAGAGCCGGCGGCGACACGACGCACACGAAGAAATCCGACGTTTCAACCGACGTCGAAATTCCGACTGCGCCGTTTTACGGCTCGCGTGTCGTCGAAAATATCGATTTGAACGAAGTTTTCGCTTTCATCAACGAAACCGCGCTTTTCAAAGGTCAGTGGCAGTACAAGCAGGGACGCAAGACGAAGGAAGAATACGAAAAAATTCTGTTTGAGACGGTCTACCCGAAATTTGCCGCGGTCAAGGAAAAATCGAAACGCGAAAATCTGCTCACGCCGAAAGTCGTCTACGGCTATTTTCCCTGCCAGTCCGAAGGCAACGATTTAATCATCTACGAGTCGGACGAAAAAACCGCGCGCCTGCGCTTCACTTTCCCGCGCCAGCCCGAAAACCAGCGCGGCGGAAAAAATCTCTCGCTGGCTGATTATTTTTCGGCAAAAGATTCGGGCAAAACGGACGTCGTCGCCTTCGATTTGGTGACGATGGGCAGAAAGGCAAGCCAATACGCCGCCGAGCTTTTCAAAAACGACAATTACACCGATTATCTTTTGTTTCACGGTCTTTCGGTCGAATCGGCGGAAGCGCTCGCCGAAATGTGGCACAAACGGATTCGAGAAGAATTAGGAATCGCCGGCGGCGACGCGCCCGAACTGGTGAAACTTTTTCATCAAGGCTATCAAGGCTCGCGCTACAGCTTCGGCTATCCGGCGTGTCCGAATCTCGAAGACCAGACGAAAATTTTCGAGCTGCTCCAGCCGGAAAGAATCGACGTCGAGCTGAGCGAAGAATTTCAACTCGACCCCGAACAATCGACTTCGGCGATAATCGTGCATCATCCGCAGGCGAAGTATTTTAATATTGAATAATGAGCAAGCGAAAAATACTTTTGTTTGTTTTTGGATTCTTATTAGTTTTTACCGGCGTTATTCTTTTGCGCGATTGCTTCACGGTCGATAAGTGTTTGGATAACGGCGGTCGCTGGGATTACCAAACTTCTAAATATGAAAAGTAAAATCTGATAACTTTAGAGATGTTAACAGTCTCGAATCTCGTCCTGATTATAACCGCGACCGCGACCGCTTTGATGGCGGGACTTTTTTATGCTTTTTCCTGCTCCGTGAATTTGGGGTTGGCTCGATTATCAAACGCCGAATATGTTTCGGCGATGCAGTCCATCAATCGAGCCGTCCGGAATCCGATTTTCTTCGCCGCCTTTTTCGGCGCGCCGATGCTCCTGCCGCTCAGCACGTTTTTGCATTACGGACAATCAATGCGTTTCCGTTTTTTGCTTGCGGCGACCGTTATTTATTTGGTTGGCGTATTCGGCGTCACCGTTTTCGGCAACATTCCTTTGAATAACGCGCTCGACCGTTTCAATTTGGAAGCCGCAACCGAAGAAGAAACCGCTTTGCCAAGAGCGAATTTCGAAATGCGCTGGAACAATTTGAGCACGATTCGCACTGTTTCTTCGACGCTCGCCGTGATTCTTCTCGTAATTGCTTGTTTGAATCAGTAATTCATTTTCCGCGCTTTTTTCAAAATAATTTAAATTATTAGACGGAAAAATCAGCTGATACTTTTCGTCTCGATTTTACGCGTTTTAAGTTGGAGGTTGATTTTATGGCAATCAATGCAAGCTCATTACCGCGTCAGTCAGACGGTCGTTTATTTTTAATCGCGGCAATCGGATTTCCGCTGCTGGTCTTCATCGGTTATTTCAAATCTTATTATTTCAGCGCCTTTTTTGACGTAAAGCCGGTAGCCAACGCGCTCGTGCATATGCACGGCATTGTGATGTCGATTTGGGTTTTATATTTCGTCGCGCAGGTCGCGTTGATTCGCTCGAAAAATGTAAAACTGCATATGTCGATGGGAATGGCAGGTATTGCGCTCGCGGCGCTGGTCGTCATTGTCGGGCTGGCGACGGCGTATGACGCTCAGCTCGTCAGAGGCGCTGCGCCGCCGGGAGCCGACCCGCACGAGTTTTTTATTCTGCCCGTAGGCGATATGCTTTTGTTCGTCGTTTATTTTGCGGGCGCGATTTATTACCGCAAACGTCCGCTCGAACATAAATCGCTGATGCTGATGACCGCAATCAATTTTGCGCCCGCCGCATTATTCAGAATTCCGATTGTGCCGGAAAGCTTCACGCTGTGGTTTGCATTCGGAATTCCCGTGCTGCTGGCGATTTTTGGTTTGGTTTGGTTTAAGGTGAAACACGGCAAATTCAACCGTATTTTTGTCGCCGCGCTGCTGCTTTATCTAATTGCGCTGCCGGTGCCGTTTAGAATGGTTTTTGCGCAAACGGCAGCTTGGCACAGTTTTACGAATTGGCTGGCTCCGTAGATAAATATTCTAATTTGAAGGAAACACGCGCGCGGCTCAGGTTTTAACTGAAATTCGCGCGTGTTTTTTTTTTACACTTCCTTGTTGTATTTATTCCGGTAATCAAACGGCGTCATTCCCGTAATTTTTTTGAAAATGCCGCGAAAAGCTTTCGTGTCCGAATAGCCGACATCGAACATTACTTCGGTGATGTTTTTGCGGCTGGTTTCGAAGCTTTTTTTGGCGGCTTCGATTTTTACGCGCTGAATGTATTCGCTGACGGTATTGCTGGTGGCTTTTTTGAAACGGCGTTCGAGACTGCGGCGGCTGAGGGCGAATTTGGCGGACAAATCGTCGAGCCTGATGCGCTCCTGAAAATTATTCTCGATAAATTTTTGCGCCTTTTTGACGTCTTCGTCGGCGTGCTCGCTCTGTCCTTTAAACATTATAAATTGCGACTGGCTGTGGCGCTCGATATCTATGGCAAAGACTTTCGAAGTGAGAATCGCCGTTTCGTGGTCGGTGTATTTTTCAACCAGGTATAAAAGCAGATTCCAATAGGAAGTCGCGCCGCCGCTCGTGTAAATTCCCTGTTCTTCGGTGATGATTTTGTCGGTGACAAGCTCGATTTCGGGAAACATTTTTCTGAATTCGTCAGCCGCGCGCCAGTGCGTCGAACATTTTCTGCCCGTTAAAAGTCCGGTTTTCGCCAGCAGAAACGCGCCGACGCAAAGGCTGACGACTTCCGCACCTTTTTCGTATTGCTCGATAATCCACGGAATGAAATTTTTATTCTTTTCTAAAATCGTCTCCATTTTGCCGTCAAACGCCGGAATAAAAATCAAATCCGTCTGTTCTACCTCGTCCAAAAGCGAATCTGCGTGAACCGTAAACGAGCGGTTGTGAAGCTTGACTTCTTTTGCCAATCCGACGAGCTTTATATCGAAAATCGCCGGTTTTCCCGCTTGTTCGAAAAAGCTGTTGACCATCGAAAAAACGTGGCGCGGGTCGTCGATTGCCGCCAGGATTGCCGATTCGGGAACGAGTATGGAGACGTGTTTCATAAAATAAAAATAACCGAAAAATTTGTCGCAATCAACCCCTAAGATTGTCGTTTTTGCACCTTACGGTTTCGACTTTATAGTGCTATAGTGTGTAAATGATATTTTGTATCATCCGTGAAACGAACAAATTATAAAGGAGAAAAAACAATGGCGACAATCAATCCATACTTGAATTTCAACGGCAATACCGAGGAGGCTTTTAATTTTTATAAATCGGTTTTCGGCGGCGAATTCGCGACGTTGATGCGCTTTAAAGACATTTCCGAATCGGGCGGCTGCGACGGCGCGAAAGTGTCGGAAAATGATTTGGAAAAAATAATGCATATCGCGCTGCCGATCGGAAACGGAAATGTCCTGATGGCGACCGACGCGCTCGAATCTATGGGACAAAAGCTGCTTGAAGGAAATAATTATTCAATTTCCGTCAGCGCTGAAAGCAAAGACGAAGCCGATAAACTTTTTACGGGGCTTTCGGAAGGCGGAAAGGCGGAAATGCCGCTCGCGGATGCTTTCTGGGGCGCGTATTTCGGAATGACGCAGGATAAATTCGGCGTTCGCTGGATGGTCAGTTACGACTACAATCAGAATAAATAAATTTAAATTTAAGGAGAGAAAAAAATGGGAAAATATGTTGACGGGTTTGTAATCCCGATTGCCAAGGAAAATATCGAACAATACACGCAAATAGCGCAGAAAGCCGGAGAAGTCTGGAAGGAACACGGCGCGCTGGAATTTTACGAATGCGCCGGCGACGATTTGGAAATCGAAGATATGCTGTCTTTCAAAAAAATTGCCGGTGCCGCGGAGGAGGAAACCGTGATTTTTTCCTGGATTGTTTTCGAATCCAGAGAACATCGCGACAAAGTGAACGCCGCCGTGATGGCAGACGCGAGAATGAAAGAAATGATGGATTCATCGAAATCGTGTCCGTTCGATTTCAAACGGATGGCTTACGGCGGCTTTAAAACGCTGGTCGAAATCTAATTCAGGAGAAATCAACGAAAAGGAGACGCTAAGATTATGACAAAAGAATTATGGATAAATCTTCCGGTCAAAGATGTCGGAAAATCGAAAGAATTTTTCAGCCGCATCGGTTTTTCGCCGGACGAAAAACACACGGGCAGCCAGATGGCTTGTTTTACGGTCGGAGAAAAAGGTATGACCGTTTTGTTTTTCGCGGAGGAAACTTTTAAAGGCTTTACGAAAAGCGAGATTTCGGAGGCGAAAGCGGGCGCGGAAATTTTGATTTCGTTCGACGCCGAAAGCCGCGCGGAAGTCGACGATACGGCACGCAAAGTTTTCGAGGCGGGCGGCGCGATTTTCAGCGTACCGGCGGAAATTCAGGGCTGGATGTATGGCTTTGCCTTCGCCGATTTGGACGGGCACCGCTGGAATATGGTTTATATGGATTTCGGCAAAGCGCCGCAAGCGTCATAATCATTAAACGATTTATCGGTCGGCTGAATTTCAGGCTTTATTTTAATTTTATTGCCGACCGATAAATTATTCGCTCAAACTCCGTCTTGCTTTATAAAAAATAAAGCGGGAAATTTCAGCCAAAAATAAATATGAAAATCGCCATAATAATCGTTCGCATTTTAGTCGGTTTGATGTTTTTGTTTGCATCAATTACCTATTTTCTAAATCTCGTGCCGCAGCCGGAAATGACGGGAAATCCCAAAGTTTTTATGGAAGGTCTGTCGGCTTCGGGCTACATTTTGCCGGTCGTCAAAGCGTTCGAGCTGCTCTGCGGGCTTGCCTTCGTCTCCGGCAGATTTGTGGCGCTGGCGGTCGTCGTGATATTTCCGATTGCAGTAAATATTTTGTTGGTTCACGCATTTCTGTTGCCGGACGGTTTGCCGATTGTGATTCCGCTTTTTCTCGGAATTTTATTTCTGGCTTTCGCTTATCGCAAAAATTACGCACCGCTGCTGGCGGCAAAATAATTAAATAAAGGAGTTAAGCGATGAAATATAATTCCATCGAAGCGTTTATTCCTGCGGGCAGCGATTTTCAAGCGTCAAAGCGGCTTTTTCCGGAACTCGGATTCAGCATAATTTGGGAAAACGGCGATTACGTCAAATTTGAAAATAACGGCTGCCGGTTTATTCTTCAAAACTATAACGATAAACATTTCGCCGAAAATTTGATGATTAGCGTAAAGGTCGATGATTTGGATGACTTTTACAGGGAAATCAGCGAAAAGGATTTAGCCGCGAAGTTTGGCGTTAAATTAGGCGAGCCGACCGATTTTCCGTGGGGCAGAGAGGTACATTTGATTGACGTTGCGGGCGTTTGCTGGCATTTTGCGGAAAGCAGTTGAACAGGATTTTCTTAATTTCCAGATATTAACCGCAATCAGGAAGATTAAATTCGCATTGCCGGAAAGCCGATTTTGCCGATTCGCAAAGTCGGCTTTTTCGTTGTAATATTTTAA